>JAUIKF010000013.1 GCA_030430575.1 Bacteroidia bacterium | reverse complement strand
TATGCGTGAACGGACAATTGCGCATCATGGGCCTCGCACCCATTGGACTTTCATAACTAAAAGCATTTGCTTTGTTTTTGTAACACACGCCTCGTGGCGCACCGGATTACACAGATTCCCACGGATTTTCTTCTTTAATCTGTGCCAATCCGTGTAATCTGTGGTGAATTTTATAGGTAAAAGGCCTTTTCATTTTATCATTCTCATCCCCCAAAACATCCCGACAATCCCTAAAATAATCACCAACCCCCACCACCAACTCCACCCGCCCGAAAAGCGCACAGGCGCATCGTCCCCCACCAGCACAAACGCCGCCCAATAGTGCGGATGCACATCTCTGCTCTCTTCCAGATAGGCCAGTTTGGCCGCTTGGAGGGCTTGGTCTTTTGACAAGCCTGCCTTTAATCCTTGATAAAAGCGCTTCATCAGGTCCGCCGTCGCAGCGTCATCGGCTTGCCATTGACTCATGACGATGCTGGGACAGCCTGCATGGCGAAAGGCGCGGGCCAGGCTCATGATGCCCTCTCCTTGGGCAAGTTTCCCTTGGCCCGTATTGCAGGCACTCAGCACCGCCAATTCCGCTTTGAGCTTCATTTTATACAATTCATAAGCATGCAGAAAGCCATCCTCCACACTGTCCGCCTTCGGCGAACTAAACACCAAACCCGAAAACATCGGGTCCTGGTCGTTGGTGAAGGCATGCATGGCCAGGTGGAGGACCTTATAATTGGGGCCTTTTTCCTTGAAACTGACCTCATCGGCCAATTCCCCAAGAAAGCGATCGCCGCCAGTCATCGAAGCGATCGCATCTACTTCGGGCTGATTGTTGACCAGGGGGGAGAACTGGGCTCGCTGTCCAGGCGTCATCTGGACCACGTCACGGGCGACAGCCATCAACTTACTGTCATCATACGCTGGGGCAAATCCCGCAAATAGTTTGCTGCCACGCTGCTTCTCCACCAAGGGTTCTGCCAATAACGTCGCCGCATAGACATAGCGGATGCGCGCTGCTCGGATCAAGTACGGAAGGCCAGCGTAGTTCACTTGCTCGGTCGAAGCAGGCGATTTTGTCAGCAATAATTCAAAGGGCAAATAGCCCAAAATCCCATCGGGAATGAGGGTGAGATGGGCATAGGTTGGAGGTAAAACGGGGGCTAGTAATTGTTCATACAAGGACCGTGATTGTGCGACAAACTGTTGGTAGGCTTGTGGGGCGTAGCCCTGTTCCCTCACCTGCCTGCTGGAGGTCATCTGTTGGGTAAATTGGGAGATCAGGCTGGTAAGGCTTGTGTCTGAGGAGAGTGGGTGGTAGGTCAATTTGTCTTTGGTCAGGGCAAAGGCATAGCGATATTCATTGCCCCAAAAGTACGTAACGACGACATGCTGCTGATCGGGCAAAGCCGCCTGCAGGCTAGGAATATCGGCTGTATGAAGGGCGTATTTCAAGCGATAATAGGTGGGAAAATCGCTTTCTAGTTGTTGTTTCAGGGTGCGATAGGCCTGCTTGAGGTCAAATAGTTTCGCCTGATAAGAAAACAGTTTGACACTATCGGTCTGAGCACCTCGGAGTTCTTCCTCATAGATTTCCTTTTCATAAAAGGCCAAATCTAGCTGCAAGGTTCTTTCCTTTTCCCTCATCTCCGCAGGGATCCCCGCGGTCTCCCAAGCACCTGCTTCCTGAAGAGATTCGCGCAGGACGGCGGCCTTGCTTCTTTCGGCGATCTCAAAGGCTTGATGGAGGTAGTTGTCATTTCCTGTCGCTTCATGGGATTGAAGGGCGATGGCGATGGCCTCTTCATAGATGGGGCGGCTCTTCTGGGCGAGCAGGAGCTTCGAGCTCGTGGCGCGGTAGCTAAGGCGAATAGAATCAATGAGATTCACTGCCAGTTGAATATGGTCATAAGCCTGCTCCAGGTCTTTGGGTTGCTGGGCTTGTTGGTAGCGCAGCCAGTAGCCTCTGGCGATGGATTGTAGTGCTGTCAGCAGCTCGTCAGGGAACTCGGTGAAAGGCAAATCCACTAGGCGATTCTGAGAAGGGGTAGTGGGCGTTCCCTTGATGTTGTTTATTGCTTTTTGTCCACAAAAAATGGTACTGTCAGCTTCCCCCATTCGGTAATAAGTGACACTCATCAGGCACCAAGTAGAGATGACATCCAAGTCACGCGGCCCCAGTTTTTCTGCACATAGCGCCATCATTTTGCGGTAATACGGCAAACTGCGTTTGTAGTCCTCAGCCATGCGATAGGCATCCGCTATCCGCCCATAGGAAATCCCCACTTGCGGATGGTCGGGACCAAATATAGCTTCTCGGATGGCGAGTTCCTTTTGCAAATAGTCAATCGCTTTCTCATCCTGCCCGATTTCTGCATAAATAGTCCCCAGCGTGCTATAAGCGGAAGCCACCCGAAGGTTATCTGGCCCCATTTTTTTGAGGGCAATGGCCAAGCCTTTGTTAATCGCCTCAATGGCTTTTTGCTTTTCATTCTGCCAACGATAACAGATACCGAGGTTCCCGTAAATTTTTTCCAAATTGGGGTGATCTGGGCCTTGGGCTTGGATAACCAAGTCCAGGGCCTTTTGGTAATAGCCCAATGCGACGCCAAAATCACCTTGTCGCTTATAACAAATGCCGATGTTGCTATGCAAGATGCCCAAATCCACCAGGTAGCGATCTCCTTTCAGTTCCCAGATCTCTTTGGCTTGGGTGAAATACTTTTGGGCCGTTTCACAATCTCCTTTGTTTTTGTAGGAAATCCCCAGGTTATTATAGCTCGTGGCTACACTGGGATGCTGAGGCCCCAGATAGGCCAATCGGGTATCGAGCGCTTGTTTAAAATATTTAAAAGACGAATCCAACTCGCTCGACTGGGCATATAAAATGCCCAAGCTGCCTACACAGGCCGCAATCTCTGGCTCCACCCCATCCCCCAATTGTCGATAAATGTTGATCGCCTGTTTATAGTGCGCCATCGCACCTTCCTTGTCACCGATCCTACGCTTGCTCTTCCCCAGGTCGTAATGGCACACCGCTATTTGCTTATCCAGCGGATCGGTGCTGGCCAAAAACCGCTCCAGCACCTGCGCATAGATGGGATAGGCAGCCTCATAATCACCAGACTTATACGTCAGTTCCGCCTGGTGTCTCAGGCAAAATATGCCTTCGATATGCCCCGCTGGCAAGTAGCGAGTTGCCGTTTCTTCGGAGGTAGCCAGCAGCGATCTTGCTTTGTCCAATTTGCGTTTTTTGATGCACAATCTGGCGTAGTGGTTATGCGCTATGACATAGCCTTCCCAAGCTTCTTCTTCAGCGAGCTGCGTGATAGCCGCTTCATAGACCGTGGCCGCGCTGTCCAGTAGGCCCTCATCGTAGAGGGTGTCAGCATCGGCGAGTAGCTGATGGCCGGGAGAAAGGGCTTCGAGCAGGGAAGCCATTGTCGTTTGGGGAAAAATGGTGCCCAAGGCAAACAAGAGTAGGTAAGGTAGTTGCTTCATGGGAAAAGCGATTGGTGGTGTGGGAGGAGCATATTACAAAAAAGAAAAGTTCAAATACAAACTCAAGTGCAAGTTGTTTTCTTCTTGAATTTGAGGTTGATCCTTCGACGAGCTCAGAACAAGATTTGCGCTTGTACTTTTCTCCTAAAGCATCAGCTATCGAGGATTGCAATGGCTGTCGAAGATTTCCAGATAGTGTGATGGCTTGTGGCGTAATCCTCGACGGGTGCCTGAGTTGTGGGAAGTTAGGAAGAATGATAGGTGTATAGGCGGAGGTGGTGAGCGCGATTGAGTTTGGGAAGGAAGGGGTTTCGGAGAGGGTGGTTAGGAGAGTTGAGGAGTTTCTTGATAGTTAAAAAGTAATTAGTCCATAAAAAATTAGTTTACATTTACTTCCATTTTTAAGAAAATTATATGCAATATTGCGTATGTACGAAGACTAAACAAAGCTAGAAATAGATATTTATGGATATAATGGGTTACATTGGTATAGCAGCTATAGTGCTTATCTGCATAATTTTATTTTATGTAGTTTTTTGGGCGAAAAGAGGGATAAAGAAGCTAGCTTATAAGGTAGAGAAAACTTCCTGGAAAGACTTCATTGTGGCTGTAATAGAAGTAGTTGAGAAAAAACTTGAAGAAAAGGATGTAATTGACATACCCCTACCAAGAGAAAAGAAGAAGCTGGAAATTATGAGCAATTCTTTAAAATCATTTTACTATCTAGACGAGAATCAAATCCAATATCTGCTACCTCAAATAGACACCGAAAGATTAAAATTAACTAAGGTTGAAAAAAGTAAATCAAATAGCAGAAATATTTCTGCCAAGACCCAGAAGATGATGATCGAAGCAAGTGCTGGGAATAATAAGTCGAATCAAACAAAAGAAACATATGAGGCAAAAGAATCCAGTGTTGTGAAAATGTACCAAGATATTGAGGATCACCTTTTTTCTGACAACAAGGTAAGGTTTGGGCTGGAAGATATTCCAACGGAAAGAATGGAATATGGGATAACCCTTTTTAAAGAGAAGTGTAATGAATTGAAAGAGTTTGGCTACTTAATTTCAGAACAGGAGCAAGAAGCACATGTTAAAAAACATGTAGGCCAAACTGCAGAGTCAATGGTCGAAAAGATTTCCAAAAAAACAGGCTACATAGCTTTACAGGTAGATACAGAATTAACGGAGAAAAATGATGAAATGTATGAATTTACCTACTACCACCCTATAAATAAATATTTGCCTGATGACAAGAAACAGCCACTTAAATTTAAGTTACTCTGCATTAAGGAAAATATTACCCAAAATGGTCTGGCAGTATTGAAAAAAGAAAGGAAATTTAACATAACAGCAATAGGAAAAATTACTGGCTGGGATGACGAAAACAGAGTGTTAGAGATAACGCCTATTTCTATTTATTGAATGGAAAACAAGGCTATATAGTATAGGCCTGTTTTACTTATCAAACTTGGACTATGAGGCAAGAGCTAAGAGATATAATTGAAAGTGGAGGAAATCTTGAAAATGATTACTGGGTCTATGGCCTAGATAAGCATGATTTGGATTATACTTTTTCTATGGTAAAAGAATTTGAAAAGTATCAGAGTGAAAACTTAGACAAAGTAATTGCTGATGCTAAGGAAAGGTATCCTGATCCAGATACCCATGTCGAGATCATTGATGACGCAGCCTATTATGCTTGGATCAGAATCCAATACTTGTGGCATTTTTGTTTGTGGCGAATGCAAGGAGTCTTAGAAGGTCTAATCAAGTATTCATTTTTACCCCAACCTCAGCCACAACTAGGAGGACTAAAACGAAAACTAGATGCAATGAAATCAGCTGGGTATACAATGACCCAAGATGATTATGATGATTTGATTAACTGGGGGAGGTTAAGGAATGCTTTGTCACATGCACCTCCGGAGCAATATAGACTTGGCTTTTTCTTAGAACCTCATGTAATCGAATATAAGGATCTTATTGAACGACTATGTGATATATGGACATCCGAAAAGCCAGGGATTACTAAGCATTAATGATGCAGATACCTACAGCTTTCGAGGAGTTCTGGATGGTGCGATAGCTTTTGGCGTAATCCTCGATGGGAGGTCGAGCTTTCGAACGCTCGAACTTCTTTAACTTCTCAGCTATCGAGGATTTCTGGATGGTGTGAGGGCTCTTCGCGTAATCCTCGACGGGTGTCAGAAGCGGAGCTTTTGCGGGTCATCACATCCCCCATCGCACTGGCCGCCCCCTTCGCCTTCCGCACAGGAATCTATCGCACAAGGGGGATTGCGCGCAAAGCCAAGAAGCAGTGTGAGTTGGAGTGTGAGAGTGAGGGGGCCTGACCCCTTCAGCTCTCGAGGATTTCTGGATGGTGTGATGGCTTGTGGCGTAATCCTCGATGGGAGTCAGAAGCGGAGCTTTTGCGGGTCATCACATCCCCCATCGCACTGGCCGCCCCCTTCGCCTTCCGCACAGGAATCCACCGCACAAGGGGGATTGCCCGCAAGGCCGGAGAAGAAGTTTAAGGATGAAAGTTATAAGAAATACACATTCGAACGCTCGAACGCTCGAACTCCTTTAACTTCACCCCTCCTACTGTTGGCTGCAAAGGATTTACAAGTGAAGGAATTTATTTGTACCATTGTTCTGCCTTTAATCAAAATTTTTACCCTGAAAAACAGGATAAAATTAAACCTAACACCTTCTGCCCTGTTCTATCCCCGTGAGTAAAAGCACCCAATTTGGCACAGAACCTCTAGGCAAGCTCCTGCGCCAGCAAGCCATCCCAGCATCCATCGGATTTTTGATCATGTCGATCTACGGCATCGTGGATACCATCTTTGTGGGAAGATGGGTTGGTTCCTTGGAGATTGGCGCGATCACGGTGGTACTGCCGATTACCTTTTTGATGGCAAGCATCGGCATGGCTATCGGCATCGGTGGAGCCTCTGTGATCTCTCGCGCTTTGGGCGAAGGGAATAAGGAAAAGGCTTATTTGACCTTTGGCAATCAGGTGGTGCTGACTATTCTTCTGGCTGTAATTTTTGTAGGTGGAGGTTTTTATTTTATCAATGAAATCCTTTCAGCTTTTGGGGGGAAAGGCAATATTTTGCCGCCCGCACGGGAATATTTTCACGTGATCCTATACGGAATCCCCTTTCTCGCTTTTGCCATGATGAGCAATAATGTCATCCGCGCCGAAGGCTATCCCAAGGTCGCGATGATGATTTTGATTATCCCTGCAATCACCAATATCATCCTGGACCCTATTTTCATCGTGGCGCTGGATATGGGCATAGAAGGGGCCGCGTGGGCCACAACGCTTTCCTATATCGCCAGCGGCAGTTTTGGGGCGTGGTTTTTCCTATTTGGGCAGTCGGGAATGAGCATGCACCCCAAATACTTGCGATTGCGCAAGCAGATCGTTCGGGAAATCGCCGCCATCGGCTCAGTCTCTCTGGCCCGTCAAGGGACCATCAGTCTGCTCGCCATAGTCCTCAATAACTCGCTCTATGCCTATGGAGGTGAAATGTCCCTCTCTGTTTGGGGTATCATCAACCGAGTTATGATGTTCGCCAATTTTCCGGCCATTGGGATCACGCAGGGCTTTGTTCCCATTGTGGGCTATAATTTTGGGGCAAAATTGGAAGATCGCGTCACCCAGATTATCAATCTTTCTATCCGCTCCGCTACGGCCGTAGCCCTCATCGTCTTTACGGGCCTGATGATCTTCACGCCGCAGGTGGTTGGTATATTCACCGAAGAAGTTGAGTTGATCAACCAGACGGTTCCTGCCCTGCGGATCGTCTTTCTGGCGACGCCTTTGCTGGCGATCAGTCTGATTGGGAGTGCTTACTTCCAAGCCATTGGCAAGGCATTGCCTGCCTTGTTACTCACCTTGACAAAACAGGGTTTTTTCTTGATTCCGCTGGTGCTACTTCTGCCTATTTCCCTTGAGTTGACAGGCGTTTGGATTTCCTTTCCGATAGCGGATGTGGGGGCTGCGGCGATCTGTTATTATTTTTTGAAGAGGAGTAGAAGGGGAATTGAGAATGGAGAATTGAGCATGGACTCACTGAGCCAAGCCGGAAGGGAGAATTCCGTCCAAGAGGGGGAAATGGAGGTAGAGCAAATTGATCAATAATTGATTCCAAGATAGGGAAACTTATCTACCTCATTTACCTTTAATGAATTTCCAGATGGGTCGATAAAGGTTAATAGAATGAAGCTAATACTCAAACTTCCGGCTGACCATCCTGAATCACCATTGGCTGCTATTAAGTCCTTGATTAGCGAATAAGTCAAGACAATTTCTTTCTGTTTATCAAGCGCAATGTACACTGCCTTGGGGGATAAAAAACCACCCGGATTGTATTTTATGTGCAACTTTCCTAGCCACTCACAAGGTAGCCTATGATTTGATTTGTCAATAATGGAGATGAAAAGGCTGTCGTCTTTTTGGAGGGAGAATTTCCTCGAGATGAAAAACGTTGGTCTTGTTACACTTCTCGGAAGCTTTTCCCCTTCTATCGCTAGCCTGGATTTTCGTTGAATTAGGTCTGTTTCGGGAATTTTGGATGATTTCATGCTAAAGACCACCTGATATTTTGATGGCTTCAAGCGATGAACATAGGAATATTCTTTCCATTCCGTTTGGGCGAAGGTGAAAAGGGGGAGGAGGGAGATGAGGATGAGGAGAATTTGGGGTTTCATTTACAAATTATTGAATTCTACAACACCTTCCAGCTTTTACCAAAAGCAAGAATAGATATAGCAAGATCCCTATTTTTGGCTGCCCAGAGGTCATCAAATAGGATATAATGATCATATAAGTCGGCAGGAGTTGTATCTAGGATGGGCACACTTCCCCAAGAGTCACGGTTTATGCTAAATTGCACAAGGTGTTCTGAATATTGGTAGGGCCCTTTAATACTATTTTGGGGAACTCTTTCGGGTTCAACCTTTGCCTCAAATGCATGAATTGCTTCCATCAAATATGAATACCCTTCTGATGGGGTTAATTTTTCAAGTTTTTCCAATGGAAAATTTTTATCCTCCCAAAAGTGATACCAGTGTTTGGGAAAAGCGGTGAACCTTTCAATGCTTTTGCGGAGTGAACCTTGGAGAAAATTTCTAAATTCAGTTAACTCAGGGATATAGTTTTGGCATAAATAATCATACAAATCGGGAAGCCTTATCCCTTCCATAATGACTAATTCCCGATATTTTATGGGACAGGTAAGGTTGTCTCCCCCATAGTGTACAGTCCGAAACAAAAAGGTCAATGCAGGGCTATCTCCAGCTTTTATTTTTCTAAGGTCCTCATCTAATAGCCTATCCAAAGAATTATCTGAAAATGCTTCGGGCAAATAAAAACCCTCATGAATCAGGTATGCCACATTGGTCGGGTTTTCAAGTGCATATGTATCATCAAAAATATAGTATGCGAGCTCTAATTCATCATCATCTGTCAGCACTTGAAATGCTTTTCCTTGTACAAATTCCACTTCATTTACATAGCCAGCTTCAAGGTATTCCTTGACTTGAGAGAGGTCCTTGGGCGGGGCCTTATTTGCAAAGTAATCATCTGATTTTTCATCATATTCTCCCCTGCAAAGCCCCCAAAAGCCATACATTTCTAACCCAATATACTCACTAATATTAGCATAGAATTGATAACGGTCTGGGTCATAAAAATCCCATAATTTTTGAAACCATTCCAATACAGAATTTTCATTAAAACGCTTATAGTATTTGTTGTTGGGTTCGTTATATGGCGTTCGATAGATTAGGTGGACGCTCATTGTTAGGATTGGGTTATTAGAAATTGAGGAATAAAAAAAACTATTTCAAAATAAATTACTGAATTCAAATAAGGGTAAAGGGTCACTTATGATACGAAACCTCCACCTTACTCAATGATTGTAAAAATCGTTTACATTTTTCAGAAACCTCATTCTTAGATTCCGCAATCCTAAAACAAGGATGGGGCACTACACCATAATATTGATTAAAAGTTGATGTAAATACAATTCTCCTTTTTTTCTTTACCCCCTTTAGCCTAAGGTATCCAAACACGCTTTCAACTCTGGCAGTAGCAAGTTTTTCTCCCTCTTCTTTATTTGGAGAATCATCAAATTCAATAATATGGGCATACCCTGCGATCTCCTCAATCTTCACTTTCTCTTTTTGGGCTAAACGTATGAATGCGTCAAGTTTCTCTTTTTCCTTGGCCTCAATTTCAGTTGCTCCTTTCTGAAAGAAAATGGTAGTTACAAAAACCGGATTACTGTTTCCACTTACAAAAGATGATATCAGCATCCCCAGGCCTAGGATAATCGAAATAAGTTTTATCATTGATTTACTATTTATGATACCTCCCCACCAACCGTCCCAAACTATAAAAAAAGCTCTCATAAATCAGCGAACGACTCTTGGTCTTCCACGATCGATACATCGTCGTAGGCGTAGGAGAAGGCAGGGCATGGATGCCAATGCCCTCACAGATAGTCATGGACCGTTTCATGTGGAGAGGATCTGAAACGATAAGAGCTGACTCAAAACCCTGCTGCTTCATCAATTCTTTTGCATAGATGAAATTGGTCAGCGTAACGGTTGATTTTTCTTCAATAAATATACTGTCTGGAGAAACACCCTTTGCCATAGCATAGTCTTTTGCTACCTGGCTATCGGAAATGTTTTGTCCCTCTCCTTTTCCCCCAGTGAAAATGAGGTAAGCTACTTTACCATATTGATACAAATACACCCCATGATTTACCCTTTCTCGAAACACAGGGGACAATTTCCCATTGCTGGTTCCCGCACCGAGAATAATGGCGACATCTGATTTTGTTTCGAAGTAGGTATCTGAAAAGGTGTGGATTTGAATGGCATTATATCCCATCCAAAGGAGGGGAATGAGGATGCCTATCAGCCAAAATTTGAATTTCTTATGGGGTAGTTTCATTTTCCCAAACCTGTGCTTTCAATTTTGCAGCTTCCCTATATAGGTTTTCTGGTCTCGTAACGGGATCGCAAACAGCAGGACTATGCAAAATTGCAATTAGTTCTATTTGCTGATCAAAGGTTAATTGGTCAAGGGGCAGGCAAAAGTAGGTTTCACTCGCCTTATAAATCCCTCCCCACCCTGGATAGTACCCCCAATTATTCATCACATAGGCATAGCATTCGGCTTGGCTGACACGTGTTTCCAATTCTAAAATGATCGAGAGTTCATGTGGGTTCCCAACTGACATTCTAGGGTCTGTTTTTGCGCGAATCTCCTGTGGAGCCATCCTTACAACTTGCATACAAGGCCGTGGTCTTAATTTTCTTCTTAAAATAGCACAGTCGTAAAAATGCCCAAATGCCCCATTATCAAAAATATTTGGTGATACCTTATCAACCGTTTCCATGAAATTCTGTGGCAATGGTTCATAGGATTGAATCGCGCTAACCAGTTGATCTAGCCCTTCCTCGGCAATTTTGTCCTTCCATATTCCTCTTATCCAAATATAGCCACATGTGAATGCTATCAGGATAATCCCCACCATCCAAGTCACTATTTTCAGGATTTTTTTCATAAGGAAGGGCTTAACAAAAATGAAAACATCTGAATACGAAAATCATTGGGTAACCGCCTAAAATTTGAGCTTGAACTTGAGGTTGAGGTTGAATTTGAACTTAAAATAGAGCTTTCCCCCCTACTTTCTCAACTTCTTCACCCCTTCCCAAGCCAAATCCAGTACCAAAATTGCGATTCCGATATAGGCTGTGATCAGTACACCCTGGTCCTCACTCCCCGTATCAGCCGTCCGCTTGATCACAATGCCCATAAGCGCCCAGATAACCACCAGGGCATACGGCAAGTCGCTCCTGCGAAGCAACATCGTTGCGCCCAATCCTGTCCCAATCATGATCATCAATATCGCCCAGAACTGATCCCCAAGGCCAAATCCGCCCCATTGAAGTGCAACGAGGAAAGCTGTGATATTAGCAATGGTTGCGATGGAGATCCATCCCAGGTAAACGCTGAAAGGCAAGCGGATAAAGTAGCGCGTACTGAATTTCTTAGGAGGTGTCACGCCTATGCCCAGTTTACGATAGATAATGATCAGGCAACTGAGCAGGGCCAGCATCAACAGAACTGATATGCCGATTTTTTCATAATGCCAGGCGAATACCCAGCCTATATTGGCAAGGCTGGAGAGAAAGTAAAACGGACCGATGGTCGAGACGAAGTCCGACTTTTGAATGTCTGGTTTGAAAACGGAGACGAGTTGATGAAGGGTGAATATTGCTAATAAGAGATAGATCACGCCCCAGATCGCAAAGGTTATGCCTGCGGGTGTGAAGAGGTTGGGATATAAAGCGGATAGCTCGCCTGTATTCTTGCCATTGATAGGCAAGGCATTGGCGAGGTAGTTGACATAGACCATGGCTGCGAAGCCAAGGGTGTTGAGGACTGCGAGGAGGATACGCGTATTTCGAATATTCTTCATAGCTGGAAGATACATTTTTTTGGGGAGATGAGGGGTTGAGGGAAGGGGATTTTTGCTGGTATTTTGTCGAAATGTTGTCGAGTTTGGGGAGTTTTCGACAAAAAAGGAGCAAAATGGGGATGAGAGACTGTCTGACAGTCAGTGTGTTACAACGCTAACCGTTGACTAACCGTTAGTTAACCGTTATAACGGTTAGTCAACGGTTATGAAAAAAATCACCTCCATAGTTCCCCCTTTCCTTTTTCCTTTATCGCAATATACCAATCCCGAATTCCCCCTCACTCCACTACCTCAAATCCCCCCTCCAGCATCATCCGATAGGTCTTCGGCTCAGACTCTTTAAAATTGTTCTCGCGATAGGGAAGCCGCGTGACTTTCAGCAGATCCGGCGCCAAGCGCTCGGTATAGGCGATCAGCTCTCGGTAGTGATGCTGTTCCAGCATCACATAGCCTACAAATTCCCCTTCACGCGAAAAGCTCAGCATCAGCAAGCGCGGGAACTTGCTCCAGTGATCGATAAATCCGAGGTAATAGATGCCAGCATCATTTTGAAAATAGGTATATGGCATGAGGGATTTTGGACAATGATACTTCACGGCCTTCTCCTTGGTGATCGTAAAAAGGCTATCCTCCCAAAATTTAGGCTGATCGGCATAAATGTCCTTGGCATAGGCCAGGCAGAAATCTGCCAACAGGCTGTCTTCTAGCCCTTCTGGTAAATGCAGATATTTGGAGGATTCCCAATCCCCATCCATGGTCGTTTTGAAGGCCTTTTGATGGAGAAAATAAGGCTTGGCAAGGGCTATCCAAGGCAACTCCTTTTCCACTTTTTGGGCTTGCATAAGGGAGTCTTCGTCATAAGGATAAAAGGCAATCTCGCCTTGATGGCCCCAAGCGATCACTCCCTTGGAAGTATTACAACCAGAATCATCGCATTCGATAGTTTGGTAAACATAAATGGAATCATTTAAGAGATAGCCACGACGGGTTCCCATAAATCCCCCATCACCGCCACAATACGCCAATACATAATTTTCATGTTCGTGCTCTGGCTCAACAATTGGCTGCAAATAGCGGTCAAAGGCGCGAACCTCCAGATTGAGAGAAACCTCTTCCTCATGGTAGATAAATCCTAGTAAGTAACTGCTATCAGCACGCCGCAGCAAGGCATGAGGATGGCCAAATGCCTTTAGCTCTCGATATTCATCCCCGACAGCAATCCGTTTATAAGACCAGTCCATCAAGAAGGGATTCCAGCCATCTGGCCCTTCGGGAAAGTTCGATTCTATATAGCCACAATCCAAGGCAGAAATGGAATCTGGAAAAAGATGCCCATTAACCCCACGAGAGGGAAATAATGCTTCAAATTCACTGAGAGATAGGGTATCAATCTGGGGGGTATACCCTTTTGAAGTGATTGGGGTTGAACTCTCCTCCTCTGCTGGCAAAGCAGGCGCAGCAGAAGCCCCACCTGGTGTATCACAGGCTTGTAAGAGGAGCAGCAATAGAAAAAGCAGGTAAAAGGGTCTCACGGATTTTATCATTATCTTTGGGCAAAATAATAACAACGTATCAACTAAACAATTAGTTGGTGAAAATCGATCAATTAATAATTTCATTCCTAAATGATTATCCAACGAATCGCCTTTGTCTTTATCCTGCTATTTTCTAGCCTTCAGGCCCAAGTCATCATCGAACCCTGTAAATTTGGTCAACCCCTCATCGACGCCTTACAGACGCAATATACCCCTACCTCTTACCTCGGATATAATCATGGTCGCGACACGCTCTACGCTAAAATTGATCAAGTCAGTAACAACCTTTCCTGTATTTATACAGGATTTACAGTGACCCTAGACCCTGCCGCAGACCCTACGGTTTCTGCTTTTCAAGGGGGAGCAGGCCTTAACGCCGAGCATATCTACCCCCAGGCCAAAGGTGCTGGGGACGAACCTGCCAGAGGGGATATGTACAACTTTTACCCCTGTAAAGTTAACGTCAACACAGACCGCGGAAACTGCCCTTATGCTGAGATTGATGACAATGCCACCGATAGGTGGTATTATAATGCGACTTCCCAAACGACCATTCCTACCACGCTCATTGATGCTTACAGTGAAAAGGACAATGACGCTTGCGAATTTGAGCCGAGAGAGGCGGTGAAAGGAGATTTGGCTAGAGCCATTTTTTACTTCTATGCGATCTACCAATCGACTGCTGACGGCAAAGATCCAGCCTTCTTTCCAGGTCAAAAAAGTACCCTTTTGCAATGGCATTACCTCGATCCGGTAAATCCTTCGGAGCACCTTCGTGATAGCCTCATTGGTGTTTATCAAGGCAACCGCAACCCCTTTGTCCTAGATAGTAGCCTGGCACGCCGCGCCTTTTTTGAAGCCAATGCTTCCTATCCTCCAGGCGATACCAATTGCTTCTCGCTAAATACAGCGATAGATGGTCCCACAGCACAAGGCTGGATCACCCTCGATTCCCCCGTAACAACTGATGCTTGGGTCCTCCGCACAGACAAGCCTGATGGCAATGTGCAATTATATGACCTGCAAGGTCGCTTGCTTCGCACAATGAAGTTATCTCGCGAATCCCGCATCGAAACGACTGGCCTGAACAAAGGGCATTATGTCCTAATCGTCAGGTCTTTAGGCCGAGCGGCTAGGTTTCGGGTGATCAATCGATGAAGAAATTATTGATTAACTGATTACTGATTGATTAGGATTTCTTGACTTTAGCTTGGACTGCAACTAATTAATAATCAATAATTTATCAATTAATAATTCCCCATGTGGCGCACCCTCACCACCTCAATATCCCCTGCCATCACAGGCTATTACCTGCTAGGAGATGGCGAAAGGTTGAGTTTTCAAGAAGTCATCGATTTATGGGAAAGGAACCCAGCCTTTCGTCAATTTTTTACCCAAACCCTCCAAAACAGTAGATACAAGGCCTTTTTCTGGGAAGTAAAACCAATAACCTCCAAATCGTTAGAAGAAGCATTTGAATTTGTGTTGGTCAATAGTTCAATGCTACCAACAATCAAGGCAAGCCCAAGGGCCTTTCAAACGCATTTCCAACCAGGCGAATCTGTTGTCTCATTCCCCAATCTATCAGGGGATGCCCACTTGATTGTCCCTACAGCTATCGCTGATCCTTCTCTCTATGGCCATCTGGCTTCCTTTTTACGAAATGCGCCTACCAGCCAAATCGACCGATTTTGGCAAGTCGTTGCGACGGAGTATCGCCGCCTGATCGGCGAGCAGCCCAGATGGCTCAGCACGGCTGGGCTAGGCGTGCCGTGGCTTCATGTGCGGGTGGATACGAGACCGAAATATTATCGGTATCAGGGGTATAAGCGATAGTCTTTATTTTAGGCGCACCGACATGTAACAGGCTTTCTTCAACCTGTTACATGTCCAAGCAATATGTGGCAATCTAAAATGTCTTTATGAAAATCGCTGTGTAGTTGACCAGTGATGGATAAATGATTGATAAATGAAACGCCTAAGTACCGTTTTCCTTGTGTTTACTGCGCTGTTAGGTATCGGCTGTAATAGTGGTAATGGCCCCAAACTAGAACTTTGTGGGACTGAGGTAGAACTGATGGGAGGGCAATTCAAAGGCTACGATAGACTGGGGCACGCAAAAGCTTGTGCTAAAAGTCAGAATCGGCCACTTTTTGTAATGTTTAGCTTATCCTGGGCGAATAGCAATCGTGGTATTGAGGATAAAATATTTCGAGATAAAGAGGTCATAGAACATTTAACTCAAAATTTCATCCCAGTAATCCTGTATGTAGATGACCGGAGAGAACTCCCTTTGTGGCAACAATATGAAGACGAGATTAATGGCCATGTTTGGCAAATAAAAACATTTGGACGCTTGAATGGCATAACGCAAATCAAAATGTGTTACTCAAATGGAACTCCAATATATACGATTCTCGACCCAAGCGGGCGCCCTCTCATAGAACCCTGGGGCTACACCCGCGACCCGGACGTTTTTGTTCAAAAATTTGAGGAGGCATTAAAAATACTTAGCCCAAGCGAACCCGTGCTAGATAGGGAAGTTGATTCGATTTCCCATTTGCCTCACGAATCAACCGATGCCCCCCTAATCGCTATTAACCAGGTCACCTTTTCATTAGACCACTCTATTCGAATTCCCTATCATAAAGTGCGGATCCGCCTCAGCAAGTATGACGAATACGCCAACATAGAAGTAAAATCTATCCCTATGGCCCCATACGAAGAAAGGTGGGCCTATACTGCCAGAGATTCTGCTTGGACGATTTCCCTAAATTCTTTCAAGCAAATTGTCCAGGGGTTGATTGACATCGATGCTGATGGACGTTTTAATCGAAAAGGCATTCGCAAAAAAGTCCTAAAAGGAAAAGATGGCACTATGTGCACGTTGACCTATGGCAATGCCACGAATTTCCTCACCTATCGGGCTTGGTCTCCCGATTTCGAAACCCAAGAGAGACATCTCACCCTTTTCCTTGAGAAGTGCAAAAGTATCATAGAATTGGCAGGGTTCGATCCTAAGGAAGTTTTGTAGAAAAAATGGTAAGTGGCCACCATTTCCTCCCTAACAAATCATACAAAAAAGGGAAGCACCTTCATGCTTCCCTTTTCTATAACTAATTAATAATCAGTCAATTTATCAATCAATAATTCCCCTACTTCGCATACGCGATCGCGCGCTTCTCGCGGATTACGGTCACCTTGATATGACCTGGATACTGCATATCCGTCATGATCTGCTGGGAGATATCAAAGGCGAGTTTATCCGCTTGGTCGTCTGTTACCTTTTCACTCTCTACGATCACACGCAGTTCACGACCTGCCTGGATGGCGTAAGTCTTCATGACGCCAGGATACGACACGGCCAGCTCTTCCAACTCCTTGAGGCGCTTGATATAGCTCTCGACGATCTCGCGGCGTGCGCCAGGCCTAGAGCCACTGATGGCGTCACAGGCTTGAATGATGGGCGAAATAAGCGAAGTCATTTCGATCTCGTCGTGGTGGGCACCGATGGCGTTGAGAATGTCTTTGTGCTCTTTGCAGCGCTCGGCGATTTTCATGCCTAGCAATGCGTGAGGAAGTTCGGATTGCTCCTCCCCTACTTTGCCAATATCGTGCAGCAAGCCTGCCCGTTTGGCTTTCTTGGTGTCGAGGCCCAGCTCTGCGGCCATGGCTTCGCAGAGGTTAGCGACTTCGCGAGAGTGCTGAAGCAGGTTCTGCCCATAGGAAGAGCGGTAGCGCATACGGCCCACCATGCGGATCAGGTCGCGATGCAAGCCGTGAATCCCCAAGTCGATTACGGTGCGTTCGCCCGTTTCCATGATTTCTTGTTCTACCAGCTTGGTGGTTTTTTTCACTACCTCCTCGATACGAGCAGGGTGGATACGCCCATCAGTCACAAGCTTGTGCAGCGATAGACGCGCGATCTCGCGACGCACAGGATCAAATCCCGACAGGATGATCGCCTCCGGGGTATCATCTACAATGATTTCTATGCCTGTCGCCATCTCCAATGCACGAATATTCCGCCCTTCACGGCCGATGATCCGGCCTTTGATCTGGTCATTTTCAAGGGGGAATACGGTTACCGTATTTTCAATGGCATGCTCTGCAGCAGTACGCTGGATCGTCTCGATGACGATCTTCTTGGCGTCCTTGGCGGCCGTGCTACGCGCGTCTTCGACGATTTCTTTGATGTAGGCAGATGCCATGGTTTTGGCCTCTTCCTTGAGGGCTTCTTCCATTTTGGAGCGCGCCTCATCAGCGGAGAGTCCTGCGATTTTTTCGAGTTCCTTGACCTGCTTTTGGGTCATGCTATCGAGTTCCTCACTTTTCTTATTGAACAGCGCAAGCTGCTTTTCAAGATTGGTACGAAGCAGGTCAACCTTCTCATTTTCTTTTTGGAACTTCTTCTCCTCATTTCTGAGTTTATCTGACCGAGAAGTGATGCTGCTCTCACGCTGCTTGAGCTTATTTTGGAGCGCATCCAAGCGTTCTTTTTGCTTCTGAGCATCTCTCTCAAACTTCTCTTTGCGCTTTTGGTACTGCTCATTGGCTTGGGCAATGCGCTCTTGTTTGAGGTTCTCTCCTCGCAGTTCTGCTTCTTTGAGGAGACTATCAGCCTTGAATTTGGCTGCTTCGACGAGTTTGGTATTGGCACTGGAGAGCACGTATTTATTGATCAAAAAACCAATTAAGATGCCCCCTATTAATGCCCCAAATACAGCTATTAACATTAGGTCCATTTGTGTTTGGGTTTATAAAGGTAAACATGTCTATCGCTTTTGAGGCAATAGATTCCTCATCAGGGATAGTGACCTGTCATAGCTATTGAATACAGTAATTGGGAAAAATCAGCTTTCCTGAAGCACATTATCTATACGCGCTTCTAAGGCGCTCAGGCCTTCTACTGCCTCTTGCTCAAGCAGGGTCGCCTCATCAGATTGATGGATATAATCCGTTGCAATCTTAAGGCAACACATAATGGCAATATTCAGGTCGTCTTGCGTTGTATAGACCGATTTGAAGTGGGCTATCTGTTCATTGATCAGGCGAGCTGCCCGTAGTACAGAAGCACCCTCTGCTTCGCTATCAACTTTCATCGGGAACATGCGCCCGAAGATATTTATATTTATGGAATGCTGATCCAAACCTTGTGTTACGATTCACCAGCTATTGACTGGTCTAAAAAATATTCTAGGCAAATATCAATATCTTTCAGGTAGCTATCAATCTTTGCTTTAATTTCTTCGTTATTTTGTCCTTCACCCAAGTCTTTGACAAGTTTTGCCGCCTCATATTTCTGCTCCATCTCCCCCAATTCCTTCTCTTTTGCCTTTCGCTGGGCTTCTTCTACCGCCAAGGTCTCCAAAAGCGCATCCCGCTGTTGCGTCAAATGATTGACGTGCGCATCCAGCTTTTCTACTTTCTGGGTAAGCTTTTGGATAAGTCGGCGTACATTGTCCATATGGAATCATTCATTAATAAATTGAAAGATTATTGAATGGGCTATTTTTCAATTAATAATCATCCAATCAGTCAATTTATAATTCCTTTTCTGTGCTGGGATAAAGATAGATAATTATTTCAGACATATCAAAGCTTGAAGTGAAAGCCCCTTAATCACTGGAAATTAGTGGGTTAAGTTTGGAAGTTCTTGAAACCATAAGTTTCTATTATATTTGGTTGTACAAGTAATCGATAGACAGAAATAATCCTATTGATCATTTTTCAAAAACACCTAATTTTTTATTCCATGGCCCGAAATATTCCGCTCATACTGCTCTATTTATGCCTTCATTCCCTATCGCTATTTTCCCAAACATCTGCCCCTGACCACCAATTGCTCTGGCGGATCAGCGGCAATGGCTTGCAAGCTGATTCCTATCTCTACGGGACCATGCATGTCCGGGACAAGCAGGCATTTGACTTCAGTGACTCTGTCCTCCTCAAACTGGAAAGCTGTGCCGCTTTTGCTTTAGAAATACATCCTGATTCTGTCGTTCGCAATATGCTCTCGGCCATGATCCGTCAAGAAGAGGAAACTAGGTCTATCAAAGAGCTATATGACGAGGAGACTTTTAAGGAACTCAATGAATATTTCCAGGCCGAAACGGGCCAAAGCCTTGAAGGCATGAGTGCAGATGAAGTGTGGCGGATTGAAAAATTGCTGGGAGAGGGGCGAAAAAAAGAAGATGCAGAGCCTGTATTCCTAGATGCCTTTCTCTACCAGCTTTCACGAAAGCTCGGCAAAAAAATCATTGGCCTTGAGACCATGGAGGAGCATATGGCTGGCGATCAGTTGACGAATATGCGGGAAGACCGCGTACGTGCCCAACTCACAAAACTCCTCAAGCCCGAAGTTCGAGAGCGCAACATGAACCAAATGCTCGAAATGTACCATAAGGGTGACCTGAAGAAGGTTGAATTGCTGACTACACTCACCCAGTTTTGGGATACGAGCTACTACAATGCGCTCATTGTCAAGCGCAATAAGACCATGTCGATCCGAATCCAGGATGCTGTCCAGGCACAATCGACCTTCATTGCGGTTGGTGTAGCTCACCTCCCAGGGGAGATCGGCCTGATCCAGTTGCTTCAAGAGGAAGGCTACGAAGTCACGCCCGTCCCAGCCATTTTTACGGGCATGGCAGCCAAGTACAAACCTTCTGAAGTACAGATACCTTGGTACACTTTTACCCCCAAAGAAGGGACTTTCCGCATTGATATGCCCTATGAGCCTGTGCCCTATGAAGGCCTGGAACAAGATGGAGGGCTTTACCTGACCTTGGACATAGGATCGGGCATAGCGTATTATGCTGCCTCCTTCGCTACGGAACTGCAAGTTCCAGAAGACAAGTTGGACGAGGTGTATGACGCGATGATTGAGAACATGACCAGCTCCAAGGGAAAGTTTGCGATGGAGAAGAAATTGCGGGATAAAAAGGTCACCTATCAAGGAGTTGTAGGGAAAGAAGTATTGCTGGCAGGGGCCAATAACCTCTCCTTTCGGATTCGCATATTTGCTCACCAAGGCTTTGTACGCTTTTTCATGGCAGGGCCTACCAAAAAACTCGCGACATCCCGAGATGCGGATCGGTTCTTTGAATCCTTGGTATTTCAAAAAGCCCCCGAACGAGGATGGGCCAATCTTATGGTAAAACAAGCGGGTTTCTCCATCAGATTTCCAGAGAAATATCAAAAGAACCAGGAAACCATGGATCGAGAAGATCCTAGCGATCCTCGTCCAGCCACTCAATACGTGTATCAGGGAAATATGCCCAAGGAAAACCAATTATTTATCGCTAGCTACCTGGATTTCCCATCGGGCATATCTGTTCAAGAAGATGATACTACTTACCAAAATGGGTTTACAGACAATATTTTGGCGACTATGGAAGGGGAGGTTACAGGGAAAAAAAATGTAGTAGTCGACGGCTATCTGGGGATTGAACGGACATTAGAATCGAAATCCAATAGTCTCACGGCTCGCATTCAGTTATTTATGCGTAATAGCAGGGCATATATCCTTATGGCATTTTATGGATTGGGGATAGAAGAACCCGTAGAGGTCAAGGATTTTTTTGACAGCTTTCGCATCCTTCCTGCTCCCCCCATCACGTGGCAGTCCTATGCGACCCCTGATAGCGGCATTCAAGTCCTTTTGCCTGAAGCTCCCTATGTAGAAATTGACACGAATTATATCAGCTATTATGGCTATGAGAACTTGAAGTATATTCATTCCTATTTTGCCATGGACAGCCTATCTGCTATCTCATTTTCCCTATCTGAGGAGCAGTATGACGAGTTTTGGGAAATAGAACATCCGGACAGCTTATTGGAGGCAACCATCGAAAATTATTACTATTCCTATGATACCCTATTAGAAAAGCGCTTTTTTGATGTGGACGGCTACCGAGGCGTTGAGTTTGTCGGAGATCAAGCAGGTCGTTCGAGTAAAGATCGCATCAAAATAATGGTTAAAGGCAATTCGGTGTACACCTTGTTTTGTAGCCTATATTCCAAGGACCTATTCTCCCATGACGTCAATCGTTTTTTTGAATCCATTGACTTCACTGGGAAACCTGCAATTGGGGACCCTCTGACAGATAAAAGCAAGCCTATCATTGATGCGCTGGCTGCCTCAGACTCCCTGACGCGTAGGCGAGCAATTGCCTCACTGGATAGCTATCTTATGGACTCAAGTCATCAAGCCCTCATTTGCCAGGCCCTTACACGTAGTTATGCAGATATCGACTCTGCGGATGTGGCCTCTATCTACGAGGAACTATTGGAACAATTGGACGAGGTGATGGAACCAGACTCCCTCATGGATTTCCTTCTTACCCACAAAAACCAATTTCCCCCCTACCCTATCGTCACCCGGGAGGTGATGCACTTATTTGCCAATACAAAAACTGAAAATGGAGCATTGGAACTGAGAAAAATGCTCCTTCAGCACCCAGAAGCCATCACTGAGTCTTATAATTTGTATTATATCTTTTCTCCCATCGAAGACTCGATTGCGCTAGCGACTCACCTATTCCCATCATTGTTTGAATTGTTGCCCGAACAAAAGCTCCGCTCCAGGATCATAGACCTGGCCGTCGAAGCCCATGAAGCCAAGGTCATAGACCTCAGTCAATCGCCTGACTTTATCACACAGGTCACAGCTTATGGGCAAGACGCCCTGATGCATCCCGACATGCTGACAAAAGCTTATGGAGATACGGCCACCTTGCTAAGCCAAGTGGCACGGGTTTTACCCTATTTTCCTCCTACAAAAGCACGTAGCGATATCCTAAATCACCTGACAAAGTCAGAAGGGTATTATGTCAAGAACAATGCTTTTAAAGGATTAATTACGACAGGTGAATCTGTAGATAAAAAGATGCTAAAAGAATTTATGGCAGATCCTGAAGGCCGAATTGGTGTGATGAAAGCCATCTTGAAAGCAGACCGAAAAAAGCTGATCTCCAAGAAATACTGGAAACAAGAAGCTGTAGCTCGTAGGCTTTTGGAGGCGAATAATGCTGGGGATGGTGACGTCTTTTATGGATTAAAACTGCTAGGCAGCTTCAAAGTCCGTCTTAATGATGAAGAAGGCATCTTGTATGCCTATCAGGCCAAATGGGCTGATGACATGGAGTGGAGCCTGTGCCTGAGCGGACTCCAGCCTCTCGATGAAGGGCAGATTAATTTAGATGCATCCTTTTTCCGCTATTATTTTGAAACATTTGAATCAGCCGCAGACCTGAAGGCCCAAGTGAAAGAATCCCTCGAAGACGATTCCGATCAAGTTGAATTTTTGGATTGACCTTTTATGAATAAATTCTGGTTCTTTGACAAATTCCGTGGGAAGCTTGTCGCTTCTTACAAACACATCTCCGCTCGCACAGGCCGCAACCTCTTCAAAGAGGTTTTCGCGCCAACTAGGGCTTGTGGGAAGTCCTCTTTGAAGAGGACGGGGCCTGCGGGGTTCAGGAGATGTGAAAGCCAAAGTGGACACTCCACTAAAATTGTCAGAGAACCAAAATTCTTTAGTCTCTTTGCTATCCTCCAAGCATTTGCTTTGGATGCCTCTGCCCAGGTATGGAATGTGACCGATGTGGCCCCTTTGCCTGAACCCATCACCAATAACGCAGTCGTGGAAGGCTATATCGGTGACACCGCTTATGTATATACCTTTGGTGGACTGGATAGCACCAAGGTGTTCAGTGGCATTCACCTTCGGTCTTATCGCTATGCGGTAGAGGCGGACCGCTGGGAACGGATTGCAGACTTGCCAGATACCCTCGGCAAGGTCGCCGCAGGCGCCAGCCGTGTCGGAAACATCCTCTATATCATAGGAGGATATCATGTCTTTGCCAACGGCAGCGAGCGCTCCTCCAATCGGGTTCATCGGTACGATGTACGGGCCAATGCTTTCTTGTCAGATGGTGCACCCATCCCCGTGCCGATTGATGACCATGTACAAGCCGTCTGGCGTGACAGCCTCATATTTGTCGTGACAGGATGGAGTGATGTCGGCAATGTCCCTAATGTTCAAATCTACGATCCTGCCGCTGATACCTGGCAGATGGGCGTTCAAGTGCCCAACAACCACACTTATATGTCTTTTGGCACATCTGGGACAATCGTCGGGGATACGATCTACTATTTTGGCGGCGCTGCTTCCTCTTCGGGATTTCCCATTCAAAATGCGTTGAGGAAAGGTGTCATTGACTCACAAGATCCTACCCAGATCACCTGGTCCACTTCAGTTTTTTCTAATATGATCAATGGTTACCGCATGGCGGCCACGCGCGTCTATGACTTTGTCCATTGGCTAGGAGGTTCCAATATCACCTACAACTATAATGGCATCGCCTATAATGGCAGTGGCGGCGTACCCCCCGCTCGACAAAACCTCTTCCTCGACACCCGCTCCGGCGGTTGGAATATTCTCTCCAACAACCAGTTGCCTATGGACCTACGCGGCATTGCCGAAGTAGGGCCAGAAACGAGATACCTTGTAGGGGGAATGGAAGACGGCCAGCAGGTTTCTCCTAACACCTTATTGCTGGAATATATCAATGTCAGTGGAAATGCACTTTCTGAGCGGCTGGAGTATATTCAGGAGCCGTTATTGTTTCCCAATCCTGCTACAGATGAAGTGTATATTGATATTGGGAAAAGCCCTATTTCGCGAATGAAAGTAGAAGTATTTAACTTAAATGGGAAAAAGGTAATGGAACAAATGATGGAATTTGCCGCGCCCCAACCACTTGCTGTAGGTCAGTTAGCAAATGGCATTTATTTCATCAAAATCTACGGGAACCAGCGACAATGGCTAGGGAAATTTATTCGGTCTCATTGAATTATGCGGGAAACCATTTTTCAAATAATTTCACCAATTGATTTCTAGAGATGGGTTTAGGTGAAAAGTCGTGAATGCCAGCAGTCTCGCATCTTTCCCTCACCTCTTTGGTGGTAAATGCTGTAACGGCTACAATAACAGGCTGAACAGGCGCCTCCCTATATTGGGCAAGAATATGGGTGGAAGCCTCAATGCCATCCATTTTCGGCATCATTACATCCATTAAAATCAGGTGGTAAAACTGTCTTTGACTAGCTTTCACACCTTCTTCTCCATTTCCAGCAATATCTACCTGCTGCCCTAATTGTTCAACAAGCCGCTTCGTCAATCGTTGATTTACAGGATTGTCTTCTACCAAGAGCACCTTTAGCGCGGTTTGATAAGATTGAGGTGATTTCATAGTTCTTTTTCTACAAATGAATATACATTAGCAGAGGTTTGAGAGGATTGAGTGAGATTCCTGTATGTTGAGGCTAGAAAAAAGGGAAGACCTACTGGTTTGACAAATATTAGTTGGGTAAGGTAGGCTTTAAAGAAGAACCGCACGTTTCATGCAAATCAATATATGCGATATAAATGTACTAATTATTTAGCATAATAATAATTCAATTTAGAATATCTCCCAAAATGGCACCTATACTATCCGGCAGATCCGACGCTAATAAGGCCTCTGAAGCCATTCGAGAGGCTATTAGATCCGCAGTCGCCCCATGAAGGTAAACTGCCATAGCAGCTGCCACTCCACGGGCATAGCCCTGTCCTACCAAGGCAGTAATCATCCCTGCCAACACGTCCCCCATCCCTCCAGATGCCATCCCTGGATTACCAGTTGTATTCACATAAGTGGTGCCATCAGGACAGGCAACCAGGGTTCCTGCACCTTTTAGCACAATTATTTGTTGCCATTGTTTGGCCGAGGATTCGGCGATTTCTAGCCGTTGGGGCTGGATGGAAACGCCATTGCACAATCGACTCATCTCTCCGGGATGAGGGGTCAAAATAGAATCAGGAGGCACCTGCTGCCACCAATCCGGCTGCGAAGCCAGAAGATTCAAGGCATCTGCATCGAGAATGAGGGGTTGAGTGATGTTGTAAAGGATTTGGGATAAAAAATCTGCCGTATCTGCTGATTGGCCCATTCCTGGGCCGATCAACACAGCATCTTTCTCTTTACTGTGTTGTTCAAAAAGTCCTACCGCATTTTTTCCTAATTCATCTTCTGAAACCGTCACACACATCGCCTCTGGGCATAAGGCATTTACAGCTGCACGACAAGCCTCAGACGTCAGGACAGTACAGAGTCCAGCCCCCATCCGCATGGCGGCACTTGCCGCCAAGGCGATCGCCCCACTCATCGCCTTACTTCCTCCCACCAATAATACATGTCCATAGGTCCCCTTATGACTTTCTTTGGCCCTGGGCTCGTAATAAGACGAGACAAAATCGTCGTCCAGCACCCTCCGTTTGATCTTCAAACGCTGAATGACCTCCGGCCAGATACCAATATCCAGGCAGTGGATCTCTCCACACAGATTTGACGCAGGTGTCACATAATGGCAAACCTTGGGGAGCTGAAATGTGAAAGTATGGTCCGCCCAAAGGACATCGTTTATGACCTGCCCAGTATCCGCACTCAATCCGCTAGGGAGATCTACCGCTACCGTTGTCAAGTCACAGGCTTTCACTTCTGCTATAATCGATACGATGGTCCCCCTTAGTTGATCAGAAATACCTGTTCCCAGTAAAGCGTCAACGACTATGGGCCACTCAACAGCTTTTTCCGCCAATACGCTGGACGAGTACACTTCCACCGAAACTGGCAACTTCCTAAGGATCTGGTAATTGATCAAGGCATCGCCTTGATAGCGGTCGGGCGAGTGTGATAAAATCACGTCTACTTGCTTTCCCCAGACATGAAGGAAGCGAGCCATAGCCAGGCCATCTCCCCCATTATTCCCAGGCCCTGCCAGCACCAGAAACCGCTCGTCAGGATACAACTCCACTAGCCGCTCCGCAGCGCTTTTGGCCGCATTCTCCATTAAAATAATTCCCAGAAGGCCCATCTCCTCAATCTGGATTCGATCAGCTTCTCGTATCTGGGCAGTATTGGATAAATACCTCATTACTTCTTAAATCAGAAATCCTTGTTCGACATTCATCATTCTTCATTCCTTCCCCATCCGCCTTCTTGAAAAAGCAGTTGCGCAGTTTGGGCAATAGAAGCCCCCCCGTATCGGGCACTGGGAAGCGAAATGATCCGTTTGAGGGCTGTTTTACCAGGATATCCTACTAACATAATAAAACTCGCTCTGGCAAGGCCCTCCACCGCTGGTCGATAGGTCACGTGCTGGACTTGATCCCGCGGCATCACAAACTGAATCGTATGATCTCGTTTTTTCCACAATAAATAGCCTTGATAGACCGCCATGATTCCCAGAAAAACAGCCAATAGATAATTTTCTATCAACAGCACCATAAGTGCTGCCCCTAACAATAGCAAGGCTAAAAATCCATAAAACCACGAATAGCGGTTTATGCCCCATTGGGACAACTGGCGAGCCAGTTTGCCACCAAGGGTAGTAGGCTCGATCTCTATGCGATCGGCAAATAAGTGGCAATAGCCTCCTTGTATTTGAAAAGATTGTGTGTTCATAAGGAAATAGACCGTTCGGGCTTCGAAGACTCAGCCCTCGCTGCGGGATCGTTCGTCGCGGAGCTCCTCACTGCGAGAACCGAGATCGCTCGGCTCGAAGACTCGCCTCGCTGCGAGATAAAGGAAAATTTCCTTGCCTCTTGTCTCGTAGCGAGCCTGAAAGGCGAGCGGTCTCGCAGTGAGGGGCTTTAGCCCCGAACGATCTCGCCTCTCGCAGCGACCGCAGGGAGCGGTCCCTACTCGCTACTAGACTGCAAATACACCTCCTTGAACTCGTCCAGGCGGACGAGTTTTGTCTTAAACATATACATGTTATCCCCTTCCAATTCCCATCCATGAACGGTCTTAGGAAAAGGCTCATCCAAGCGATAGTCCCAATATTGCTCCACAAAAAACTGATTTTGGGGAAGCATGGCATACTCTATATCATAGACCGTTTGGTCGATCTTCAGCTCTTGGGTATTCAGCAATTGCTTCCTGAAAGCAACAGTCGATTGAGGGGAAAAAATATCCTTCCACACGAGGTATTCACCCCCTGCGAGATTGATCAAGCCTCCTTTCACCACGTTTATGGTGGTGTCTTTGACTACTTGACCTCCCAAGTTTTTGACTTGGATATGATGAGCGCCTTTTTTCAGGGAAAGCGCTACGCGCTTTCCTGCTTCCACCAAATGTAATTGGTCACCGATGCTGACCCTGAGTGCTTCTGTGCCGGCATTGTCAAGGTCTACATTACTGCCACAGGCAGTTAGCAGCCAACAACAACTCAAAATCAGCACCCATCTAACAATAATCATTGATCTTCTTTTTTAATGGTTTTCTTTTTAACTTTTCGTTTGAGAATCTTTCCCGCCTCACTGATATACAACTGGTGTAGTTCTGGTCCTGTATCCAGAATCACCAGAAAGGTAATGCCTCTCGGCGTTTCATTCTTTATTATTTTCTTGATTTCTGGATAGTCATAGTGCGTGTAAATGCTATCTTCTACATTCAAAGGAAGTTCCTTTAGGTACCATTTGGAACGCATCCAGTTCCCTGTTCGTGTAAAATAGGCCACTCCTTTTTTCTCTTCAGTTTTAATGTAGGCCTTAAAGGCTTTCTGTCTAGTAAGGGCCCATTTGCCAACCTTAAGGTCTGGGTATTTTTCTTCAAATCCTTTCTTGACAACTTCCGGTGCCCTAAAAGGAGCTTTTCGCTGTGCGCTTGCCATAGGAGGAGCGAGCAGACATAATGAGGTGAGAATGAGGAGCCAATGTTTCATAAGAAAAATTCATATTTCCTGAATATAGAAAATATTTGAAACTTGTGGCCCTGAAAGTATTAATGATTGGTTAAATGAAAAAGGAAAGACGTACCAAAAATATTGGCTACCACCTTGAACGTGCGACACGCGTCGTAAAATTGCACTATTTACAGGCTTTTAATGAATTGGGCGTCGATATCACACCGGAACAATGGGTATTACTCGATAATTTATACCAAAACAATGGTCTCTCTCAAACAGAGCTGGCAGCCCTAAGCTTCAAAAACACCCCAACCATCTCGCGTATCCTTGACCTCTTAGCCAAAAAAGGCCTGATCGAACGCCAACGATTTGAAAACGATCGTCGACGCTTCAAGATTTTTCTTACCCCTAAAGGGATAGAAACGGTAGAAAAATCCTTGGAGGTCGTCGCCAACCTGCGCGAGCAAGGATGGCGACACCTCAGCGAAGAGGATTATGATACGTTTCTGAGAATTATCAATCAAGTATTTGAAAACTATGAAGGTTCAAAGGTGCAATAGGCAGGTTCAGGGTTCAGGGTTCAGGGTTCAGGGTTCAAAAAAAGAAGCTACCTGAACGCATTGAACGACTTGAACGCATTGAACTTCCTTGAACCTCCACTCTTTGTCTTTTTTCCTAAATTTTCATAATATTGCCATGACAACAATAAGGGATTATTAATTGATTCATTGACTGATTAATAATTTCTAATTCATCTTAACTTCATAAAATCTAGTCACATTATGGCAACAAATACAGCTTCTATTCCCAAAATCTACGACGATGCGGCAGACTTCATGCCCATCAACGGGACCGATTACCTAGAGTTATATGTGAGCAATGCCATGCAGGCAGCTCACTTCTACAAGACTGCCTTTGGCTTTCAGTCCTTGGCCTATTCTGGCCTAGCCACTGGCAATAAAGACTTTGAGTCTTATGTGGTTGTACAGGACAAAATCCGATTAGTGCTCACTTCTCCACTTAAAAGCGGGACAGACATTGGCCGTCATATCGATAAGCACGGCGATGGCGTGAAAGTCACCGCTCTCTGGGTAGATGACGCTACTTACGCCTATAATGAAGCCATGAAGCGCGGGGCAAAATCCTATATGGAACCTGTCACAGAAGAAGATGAACATGGAAAAGTAGTGCGTTCAGGGATTTATACGTATGGTGAGACAGTGCATATATTTGTAGAGCGCAAGAACTACAATGGCGTTTTTCTTCCAGGCTATGAAAAATGGGAAACCCACTACAATCCTACGTCAGTAGGCCTGAAATACGTCGACCACATGGTCGGCAACGTAGAGCTAGGCAAGATGAACTATTGGGTAGAATTCTACCAAAAAGTCATGGGCTTCACCCAGATCATGTCGTTTGACGACAAGGATATTTCTACAGAATATACTGCCTTGATGAGTAAAGTGATGAGTAATGGTAATGGCCGCATTAAATTTCCCATCAATGAGCCCGCCCCAGGCAAGAAAAAGTCTCAGGTGGATGAATACCTTGACTTCTACGAAGGCGAAGGCGTGCAGCACATCGCCGTTGCGACTGACAATGTCATCGACACGGTCACGCAGCTCCGCGATCGCGGGGTGGAGTTTTTGCGCGTGCCCACTACCTATTATGATACCTTGGTCGAAAGAGTTGGAGAGATTGATGAAGACCTCGAACCCCTCAAAGAGCTGGGCATCTTGGTAGACCGCGACGATGAAGGATACCTCCTTCAGATCTTCACTAAGCCCATTGAGCCACGTCCAACGATGTTCTTCGAAATCATCCAGCGCAAAGGCGCCACCTCATTTGGAAAAGGCAACTTCAAGGCCCTCTTCGAAGCCATCGAGCGCGAGCAAGAGCTGAGAGGGACGCTATAAGATCAAGCTCAAATTCAAGTTCAAATTCAATGGCCTCACCTTATTCTAATGTATACTATACATTATTAGATTTTTGATGGTTGTAAAAGAAGTGCGGCTGGGATGAAACGGGCGCGGGCGGATGGATTGTGGCGCAGGAATTGGTTGGCCCGTTTCGATTTTTTGGTTACTTTTTTCTAAAAAAAGTAACACAACAAAGGTAACTCAGGATACAGAAAATGAACAAAACCTGCATCATCATCGGAGCCAGCCATGCTGGCTCCGAACTTGCGATAGCCCTCCGCAAAGAGGGCTGGGAAGGCAAAATCCTCGTCATTAGCGACGACACACACTTACCCTACCACCGCCCGCCCCTCTCCAAAGACTTCCTCTCCGGCGAGCGAGAAAAGGACAGCTTGCTGATCCGCGCAGCGGGGATTTACGAGAAGCAGGAGATTGAATTTCTGTTGGGGGTAAGGGTAGAAAAAATTGACAGAGCACAGAAAACGGTGCAGTTGAAGAATGGCGAAGCCATCGGGTACGATAAGCTCGCTTTCTGCACAGGGGCACGCGTGCTCCCATTGCGTATTCCAGGCGCTGAACTGGATGGCGTATGTTACCTTCGAGATATGAAGGATGCCGAAGCCATCCGTGCACATATCGTCCCCGGCGGCAACGCCGTGATCATCGGGGCTGGCTACATCGGCCTGGAAGCCGCAGCTTCACTTACCAAGCTCGGCATGAAAGTCACTGTGCTAGAACGCGAGGACCGCGTCCTCAAACGCGTCACGGACAAAGTGGTTGCTGATTTTTTCACAAAACTCCATACCGAAGCTGGCGTGACCATCCACACCAGCAGCTCTGCTCATAGCTTCGTTGGTCAAGACAGGGTGGAAATGGTGGAGTTGAAAAACGGGCAGCATTTGCCGGCCGACTTGGTGTTGGTAGGAATTGGAGTAAGGCCCAATTCAGAACTCGCAGAAGCCATCGGCTTGGAAGTCAATGATGGCATCGTCGTCGACAAATATGCGCGTACTGCGGACCCCGACATCGTCGCCGCAGGTGACTGCACCAGTCACCCCAATGCCCTCTATGGCTGGCACCTCCGCCTAGAAAGCGTCCCCAACGCCATGGACCAAGCCAAATCCGCGGCAGCGTCCATCTGTGGGATAGACAAAGAATACAACAGCCTGCCTTGGTTCTGGTCTGACCAGTACGACGTCACCCTCCAGATCGCAGGTCTCAACCTAGACTACGACCAGGTCGTCGTCCGCCACAATAGCCAAAAAGAGCACAGCATGGTTGCCTGGTACCTGCGTGAGGGCATAGTTATCGCTGCTGATTGCATCAATTACCCCAAGGCATTCATGGCTGCCAAGCGCTTTATCCCTAAACAGCCACGGGTCAATCCCGCCGCACTGGCAGATGAAGCAGTGGATTTGAAAACATTGCTTAAGCAAGGGTAGTTTTTAAGAAAAAGTAAAAACAAGGAATAACGAACAAGGAAGTAAAAAGTAGTCCTACAGATTCTTCACTTTTCACTTTTTTATTCCTTGTTCATTATTTTTCATTTTATTCCATCCATGCCAGCAACCTCCTCACTCACAGAAACCGCCCCTCTTTCAGAATCAGCACCGCCCAAAAAGTACTTTTTGCCCTTCTACGGAGCATTAGCTGCCTTGGGGCCATTTGGGCTAGATATGTACTTGCCAGCGATTCCAGAAATGGCTGATGCCTTCGGCGCAGGCATCGTCGCGATGAACAATACCGTAAGTGCCTTCCTGATAGGATATGCCATCGGGCAATTTCTTGGCGGACCGATTTCGGACCAGATAGGACGTAAACCTGTGGGGCTGATAGGGATTTCTGTCTATGTATTGTGTTGCCTGGGCATCGTCTTTGTGACGACTGTGGAAGAGATTCTTGTCCTGCGCTTTTTGCAAGCTATTGGCGGGGGATTTGCCACCGTGATCTGCCTCGCATCCTTGCGCGATATTTATGGGCCGAAGGAGGCAGGACGGAAGTTTGCTGTGGTCATGATGATCATGCTCATCGCCCCAGTGATAGCACCCTCGATGGGCGCATTTATGGTGGATTTTGGCTGGCAGACCATCTTTGGATTTTTGATTGCCTATGGTGCCTTTATGGCCGCATGGTTCTATTTCCTTATCCCCGAATCGCGAAAAGGCCCCAAAGACAAGCTTTCGCTTGTAGCTATTTTTCCCCAATACCTCGAAGTCATCACCTTCAAACATTTGGGCAAACCCATCGCCATTATGTATGCCTTTGCCACTTCCTTCTCCGCAGGTGTGATGATGGTTTTCCTCACCAATTCTTCCTTTGTCTACATGGAGTATTTTGGGGTGTCGGAAAAGGTTTTTTCCTTGTTTTTTGGGGCGAGTGTCCTCTTCATGATGGGTGCCACCCTCTTTACCATGCGCAATATGATGCGCTTGGGCGCGCAGCGCATTTTCCGCACAGGTGCCCTGATTCAATTGGCGATGACCACCCTGTTATTACTGGCAGTTTGGTTACCTGCGGAACCGCATTTGTATGTCGTAGCTTTGCTGATCGCCCTGTCTGTAGGTACAGTGGGCCTGATCAATCCCTCTTCCACAGCTGTTTATATCAGCTATTTTGACAAAAGAAGCGGAAGCGCTTCCTCACTGACATCGTCTTTGCTTTTGACGATGGGGGGAATTTTGGGGGCTATTTCGGGGTTAATGTTTGATGAAACATTGGTGCCTGTGGTGGCAATGATGCTGGTGTCTACCGTGCTTTGCAATGTATTGGCTAGGATGATTCCGTCGTAGAGACGGATGCGCGCGTAGAGACGTTGGAATCCAACGTCTCTACGACGCGCCCAAATATCGTTTGCGAAACGATTTCGCATATTCCATAAAAAAGGCAATTGCCTCTGGGTTGCGGACGGCGTCCTTGTTCATATTTTTGCCTGCATCCATTCCCATCAAAATCTTTTTCACGGGAACCTCCATCTTTTTACCACTCAGGGTATAAGGAATGCCCGATACAGCTTCGATAAAGTCAGGGACGTGGCGTGGGGAGCAATGTTTTCGTAGCGCTGAATTGATGGCTTTTTTCATTTCCTCCGAAAGGGTTTTCCCCTCTTCCAACACTACAAATAAGGGCATCACGTCATCTCCACCTTCCTTCTCAAGGTTGAGCACCATGCTGTCAGCCAGACCTGTAATGCCATCAAGTACAGCATAAATTTCTGCTGTACCTATACGGATGCCTTTGCGGTTAAGCGTCGCGTCCGAGCGGCCTTGGATGATCAGAGAGCCATTTTCATATAAGTGAATCCAATCTCCATGACGCCATTTGCCTGGATATTCCTCAAAATAACTACTCCGATATCGCACCTTATTGTCATCGTTCCAAAAGTAAATGGGCATGGAAGGCATAGGCTGTTCGATGACCATTTCCCCTAAGCTATTTATTACCGGCTGACCATCGTCTCCATACGCCTCTAGCGCACAGCCAAGGCCTCTGCACTGAATGGAACCTCGGTAGACGGGTTCGTAAGGACATCCCCCTACAAAAGCGGTACACACGTCTGTGCCGCCACTCATGGAACACAGCCAAACGTCTGAAGAGACATGCTCATAGACCCAATCAAATGCCTCAGGCGGCAATGGCGCTCCTGTAGAGCCGATAGACCTGAGGTTGGATAGGTCATAGGTCTTTCCAGGCGAAAGTTCCTTTTTCATACAAGCGACCAAGTACGGCGCACTGGTCCCAAAATGGTGAATCGGCAACTTCTCTGCCATTTCCCATAGGACATTAATGCTAGGATAGCCAGGGCTTCCATCAAAAATGACGGGCGTAGCGCCTACGAGCATACTCGCTTGCAAAAAGTTCCACATCATCCACCCCGTGGTTGAAAACCAGAAGAAGTTCTCTCCTTCGTGGGCATCGTTATGAAAGGCCATGTATTTGAAATGTTCCAATAACATCCCACCGTGAGAATGTGTGATAGCCTTGGGTTTACCGGTCGTTCCAGATGAATAAAGCACCCAAATAGGATGATCAAAGGGTACAGGGGTAAAACTGAGTGTTTGCCCATCACCAAACCCTTTCATCACCTCATCCCATAGAATGGTATTTTCTCCTTGATTGCCAAGGCTTTGATCGAGGTAAGGGATAAAAATGGTCTGTGTAATTGAGGGAATTTGGGAGCGAATTTGTCCAATTTCACTAAGACGGCTAAAGGGCTTCTGGTTGTAGGTATAGCCGTCAGCAGCGATAAAGACCTTGGGTTCAATTTGAGAAAAGCGGTCGATAACCGTGTTCACACCAAAGTCTGGCGAGCAGCAGGACCAGATCGCACCCAGCGAATTCACCGCGAGGAAAGCGATATTCGCTTCTGGGATATTGGGGAGGTAGGCCACTACCCTATCGCCTTGGTCTATGCCAAGGGTCTGCAAATAGTGGCGCATCGCGACCACTTTCTTTGTCAGTTCTGCCCAAGAGATCTCTTGGGCCACGCCCGTTTCATTCTGAAAGATCAAGGCAGGCCTAGTATCACTGGCCTTCCTGAAAATATGCTCAGCGTAATTAAGCGTAGCCCCTTTAAACCATTCGGTATCAGGCATTTCCCCACCAGACAGCACTTCTGTATAGGGGGTATAAGATTTCACCTGAAAATACTGCCAAATGCTCTCCCAGAAATCTGCTATCTCAGTCGTTGACCATTTCCATAGCTCAGCATAAGAAGCAAAGGATAATCCTTTTTCCTTTAACAACCACTGCTCATAGTGCTTGAGGTTGGATTGATCAATAAATGCTTGGGTGGGTTGCCAGAGTTGTTTGTTCATAATTAGAAATAGATCACTTCGTTGCGAGACCGTTCGCCCTAAAGGGCTCACTGCGGGAGGCGAGACCGCTCGGCTCGAAGACTCGCCTCGCTTTGAGACTAAAGGCAGTTTTTTTCTTGTCCCGCAGCGAGTCTTCGAGCGGTACTTCGGCAAGCTCAGCACAAGTCTCGCAGTGAAGGGCTTTAGCCCTGAACGGTCTCGCCTCTCGCAGCGAGGGCGAGTCTTCGAAGCCCGAGCGGTCTCCTACCGTGCTGGTAACACCTTATTGCTCACTTCTCCAAATCCTACGCGCTTGCCGTCTTTCTCGGCGTAGCCACGCATGGTGACTGTGTCATGGTCCTTGATGAAGACACGGGTGGAACCGTCTGAAAGGGTAACTGGTTTGCTTCCTGCCCATGCGATTTCAAGCATGGAGCCGTAAGATGATTCATCTTTCCCACTGATCGTACCAGAGGCCATCATATCACCTATCTGGATGTTACAGCCATTGATGGTATGATGGGTGAGTTGCTGTGCCATGTTCCAATACATGTATTGGAAATTGGAGCGGCTGACGACGTTCTCTTCACCGCCTTCAGGGGTGATAATGACGTCAAGCTTGATGTCGATGTTGCGGTCGCCTTCGTATTGAAGGTAGGGAAGGACAGCAGGTTCTTGGGCTGGGCCTGGGACGCGGAAGTCATCAAATGCTTCCAGCGGCACGATCCATGGGGAGACAGAAGAGAAGAAGTTTTTCCCCAAAAACGGCCCTAACGGCACATATTCCCACTTTTGGATGTCACGCGCTGACCAGTCATTAAACAAGGCCAAGCCAAAAATATAGTCTTCGGCGTTTGCAGTCGTTAGGGTATCTCCAATCTGGGTGTCTTTCCCCACAACAAATGCCATTTCCAATTCAAAATCCAATCTTCCAGAAGGTTGGAAGACCGGTGCTGTGGCGTCTTTGGGCATCACCTGCCCTTTGGGACGGTGAAAGGGCGTACCACTGACGGCGATGGATGAAGCCCGCCCATGGTAACCCACTGGGATATGTCGCCAGTTGGGCAAGAGCGCATTCGCAGGGTCACGGAACATCATGCCGACATTCGTAGCGTGCTCGATGCTAGAGTAAAAGTCGGTGTAGTCACCTACACTCACTGGCATATGCATGTTCGCATCTGCCTGAGCCACCAGCAATCCAGCGTGATCTTTGAGAGTTGTGTCTGCATCGCAAAGCATTTCTTGAAGCGCCAGTCGTATGGCGGATGTAATGGCTTTCCCAAGCCCAATAAACGCATTCAGGGTCGACTGATGGAAGACATCGCGCTGAGTCGTCCATAGATCAAAAAAGCCTGTATCAGCCAATGCTGCGAGGTCTACGATCTGATCGCCGATGGCCACGCCTACGCGCGGGCCGTTGCCATGGGCAGAGAAAATGCCATAAGGCAGGTTGTATATGCTAAAGTCTGAATCTGAGGCCACTGGGACCCAGGAGGTAAGATTTGACATGGGGAGATTAGTGATTATGGGTTGATTGATTGATAAATAGGGGGTCACTTACTTTATAGGTAGATTCAGGATCAAATAATACAAGTTGCCCTGAATCTTGGAACTCGTTTTGGATTATTTCAAACTGCATTAATCTATTGATTTCTACTAAATCATTGGAGTTATATGCTGTAACCATATTGGAAATCCAGTCTTTTTTTAGTTTGGTTACATTGGGAATAAGCAAACTTTTTAGATTTTGACTTTGCCATCTAGGATAGCCGCCATTCATTTGACTGCTTAGTAATAGAAGTTGAGAGCGGACAAAATCAGACATTAATATTCCTGCCAATGCCTCTAACGAAAGATCATTTTTAGCAGTGATATAGTAAAGATTGTGATGGGGATAATAATTTCCAAAGTCAATGAATATCTGTTTATTCCCACTAATATCAGGCAGCAAAATCTTAGGTTTAGCTATCAAGTCTTTCTTGATCTTATCGATGGTTCGATACCAATTAGAAGGATGTTTTTTTGCAATATGCCTTTTCTGGAGGGTTTCTTTATGGTCACTAAAATACTTTTTTGCAAGAGGGTAATTATTTAAGTCTATTAATTTTCCTTTTTCATCCATACAATCAATCACCATCAAAGAAGAGTCCATAAAAACATCTCCTTTTAGGTGTGTGTTTTTAAGCAATGGTACGAGAAGTTCTTCTTCTATTTTACCATGAAAATCATCACTGATAAATACGGAATCTTTACCTGTTGCAATCCCAATCCCAATTTCAAATCCAAGGGCAGTTATTTTAGCATAATATTTCCTGTTTTCAATCGCAATATCATAATCAACAAACCACCGTGAATCACTATTGTATGTTATTTGATACTTATGTGAAAATTTCACTTCCTCTTTACCCAATTCTGCAATACGATCAATGCAACCATAATTTGTTAAGGAAGAATTGGGTAATTTATTCTGTATATTGATAATGGACGGATAGGCAGTAACATTTTCTTGAAATGGCTGTGCCTTTTCCATATCAATGACACTATTTACTTGGAAATTCTGAGATATTATTTTTCTTAATTTTTTACCATAGGATGATTTATACCATCTATTTGAGCATATAAAACTAAGAATGCCTTCGGGTGCTAACTGTAATAGGCTTTTTTCAAAAAAGGGAATATAAATATCTGACCGGCCACTAAATGAACTAAATCGTTTTTTATAAACTTGTCTGTTTTCTGGTATAATGTTATCCCAACGAACATAAGGAGGATTTCCAATTACTAAATCAAACTCGGGTAAATCCTCTAATATTAGGAAGTCTTCATTGAAAAAATGAATATATTCTATCTCTTTTGCAGAGAAGCCAAAAAGGGAGGAAATATGGGACTTTATTTCCTTTATTTTTAAATGATCAATCTCTACAAAAAATAGGTTCTCCAACGCTTTTAATAAATCAAATCCAAAGAGCTTTGATGACTCAAATAGTCTTCTAGTTATTTCTATTACAAAAGCACCATTTCCAGATGAGGGTTCAAGAATTTTTATTTTTGAGAGATCTTTAGTTTCAATATAGCCTACCTTGTCAAGCATAAACTCAACAACTTCTCTTTTGGTGTAAATACTCCCTCGTCCTAATTTGTCAATCATTATTAAAAGCCATTGATTGGCCCAAAATATGGCCGATAAAACTATTCAAAAAAGTATGAATGGAAGTAATGGAACTAGTATCTCCAAAACTGTAATCTTCTTTGGTCCATATCACAGATGCTGCATTATAATGTCGTTCTGTCATTAATCTCTTGCATAATAAATCATACCTATCTAAATATGAACTCCCAATAAATTCTTCGAATACATCAAAATTCGGCGAAGATATGCCAATGGACTTTGTAGACTTTTCAGCCTTCTCTAATACCATTAAATATCCAAGCCAGGGCGCTATTTGTGTACTAAATGCATTTTCTCTGTAAGCTGTCCAAATGTCTACTGCACTCCCTAATGCTTCTTCCGTCCTGTTATTAAAATTATTGCCAAAAGACCCCACTTGTGATTTGAACTCCAAGGCAGCAATCAAGGTGTTTTGAGGAGAGATAACAACAAAATCCCAATTTTTAGTAGGTCGAAAAAATCCAGGAAGGTTGGTGCTTTTTGTATAAATACAAGCTTCTGGTATGCCATTATCAATTGCAACTTTGTACATCAATTGAATAAATCCGTCCAACTGTTTTCCACCAATAACAGCTTTTCGGTTACTTCTATCTTCTTGTTTGCCCGATTTTTTTTGCTCTTTTCTGGTAATCCAAAATAGTTTTACAGCATCTTCAATTTCACTTTTATAAGAGGATAATTCCATTCAATTATTGTCAATTAATTTGCAATTAAAATTAGGCAAAGGATGGTCCATTTACAACCTCCCCTAATGCTCCAGCCAACTCTGGAAATACACCCCATCATCGATTTTGAGGGCATTCTCCGTGATCATCAGCGGCTTAAAGGTATCGATCATAACAGCGAGCTCTGCTGTCTCGGTCTGGCCGATGCTGCGCTCGTAAGCGCCAGGGTGCGGACCATGTGGGATGCCTCCTGGATGTAGGGTAATGTAGCCTTGGTCGATGTTGTTGCGGCTCATGAAGTCGCCGTCGACATAGTAGAGCATTTCATCGGAATCGATGTTGGAGTGGTTGTAGGGGGCTGGGATGGCTTGTGGGTGGTAGTCGTAGAGACGAGGGCAGAATGAGCACACCACAAACGTCGACGTCTCAAACGTCTGATGAACAGGCGGCGGCTGATGCACACGGCCCGTGATCGGTTCGAAGTTATGGATGGAAAAGCCATAGGGGAAATTATACCCGTCCCAGCCTACCACATCAAACGGATGCGATACATACGTGAGTTCATGCAGTTGGCCTTGCTTCTTGATTTTCATCAAAAATTCGCCCTGCTCATCGTGTGTCTCCAGGTTCTCTGGTAGTTTATAGTCCCGCTCACAAAAAGGAGAATGCTCCAGCATCTGCCCAAACCAGTTGCGGTAGCGCTTGGGCGTATATATGGGGTGAAAAGACTCTGCATAAAGCAGGCGATTGTCTTCGGTGTCGAATTCAATTTGATAGATCATGCCGCGAGGGATAATGAGATAATCGCCATATTCGAAGCGAATATTTCCTACGAGGGTACGAAGGGTGCCTGTGCCTTTATGGACAAAAATCATTTCATCGGCATCGGCGTTTTTGTAGAAATAGTCCGTCATGGACTTGCGCGGAGCAGCCAGCCCAATGTGGATATCATTATTCACCAACAGTACCTCTCTGCTATCCAAAAAGTCATCCTGAGGGGGCACTTGAAAGCCCTTTAACAGCCTGGATGCCATGTTTTTTTCCACAGCAATTTTCGGTGAAACATCTGTCGAACTGAGAATTTCCTTCACCATCGTGGGCCGATGGACATGGTATAGAAGGGAAGACATCCCATCAAATCCGATGGTACCAAACAATTGTTCATAGTACAGATTGCCGTCTGGCTTCCTGAAGGTGGTATGCCGTTTTGGGGGCAAAGAACCGAGTTTATGGTAAATAGGCATATGGAAGGAATTAAAATCAAAGTGAAAATGAAAATCTTACTATTTTTTCAAGGAAAAAACACCTAATTAGATGCGAGTACAAAGGTATACAAGTTGTTGCTTTATTGGTAAATGAAAGCAGGATTTTATCAATGAAGGGCTATGACATAAGTCACTACTTAAAAATGAAATTTCCACTATTGAGTTGGGTTTACCAGCCTCAATAGTGGAAAAAACAAAAATCTACCGTAGAATGAATCTCTATCTATTAATTTTTAATTCTTCATTTTTCATTTCTTATGTCAGCTTACATCGCCTTCCCTATTGCCCCTCCACTTCATGAAAAAACTTCCCAAGTCATCGCCAACCTGCGTCTAGACACTGCCGCCAAACCCAATCGCAGGGCACTGTTGAATATTATCAACGAACTTGCTGACGAAGGCATCGATCACTTTTTCCTGCAATCCTTGCGGCATGCAGGGGTCAATTTTATCAAAATCAAAGCAGCAGAAGTAGGCCTTGCCACCTTCAAAAAGGGCCTTCAGCCCCTATTGAAGGGCTTTGTCAATGGCATGAGCGACAGCCAAATCCTCAAAATTCTCGATTTTATGGAAGGGATTATTGTAGAGGTGGAGTAGGGGGAGGTTTTGCGTTTTGTGTTTTGTGTTTTGTGTTCTATGGCGTGTAATTATCCTGAACCCTGAACCCTAAACTCTAAACTCTAAACTCTAAACCCCAAACATAAAACCTTCCTTACCACGACCATCCTTTTCCAATGACATAAAAGTCCTTTCCATTCCCGCCCGTACCGACGCCTGTAGTATTGCTTCGCCAGAAGTTATTGGAGCCGCCGGAGGCGCGCTGTTGCTGGGCGGCGGCTTGGGCGAGGTTGATGGTGGCGTAGCCGCCTTCGGGGCCGGCATAGCCATTGGCGTCTAGCCAGTAACGGCCCGGTTGGATATAGCCAGTAAATTGTTGCCAATAGCGAAGCTCTTGGTGGTTGAGTTGGCGGCCATTGAGGAAGACGCCTGTGCGTCCCGCGGAAGCATTAGAACGCATAGGTGCGCCAAAGTCTAGATTGGCGTGCATCACGCCCGATGCGGCGGCGCCTTCATATCCCCAAAGACCGCAGGTCTGGTCATACCAATAACGCCCTTGGGCGATTTTGACCTGATAATACTGTGAAAGGGCATTTACCTGCTGATAGGTGAGCTGGCGCCCGTTGACGTATACGCCTGTTTGTGCGCTTGCATTGAGGGTAAGAAGGGTGGTGAGTAGGAGGAGAAACAATGTGTTTTTCATAGCGGTAATTGTTTTTTTCTCCTTTGTCGGAAGGGAGGGAGAAAATATCACCGCAGGGTGTGATTTTCAATAAAATATGCGATGTATTCTGGGAGTTTTGTCCCTAGATAATAAGGAAGGTTCATGAGAAGAAATGGCACTCCACTTACCGTTTGTATCTGTTCTACCTTGAATTCTCCAGCATATATTCGAACGGCATAGGGATGATTGGTTCGCTCCATAAATTGGTGGAGTGATTTTAAAGTGCCTGTACTTCCAGATTTAATCTCTATTGGAACAACTTTATCATTATAGGTAAATACCAAATCAACTTCAGATGATGCTTGATTTTTGTCACGGACCCAAAAATGGGGACTTTTATTATGGATGGAATTGAGCGAGATCAATTCTTGTGTGATTAAATGGGGAATGATTGCACCTCTAAAAGCATTACTTAATGCTTTCATCCCCAACATCTGTCCCTGAATCCCCAAAGCATGATTGACCAAACCTGTATCTAAGAATTGAAGACGAGGAGATTTTTTGAGATTGGGTTTAACAGGGACTTCAGTATCTGTGGTAGGGTATATGATTCGAATGATTTTAGCATCATCCAAGTTCCTCATTGCTTCTCCCACTTCCCTTGACCTGTAATTGGAATTACCAAAATTTTGGAACTTTATTCGCTTATCTATATACAAGTGAGCAGTAGAAATAATGTGCTTGATTACTTGACGCTCGTTTTCTGTAGTGGTGTATTTCTCTACATCATTTTGATATGTCGCCCAAATACTTTCATAAATCCTAGGCAAATCAGTAATGCTATTGTCCTCCTTATAAGCCTTTACTACTTCAGGCATTCCCCCAATGATTGCATATTGATTAAACAAATCAAGGAGCACCTGATGAGCAAAAGGCATGATTGGAACTTGATCAAATGCTACAATCGCATTATTATGTCCTATTCCCGCTAAATATTCAGGAAAATTCAAGGGGTGTAGATATAAATATTCCACTCTCCCCACAGGGAAACTAGGCACATTACTCATGGCAAATTCTAACAGTGAGCCAGCAGCAATTACAGGTAATTCTGGAATTTCTTCATAGAAATAACGGAGTAAATGGATGGCTTTAGGAGATTCCTGGATCTCATCTATAAAAAGTAGCGTATTTTTCCGTTCAGCAAAAGAAATATTATGGGCTAAAAAAAGTGCTTCTGCAATCGTTTTTACTTGACTATAGGATTCAAAATATTGGCGACCTTCTGGTTTTTCGAGGTTTAAAAAGATTCTCCGAGGGAAGTTCCTTGCAAAGTGTTTCGCCAACGTTGTTTTTCCAACTTGCCTTGCTCCTCTTAAAATAAGGGGTTTGCGATCTTTACGGCCCTTCCATTTTGCTAAATGGTGTTCGATATGTCGGATAAAATTCATGTACTCCCTTCCTTTATGTCACAGAATAAGGGTCAATTTACGCAATATTTGTCACAAAATAAGGGGTATGTTATAATATTGTATCACAAAGTAAGGGGTACATATTCAAATTTTGTCGCAAAATAAAGGCAATATGGCTCGATTTCATCTAATTGCCTGCCAGCTTAGGTGAACTACCGCCTCACAACAATCTTCTTCGAATACACATGATCTATCGAAAGGAAATAAATGCCGTTTGCTACTTGCTCCAAATCAATCACTTGTTCTTCACGCATCACATTGCCTCGCTGGACCAATTTTCCAACAGGGTCGAATATCTGGAATTCACTTCCGATTAATTGGTGTGGGATTTTTAAGGAAATATTCGCGCTGGTAGGATTAGGAAATAGCTGGATGTCAGCTTGAACCTCCTCCTCAAAAATGGAGGTCATCAGTCCCCCAATTTTACTGACACCCGAACTGGTCACCACCCAAACAGTGTTTTTAGAATCGATCGCCAATCTTCTCACAACAGGCCCTACCAATCCGTCACTCACATCATAGTCTTCCCAAATGGTATGGTTGTACATGGAGATGCCGCCTTCTGTAACCAGATAATCTATATAGACCCCTACCCAGATTCTGCCTGCAGGGTCAATTTGTACGTCTTCTGTAGGATTCAAGAGGTGAGGTGGGGGCAAGGTAAAAATGTGTTCATGGTGTGCCACAAAATTATTATTAGGGCCAAACAGGGACATGCCGTCAGCCGTTGCAATCCATTTATAATTCCTGGCGGAGACAGCAATGGACCGAATCTTATTATTCAGCAAACCATCGTTTTCTGTTATCTCAGAAAAATGGGTCCCGTCAAAAATCAAGATGCCCGACAAGGGCGTTCCCAGCCAAGTGTTCCCAAGGGAATCAAACGCCACAAAATTGGTCCCGCCAAAGGGGATTCCATCTGCCATGACATAGCTCGTCCAGGTCGTCCCGTCTAGGATAGAAACGCCATCGTTATTGGCGAACCACATGCGCCCATCGGCGCTTTGGTTGATGTATTTGATGCGATCGTCTGCCAGGCCATCTGCCACCGTATAGGTCGTCCAATTCGTCCCATCAAATTTGCTCACGCCGAAATCTGTCCCAATCCATAGGTTATTGTCCCTGTCGACGTCAAGGGCAAGCACATTATTATCCACCAAGTCAGGGTGGGAGGTTTGGTCATAATTGGTCCAGGTGGTCCCATCAAAGTGTGATAGGCCGTCTTTTGTTCCAAACCATACATGCTCGCTGGTGTCCAATGCCACGCAGTTCACAAAATTGCTGATAAGGCCATCTGTTTCCGTGTAGTTGGTGAATATTTGGGCGGGCAATTGTAGGCTCATACAAGCGAGGAGGAGGGTAATTATTTTTTTCATTTGGGGGATTTTTGAATTTCGTGTCAAAGGTATCTTTCTGAGGGGAATGAGGGATAGTTTAATTTCTTTTTTGAGGTAGCTGTGAAGCAGAACGCGTAGCCTGGACATCTAACAGATTGAAGAAAATCTGTTAGATGTCGGTGGCCTCAAAGACGCAACAGATTTTCCTCAATCTGTTGCGTCTTCAGCTCAAGTATAGTGTTTAATATTCATCCAACATTATTTCCTAATCCTGAACTACCACTTTTTCTATTACCACAAAATCATCATACACCACATTCACTAAGTACAATCCAGCCGATAGATCCGCAACCTTCAATTGCGTGCTAGTGCTTCCAGGAGAGACGATATGGGTTTGGAGCAATTTGCCATTAATGGCATATAATCGAATGCGATTCGGGACCTCGCTGTCAAATGTCAAGGTCAGCACCTCAGACACAGGATTGGGGAATAGGTCAAATGTACTATACAGCGGATCGAGTGACGCCGTCAGGGAATTCTTTTGGCCAAAGGTAGTCGGCATTACCTGAAAAGGGCCTGTCCCATTCGGAATCCTCCCATAGGAAATGTCTTCCATCTGAGGACCAAAAGAAATGGAATCAATCATGGTTTCATTTTCATCCACTAAAGTCAAGGTCTCGCCATTGGCAGCGGAAAGTTTAAAATTGGCGTGCAAACTTCCTTGTGGAGAATCCTCATCTGCCCAGACGATCAAATAGCCATTCGGGGCAATGCTGACATCTGGCAAAGCCCATTTTTTTACATTAGTGGGATTATCAGACAGATAAAGTCCTGCCATAGAAATCTCAAAGCCTGTATTATTGTGCAATTCAATCCAGTCATCATACTCGCCAGCGTTGTCCTTAACCGTCGTGCTATTGGAGGCCATGAGTTCATTGATGACAATATTTCCCTGATCAATATCTGATTGGATGAGGTAATATTCGTACGCAGCACGCTGGGGAGAAAACTGCCCAGCAGAGTCATTTTGTGCATACAGATAGTACTGGATGGCGTTCCCCACATTGGTTAATTGTATCCCATACACATCATCATTCGCGGCTCCATCATTTTGGGTCCCATCGTCAACCATCTCTATTTTTTGGAATAAGCCATTGCCCCCAAAACGATAAGCCAGAATCACTATATCGGCATCTTTGATCTCCGCATTGATCCAGATATCGTCACCTATTGAGATGTTTTGAGGCGTATGGGTAGGAAGGGCGATGGTCGGCGCACCTTGATAGCCATCATAGCCTTGGAGATAAGTCGTACGGTCGTCCATCAGGTCAATTAGCCCTGGATAGTCCACCAAGTCCGAAACCGTGGTGTCCAGGTTTTTATAAAAATCACTATCCGTGTAGAATTTATTGGTATCGGCTAAGACCTCATTTTCAATCAAATTCTGCAAAAACTGCCCGCGTACGGCAAAGTCTTGTGTCGCAAAATTCTCCTCCATGATCGTCCGCAAATGCGCGATGTACATGTGACGGTAGGTCTCATTTTCAAATAGATTTTCCATCAGCGGCCTTGGATAAATGGACACGCTCGAATAGTGTAATAGCGGGTCCATATTCTTGGCCTCTGCAATCGTAAATCCCGCAAAATGCTCCGAGGCATCCGTCAAGCGATAACTAGCAAAAGACTGATTCAAATCCCACAGAATGGGATTAAATCGTCCATTGTCATCTTGGTAGAGATAATAGTTCTGTGCGTAGCCCACATAGCTATCAAAATTGATAATGGCATAATTGAAGGCATGCATCCACAGCGCTCTGTCTACATTGAGAATGGTCTCAATATTCTCTGGATGCTCATTGAGGATGTCAATGAGTTCATATAGATCGGTCCATCCGTGGTCAGACTCTATGTCATAAAAAGGATAATAATCCGTCGTATCCGTCCCTGGAGAATTCCCCAGGTTGGAGTTCTCCCCATCAAAATCCAGTACTGCTGGATTGCATTTAAAAAAAGCATTGCCCCTCGATCCAAAACGATCGGAAACAAAGTCTTTATTCACTGCTTCCACATTGGAATACAATCCCCAGTAGACGTTATTGATGTATACTTTGGCAAAATTAGCGCGGGAGGCGGGCATATATTTTCGCCCGATTTCATAGGCCATGACCTCCCGCAGAAAGGAAGGGTCTTGAATGACATTGCTCAATTTGAGTTTATCAAAGCCCTCATAGTTTTGATTTCCTTTGATATAATCCAGCTTGATATTGAAGGGGTTTTTGGTGCGTGTCACACTGACGGAGCTGAATCCTTTATACCGAATCCCCACACTATCGAAGCTTTCCCCATTGATCTCAATAGCGCATAACATTCGATTTTTCTTCCCTTCTATATAGAGGCTATCGAGGAGGTGGTCCCAATTGGTTTGAGAAAAGGTGATCCGGATTTCCTGGATGGTATCGGGATGGTAAAAGGTGCTTTGTGCGCTTATTTTTTTGTTTGGAAAGGCAGATAAAAAAAAAATGACAAAGGGTAATAGATACTTCATTGGGTTGATTTTGGGGGTCGAGATTATTCCAAGGCTTGGTTTTCCAAGCTTAACCAAAAAGGTCATTTCGACGACCTGACGCTTTGGGAAGGGAGGAGAAATCCAATACGCTCTTTTGTTTTGGCTTTACCCGGAAGGACAATGTGCTTCGAATAGGCTACTAGACCATTTTGTTAGATTTCTCCCTTCGGTCGAAATGACAGCGATGCTGTTATGTCATAACAGTTACTTTGCTCTACATCTACCTCATAATAGCTACCTTCTTCGAAATCAGCTGATTGCTCCTCAACCGAATGGACACGATATACGTCCCTGAAAGCTGATCTGTCAGGTCTATAACCGGCGTATGGCCCAGGCTCACGACTCTTTTTCCAAACATATCAAACACCTGAATCGCTTCAATCTGATAATTGCCTGAAAGGCCTGTGATTTCAAATAGCCCATTGGAAGGGTTGGGAGAAATCACGACTTGCTCGGTTGCGATCTCATCTATGGAATTTGCCGTGGGACAAAGGGTATCTGCGACCACGCCTGCTGCGATTAAGGCCTGAACGCCAGGATGGCTGCATTCATAGCGAAATCCTTTGGCAGGGTTGGCATTGTACTGCCAAACCACATTGTCATTCAAGTCCACTTCGTACTGGTAGCCACGAGATAGGTTGACAAAGGTATTGCCATTCGTCATGCTGTTGGCCGCGGATTGGCCGCTCGCATTGCTCAGGCAAGTATGTCGCCAGGAGGCTACCGAAGGGCCGTAGGCAGTACCTGCCGTCCGCTCATAATTATATCCATCTGGTGCAAAGGGCAGTTCTAACGCATCGACTGTGGAAACACTTCCATTTCCTTCATTATTGAAAAAATGCAAATAGCCGCCTCGGGGTCTTCCGTCATTGGGGATCCATCGCGAATCGTGACATGGGCCTGAAATCGTTTGAGCACCTGGTGTGTCATAGTTGGAAGGTTTACCCCAACGATAGAGGATATCGCCGCCTTTCCCTGAATTCCCGCCCGTGTGCCCCGCAGCCTCGGCCGTGGTGGTACTATGGTCAATGATGAATACTTCGCTCAAAAAGCGAGAGGAAAAAGTGATCTGATCCAATACAGGATTGTAGTCTACGCCATTGACGTGGAACCAGTCGCCACCGCCGCCGCCTGGTCCTCCTCCTCGGCTTGTAGGCACATTGATATCCATCAATTCTGGATGATCAGCCACCACGCCATAATTGGGTTTGCTCGCATCCACATCTTGAATTACGTGGTCGATCATATGCCATTCCCAGACGATTTTGCCTCCCGTACCATCTTGCTGTACTTCTACAAAATGGGTAGGATATTTTGACGAATTGCCAGTATAGCCTAGCGCTTGTAATTCGGCATTCGATTTCACCTCCCAGGCGGTCAATAGCACGTTATCCCCTATAATACAGATATCATGATGGCTCACATAATTGGCACTGGAATAGGTAAATCCCCAGACCAGATTCCCTTGTGGGTCAAATTCCTGTACCAATCCTCCTACAGCTGCGCCATTGATCTGGTTATTATTATTGACAGCTCCTCTGACGATGTTCCCATTGTCTTTGAGGAGAACGGTATAGTTACAGTTGGTTGGCAGTGACCAGGTATGGGCGATGTCGCCGTTTTTGTCAATCAGGTAAGTCGTAGAATTATTGCTGTTATTATACAGGGTAAATCCATCAAAAGCCTGGGAATGAGCAGTATGCGAATGGAGAATGAGACAGGCGAAAGTGCCTAGGAGATAAAAGAGAAATTTCATTCGGTTATTTGATTAGTAAGTGTTTTTTTTGAAGAGAAACCTGCGCGAAAGAAGAAAATTTGTGAGAATCCGAGTATTCTGTGGTTTATTCTTCTTTCATCCACTAAAATTCTCAATTGACCTGATGTTGTTTAATGACTACTCAAAATCGCCAAAGCCAACCCAAGCCCGATCAACGGTATTTTCCGCCACGGCAGATGGTGGTGTGTAGCGCCTTCTGCTTCGAAAAGAATAGTAGTCGCAATATGGAGAAATGAGCCGATGACAAAGGCGATGATTTTTTCCTGAACCCCATGGTCCAGCCAGCCCGCTTGTCCCAACCACGCCGCTAATCCTGCCCCTAAAGGCGACATCATCGCAAATAGCGCCAAACAAGCAATCACCAAGGCCCTCCGATACCCAGAAGCCAATAATAAGGCTGTCAAAGCAAAAGCCGCAGGCGCTTTATGCAAGATAATCCCTAGCAGCAGGTGGTTATCACTGTGTACATGTCCATGATGGGCATGGGCATCTTGAAAAGCTTCGTAATTCCCAAGGGGAAGTCCCTCAAAGAAGGCATGTAAGCAAAGACCTGCCATCAACTGAAACATATAGGCTGTCCCTTTATGCTGATGCGGGTGAATATGGCCGTGTTCCACCCCTCCACTCAATTGCTCCAGCAATAACTGCACAAAAAAGCCTATTAAAATCCAAAGACCTGGATTGGCATCTGCATGCTGGAAAGCAATGGGCATCATGTGCAACATCGCAATACCCAAAATGTATGCTCCGCTAAATGAAAGCAGAAAGCCCAGATATCGAGCCTTAATTTTTTGAAAATACAAAGCTACCCCGCCTCCGACCAGCACGGCGAGAAACAATATAATATATTCTGCTACTGACATGTACCTGATTTTTTATCTTTCTAATTACCGTGCAAAAGTAGCAGAATTTATTTTGTGAATTACCAGTTTTGTGAAGGAGGGCTTGTAGCACGCAATCTTTAGTGAATTATGACTCAAGGTTGGATAATGCAAAACACTCCCCTTCAGCTACGTTCGGTCCAGACTTCGCAGTCGGAAATCTGGCTCAACACATAAGCATACGCCTCCTTGGGTTGTTCTTGGAAAGGCACCGTGGATTCCAGCTTTGTGAGAATCGTCAATACGGCAATAACCAGATGATGCCTCCCCCAAAAAACGACTATACCCTCAAAACGGAGCTATGAGGTTTACGAAAAACGGCTAGTGCCCCGCCATATCACCCCTAACGCTATTCAACATGAGGATACAAACTTTTATCACATCATGTCTACTTTTAATTTCATGCTCATTGTCTGCCTGCACTATATTATTCAGTGCGATAAGAACTGATGGGCAAGTCTGGGATGCCAATAACGAGGATGGCCCCTTCGGCATTGGGAATTTTATCAATGTATATCCCAAAACGGAAGACCCGCCATATGGCTATTATACCTTTTCCTATATTTCTCCTATGTACGGCTAGGGAGGTGGGATTCAAGGGGGAACAAATGAAGGTATCCATACAGGTCAAAGAAAATGGATACTGGTCATTTACGATAGCTGTAAAAACAAAGGAAATAAATATGCAACAATGTTGCATAAGTTTGTTATTTTGCTTCACATTGCACTTTCGCCAGCTCAAAAAGTTAATCATGGTTCAGAAGAGAAATGTGAGCAAATACCTGGGTTTTTTTATGCTTTTGAGCCTTTTCTTTAGGTTCTCCTACTCCCAAACGGATAAAATCGGGAAGCAAAATTTCCCCCCACCCGATAATCCTCAAACCATTATCGTTAAGAGGGCCGCTAATCCCATTAATGTGGATGGCAGGCTATCAGAGGCAGACTGGGATCGGGCCATTCCGGTATCTGATTTTTTCAGAAGAGAGCCACGACAGGGAGGGACCATTCGCTATGAAACAGAAGTGAAATTTCTGTATGATGATAAATTCTTGTATGTGGGGGCAATATGCAAAGATTCTACTGGCTTCAAAGGAATCCGTGTGCAAGACCTGCGGCGGGATTTCAGTTGGGGAGAAAATGATATTTTTGGGGTCGCACTCGACCCTCAGAACCTGAAACAGTACGCCCAGGCCTTTCAGACTACACCTTATGGCAATCAGCGAGATTTTCAGAATTTTAATGGGAATAGCTTTGATACCGGTTGGAATACCTTGTGGACCGTTAGGACAAAGCGGACAAAAGAAGGCTATACAGTAGAATTTGCCATTCCTTTTGCTACCCTCCGATATGATTATCCAACCAATGATGAACCTATAGAATGGGGCGTGACCCTGGTGCGGTACGCTCGGCGCGATGTAGAAGTATCTACCTTTCCGGCTATTCCACAGTCCTTTACCCCTTATCGGATGACTTATGCTGCCAAACTTGTTGGGATCGAAGTGCCGCCTCCCTCCGCCAATGTCCGTATCGAACCCTATACGCTTTATCAGTATGATAAGGTAACTGCCGGAGGAAATACCTCTGATGACGGAGATGTTAAATTGGGAGGTGATGTGAAATGGGCGATTAGTCCGCAGTCGGTTGTTGACTTTACCTTTAATACGGACTTTGCGCAAGCAGACCTGGATCGCGCTGTCAACAACCTCGAAAGGTTCAACATCTTCTTTCCCGAACGAAGGCAGTTTTTCCTTGAAAATTCAGGAATATGGGCAGGAGGCTTACAGCAATCCATCCGCCCATTCTTCAGCAGGAGAATTGGATTACAAGGCAGCTTTAATGCCGAACCTGCCCCGATTCAGGCAGGGGCCAGATTTACGCAACGTACCGAAAAGCAATCCATCGCTGGACTCTTGGTGCGACAAGACGCAACCGATGGCTCACCTATCTCCAATTTTGGTGTCGCCAGATACCTGCGAAATTTTGGCAGAGAAAATAATATCGGGGTGATGGTTACCCATCGCCTGGATGAAAAGTCTGTAAAACTGGGTACTGAAAGCAATAACAATACGACCCTTACCCTAGACGGCCAGATACGTCCCGCCAGTGAATGGGACATTCAGTATTTATTCACTTCTTCCTTAGATAAAGGGACGGGGGAAACGGGTTTTGCAGGGAGGGTATTTGTTGGAAATACGACGAATAAATCCTATTTGGGCTGGGTAACTGAATACACCGATGCTAATTACAATCCTGGGATGGGCTTTGTTAGGCAAAACAATGTGATCAGGCATAATCCAGGAGGATACTATATTTGGCGCCCCAAACACATCAACTGGATTCGGCGTTGGGACCCTGGTGCTTTTGTGAACTACAACCACGATGCTTCCAATCCTTCAAGCTTTCAGCAAGCGAGCCTAGTTATATTCCCTGTTTGGCTATATTTCAAAGACAACAGCTTTCTGGAACTTTCTTTCACCCCCACCTGGCAAAATATCAATTTTGACTTTGCTCCGCTTGGACTCGAAATCGCAAAAGATCGGTATTTCTACACGCGTTATACATTTCGATACAATACCGATCGCTCCAAAAAGTGGTCAGCAGGAATAAATTATAATTTTGGGAAGTTCTATAATGGGATGCGAAATACCATCAAGCTTTCAGGCCGATTGGCGCCTATTCCACACATAGCTGTCACGGTAGATTATGAGCGAAATGACATCCAAGGTGTTGGGGTAGACGAAAGGGATTTAACGACTAACCTCTTCACAATCGGCTCCCGATTTGCCCTAAACCCCAGGCTCCAACTCTCAGCGTTCTATCAATACAATAGTTTTGATAAACAAGGCAGATGGAATATCAGAGCAAGCTGGGAATACAGGCCTTTGTCCTTTGTCTATGTCGTATTTAATGAAACCCGATTGAACGACAGTATGATGCCATTTCAGGAGCAGCAGTTTATTTCAAAAATTACCTTAATTCAGCAATTCTAGCTAAGGGTCAATAAGCATAAGCCCGTTGAACCGGCCAGGCATCGTCATAGCCTTTTTCCCATCTTTTTGTAGCCAGTTCCGCATCGGTAGCGAGGCAAGCATCAAGTTCTGCTTTAATCAGTGTTTCATTCATGTCCTGCCCGATAAAGACAATTTCATTTTTTCGGTCGCCAAAGGTTTTGCTCCAATCCTTTTCAATTTCCTTTTGATTATGCACAAATGACGCATACTGAATTCGCTTGGCAAAGGGCATGCTGCTCCACCAGACGCCTGCGCTATCAGCCCGCAATGATCCGCCTGCCTGGCTCCAGATCAAGGCCTGCTCAGGACGCGAAGCAAGCCAAAAGAGCCCTTTGCTCCGGATAATGGTATTTGGGAAATTCCTATCCACAAATGCCCAAAAACGCCCTGGATCAAAAGGCTTTTTAGATCGGTAGACAAATGACCCTATTCCATATTCTTCGGTCTCAGGCGTGTGTCCATCTTTGTTGAGTTCTTCTATCCAACCTGCGCTTTGCTCCGCTTCTTCAAAATTGAATAAGCCGGTATTGAGGATTTCATTTGGGCTGACTTTGCTAAAGCTGGATTCAATGATGCGTGCAGATGGGTTCAGCTTCTGAATGACCGCTTTTAGTACACTGAGTTGGTCTGCTGATACCAGGTCCGTTTTGTTCAGGATGATCACATTGGCAAACTCTACCTGGTCTGTCAAGAGATTGACGATGGTTCGGAAGTCTCCCTCCATATCCGTGAGGTCACGATCCATAAGGGTCTCAGGACTTCCAAAGTCTTTGAAGAAGTTGAAGGCGTCCACGACCGTAACCATCGTATCTACATAGCTAAAGCGGGAAAGGTCAATCCCATTTTCTTCATCCACAAAGGAGAAGGTTTGTGCTACCGGAATGGGTTCGCTGATACCTGTACTTTCGATCAGCAGATAGTCAAATCTGTTCTCTTTGGCCAGACGTTCTACTTCTATCATCAAATCCTCACGGAGGGTGCAGCAGATGCACCCGTTGCTCATTTCCACCAGCTTTTCTTCGGTGCGAGAAAGGGTATTTTCACTTTTTACCAGTTCTGCATCTACATTCACTTCACTCATATCATTGACAATAACGGCTACCTTCAGACCCTCTTTATTGTGCAAAACATGATTGAGGAGCGTGGTTTTTCCTGCTCCTAAAAAACCGCTTAAGACGGTTACGGGTAGTTTTTTTTGTAAAGTCATTTATGAAAAATAGGTTAGGGTCTCGTTCGTATCAATTCTTAATAATAGTCGCTTTTCCCCCTTCTCCTCGATGGTTGGGCTTCGATGAAGAATAGGGTTAGCATCCGGATACAGGGCGCCTTTTAACATGACGACATCTCCTGCAGCCACTTGTTGTTTTTGCGCAAAATCCATGACCATCTCCTTACTAGCCTTCGAAGCTTTCTGATCGATCGCTCCGTCTGGCATCCAAAGGGTTCCGGGTCCTATGTAGGTACATAGGAGTCGCAGATCATTCACATCCGTATGGAATTTTCGGCACATATTTGTGCTTACTGTCTCCAGCAATAAGCGAAAGGAAGATTTCTGAGTAGTTTGTTCAAATAATCCCAAGATTTCAGAGATATCGTCAAAAAGGGAGGGGCATTTTTCAAGGTGATTGGTAAAAAAATCATCTAATTGGGATAAGATTTCTGCCACTGATCCACTTGCATGATATTTAATTTCATAATCTGCGATCTGCTCAAGATCCGCGCTTAAGGGTTCAATATCACGTTGATAAATCGCAATGTTCTTAGAGGCTAAATGAATGTCTTTCAGGACGTTGGGGTCATTTTTTATCGCTGCATTTGCGATATCGTATGTTGACTGTATCATAGCTATTTTTTAAAGTCAGACTAGTTTCTCTTGAGGTATCGTATTACAATGCTCATCTTCGCATTGGCATGATGGTTTCTTCAGGGTGAATCACCAATTCGCCGTCGATGCCTTGCTCACCAAACTCGTTCTCAATAATGGCATAACGGATACCATCGTTTTGTTGAAGGAAATGATTAAGAAAGGTGGTTTTGCCTGCCCCCAGGAAGCCTGTGAGTATGGTTACAGGTTTTTTCAAAAAATCATGAAGTTAAAAATGCAACAATGTTGCAAAAATAAGCAACTATCTTGCTTTTGCAACATTGTTGCATGAAATTTATCCAATGAAAATCATCAGAAATGAACAAAACGACAGTCTATCGAATCCTAAAAAGGCTAGAAGATAATGGCATCAAACGGAATGACATCCGGTTCCACATAATGGACTTTTGCCTCCTCAGACTGAAAAATGTCAAAGCTATAGTGGGCGGCTATCAAGCCTTTCAGATTTGTCTTGAGTTGGGGAAACTGCAAGATAAAATCACTGAAATTGTCGACATCCGTCTGTTGCATGAAATGGTGCACAATCATGACGGCCGCGACAGTGACCGTTTGATGATATTTGTCTTGAGCGCCTAGATACTCGACAAAAGCCGTGATCTGATCACAAACGATGGTTGGCGCCTTTTCGGGTCCCACTTTCTGAAGGTGAATCCAGGCCAATCGCAGATGGGCCTCATGGGTAAATAAGTCTGGCGACAAGGTGCAATTCTTAAATGCTCGTTCGAATTCCTCATCTGATAAGTCGAAGTGGTCGTTGAGTTTCATAATTATTCTTTACAAAAGGGTTGCGATCTCAGCTTGAGCTTGTGTACAAAGTTGCGTTAATAGGAGAATATAAAACAAAAGACGCTCAAAAGAGCGCCTTTCCAATCAATGATGTATTAATCAATCAATAATCTCCCCCCTACTCCTGCTTCAACGCCTTCACCGGCAGCGTCAGCGCTGCCTTGATCGACTGAAGACTCACCGAAAGCGCCGCGATCCCAAATATCAAGAACCCGGTAAAGACAAATGGCGCCACGCCGAGCGAGGTATGGTATTCAAATCCACCTAACCATTGGTACATCACATAATAGGCCAAGGGAATCGCGAGGGCAAAGGCAATCAGGATCAAGAGGGCAAAGTCCCGACTGAGCAGCCATAAGATATGACTGAAGGAAGCGCCCAATACCTTGCGGATACCGATCTCCTTGGTGCGTTGCTCTGCGGTGAAGGCTGCGAGGCCAAATAAGCCCAGGCAAGCGATCAAGATCGCCAGGCCCGCAAAAAAGCTGATGATCTGCCCCGTCCGTTGCTCGGCTTGGTACATCGAAGCGAACTTCTCGTCGAGGAAGCTATAGTTGAGGGCGTGGCCGGTGTCAAAGCTGTCCCATTCCAGTTGCATCCCAGCGAGAAAAGCCTCGAGGTCTGCTGCTTGGAATCGGACAGAGATTTTTCCAGGGCTATGATCTAGAAAAAGGATCATGGGTTCGATATGGGTGCGGAAAGAGGCAAAATGAAAGTCTTCTATGACACCCACCACTTTATAAGTGGCGTATTCTCCTTCTGTTTCGCCATTAAATGTGCTCACCTCCTCCCCTATCGCATTGGGCCAGCCGAGTTGGCGGGCAGCCGTTTCATTGATGATAACGGCCAGAGAATCAGTCCCAAAGGCTTTTGAGAAGTTTCGGCCTTCCTTCATGCTAATCCCCATCGTCTCGATGTAGTCATAATCTACTGACCAGAACTGCATGACTTGCATTTTGTCCTGTTCGGGCTGGCGGCCGGGGAACATGGCATTTCCCGTTCGGGAAGAAGTGACCGGGAGGTAGGAGGAAATGGTCGTATTTATGACCTGTGGATGTTGTTTGAGTTGTTGATTAAAGGCGTGGATTTGGTTTTCGAGTAAATAGGCGTCATTGATGATCAGGACATGGTCCTTATTGAATCCCAACTTTTTTTGTTGGATATATTGCAATTGGCTGTAGACCACAAATGTGCCGATCAGCAGGGTGACTGTCGTGACAAATTGGAACACTACCAGCGCCGAACGGAACCTTTTTCCCCCACTCATTTTTCCCAATTTCCCCCTCAATACACTCACAGGCCGAAATGCACTGAGGAAAAAAGCGGGATAACTCCCCGCCAATAAGCCTGTCAGCACCCCAAAACCCAAAATCACCGGCAGCCATTTTCCCAATAATTCTCCTGACGCGACGATCTCCTTGCCAGTTAATTCATTAAAAAAAGGAAGGGCAAAATACGCCCCTAAAACCGCCACCCCCATCGCTGCCAAGCTCAGCGTGATCGCCTCCACCAAAAACTGCGTGATCAATTGACCACGCTGGGCACCGACCACCTTTTTGACGCCTACTTCTCTCGCCCTCCCCAGCGACCGAGCCGTCGCTAGGTTCATGAAATTGATGCAGGCAATCAGCAAAATAAACAGGCCGATGATCGAGAATAATAACACATAACTCATGTTTCCACTGGGCTCAAGATCTCCAGATTTATTTGAATGCAAGTGAATATCTTTGACAGGAAAGAGGTGGTAGGAAAAATAGTTTCCGCCCTTTTTGAGTTCTTCTAGGCTCATCTTGGTGTACATCTCCACCTCAGGCCCCACATATTTGGCCACCATATTAGGAAACTTTGCTTCCAAGTTCTCAGCACTGGTGCCTTCTTTAAGCAGGAGATAGGTGGTCAAATAAAAGGACAACCACTCGGTATCATTGCTTGAGGAAATAGAGGTCATAGAGGCCACAAAGTCAAAATGAAAATGACTGGTGCTAGGCATATCTTCCATGACGCCTGTAACTTGATAAGTGGCATCACCGCCGTCGATTGACAACATTTTGTCAAGGGGGTCTTCTCCGTTGAAGTATTTCTTGGCCATGGAGGCTGAGATCACCACAGAATTAGGAGCAACCAGCGCGGTTTGGGGATTGCCTTGAATCAGCGGAAAGGTAAACAGGTCAAAAAACTGAGAATCGGCGAATGCCCATCTTTCTTCTTTAAATTCTTGGTCTTTATAAGCCACAAAGGCGCCTCCACTTCGCCTCAAGCGCACAGCCGCCTCAACCTCGGGAAAGTCTTTGGCTACGATCCGCGCCGTCCCAGGACCACTCTCAGAGGTCGTAAGGTCGGTTTCCCCCATCATCCCCGCAAAATCTAGGCGGTATAAACGGTCGATCTTTGTGTGAAAGCGGTCATAGCTGAGCTCGTCCTGCACATAGAGCAGGATCATCAGCGCACAGATCATACCTGCTGCTAATCCGAGCAGATTCAGCAAGCTGTAAGCACGTTGTTTGAGGATATTCCGAACGGCAATTTTGAGATGATGACGAAACATAGTGGAGGGGATTAGCATAAAAAAAACAACCAAAAGGAAGAGGAAGGATTCTCCCTTTTGGTTGCTTTGCTAATTAGATTTACGATTATCGAACAAGGAATTAAGATTGAAGAAGTGAAGAACTCTTTAACTTCAAAAATCCTTGTTCATCAATCATCATTCTGAAATCGCTTCCCTCTACTCCACCATATGGCCACTAAACATGGCCGTATCTTCTATGATCAAATCGCCATAACGGAAACCTACCCCGCAGCTCTCATAGGCAAAAAATAAGCCTGCCTGATAGACATTTCCCTCTTCGTCCTGGGGCAATTCCATAAATTCCTGATAGACACGATCAAATTCGCCATACTCTCCTGGAAGCTCGTCCAGGACTTCCCCATCGGTATTGAATATGCGCACATTTTGGCCTTCACGGCCGAAAAGCACCTTTTCGACATTAATGCGGTCTGTGAAGGGCTCATATTGTGTGGGCAACAAAAGAGGATGATCTGGGTACAATTCCCACAGAATCTTGAGTATAGCCTTGGATTGGAACATCAAGGTATAAGGCGGATTGGCTATGACGGCCTTGCGGCGGGCGATGATCTCATCTACAATCCCCAGCAACTCTGGCTCGTCAAAGGCCATAAACTCCCAAGGAACAAGCTTGAACCAGAAATTGTAGCGGTGAAAATTGCCGTCGCGGTCGCGGACGTGTACGCCATCTTCACGAGAAAAATCTACGTGTTCGATATTGCTGTAAGCGACCATGAACCCAGCTTCCTTGGCCGCCTCGCCGAGGACCTCGATATTGGTATCGTCTTCTTCAAATCCGCCCAAAGTCGACAGCAGAAGTGTCGGTTCCAGGTCATTGTTGAGCGTACGCCAGGTCATAAAATTCTTGCGAATGGCTTCATAGACATTATTGTACTGCTTGGCTTCGCTCTCGCCATTGGCGAGCAGGTGGGCCCACTGCACGATAGCCGTCTCAGGCAAGCCTGTAGGCGTATCTGCGTTAAACTCCAGCATCTTGATGGGCTTTCCCCCAATCCCACCTGCCAGGTCAAATCGGCCAAAGAGGTGCAAATTCCGGTCATCATCCCACGTCTGACGGATCATGCGATGCATACTTCGGGGTATCCCTAATTCTTCTAAAAGCCCATTGTCCAAGACATATTGTCCTGCTTCAATCAGCATATCGTAGAGTGTGTCGCCAGCTTCTTGGTAGGCATCTACCTCAGCCTGAGAGAGGACAAGGACCTCATCAGGAAAGTAAGCAGAAACATGGTCGGTATTCATCCAGTCCCAGCCCAGTCTTTCTAGGCGTTCGTCTGGGGGGATGGGGAGTTCGTGATGGCGGAGCATGGGGGAAGAAAGTTTTAGGTTTTAGGTTCTAAGTTTTAGGTTCAAGGCGGTCAAGATAGGTTCAAGTCGTTCAAGATGGGTTCAATGGTTTAAGTTTTGAGACTGCTCTGAAAATTCCTTTTAAAGGATTTGACCTATCACGACGGGTTGAAACCCCTATTGATTACCCACATCTTTTTAGCAGGCTATCACCTTCTTTTGGTTCGATAAAAGGCATCTTTTTCGGCTTGAACCCACCCTTTCGTTATGGCGCCCTCCCTCAAGAGGGATGGCTAACGATTGGCAGAAAAAACCTCCAGTTTTTTACCTCATACCGTTAGCCTCTTTCTCCGAGAGGGGCGGCAAACGGAAGGGGAGTCTCTAACGAAGGATCACAAAGCGATCCTAGAAAGCCCTAACCCAATACTTATGGGTAATCAATAGGGTTGAAACCCAGTCGCAATCGTAAAAAATGACAGCCAAAGAACTATTGCGACGCGACTTTAGTCCGTCGCAATGAGGGAAAAAGTCAAATGTGACTTTCTGGAGTAAACTCCGTTTTTCTTTTAAACGCCTTGAACCATTAACCGATTTGAACTTTGCCTTTAAAAGCAATGGTGACAAAAGCGGCCTAGCCGTCTTTTATCACCAATCGGATTTCATATAAAACCAAAATAAAGATAATATACTGACTATCAGCTTCTTATTTTTATTTTAATTTCGATTTTCATTTTAATTCTCCTAGCTCCGTCCGCTCTTGCCACTGCCTTTGAAGAAGCCACGGCTTGAGCTTTTGGGGCGTGTCACCCGAGAGTTTCTGAGATTTGTGCGGGTCGTCTGGGCACGGGTGTAGGCACCACGGCTGGCATAAACCCCTGCATTGGTAGGATAGGCACTGCTACGGCCCATCATATATCCCATGTGGCTCCAGAAGAAGATGCCTCCTAAGCCTGTACCATGATAATGGTGGTGATGAGACTCTGTATGTGTACTTGTACCGCCATCTGTAGTCGTGGCATCTGCCGTTGCGTCAAGGGCAGCAGGCTCTTGTTGAACGAGGTAGGTGCTGTCCTGAACCGGCATGAGGTTCTTTTCAAAATTGACGGTATCAAGCTTCCCTGCAGCAATTTCTTGCTCCACGATCTGGCGTGCCTGATCGAGGCTAAGGGTCTGCTCTCGGCCATCGAGATAAGTGATGGTGGCTTTTGATTCCCCTTCTGGAACTGTCCGTTCGTCAGTGACTTTGAAGACATTTTGATCTACTTCCTGGACAAACGTATGAACCCCTGCCGTATAAGCCTGCTCATATTCTGTCTCGCCGCAGCTCTGCAAGGCGGCAGCTCCCACAAGAGCTACCCCCAGGCTGCCACTGACAGCAATATCTTTTGCTTTTTTTACAATTGCACTTTTCTTTTTTTCTGCCATAATATAAAGTAAGTTGGGATTGGGTTAGGTTGTTTTTTCTCAATTATGCCTCAATATAAGGCGGATTTGGCCTTTTTCAAAAAATAAAAATCAGACATTTCCCAATCAATAATCATTCAATCAATAATCAATAATTTCCCAATGCCAGAACACTTTCTTACAGCCGATGGTTCCTCCACCCTCTTCACCGACCGCTTTGGGGAAACTTACCATTCACGCCATGGGGCGATACAAGAATCACAACACGTTTTCCTACAAATGGGCTTGCATGCCCTCCCAGCTGGAAAAGGGGAAACCCGCATCCTCGAAATGGGCCTCGGAACAGGCCTCAATGCCCTCCTAACTGTCCTTGAGACAGAAGAGAAGGAAATCCATTACACAGGAATCGAAGCTTTTCCCATCACTGAAACACTGGCCCAAGAGCTCAATTTTTCTGATCAGCTCCCTCACTTTGAAGCTTCAGCGCTTTTCAACGCGATCCACGAATCGCCCTGGGGCATCTGGTATGACCTCACACCACAATTTCACCTGTTGAAGGTGGAGGGAAAATTGGAAGAATTCGAAACGGATGACACCTATGACCTCGTCTATTTTGATGCTTTTGCCCCGACTACTCAGCCAGAACTATGGACGGAAGCCATTTTCACCAAAGTGTACCATCTCCTAAATCCTGGCGGGGTACTTGTCACTTATTCTTCCAAAGGAGATGTGAGGAGAGCAATGATAGCGGCCGGATTTGAAGTGGAGAAATTGCCTGGGCCTCCAGGGAAAAGGGAGATGTTGCGGGGGAGGAAGGGTTGATTGGAGAATATTGAACAAGGAATGATGATTTTAGCAGTGAATAAAAAGACCTCGGAGAATTACCAGCAGTACTGGATAAATCCTCAGAGGTCTAATCAGTCAATTATTCATCAATAATCTCCTAATGCACCACTGTCAATTTCTGATGGCTCACTTCACGTCCCGTATGCAATGAAACTAGGTAAATACCTGTTTTCCAATCACTTACATCAAATGTAGTGGCATAAGGGCCTGGATAGGCATCGTCTTCCAAACTGAAGACCTGACGGCCGCTCAGGTCACTGACCTTCACTTCAAAAGCAGTGTAATCCTGTACATCTAGTTCCAAACGCACCAAGTCGCTTGCAGGAGAAGGAAAAAGCTTAGCAGCAAGAATTTCCTTCACAGTCTCGATACCCGTACCTGGCACTTGCAGAATGGTATCTCTACGGGTATAAATATGGTCACCAGCCGTATTGCCATTTGCATTAGTGACATTGATGGCAGAATAGAAGACCACAGGTCCTACTGCAGTTGCAGGTGCTGTCCAGTCAAAAGACCAGGAAATAGAGTCAGTTCCCGAATTGCCAGAGAGGGTTTGCGTGACATACTGGTTTGCCCCTGGGTTAAGCTTGGTACGGTTGGCGTCAGTGATCGTCACATTGCCAGCACTTGTAGTGCTACTGGGATCAGCAGCTACGGCAATTGCTTCAAATCCAAAACGCCTTTTGCCCGTCTCTTTGGCCTTAACAGTGATTGTGAAAGTCTCGCCTGGCATATAACCTGCTGCCGGAGCATTGGTCGTGATGGATACATCAGCACCACCAGTATTCAGCTCAAAACTATTGTGACAACCTGAAACTTTGCAGGTCCCTACATCAATAGGAGAACCCGCTCTGCCTGATGGCGCACCTCCTCCATTGGAGATCAATTGTAGGCCCAACGTCATTAAAAAGCTAATGAATAGGAAAGAAATAAAGTAAGTCTTTTTCATAATGCGTGAAAAAAAGGTTAAAGAGTGATTGTTAAAATGGTATTGAGTAAAAGGAACGGTATAACAATGGAATTATTAATTAATGGCTAAACATAGAACGTACTTTTGAGAATTATGTACCGCGAAATCAAATATCTTTGTGAATGCCTATGCTGAAGAGGCTAAAATCGTATTTCACGGGATCTTCTGGGCAGAAGGTACGGAGCGATTCGGTGAGTTCGATTACCGCTTTCCAGTCATTTTGCTTGCGATGAAGTAAGCCTAGCTGACGGGCGACATTGCCAGTATGCACATCGAGCGGGCATAGGAGCTGGGAAGGGCGGATGCCCTTCCATAAGCCAAAGTCTACCCCGCGCTTGTCCTGACGTACCATCCACCGCAGATACATGTTGAGGCGCTTGGCCGCACTGCCTTTGGCGGGATTGGCGAGGTGCTTATAGGTTCGTTGGGTAAACCAGTCGGGCTGGGTCATCAACTGATGAAGGCTTACAATTCCCTGATAGACATCTGGGTGTTCGGGTTTAATGGCAGAAGAAAACACCCCTTCCAGCCCCCCTCTTTCCCGATACACCATCCGCAGCGAGCGAACCATGGCCATGGCATCTTCCCCATTAAATGTCCGATGGACAAATGGCTCGAGCCTAGCCAGCTCGTCTTCACTGGCATGCATGACAAAGTCATGCGGGGCATGTTCCATGAGCTCCATCAGCCGATGTGCATTGCGAATGATCATGGGGCGACGCCCCCAGGCAATCAGGGCTGCCAGAAACCCTGAAATCTCTATGTCTTCTTTTTTCTCAAAGCTATGCGGGATTTGGATAGGGTCTTCTGAAATAAAGGTAGGTTGATTGTAACGGTCATGGGCCAGGTCCAGGAGGGCCTTGAGGTCAGTATGCTTGGCAGACATAGAAAAATGGTTCGTTGGGGACGTTGGAAATTATTGATTCATTCATTTTAAATAGGTGATTAGGGGTGTTCACTCAAAAAACGAAATAAATATTTCAAGGCAAAAATGAACAAATTTCACTTCCCCCCAATCGTCTTCGCGGAAAATTTAATTGTAGAGACAGGACATGTCCTGTCTCTACAATTAAATTTTTTTATTTTTCATTTTTCTCCGTCCTCCCTATCCTTTTTTCTGGCCCAATTGTCTAAAGGATAAACAAATAGCTTATGAATACTTATTGGATCATTTCAGGTGTTCTCATGATCGTTGGGGGGCTGATGCACACCGTTATTGGGGAAAAAAACGTCATCTCCTATTTGGCAAAAAACAAACCAGAGACGGGCTTCCCGCCAGATCAGGCATTTAACCTGATTCGTTGGTTCTGGTACTTGGGCAGCTATGTGTCCTTTTGGGTGGGCGGGGTCGCCTTGGTCATGGGCCTGACGGACAGCGTGGTTCCCGAAGAGGCATTTGTAGGGAAGCTCTTGGCGAGTTTGATGCTGGGCTTTTCTGTGATTACCATAGGGATCGTCGCTGCCCTAAACCCGAAACAGCTTACAAAACTGAGCCAGGTGCTCATCCTCATATTGGTGACAGTCCTGCTGTATATGGGTTCCTTGTAATGGTTTTATTCTCTCAAATCAATTTTCCGCAAGGAATTAGGGTTAAAATTGACGCCATTGGGATTGGCACCTGAAGTAGGCAGGACATCATTTACATACAAGGCGGTACTGTCTGCCCCCAGGGCTATGCCATTGGGATAGGAAAATGTCGCCAGAAGTGCCGCATCGTCCTGGTCGCCACGGTCACCCGTACCCGCAAATACTTCCACGGTGCCGTCCTCCAGAAAGATTTTGTATACCTGGTGGGCATTTCTCCCTGTGACGTACAAATATCCGTCATAAAAAGTCATATTGACACTACTTCCAGAAGCAATGGTTGCCCATTTTGTCACCTTCCCATTCATATCCACTTGAAAGACCTGCCCATCCTCAAAATTGCAGGTATATAGGTTTCCATTGAGGTCTACGACCATCCCGTTAGGGCAATTAAATACAGGATCCGTAGCAAAGGTCGAAAGGGTTCCATCTGGGGTGATCTTTTTGATGTCATTGCCATCACAGCTAGCGACATACAGATTATCGTCGGCATCGATGACAATGGCCACAGGCCCTGGCACGGTCGCAAAATGACTCACGACCCCATTGGGGGTTATTTTGTGCACCGTGCTACTAGAGTAGCTCGACCAGAAGAGATTCCCCTTTGAATCAAAGGCGCCACCTGTAGGTCCCAATAGTCCATCGGCAAAGGTGGTAAATGATGCTCCATCCGGGGTGAATTTCAGAATCTTGGTTCCATCCTGTGCCCCCGTTCCAAAATCAGCCACATAGATAGCCCCATCAGGGCCTATCACTATCCCCCCACTCGCATCAAAATGTTGATTAAGGGTACTGACTGGATGCACTTTGGTACTAGCAAGGGTAATGAGCACAGCATCGGATAAGGCATGGCTAAAGGAGATGCTATTGTCAATCGCTACCGCCATGACATAAATGGCGTAGGGCCTTCCCTCTTCGATCAGATTGCCCGCAATATCTGTCGCCTCGGCGGGGAGTTGGACATTGATGTCATGGCCCAATGGTTGCAAATCGGTATACCTAGCAGGAGGAAGTTGGAGGGCCATCTCCAGGTCAAATCCCACCGTCAGGTCAGAATCTGTCAAAAATATCCTGTATGCCCGTAGTTCAGTCTCATCCGAGACTTTGGCAAAAGAGACAAAGATATCGGAGGCATTATTGGCATTGCCTATGTCTGTAGCAGATGGCTGTGCTATGCTGAAAGGAACCCGCTCGATCGGCGGCGACTCATCATTCCTACAAGAACCCCAAATGAGCAAGCTGAATAGGAGGAAGAACGGGAGGCATTGTTTCATCTTCATGTTGAATAGGATAAATATTGTTTTGAAAGCGATTTTGTCCTGCAAACACCCGATTTCTTCCATTTTTTTCCTCCCATATTATAATTTGGAACTGCTACTTAGGGCTGATTTTTTACTTTTGTTGGGTGGACATCACCCTCAATATTTGGAGTATTTTATTTCTCTTTACCGCCTTCCAAGGCTTACTCCTGAGCGCCTTGCTGCTCAGCGATAGCGCCAAGCGCCAAGCGCCATTACCTCCCCAATCGACTGATTGCAAGTGTTATTTTGACTTTCACCAGTTTACTAGGCATCAATGTCGCCTTTTGGAATGAGCTCCATTTTTCACAAACCTTTATTCACCTACACCAGATCTACTGGCCCTTTATCTTCCTGATAGGCCCCTTGATGTATGTCTACCTACAGGCTCAAATAGCCCCCTTCTCCAAAAGGGCTTTCCGTCACTTTATCCTACCGCTCTTAGTCTTGCTGGTGTGGCTGCCGTTTTATGGGATGAAGGGCGAAGCAAAGGTGGCATTCTATCAGGAAGGGTTCCATTTATTGCCCCAACATCGACTGCTGGTCCTTTCTATGATGCTGGGAAGTATTGGGCAAATAGGCGCATATGCCTTTTTGAACTTTCGCTTGATGAAGGCTTTTTCGCGCAGTAAAACCCCATTTTCCCCTGACGAGGAAGTATTGGCGTGGATGAAAAAACTGACCCGCATTTTTGCCCTATATGCCCTTCTCTACACGAGTTATTATGTACTGATTGACTGGCTGGGCCTTCCCGTGACTTGGGATTACCTCCTATCGCTGGCCATGGCAGGCTGTATTTATGTGATTGGGATAAAAGCCTTTTTGCAGCCGGCCCTGTTCAAAGAAAGGGCACAATTAGAACTCATCCAACAGAAGAAGCCCAAAGAGCTCTTTTCACCGGAAGCGGCATTAGCCTATCAAAAACGGCTGGTCCAACTGATGGAAGAGAAGCGGCCTTACCTAAATGATCAATTGAAATTGCCTGAATTAGCGGAAATGATAGACCTTTCTCCTCATCAGCTTTCCTATTTGCTGAACCGCTATATGCACAGCAATTTTTCGCATTTCACCAATGGCTATCGCGTCGCGGCTGCCAAAAAGATGCTCCTAAATCCTGAAAAGAAGCACCTGAAAATCATTGCCATCGGATACGAAACAGGGTTCAATTCTCAGACAGCTTTTTACCGCACCTTCAAAAAGTATACGGGAAAGACGCCAGCGGCCTATCGGAAGGAAGGGTAGACATTTGAGGAAGGAAAGAGATCACTTTTCCCCTTTTAGCCTGTTAATTGTCATCTGTAAAAAAGGCAATGCCTTGCTGTAATCAAGCCCCTCATATTCTAATCCCAATACCCTGATGTTTTGGTAATAAGCAGGTTTATGGAGGAAGTAATTTTTCTCTAAGTCAATAGAGGCAGCTTTCTCTCCTAATTTCACCATCAAAAACCACTTCTCCATAAGACGTGCTGTGCGGCCATTTCCATCTTGAAGGGGATGAATTTTGAGAAATATCAGATGAATCATCGATGCATAGAAAAATACTTCCACGGGCTTCAATGCTTTATCCTTCAAATTGGCAATATCTAAAAATAACCGATCCCATTCTTCCCTCACTTTAAAAGGGTCACAAGCAACGTATTCAATTCGATCCTCCTCATTGATCACAAACATAGGATTGTTCCTAATTACCCCACGCTGAGATGCTGGTAATAAATTTTCGCTAATGAAACGATGAGCCTTTAAGACATTATCTGCTGTGAGGGGATGTTCATAGATGAATTCGTAAGCTTTGAATAGATCGTCTGACCTTTTGGTATAGTCAGGTTGATAAGGGACGTTTAGAAATTTGTGTTTATAAAAACTATCGAATTCGATTTCTTCGCCTTCTATCTTAGAGGAATACACAGAGGATACGGCGTTGTAAAATTGGAAGGAATCAACGGGTAATTGTTCTTGAATCAACTCTTCTAATCGTTCCAAAGGGTCAAAATCGACTGCTTGTAGGAAAGCAGATAAGAGTTCCGTTTGGAGTATTTGCAGGGAGTCCATGTTGTGTTTTTTGCCTGTTGCAAGTTACACTTGAAACGGTTGATGTAGAAGAAAAAAGCCACGGATTACACGGATTTGCACGGATTAGGGAAAAACTCGTGAGAATCCGTGGTAAACGCTCCAGGCTATGGAAGAGCCAACTTCGTCTTTGTCACACTGCTATCCTGGACTTCAAATCCATCCACAGATTCGTCAAAACATTTTTGCACCTTCTGTTGTGTGAGCATAAGAGTACCCGAATCAATAAAAGCTCGGGTATATCCAAAGCACTCGGCTGCAGTCCAGGAAGTGGCTAGTGTTTTATAGGTGATGACAGCCCCATTTGCATCAAACTGGATTAAATCGAAGTTATATCTCAGGCCGTCAAAGTCAATCGTTGCTAGAAAGATTCCTACTTCATTTTCGGCATCAGCAAATTCATTCAGGGAAAAGTAATATAGTTCCACATAGGGTTTCCAGTTTTGATAATATTCTACTTGGCTCATCAGATGTTTCGAAAAAGCAGAATCTAAGTGTGGCAAGCCCTCGACTTGATTAATAGGCGTGCGATCAGGTTTGAAGTCAAATGTAGTGATGTTTTTTTGAGGGAAATGAGATTTGAGGGTGTCCCAATTGAAATCGTTGTTGGGATTAAATATAACCTCATTAGACCATATCTTGACCGCATTAGAATCGGGAAAACTAAGATCACCATAGCAATCTCCTTCAGTATATTGATAGGCAATTTTGACCTTTTGATCATTTAATCCCTTCATCCCCTCTTTCAGGCAAATAGGGAGCGCATTTTCATAAGTTTCGTTAGGCCCTAACTTGATTTTAAGGGCTATATTACTGAAACAAACATCTGCCACAACCTTAAATGTATCCGAAGGAGCTACTTTAAAATGGCTTCCATAAGAACATGACATAACTGTAAAACAGACTGTATCTGGTGAAAGATTCTTAAATGTCGTTCGAAAGAAAAAAGCCTTTGGTGCTAAATAATGGCTTCCCATCTTCAAGTAATCAATTTCAAGTGTCAAAGGAGGCGATTGCCTTTCATGATCAAAACTGAGTCCTCCCTGCTTATCATTTGACTGGCAGCTTACGAAAACTGAAAGAATGAGTAGAAGGATGAAGAAGAAATGTTGGTTGATTTTCATATTACACGTCTTTGGGTAAAAGGTGAAAATCTATTCTGAATAAGGCAAATTCCTAATTAAAAAAAGTGCGGCTGGGATGAAACGGGCGTGGGCGGATGGATAGAAGCGTTGGTCTTGGTTGGCCCGTTTCGATTTTTTGGTTACTTTTTTCTAAAAAAAGTAACACATCAAATAATAAAAACAACTATAAAAAAAGCCTTACCTTTACGGAAAATTGGACTACTATGAAGATAGAGGAGGCGATACAACAAGCTCGTTTTCAGGATGAATGGCACAAGGCGACAGTTAATTTGATCTTTACCCATAACTGGGTGCTTTCACGGATCAAGGCATCATTGAAGGACCACGGCATCACGGTCCAGCAGTACAACGTCCTGCGCATCCTGCGCGGACAGCATCCCAAGCCAATCTCGACAGCTTCTATCCGAGAGCGCATGCTCGACAAGATGTCCGACTGCTCACGCATCGTAGATCGCCTGTTGAAGAAAGAGCTTGTCATCCGTAAAACTTGCCCGACGGATAAACGCCTAGTAGACGTCCAGATCTCAGACCAGGGCTTAAAACTATTGGCAACTGTCGATAAGCAAAATCATCAGCTCAAAACGTTGCTCCAAACCTTGGATGAAAGCGAGGCACAGACATTGAATCATTTGCTAGATAAAATTAGAGAAGAGGGGTAAAAAGAAGTTCTAGGTTTTAGGTTCTATGTTCTACGCAGACACAACCTAGCACCTAAAACTTAGAACATAGAACGTTCTTCATGCTTATGCTTACCACATTCACCAAATTCGCAGATCGTTTGAATAACTGGGTCGGAGAATCCATCTCCTGGCTGGCATCGCTGATGGTCCTGGTCGTCTGCGTCAATGTCGGCATGCGCCATGGCTTGGAAAAGAACCAGATTTGGATGGAGGAATTGTCTGTTCAACTTTTTGCGACCCTATTTCTTTTGGGTGCAGGATATGCCCTCCTCCATGAGCGCCATGTGCGGGTGGATGTCTTTTTTCAAAAATTTTCAGAGAAAACACAGGCAATCGTCAATCTGATAGGAGCCGTGGTATTCTTATTGCCATTCTGTCTGGTCATGATTCAGACGACTTGGCCTATCGCTTGGCGATCCTTCATGATCGGCGAACGGTCACCCGAGCCAGGAGGATTGCCCATGTTTTATGTGATCAAATTTGTGCTTGTCTTAGGATTTATCTTTATACTCATACAGGCCATCTCTTTGGCCATCAAGTCTTTGCAAACAATTTTGAATGGTGAATGAAGAAATTTTGAATGATTGAATGTTGAATGAAAATCTTTTTAAGCTACCCTGAACCCTGAACCCTGAACCTAAAACATAAAACCTTCTTTTGGAATCCCTCCCCCTCATATTATTTGGTCTGATCTTTATCCTCATTTTGGCAGGATTTCCCGTTGCATTTACCTTGGGCGGAACGGCGATCGTCTGTGGATATGCCTTTCTGGGGCCAGAAGCGTTCAGTGCCTTGCCTTTCCGTGTGTTTGGGATCATGGACAATAAGATATTGATGGCCGTGCCGCTATTTGTGTATATGGGCATCATGTTGGAGAAGTCCGGCCTTGCCGAACGGCTGCTAGAGACAATGGCCTTGCTATTCGGAAAATTTCGTGGGGGGCTTGCGATCTCAGTGGTGATTGTGGGAGCACTCTTAGCTGCATCCACGGGCATCGTAGGAGCGACCGTGGTCACCATGGGGTTAATCAGTCTGCCTACCATGCTCAAGCGTGGGTATAGTCCTGAACTCGCCACAGGAACCATTGCCGCTTCTGGAACCCTTGGGCAGATTATTCCCCCCTCCATCGTCCTTATTTTGCTGAGCAGTCAGCTCAGTTCGACCGCTGGGAATAGCCTGGCGACGGTAGGTGAATTGTTCAAAGCAGCCATCATCCCCAGTGCCATCTTGGTAGGGCTTATGCTGATGTACATCGTCGGAATGGCGATATTTCGTCCACAGGCTGCGCCAGCGATGCCGCCTGAAGCCTTGAAGGCTTTTAGGGAAGAAGGCATGGTGGGCCGGATTGTCAAAGCTTTTCTATTGCCGATGAGCCTGATCGTGGCGGTGCTTGGCTCTATATTTTCGGGAAAAGCTACCCCTACTGAAGCAGCAGCCATCGGCGCTTTGGGGGCCATTATCCTGACAGCTATTGAAGGGAAATTTGATTGGAAAATCGTCAAGGAAGTGGGGAAAGAAACTACTCATCTGACAGCTATGGTGTTTATGATTTTGGTGGGTGCAACTGCATTCTCGCTGGTATTCAGAGAGTTGGAGGGTGACAGCTATTTGGTACACCTCATCCAATCGGCCAATCTTTCGCCTTATGCCTTTCTTTTGCTCGTGATGACGCTCGTTTTTATCGCAGGCTTTTTCATAGATTTTATCGAAATCATCTTCATCATCGTCCCCGTCGTCACGCCTATCTTTATCGCGCTTGAAATGGACCTCGTATGGGTCGGGGTGCTATTTGCACTCAATCTACAGACCTCCTTCCTTTCCCCTCCTTTTGGCTTCTCGCTCTTCTACCTCAAAGGCGTCGCGCCTCCGAATGTCTCTACTCAGCAGATCTATCGCGGGATTATCCCCTTTGTGGTGATTCAGTTGGTGGTGCTGGGGTTGATGATTTTCTTTCCGGGGTTGATGGGGCGATGAAAAAAGGTCAAGGGAATGACCATTTATAGAGTTCCTGCTCAAAAATCACCGTATCTGCGGGGGGATTGTTTTTAAGGCGTTCTATTTCGGTTTCAGAAAATTGATTGGCTATCAGAGTTACCTTTTTCCATTTAACATTTGGAGGAACTGAGATTTCTTTTAGGGTGGTAAATACAATCTTCAACTCATCCAATTCTGGCAAATCGTAGATACATGAAGGAAGTTTTTGAGTACCTATGTCTGCCAAACTAAGCCGCTTTAATTTTTTCCAATTGCAAATTCCGGAAAATGCCATTGTACTATCAACCATATAAAAAAAGGCGTTTTCAATATTCTCAAATTTTTCTAGTCCCACGGGATCACAGATTTTAACCCGTATATTTTTAAGGTTCGGACACCTCGATACTTCATCTGAAATCTGAAAGGTATGAATGGGAGGGTCACCCGACGCAAAGCCTGCCAGCTCTATAGTTGTCAAGTTTTGAATTTGTGAAATTCCTTTGGGAATAAAAGGTGGTTCAGAAAAATAAATCCGCCATAATTGCTTGAGTTGTGAAATGGAAGGAGGAAATTCAGGGAAAGTACAATTTCCTAAAAAGAGTGTTCCAAGCCTATGAAGCTTGAATATTTCCTCAGGAAAATAATCATACCCTTCTAGCATCAGCCCTACAACCTTGTCAGGACTTTCCATAGCCTCTTCCAAAGAATAAGCAAAAAAAGTAGAGTCTTCGACAACTATCTCAGCTGCTTTTTTAGCATGAAAGTTTTGCCCTATATCTCCAGAAGAGCCCCCTAACAGGCCATATAGCAAGAGCATTCCTATTATACTGCGCAGAGTTTTCATAAAAGAATAATTTACCTCTAACTTGAAGCATCCGACATAGTGAAGTAAATGAAAGCCATTAAGCCAAAACCTCATTTTATTCACCCTTAATTGTTCCTACTATGTCTTCTTGCTCCAAAGTTACCTTCCACGGTGTCAACACCAAAGTATTCGAATGTCTGAAAGCTGAACTTGAGAGAGGCGGAATCGCCGTCCCTAATGGAAATAGTGGCACTATCTCTGGTCACGGAATCAAAGCTGATTTTGAGTATAATGCCCGAGCAGATACGTTGAGTATTCAAGTTACCGATAAGCCTTTCCTCGTCACTTGTGGCTATATCACAGGGAGGATTCACGGATCAATAGAAAAATGCGGCGGCGCATCATAATGCACACTTCACTCACTACCTTGAGAATTATTAATTGATAGATTATTGATTAATTCCTAAGCACCCTTTTCCCCTGAAGGGTGTTTTTTTATGCTTCATAAGCTGGCAGGTGAAAGCGGAAGGAAGTTCCTTGCTGTAGTTTGCTTGAAATCTCGATGGTAGAATTGTGGATCTCCAGGATTTTCTTGACAATGGCAAGGCCGAGTCCTGCGCCCACTTTTGCCTCTCGACCAGCCTTATTCGCTTGATGATAACGGTCAAAGACGTAGGGTAAATCCTCTGCGGCAATGCCTTTTCCGGTATCCGAAACCTTGATTTCGACGCCTCTTTCGCCTGCTGCTAGCGAGATGGTCACTTTTCCGCCAGATGGTGTAAATTTGATCGCATTGTCCAATAGATTTTGTAAAACACGTTCTACCAGGGCAATGTCCGCCAGGACCATGGGAAGTTCAGCGCTCTGAGAGAGAGAGATTTCAATGCCTTTCTCGCCGGCCAGCATTTTATATTTTTGGGTGATGTCCTGAACCAGTTCTACGATGAAAAAGGGCTCTATCACAGGAGTTACCTGCTTTGCTTCTAATTTCGATAACTCAAATAAGTCTCCCACCATTTTTTCGAGCTTGTGATTGCTGGCCATCACGGTGTTGAGGTAGCGTTGGCGCTCTTCAGAGCCTAGTGAATCATCCTTCATGATAAGCGTCTCGACGTATCCGCGCATGATCGCCAGGGGCGTCCTTAAGTCATGGGAGACATTGGCAATCAGCTCCCGGCGTAGATTCTCTACCGCTTTCAGCTCGTCAATATTCTTGACCAGGGTGTCGGCCATCTCATTAAAAGTGGTAGCCAATTCTTGCAATTCGGCCCCTGAATCAGCAGGCATCCGTGCGTGCATATCGCCTTCCTTGAAGCGCTTTACGGTTGCTACAATGCGGTTGAGGTTTTTGGTAATAAAATAAATTAACGCCAGCCCGATCACCAATGCTGCCAATAGGGTGACCAAGAAGGAAATAATTCCGACTCGGAGGATATAATTTCCCCAAACAAAACTCATCGCGGAATCATAATCTTCACTCACCAAGATCACATAGGCGTATCCTACCAGTTGGTTGTTTTCCCGGATTTCAGCAGCTGAAAAAACCTTCGTACGGCCAGGTTTCCGCGGATCATCACCCAAGATGCAAGCTTTCAGTTCTTTTGTCTCCAAGAATTGGTTGATAGGCCCTAGTCGAACCTCGGTGAGCTTTACTTTCTTATAGGGAGCTACGTGTGAAAGGATTTTCCCCTCTGTATCTAGGAGGTAGACCTCTACATCGGGGTTGATGATCATCATAGAGTGCATGAGGTCACTCAGCCCTGTGGTATCCACTTCGCCGTTGCGAATGGGCTGGATATGGTCCACCATGTGTTGTGCGATGGAGGAATTGAGGCGCTGCGTCGCCTCTTGGAAATAGCGATCTGCTGAGTCTTTGGTAATCCAAATATAGGCCACTCCCAGCACCAGCAGGAGCACCATGAAGGTAGCAGATATTCGCCAGAATAGAGATTTCATTAGAGAGAATGATTGAATGATAGGATGAGGGAATGGGAGAAAAGACTATGATTGCAGAATATCGAACAAGGTATGTCCTGAGCAACGTCGAAGGGATTAATGATATGTGAAATAAAAACGCCTCCTCCCTTCAACAATCCTTGTTCGTCAATCATTATTCTGCAATCATTCCTCCCTAAACCGATACCCTACTCCCCAGGTCGTGAGGATATAGGTAGGTTGGGAAACATCAGGTTCAATTTTCATGCGTAAGCGGTTGATATGGGAATTGACCGTGTGTTCGTAACCTGAGAACTCATAGCCCCATACGAGGCTCAGCAATTGAGACCGGGAGTAGCTACGGCCAGGGTTGGAGGCCAGCAGCACCAAAAGGTCAAATTCTTTGGGGGTCAATTCTACCCGTACATTATCTACCAGCACTTTGCGTTTTTCGATATCTATTTTTAGCGTTCCAAAATCTAATTTAGGCGACTGGGTAGCGGTATAGGCTTCCTCCATCAGTTGTATCCGTCGGAAAATTGCCTTGACCCGTGCGATAAATTCTCTGACGCTAAACGGCTTGGTGAGGTAATCATCAGCACCAGATTCTAACCCCAAGACTTTGTCTATTTCTTCTGACTTCGCTGTCAGCATCAGGATGGGCGTATGCACTTCCTTGGCACGGAGGCGACGACAAATTTCCAGTCCATCCATTCCTGGTAACATTAAGTCTAGAATAATCAACTGGTGGTCAAGGCTTAATCCCTTTTCCAATCCGTCGTTCCCATTTGCTACCATATCTACCTGATAGCCAAGGTCTTTCAAATGAATTTCCAATAGCTCTGAGATGCTTTGATCATCTTCAATAATCAGTACCTTTTTCATAATCGCAAAGGTAAATATTAAGTATCACAATAGTTTCACGAAGGTGTTTTGATCCTATCACCAAAATAACGAACTTCTAAAACCGTTCTACCCACAGCCATATTTCACTCATAACCAACCCTTTAGCATGAAGTCACTCTCGTCATATGCTACCCTTTGCGGATTATTGATTTGCCTCTTGCCATCGATGGTTTGGGCAAAATTTGAGCTCCCCAAAGCTGTGAAGTATCAAGAAGTACCCGTATACACTTTTCCAACAGACAGTCAACATATCGTACTCAATGTCCCCTATGCTAAGCCCGAAATTCTCGATGTGGAGAAGATGGCTGGGATTAAGGCCAATCAAATTTTTAGAATAGAGTTAGTCTTCACTCGCTATCCCTGGGAGTTTGAGGATTGGCGGACCGATTATGACTGGTTATTGGAAAATCGACTCAAAAACCTGTATGCATTGGATTCAATGATCTTTGACCAGAGAAGTATTCAATGGCATTTTATCCTGCAAACTGATCCACACGACGAGCCTGCCGCGAAAACATTCTTTCATGGATTTGTCATCCACTGGTCCCCCATTCCCTTTCAGGATACCCCTGGTGAGGGGCTGACAGAGATGGAGAAGGACCATCCTGACATTACGATGTTGATTGAGGTGATTTATGGCAAAAAGACCAAAATACCGGACTCTTCGATAGTGAAGATTCTCCTGAGGCACCCTGAGTGGAAGGATGTTTTGGTAGTCATGGATTGGACGGCGAGTATGTATCGCAATGGGGCCTCTTTGATGCGGTGGCATCGCGAACGCATTCACCAAAGTCCACTTAAGGATTTGGTCATTTTTAATGATGGGGGCGGCAAACCGCATTTTGCCAAAAGGATAGGGCGTACTGGGGGCATTTATTATTGTAAACCCACCAATATCGACAGCGTCATCACCACAATGGCTCGTGTCAAAAGCGAAGGGCTGGGTGGAGACGCTGCCGAAAATGACATAGAAGCCTTGCTTCGCGCAACACATAGCCTGAAAGGCTATAAAGAGGTATTGCTGATCCCCGATCGCAATAGTTCTATTAGAGACCTCAAGCTGATCCGCTACCTCAAGCAGCCTGTTCACATCCTGCTTTTCCACAACAAAAAGACCCGCACCACAGGCCTTGGTACCAGCGGCAAATGGGTTAGAAGCCATTGGATTCACCCCAATTACCTTACCCTCGCCAGTATGACGGGTGGGACTTTACATACAGAGACGCACGACATCTCTAATCTTTCGAAGATGAAACCGGGCGAAGTATTCACGTATGACATGTTTTCTTATGTAAAGCAAGAGAATGGGGTGTTTAAGTATGTGAGGAAGTGAACTCACCCCGCTCAGCCTTCGGCCTTCACTGCCCCTCTCTTGGCCTGCGCTGGGGCCGACGCGAAGAGAGGGGCTTTATGAGAAATCGTGATTTCTCTTAGGCTCGTTAGCCCTCCTTTCTTAAGGGAGGGCGATAAAACGAAAGGGTGGGTTGATGGCCAGAAAAAACTCACCCCGCTCAGCCTTCGGCCTTCGCTGCCCCTCTCTTGGCCGACGCTGGGCCCCACGCGAAGAGAGGGGCTTTATGAGAAATCGTGATTTCTCTTAGGCTCGTTAGCCCTCCTTTCTTAAGGGAGGGCGATAAAACGAAAGGGTGGGTTGATGGCCAGAAAAAACTCACTCCGCTCAGGCCGAAGGCCTTCGCTGCCCCTCTCTTGGCCGACGCTGGGCCCCACGCGAAGAGAGGGGCTTTATGAGAAATCGTGATTTTTTAATGGCCAAATCGCCAGGTCCACCGTAGCCTGAGCTTGTCGAAGGCGAGGGGGACCGTTTGGCGAAAAGGGGGTTCATAAGGGAAAGTCGAAAGACAAAGGGGAAGGTTTAAAACATCAATATTTGGAGGATAAAGCGCAAGTGCGTGGAAGACAAAAGATAAATCTGCACTTTCATTTTTATCTCGACACATTTACGCTTCATTTTTTTGAGGAGTTGGATGGCCTTAGCCATGGGCTTTTTCTGGTTGGCAGTTGAGCATCCAATTGATTCCATACTGATCGATCAGCATGCCAAATCGTGCACCCCAGAAGGTGTTATTTAAGGGCATCAATACTTGAGCGCCTTGTGACAGTTTATCCCAAATCCCCGTCTGCTCATTTTCGTCGTCGAGGTTGATGCTCAGTGTGATGGTATTCCCTGGCTTTACTTGATTGCTAGGAGGCGTATCAGAAGCCATAAAGAAAAGGTCGCCTGACCGAAATTCTGCATGCATGACTTTGTCCTTATAATTGTCTGGTACTTGTGAAGGAGAATCTCTAAAGGTCCGGACTTCCAGTGAATCACAGCCAAAGCAGTCTTTGTAGAAATTGAGCGCTTCTTCACATGTCCCGCCAAAAGCGAGGTAGGGGGTAAGGGTTTTCATAAGGGTATTGATTACTTGTTTTATTAGCCAAATTTAGCAAATTAGGTCAATAAATGCAATAAAATTAGCATAGAATCTACTTTATTTAGCAAAAAGTAATTTCCCCTTATTTTTTAACAAATAGAAAATAAGCAAACCCTAAAGCGAGTACAATATGCAAGCCTACAAAACTCCATGTCCAGGCATTGACGACGCCTTGATAGGTAGGAAAGAAATCTATCACCGTATCCAAGGCGTGATACACGAGATTTCCGATCAGGATGGCCCGCAGGGCGGAAGATTCTAGCCCTGCATTTCGGCTGAGGTAATTCATCAGGCCCATACCAATAATGGCTGCGCCTACCACTCTTCCCAGCATAGCAGAAGAAGCGTTGAGTTCAAACCCATAAAAGCCAAATAGCTCATACGGGATCAGGACCATCCCCAGTCCAAAGGGAATGTAAATGAAGGCGGTGATGGTGAGGAAGGTTTTGAGGTTCATAAGGATGGGATTGTATGTGAGAGGAGAAAGGTAATTTAGGAAAAAATTCGAAAAAGGCCCATCTCAGGATTGATAGGTAGATTTCTCCTTAGTCCTTCGCAAAGCCTTCGCTATTCATCGGGGTCGAAATGACACTTCATATTTTTATTACCCAAAAAAGTAATTTTCCCCTTCCCCATTAGTATACACATTCGTAAAATATTCCACCTATACACTTCTACTTATCCAATCATCAAATTAGGATTTTCTTTCCGCAAAAACACCCGTTTTTCCCTTTTTCTAAGCTGTTTTATCGTTTTAGATTCAACTGGCATAGAGTTTGTATTTTCTTCAGCGTGAGGAATTATCCTCATATTCCTTGTTCACCTGGAAGAGTAGTAGGACCATTAAATTGGTAAGCAGCAGCTATGTAGTTGCCAGAAAACGTATTATCCTAATTTTCTTAAATTCCAATGAAAGCTTTACTCCATTCCATCTTTCCCTTTATCCTCTCAGGCCTGTTATTTGGCTTGGGAAGCTGCAATTATCACACACCTACGCCCATGGTGACAGTGGAAGAGATACCGGTTGAACCCATTTCTACAGAAATGCGCCGTTTCATCGAAGATCCTTTCATGCATGGCAGAGATTGGGACGAACTTTCGCAGCTCAAGTTTTGGCGTCAGATCATGGTCATGCCCAAAGACTCAGCCATCGTCAATCTCTCCCAATCGCGCAAGATCCTTGGTAAGATCAAGACCCGCACATGGCTGCGCCTTACAGAAACACAGAAGCGTCGCTTTCGCTACGCGCTTCATCAAAAATTTGACATCCCAGAAGGAGAAGATATATATGTGACCCATGGTCGCAAGCATTTTTATCAGATAGACAAAGTCCTGTCTTCCATAGACCGCTCCATCGACTATTTTGCGATGGAAGGCATCAATCCATGGTATGCACAGGCGATCTTATGCATTGAGAGTCCCGGACAGCTGCAGCAGTCTCACGTAGGCGCCTACGGCCCCTTTCAGTTGATGGCTAGCGTGGCTCGTCATTATGGACTCACCGTCAGCTCTATGCGAGATGACCGCGCCAACTTTGGCAAGTCAGCACGCGCTGCGGCGAAGTTGATTCGCGATATGTGCATCCCAGAGACGCGCAGGCTGCTCAAGCGCCACCGCATCAGCTATCATGAAAATGAGCTATGGTTCCGTCTGATGGTGCTGCATTGCTACCACGCAGGGGCCGGCAATGTAGGATCTGCCTTGCGCGTGATCAATCCCAAGGAAGGCGGCATGCAACTCATCCAAAAACTCTGGGTGACCACTTCGGGTGGATTCCAAAATGCCTCTCAAAATTACTCTCAAGTCGCTATGGCGGCGATGCTCGAATTGGATGACCTCATCAATAAGCAGCACGAGCTTGTCTGTGCGTATGGCGATGAGGTGTTGTTGGGCGATTTTTATGTGCGCAGGTACTCGGTGGAAAGAGAAGAACTCTTCGCACACCATTAACAAGATTATTGATTAATTGATTATTGATTGATTAATTCTAGCACCCTCAATCAATAATGTATCAATTAATCAATCAAAAATTCTAAAATAGGTTTGAGGTTAATAGTTTGATGTAAGTGGCTGATAATCATTTGATTATTAGCCATTTATTATTTTCATAAATGACATTTCTAATATCTTTTGAGGCCATCTTACTAGGATAAACACTCCCCAATCAATAATCTATCAATTAATCAATCAATAATTTCTTCCTCTCCTCTTATCCAGCTATATTCGCTCTACAATACGCCGCCAAACATGACTACAATTGCCCGCTTATGGGCAGCAATGTTATTGACATTGTTGCCTTGTGTCCTTCCCGCACAACATCCAGGGAAAACCCCCTCTCATCCTTCACTCACTACTGTTGCATTACCTGGTGATACGATCCTTTATCAGATCGTGCAGGACTGCCGTCTCTATACGGAGCGGTGGGACACCCTTGCCCAACCCAATTTTTGGTGTACTGTGATGTGCATGGAAAAGGACAGTAGCATCGTCAATATCGCTGCTACACGTCAGATTCTGGGAGGTGCGATCACAGCCCTTATCGACTCGATGGAGGAGGAAGAGCTGGAAGCTTATAAGGACAGTGTGCGCAAAGTCCATGGGCTTGATGAGGAAGAAAAAGTCTATGTGACTTCGGGCAAAAGCGATTATTATACGTTTAAAGAAGTCCTGCCCAGTATCAGCAAATCCGTTGAAGTATTTATCAATGAAGGCGTTGACCCTTGGTATGCGCAAGCCATTCTGCTGATCGAAAGCCCAGGCATCGTCCGTACTTCTGGCGCAGGTGCTCATGGGCACTTTCAACTGATGAAGCGTGTCGCGATTGAGCAAGGGCTCAAGGTGAATAGCATCGTAGATGAACGCAATGATTTGGAAAAATCGGCAGGCGGTGCAGCGCGTTTGCTCAAGAATGTCTGTATCCCTCGTACCAAAATGATCCTCCGCAACTGGGGCTTGCGCTATGACGAAGAGGCGATCTGGTTTCGCCTACTCGTCCTCCACGTCTATCACGCGGGCTATCGCAATGTCCGTGGCGTCGTCAACAAAATCCGCCCCCAAAAGGGCAATATGGCCCTCATCCAAAAGATCTGGCAGACCGAATACCGCAATTTTGGCAATTCCTCTCAAAACTACAGCCAGCTCGTCCTCGCTTCGATGATCCGGCTGGATCAACTCATCACGGATTCGTATGAGATGAAGTGTGATTGTTGTAATTGAAGAACGTTCTAGGTTCTAGGTTCTAGGTTCTAGGTTCTAGGTTCTAGGTTCTAGGTTCTAGGTTCTAGGTTCTAGGTTCTAGGTTCTAGGTTCTAGGTGGTTACGGCTTCTGATCTTTATTGGGAAATTTCACTCCTTTATATGACGATTTCTTAAGATATTGTATCATTTTGACAATCATTGAAATAACCGATTTGGTTTTTTCATTAAGGGCTTGAAATGTTTTTTCATCTACATATCCAGCATCGTACATTCGGAATAGTTGAGAACGCAACTCACCAGCGGAACCTTTCGCAATAGAGAGGAATTGGATAAACTCTCGATTTCCATTTCGCTCAAATCCCTCCGCGATATTGTCCATCACGGACCCCGCACTTCTAAATATTTGCCTTCTTAGGTCAAAGTCTCGAGCAAATGATGGGCTATTTTTCACAATTTGATACAATTCTTTAGTCACTTCTCTTGCGACTTGCCACATCTTGAGTTCTTCAAAATTAGTTAGCGTCATTTTACTTTTTGCCTTAATGAGACGAAATCAGGCAAATTAAATGAACAACTTTTGCAAAAAATTACACTTCCCCCAACATAGAACCTACTACCTAGAACTTAGAACCTTCTTCAACCCCATCGCTACGCGATTCGGCACATAAATCCGCATCTTCCCCTCCTCCGTCACTGGATAGACGATCTCAGTGTCGACCCGGTCATGACCGCCAAAGGCTGCGGCATCGCTATTGAGGACAATCTTGTATTCGCCTTCCAAGCCAGGTTCAAAGGTGTAGTCGGGATGGGCTTTGGTAGGGTGAAAATTAAAGATAAACAGCAGACCACCACGCTCATAGATCAAAATCTGATTTTCTTCATCGACATATACCTGACGCGCAAAACCCGCCGAGAGCACATTATTTTCCCGCAACAGCTTGATCATTTCCCCGTCAAACGCATTCAGGAATTGGTACTTCAAATCTTCCCGATCTACCAGGGACCATTGGCGCCTTGCGTATTTATAGCTCCAGTTGTTGCCTTCGCGGGGGAAGTCGATCCACTCGGGATGCCCAAATTCGTTGCCCATGAAGTTGAGGTAGGCTTCGCCGCCCATGCTCGCTGAAATCAAGCGCAGCATCTTGTGCAAGGCAATGCCTCGGTCGATGACAGGATGCTCATCTGTCACCTGCATCTGGTCATACATATACTTATCCATCAGCCGGAAGGCGATGGTTTTGTCGCCGACCAGTGCCTGGTCGTGGGACTCCGCGTAAGCGATATTCGCCTCCTTGTGGTGGCGATTGTTCAGCACATGCCACATGTCGTGCACGTTCCAGTCTTCGTCTTTTTTGTGTTTAAGGAGCTTGATCCAGTAGTCGGGGATGCCCATGGCGAGTCGGTAGTCAAAGCCAATGCCGCCATCAGCAATCTTACGACACATGCCCGGCATGCCGCTCATGTCCTCTGCAATAGCGATCGCATGAGGTTTGATCTCGTGGATCAGGGTGGAGGCGAGTTGCAAATACGTGATAGCATCCCATTCCACATCATTGCGAAAGTAGTCGTCAAAATGCCCAAACCCCACCCCATTTCCGTGATGGAAATAGAGCATAGACGTCACCCCGTCAAAGCGGAAGCCATCAAAATGGAATTCTTCGAGCCAGTAGGCAAGATTGGACAAGAGAAATTGTTTGACCTCCCATTTGCCATAATTGAATAGCTTGGAATCCCAGCCTTCGTGGTAGCCACGACCGCCTGGATGGAAATATTGCTCACCAGAACCGTCAAAGTCGTTGAGGCCCTCAGCGTGATTCTTCACGGCGTGAGAGTGGACGACATCCATGATGACGGCAATGCCCATCTGGTGGGCTTTGTTGACCATGTATTTGAGGTCTTCCGGGGTACCAAATTTGGAGGAAGGGGCAAAGAAATTGGAGACGTGGTAGCCAAAGGAGCCATAATAGGGATGCTCTTTGATGGCCATTACCTGGATGGTATTGTAGCCTAGTGCCTTTATTCGGGGCAATATTTTATCGGCAAATTCGCGGTAAGAGCCCAGCCCTTCTCGCTCCTGTGCCATGCCCACATGGCACTCGTAGATGAAAGGCGTACCGAGTTCGCCCAGCTCAAATCCCTCATCCGACCACTGATACGGCTGATCCAAGGCCCAGTATTGCCCCCAGAAACCATGGGTTTCGGGATCTTGAACGACGTAGCGGATATAGGCAGGCAGGCGATCTGTGACGCCTTTGGCGGTGGTGACTTGTACCATGAGTCGCTGACCGTGGACCAGTCGATGGGCGAGGTCAGACTCCGGGATAAATAGCTCCCAGACGCCTGCTGCATTTTTCTCCAGGGAATGTGTATAGCGGTTCCAATTGTTGAAATCCCCTATCAAGTGCAGAGCCTTGGCGGCAGGTGCCCATTCGCGGTACCACCAGCCCTTGCGCTCAAAATCGTAATGGATGCCCATCCAGGTGTGCGCCTGGGCAAATTGTCGCAGGCTACCAGCTGCTTTCTGTATCTCTTTCAGCGCATGCTGAAAGCGGTCATGACGATCTTGCAAGTCATCTGCATAAGGTTCTAGCCAAGAATCCTCCGCTACCATCGGAAGGACCTTCTTGGGCGTAACCTTTTTCTTAGCAGCAGTTTTTTTCTTTGAGTTCGCTTTTTTTGATTTTGCCATAGGGGAACAAAGTCTGAACGTCTGATAGTCTGAAAGTGGGCTGCAAGATATAAAACGATCAGACAATCGGACACTCAGACGTTCAGACATTTTCTCTACACGCAGACGTTCAGACATTTTCTTTCAAAACTCCACCCCTTCCACTACCAAGAGCCATTTATTTTGCTTCGCCTTCTCAAAAATGGTCATCAGGCAGTCTATTTCCCATTGACGGGTGGGGGAATGTTTTTCGTCCAGGAAAGTGAACTTTCCCGCTATTTGGCTCGCCAAGGCCATTTTCATAACGTTGTAACTCGATTCGAGGTGGGAAAGGTAATAGGAAATCATCGGTTCCTGCCCACGCTGCAGGCCGCGCAGAAAGTCCCGCCAGAAAGGGTTTTTGCTAGCGATATAGGCAGTGAAATCAATTGAAAATGTCACACGGGGTTGAAGAAACCAATAGGGTTGAAAATACACACTTGCCCGCCAGTAGAGCATCAGTGAAAGAAATTTGTCCGTATCCGCCTCGCTGGCTCCTTTTTCCCCTTTCACCTCTGCCAGATACCCCAATAAAAAATCACTGACTTCCTTACGCTTGGCCTTTGCCACATCCAGCTTTTTTGTTCCTCCATCAAATAGCTTCAAATAGGTTTTATAGGTATTGTCTTTGGGCGCTTTGAAATCACGTAGGTCGCGGACCATCTCTGCCAGCAGCGGCAAAGCCGTTGACGTATTGCCTGCCTTCAATTGCTGGGCGATGGCATGAACTTCTACGACTTTCTCAAAGTGAAAGACGCTCAAAATCGGCTTCTCAGCAAATTCAGGTAGGGCTTTTGAAGTGGGTTTTGCTACGACAGGCGGTTGAGCGGCCTGCTTTTGATAATACCCAATCAATAGGACTTTGCCTGCTTTTACATCTTTGAGTAGTTGGGCAAAATGGTTCAATTGTACCTGGATTGCAGGAGATGCGGCAGACTTGGGGAGGGTAATCTCCGTGAGGGCCTGGGTAGCAGATTCCTGTGTCAGTTCCCCATACTTATACATGCCCATGATGTCCAATCCCCCAAAAATCTGTTGTTTGACTTCCTCTGGCATGTCAAAATGGTGGAATGGCTCATAATAGCTCATGTCTAGCCAGAGGTGATCTGCTTTCTTATTTTTTTCGGATAAAAAGTCCCAGAAGTCTTCGGAGAAAAAATGGTTCCCATCCAGCATCCAATAATCTCTATGGTAATAACTGCACAGGTATTGGCGGAAAATCGGCAAAACAGCGATGATGAGGGGCGCGTCAGGGCCGCCCGTTTCAATGCTCTCCAAAAACCGCTGGAGGAAGTCCTGAACCTTCTGTTTTTGGCCGTTGGCCCAGAAGACGAAGTCGTTTTGCACCGCTTCATAATGGGCGCGGATCGGCGCATCAGTAGGGATCTCCACCGGCTTCATGGTCTTGACCTGTTGCATCATCTGCTTCGCCATCGGCGTAGCGCGGCTGAAATCTCCATTCCAGAGGTCACTCTGCAAGCTGAGAAATTCCCCAAATTTGGCCTGGTCCAGGTAAGTCAATTGAAGCTGACGGTAGGGGCCAGACTGGGCGATGAGGGAAGGGAGGGAAAGGAGAAAGAGGGTGCTAAAAAGGATATTATGGAGAATTCTCATGGAGAAAAGAAAGTTTTATGTTTTAGGTTCTAGGTAGTAAGTTGTACAATCTATGTTGGTATAATCTATGTCGTTTTTTACCTAGAACCCCGAACATAGAACTTAGAACGTTCTTATCTGACGCTCTGCGCTTCCGCAGGCCATTGCCCTTTCAGAAACGTCTTTACACTTCCAAAAAACAAGTCCGGCATTTCGACATAGGGAAAATGCCCCGCCTCCTGGGCAATGAGCAGCTTCGCGTCGCCTGCCATGCGCGCCCATTCGCGGGCCCCTTCCATGGGATTGGGATCGTAGGTCCCTTGGATCAGGAGCATAGGCTGCTGAATCGTTGCGATCAATTCTCGCCAGTCCCAGCCGCCCAGGGAGCTAAACAGGTAGCTGAATTGCAGGTTGAGGTTTTCGCTATTTTCATTGGGGAAGGAACAAATATCATTCTTGAAGCGGTCATAGTTGGCCATGTCGTACATCATGGGTTTGAGGCTGATGCGCCGTACTTCACGACAGAAGCCAAGCGGGTCTTTCTGCTCCGCTCCGCTGAGCCTTAGCTGCTCAAATCGGATGCGGTCCAGCGAGTCGGCACGCTGCTGAAGGGTGGCCGTACGAATGGCCATATAGGGGGATTCCCGGGGAGAAATGGCCCCTACTAGCACCATACGGCTCACGCGTTCTGGATGGCGCTGCGCATAAAGGGCGACTACTCCTGCCGCATAAGAATGCCCCAAAAGAGCCATTTTCTCCAGTTCAAAGGCTTTCCTCAACGCCTCCAAATCCTTCAGCTCCCACTCAAATCCTGCGGCTTCAGGTCCTTTGGGTAGGCCGGAGCGGCCTCGGCCTCGCTGGTGATAACAGATCACGTGATAGTCCCCCGCCAGCGGTTTCAGCTCCTCAGCGAGGTACATGCCCGACGGCACCACCACGGTCGTCTCCCCTTCTCCAAATTGCTGGAAATAGAGTGCCAAGCTGTCATCTGCCAGGAAGGTGCCTTCGGCTGCTTCTGGGGAGAAAACAGGTTGACTAGGCGCTTCATTACCGCTGGTGTCTTGCTTAGTGGGCGTACAAGCAGCTAGCAAACAAAAGTAGATAATTACAACTGCTTTAATTATGTGGGTAGTAGGTAGGCTGAATTGTAGGGGAATCATATGCGCAAAATTATCCAATGAAACTGAGTTTCAAATAACAAAAAACGCCTTGATTAATCCGTGAAAATCCGTGTAATCTGTGGCTTTTCTTTTCCAACAGTTTCAAAGGCCCTTTTCTAGGTCAAATGGCACTTCCATTTCATCCCCCACCTCTCCCCTACTGGGGCGAAACGGCAAACGAACCACCCCCAAATCGGTCAGAACCACCATGCTATTTTCTCCTAGCTCAATGATTTTCCCTGAAAGTTTTTCTATAGGGTCTTGGGCTAATAGTTCCCCAGGCGTTCCCATTTGCCTCATTTTCCCATTTTCCATGATCATCAATCCATCCGCTAGACGTGCCACTTCTTTGGGATCGTGACTCACCAAGAGCATGGCAGGCTGAAAGCGTTTAAGGTAATCACGCAAAACGGTTTGCATCTTGTGCCTCAAAACACCGTCCAACGCTGAGAAAGGCTCGTCCAACAGGAGCACATTAGGCTTTCGAATGAGGGCTCTTGCCAGGGCAGCGCGCTGCTGCTGACCGCCCGACAGATGCGCTGGTTTTTGGTCGGCAAAGTCAGTTAGTTGTACCAGTGTGATGAGTTCATCCACTTTTGCGTCCTCTCGAATTGGCGCAAGTGCAAAGCGAAGATTTTCACGGATGGTCAGGTGAGGAAAGAGCGCGTAGTCTTGAAAGGCAAAGCCGACCGAACGTTTATAAGGGGGCAAAAACCGCTTTTGGGACGTGTCCAGCCATGTTTCATCCTGCCAAGTGACTTGGCCTTCCCTCGGCTTCAGCAAGCCTGCAACAGCGCGAAGCAAGCTAGTCTTACCTGCTCCTGATGGCCCCATGATCGCCAGGGTTTCACCTGGGCGAATTGTCATTTTCACCGTAAGTGCGCCTTTGCTGCCAGCAAATTGGAGGGGATGGTTGATGGAGAGGGAAAGCATGGAGAAAAATGGTTCTAAGGTTCAACAGGGTTCAAGCGTTCAAAAAAGAAGGTTCAAAGTAATCAAAGGGTGAGGCCAATCCGAAAATTTCTTTTAAGGAATTTGCTCAATTGCGACGGGTTGAAACCCAGTCGCAATAGTAAAAAATGACAGGTAAAGAACTATTGCGACGTGACTTTAGTCCGTCGCAATGAAGGAAAAGTCAAATTTGACTTTCTGGAGCGGACTTGGGTATATACTTGAACGATTTGAACGGATTGAACTTTGAACGCTTAATTGAGCCTCTTCCCATATACCCCCAAAAGTACCACCAATGAAAACCCCAACAAAATCAGGGCATACCGATCAGCGGTAGCATAATGAAGTGCTTCCACTTCATGATAAATCGCAATTGAAGCGACACGCGTCTCATCAGGGATATTGCCGCCAATCATCAGGATAACGCCAAATTCGCCGATGGTATGGGCGAAGGTGAGGACAGATGCAGCTAGCAGGGAGGGCTTGACGCAAGGGAGTAGCACCCGTGTATAGGTCTGCCAACGGTTTTTGCCGAGGGTAAAGGCTGCTTCCTCATAGGAGTCGGGCAAGTTTTCAATAGCCGTCAAAATGGGTGTCAGCATAAATGGCAGGCTGTACAGCGCAGATCCCACCACCAGCCCCTCAAAGCTAAACGCTAGTTCCAAGCCCGTAAGCTGCGCCACCCATCCATCTGGTCGCAAAGCGATCAGCAAGTAATAGCCCAAGACAGTTGGCGGCAGGATCAGCGGCAGGCTTGCCAAGGCTTTCCAGATGGGTGCCCATTTTCCGCTAAAAAAGTGAATGCCATACACCATGGGGATTACCATCACAAACAAGACTATCGTGGTGATCAGGCCTAGTTCTGCGCTGAGAAAAAAGGGGGAAAAATTCAATTAAGAATGAAGAATTAAAAATGGAGAATTTTGAATTTTGAATGAGGAATTTTGAATGAATGAAGGTAACTGTACCAGGTTTTTGAAGCAAGTTTATCTACCATGAAACGATATTCTATCATTCTATCATCCACTCATTCTATCATTTTCTTCAACGTACCCAAATTTCTCAAATACTTTTTTCGCTTGAGGCGAAAAAAGGTAAGTCCAGAACGACTTTGAGGAGGACGTAGCAGTGAGCAATAAAGCCCACTGTGGGACAACCTGACCTTCAATCACTTGCCAATGCCCATGGTCCTTGAGGGAGGGGTGAAATAGCGCGGAACTGGCGCTAAAGCCTACTGTCACTGCGTCAGAGGCAATCATCAGATTGGTTTGGCTGATGTTCTCTCCAAATACGAGCTGGCCTCGTAAGGTATCGAGTAAGCCTTGGGTGCGGAGGTAATGCACCGATGCCACTCCATACGGCGCTAGGCTGGTATCGGCGATGGCGATGCGGCCCTTATGCGTCTGCAAAAATGAAGGAATTGTTTCAGGTTCTATTGGATCTGCGCTCCAGAAGGCTAGTTTTCCCCTAATGAGCAACTTTGGGGCTTCGATGCCTTTCTGCGCTTGCCTGAGCGCATCGGGATAAATTTTGTTGGCGGAAAGGAATATGTCGTAGGGCGCACCCGATAGAATTTGTGTGCTCAGCACGCCAGAGGCGGCGGGGATTAGGTCTACTTGGTGGCCTGTCTCTGCTTCAAATCGCTGGGCGATTTCTTCCATCGGCGGCAGGAGGCTGGCCGCTAAGGCTACGCGTATGGTTGGTTTTTTTTCACAGCTTATGGCGATAAAAACACATACGATGCAAATTAGAAAGGTTTTTAGGAACATCTAATTTCAATGAGAACAGGGTCTTTCTTTTGCTATTTTGGGATTGTTAATAGCCTTTATGGTGTTACTTTTTTCCTCATTTTTTCTTCCGCTTCTTTTTCTTCTTTTTTCCTTTACCCAAATCTCCTCCAAACAAATCCCCCAACGACTCAAAATGCTTGTCTATATTAAAATGAACCTCCCTGGGCATTTCCTCCTCAGCTGAGCTTCCCTTCAGAATATCGTAATGATGGCCATTATGAGAGGACAGGCTTTGCTCTGTGACATGTAAGCCCAACAGGTCCATGATCAAGTATTCATCCCTGACATTGGCCACGATATAGGCAGATTCAAATAGCTCCCCGTCCCCCGTATACATCATGCCCAACATGAACCCATAATACTTGCCCAAGGCTTTCCCAAAACCTTCATAGTCCTTTAGTTCATAATGACACACCGCCTCGTAGTAGTATAATTCTGGGTCAAATGGATTACTGGCTGCAAAATCGCGGATCGTCTCCAGGTCCTTGGCATAGTCGTCTCCCGCCAATTCATCCTTGAATTGTTCACCCGCCTTTTCTCCCCCCTTAAAATCATGCAATTTACTGCCATAATACAGCATAAAAAACTCGTCAAGCCCTAACGTCTCAGGTGCATTGTCAAAGTGCTTTTTAAGCGTTTCAAAATAGTAAGGATGTGCCTCGTCTTGGGACCATTTATCTAATTGAGGGGTGTTTTCGGAGTAAATATCGAGGAAGCGCTTGCTGCTTAGGCTACCGTCTACCAAGACCTCTTGGCGGGTATTGGCCAATAGCTGAAAAGAAGATTTTTCATTATGCCAACGAGAATCGTTAGGAAATTGCTCAATGGCTTGGTCAAAACAAGCGACGGCTTTGTCATACTGACCGAGCGCCTTATAAATATCTCCTGCCAGGGAATAAAATTCCGTTTTTTCAGGGTAAAGGGCCAGGCCACGAGCTGCCATCTGAGCTGCTTTTTCATATTCATCAAACGCATAATAACCGCCCGCCGCGTTTTGCAATACCCGCCAATCGGAGCTGTCAAGGGCATAGGACTGCTCGATACACCTAAACAGGGAATCTGGCTGATTCAATTGGGCATAGAGGATGCCCATTCGCATATAGCCATCAGGGTCAGTAGGTTCCAACTGAGAAAAGCGCCGAAAATGCGCTAATCCGCCTTGGAGGTCTTCCCTCCTTAGCAAAATTTCTGCAAGGTTATAGTGAGGACTCGCATAGGATGAATCTAGGTGGATGGCTCGGCGAAAATCCTTTTCTGCAACAACGTACAGGCCATCTTTCAGAAAGCAGGTCCCTCGGCGATGGAAGGTCTCTGCCTGGCTGCTGTCATGGGCGATGAAGGCATCATAGGCTTTTGTAGCTTTGTGGTAGACCTGGGCGTCGTAGAGACTGTCGGCCTTGGCGCGGAGCGAAGCCATGTCTTGGGCAAAAGTTGCTGGAAGGAGGGAAAAGAGGAGAATCAAGGAAAGTAGGTGCTTCATTATGATAAGGTCTTTTTCATAGGAGTGTTTAGCGTGTGATTTTACACAAAAAAAGGGATTCATTTGCGCATAAGATTCACCACCGATTACACAGATTAACACAGATTAAAGAAAAAATGGCCATCCTTCATAAGTAGTTGAGACTTGAGAAGTGTCAACATCCTACAGCAAAGCTGTCAACTATTTCTGACAGATATGAAGGAGGTCAAAAAATCCGTGTAATCCGTGGCTTAATTCTTTCTTAATGAATCTCTCCCAAAAAAACTTCCCAAACACGCAACTGATCCTTTCCAAAAGATTTTGTCTTGAAGGACAAGTTAATATCGATCAACACTTCAATCTCTTCCATTTGGGGTTGGTGGTTTTTATCCCGAATCTCTACGCGGACATTTGCCTGAATCTGGCCTGTATAGATCAGATTTTCAGGGGTAAATGATTGATTTTGGCGTAAAGAAATGACCTCCCAGGTGATCTTTATATGCTCTTTTCGACTATTCTGTTGGAGTAAATTGAGGTAATTGGGGAGATTTTCAGCGGAAAATGTAGCAATAGCTAACCCCGGCACCTTCGCCGTATGGTCGTGAAATAGTTCCAGCACCTGCTCATGGGCATATTCACGTAACTCCTGGTCCAGGGAATCATCAGTGAGGAGAGAGAGGTAGTCGAATAAGTCCTGGACTTTTTGCTGGGCTTGCCGCTCAAAGAGCTGCAATTGCCCTTCGCTCAGCGCGGTGCGCTGAAAGTCATAGGCGAGATGGTCTGCCTCCAGTTTCATATCTGGGGTGGCGCTTTGGCCAGAAGTGAACTCCATGGCCATTAGTAGGATGATAAATAGAATATTTGTTTTCATCGCTTTGGTTATCTGTATGGCGCGTCGCCTGAAGACCCAACAGATTGAAGAAAATCTGTTGGGTCTTTTTGAGCTTTACTCCCCCCTCTGTATAAACCGCAACGCCTTGATCCGCTGGTCCTCATCGTATTGGGTCTGTATCACTTCTATCTGTTTCAGGCTTTTGAGCGGAGAAGTCAGTTTATTGATAAATTCTTCTTTGTTATACATCTCTACGCCCATACCCTCATAGACCTGGAAGATGCGGGCTTCGTCTGAGATGATCTCGTCGAGCTGACGCCTGCGCTTCTTCCAATCCTTGAGATTGGAAGTGGAGAATAGGTGGATCATCAGGGCGTAGTCGTCTACCTTCAAGCGAATGGTCTCTTCATGGCTCCCTTCTCGGTAGTTTCTTCGGATCGTATCCGACTGATAATAAGGCGCCTGCACCACCAATTCCAACATCTTCCCAGATTCTGCCTCTATTTGAATACATGCCTGTTTGTTACCATATTTCACCACAGGCGTCTCCCCTTCTATCAATCGGCTAACAGCAATTTGTTCGCCTGCTTCTATGGCCTTGCCTGTATCTGCATCTACGAAGCAAAAGGTGTAGGTCGCTTGGCTGGTGAGCCCTAGCAAGGCAACGATGAGCATACCTCCTAAGGCTATTGCGCCAATTCCCCACCATTTGGCTGCGATTTTTTGAGGTCTTTTTTGTACCAAAATCGCTTCCTCTTCTGCTATCGACGGCACTGCCGCTTGCTCATTCATTCGCTCGGCATGCTGGAATGCTTTCCAGTTGGCGTGACCTGCGTACTGGCTGAGCAGGTCCAGCATGTCTATGCGCGGTAGCTTACCCGTATTGGCGGACTTGATGTGGGTGTAAAACCACTTTTCGCTGATCCTTCCATTCACTTTCTCCGAAAGCTCCTCCTGAAAATCGACGATTTCCTGGCCGCGCCATTCTTGAATGGGGCCACAAGCGGGATGTGCCGCTTGGTAGGTCTGCCAGACAGCCTCTTTGAGGCGCTCGAAGTATGGATGTGCTCCCTCTCCCATTGTCCCAAATTACGGAAAAATCCTTCAGACTGCTGCTTGTAAAATAGCTTTTGCGATTTACAATCCTTTTACAAACGCTTTGACAGGGTTTTTCTGAAGGATGAGCGGGAAGGAAGGGTTATTTGTGGTGTCAGAGATATACAGTCGAGGTTTACGCGAAGAGCCTAAGCACGATCCAGAAATCCTCGACAGCCATTGAAAATTCAAACGCAAACTCAAGTGCAAATTCAAAAAGAGGCCACATGCACTTGATCCTTTGGTATGTCAAGGACAAGGCTTGAGTTAAAACTTTCCTCCATTAACAATTGACCATTTACCATTGACAATTAATCATTAACCATTATTTATCATGAGACTTTCTTCCATTATTCTGACAGGCCTGATTGCCTTGATTTGCTTCCCTTTTTCCCACACCTTCGCCCAAGCTGGCTATTCCACCACAGGTCTTGCCATGGGCAAGCAACGTGCTAAGACGGGCACCCTTCCCGCTTCTAGGGAAGTCGTAGTTGAAGAGTACTTCAACTACCATACCCACGATATTGCGCTGCCTCAAGATGGCGAGGCCATTGGCATGGACATGCGCTTTGGGCATTTGCAGCCAGATACGGAGGATGCTATCCTCCAGATCGGTCTGCGGACGCCAGACTTGATGAAGTATGATGCGCGTCCGCGCCTCAATGTCTCACTTGTCGTTGACAGAAGCGGCTCAATGAGTGGCGAGCGCATCGAGAAGACGCGCGAAGCGATGAAGGCATTTGTCCAGCAATTGCGGGAAGATGACATCCTGTCGATTGTCCTTTTTGACCATACAGTAGAAGTAGTCTTCCGTGCGCAGGAGATTCAGAATGAAGCCAATGTTCTGAGCGTGATTGACAGGATTTTTGTGCGCGGGTCAACTAATCTTAACCTAGGTATTGTCACAGGTTATCAGGAAATATTAAAAAACTATTCCCCTAACCACACCAACCGCCTCGTCATCCTCACAGACGCCATGGTCAATACAGGCGAACTGAATCCCACCCAGATCATTCGGAACTCCCAAGCCTATGATGCTGATCGTCAAGTGGATTTTGCCCTGATCGGCGTAGGCGCTCATTTCAATCACGACCTGGCGCGTGACCTGGCAGAAAATGGGCGTAACACCATTCACTTCATCGCAGACCCTAATGATATCAAGAAAGTATTTATTGATGAGGTGGAAGCGTTGATCGCTCCTGTAGCCAAAGACATTGCCCTTACCATCCACTACCCTACTTCCTTGACACTCAAGCAATTTTACGGCTATGACGCCACTTTCTCTCCTGGCAAAATCACCCTTCCGCTCAACAATATCAACCGCGGCCTGACTCAGGTGATTCTAGCCAGTTTTGAAGGGGGAAATAAGCGGGATCGTGCGGAAATCACAGCAACGCTCAGCTACTTTGACCTGGCAGGCGGTCAGCAAGTTCGTCAGACGATGAATGTCCGCGAAGACATTCCACATTGGCGCCGCAACATCCGCTACGGCGCTGCCGATTACGACCTCGAAATGGGCAAAAACCATTGTATCGCTCAGATGGCGCAAAGCTTCAAGGAGATGGCACTCCTCCATGAGAAAGGCGAACATCGTTCGGCTGAGCAGCTGGTGAGCAACACCATATATTGGGTGGAAAACCGCTATGCAGGCAAGACGGATCAGGATGTACAGCGTGTATTGGATATCCTAAAAGCGTATCATAAGGATTTGGTGGAGATCGCGGATAGGGGGTGAAAGAGGGTTCTAGGTTCTAGTGTTCTTTCAATTTTGAAAGGTGTAGTTGAAAGTCATTTACTATTCTAGGCTAGGAGTGTTCACTCAAAAATCGAAATAAATATTTCAGGGCAAAAATGAACAAATCTCATCCCACCCCAATCGTCTTCGCGGAAAATTTGGAGGCTTTGCGAACAAATTTATCCGCGATCTCCCGCCAAAAAACGTTTTTAACGTTTTGGAGCGGGAGTCCCCGGATATTTTTCTCCCAAAGCATCGAAAAATTCCGGGGTGACGTTCTGTTTTTTTATTTTTCATTTAAAAAGGGGTTCTAGTTTTTATTTCGAAAAATGAGTGAACAACCCTAATTCTAGGCTATCAATAAGTACAAATAACGAACAAGAAATAAAAAAGTGAAAAGGGCAGAGGAAACTAGTTATTTATGATAGAAATACTTTTTACTTCCTTGTTTCCTTCGGCTCCGCTCAGGACATGCCTTGTTTTTTATTTTTACTTAACCCCACAATTCATTCTTGAATAAACACTAGGTTCTAGGTTTACCATATCCTTAGCGGAAATGAGTGAATGATAGGATGAGTGAATAGCAAATAATCCCATCATTCTATCATTCACTCATCCTATCATTCCTTACACCACCGCCTCAATCTCTCCCTGAACCGTGGCGATTTTCTCGCCGAGGGCATTGTAGACAGCATCAAATTCTTCTTTGCTCGCTAAGGGGCGATTGACGCTGATGTAAAATTTGATTTTGGGTTCGGTGCCAGATGGGCGTGCTGAGACCTTGGTGCCGTCAGCTGTCATGAATTGGAGCACATTGCTTTTGGGCAAATTGATGGCCGATTCAGTTTTTTCCGAGAGGTTTTGGCTGATCTGTGTTTGGTAGTCAAATGTATGGGTGACGGGAGATCCCGCAAAAGATGCAGGAGGATTCTGGCGGAATTTTGCCATCAAGGCTTGAATCTCTTCTGCGCCTTTTTTGCCCGTCTTTTTAATCGAAATCAAATGCTCACGGTACATGCCAAACTGTAGGTAAACCTCCGTTAGCATATCAAAGAGGGATTGCCCATTGTCCTTGGCAAAAGCCACAAGCTCAGCGATCATGGCACAGGAAGCTACGGCATCTTTGTCTCGAACAAAATCGCCAATCAAATACCCATAACTCTCTTCTCCGCCACCGATATATTCCTTTTTCCCCTCATTTTCCTTCAATACAGCCGCAATCCACTTAAATCCTGTGAGGGTATTGATACACTCCACGCCAAAGTGATCTGCGATCACATCGATCAGGTCCGTTGTCACAATGGTGTTGCAGATGTACTGGTTGCCAGTGAGTTTGCCTTTGGCTTTCCACTGCTTCAGGAGGTAGTAGATCAGCAAAGCGCCTGTCTGGTTCCCATTGAGCAATTGCCATTCGCCGTGAGGGTTCTTGACGCCGATGCCCACGCGATCTGCGTCTGGATCAGTAGCCATGACGAGGTCAGCGTCGAGGTCTTTGGCTTTTTTGAGGGCAATGCTCATCGCTTCTTCTTCCTCAGGATTAGGATAAACCACCGTAGGGAAATTGCCATCTGGTGTAGCCTGTTCTTCTACGCTATGCACATTCGTGAAGCCCAATTTTTCCAAGATAGCTGGCACCATGGTGATGCCCGTTCCGTGAATCGAAGAAAACACGATTTTCAGGTCTTTTTGATTGGCGATAGCTTCTGGCGTCACGACATTTTGGGCAACAGCATCAAGATATGGTGCATCCACATCTGCTCCGATGCGGGTGATTTTGCTTTCATCTGCCGCAAAATTGACATCGTCAACGCCTTGAATCTTGTTCACTTCAGCGATGATATTTTTATCATGAGGTGGCGTCACCTGCGCGCCATCTTCCCAGTAGGCTTTGTAGCCATTGTATTCCTTGGGGTTGTGGGATGCGGTCAGCACTACCCCACTCTTGCAACCGAGGTGGCGGATCGCATAAGAGAGTTCTGGCGTTGGGCGTAGGGCTTCAAACAAATAGACTTGAATGCCATTTGCGGAGAATACCCCTGCTGTTACTTCGCCGAAATATTGGCTATTGTTGCGGCTATCGTAAGCGATGGCCACGCTGATGTCTTCATTCGGATAGCATTGCTTCAGGTAATTGGCGAGGCCTTGGGTCGCCATGCCGAGGGTGTATTTATTCACCCGATTGGAACCAATCCCCATGATCCCACGAAGGCCTCCTGTCCCAAATTCCAGGTTTTTGTAAAAAGCATCGATCAAGGCTTCAGGGTTTTCGTCAGCCATCATTTGGCGGATTTCAGCTTTGGAGGCTTCGTCAATATTGCTGTCTAGCCAGGTTTGGGCAACTTTTCTCTCTTCGGCTCCTATCATGAGGGGAAAATGTTAAAGGAATAATTTTGAATGAAACTAATTTTTCGAATTAGCCTGCGAATATACTGATTTTGGGAAATAAGTGGCAATTTTGATGCCTTTGCGGGGATTTATTCAAAAGATAATTACCCAAAGGAGACTTTTGTGGAAAATGAATGAAAAAGCCACGGATTTCACGAATTCACACGGATTCTTTCTTTTATCTGTGCTAATCTGTGAAATCCGTGGCCAATTTTCTTTTAAAGAAATTTGAGCTCCTAAATTCCTTTATTCTTCTCGCTTCAAATACCCTGAAATAGCCTCCACATAGGCTTCAAACGCATCTATCCCCTTTGGCGTGATCTTGCACGTCGTAAGGGGATAATTATTTCGAAACTGCTTATCGATCTGGATGTAGCCCACTTCTTTCAGCTTTTTGAGCTGGATGCTCAAGTTGCCTTTGGTAGCCTTTGTCTTTTCCAATAAAAAATTGAATTCCGCAGACTCTAATGACACCAGTAATGACATGATCTTCAGCCGCAATGGCTGGTGCATATGTTTGTCTAATTCCTTAAACATTGCCTACCATAATGAAATCCCCAATTCAAGCTCAAATTCAAAATTAGTATCCCCTGCAATTTTCCATTCAAAATTCTCCATTCAAAATTCAAAATTACTCACCCTCCATGCTTCTTCTTCAACATATAACCTGGGATCAAGAATGAAATCACAATGGAAACCGCAAGCACCAATAATTGCAGGTCAAAGGCAAAAAAACTTGCTACTAACGCTAGTGGCCAACATAAAGCGCCGCCTATCATCAGCGGTCTATATCGCAATACGGCGCCTGCCGCGAAGGTAGCCAACCCATAGAGCATAATCAGGATAGGGTATACCTGTGTGAAGGTCAGTTTTCCCAAAATCCCTAAGGCCACGACAAAAAAGAAGGCCGCTCCCATGCCCATCCAGACCTGACCGATCAGGCGTTCCAGATGGGTTTTTGCTTTGGAACGGTCATACTTCCTTTTGGCTACAACCAAAGTCACAATGACTGCACCGCCCATCAATATGGGCCATATCAAATAAGAATACATGAAAGTGGTATAGGCCAATAACACATAGTGACCTACGGCCCCTATCAGCACCAGCCAACCCCACAATAGATAGAAAAATCCATCGTCACGGAGGTTCGAACGGGCTTGCTGGATCATGTCTTGGATGAGGAGGAGGCTTTCTTTTTCGGTCATGGGGGTGAAGTCAAGTTCAATTTCTGAGTTCTAAGTTCTGGGTTTTAGGTTCTAAGTTCAGGGAAAATACGCGACATAGAACTTATTACCTAGTGTTCCTTCAATTTAGCATTGTGGAGTTAACGGGTCGGATTACGCCAAGAGCCAACTCACCCCTTCGATAAACTCAGGGCAGCGCGTCCGGAAATCCGCCCCAGCAATTCAAATTGCTTGCTATGCAAGCTGGCGTGGATTTCTGGATAGGAGGCTGGCTTGAGGGTAATCCGCGCCTCTTCGTGCCACATTTCAATTGTGAAAGAACACTAGAATCTAGTATTCTAGGTTGCATTTTGACTTAGAACATAAAACCTAGAACATAGAACTTTCTTACCATTCATTCTTCATTCCTCTCATTAGCGGAGATCCGCAAAATGGCCATGGCGGCAAAGCCTGTTCCCATGCCGATAAACATGCCCGCGGTCATGTGACCAGTAAAATGGCCGATGCCCATCCCCACAAACATACAAGCTACAAAAATAGTCCCTGGTATCACTTTCTTGTTTTTCATGATATTGATTTGTTATAGTAAATAATAATAGATTAAACCAAATATAAACTAGTTTACGAAATAAACCAACTTTAGTTTTTGAGATATATGGTGAATGAGGTGATTTATGAGGAGATTGGGTTGGGCTGCTTACATGGAATGTAGAATTATCCTTAATTTTCAGCACATCATCCTTCACCAACATACCACATATGCGATATTTACTTCTCAGCATCAACCTACTTTTCTCCATCAGCTTACTAGCCCAGTCCCCTACCCAAACCGTACGTGGCAAGGTCGTAGACGAGGAATCCAAATATCCCTTGGAAGCTGTCGAAGTGGCTCTTCGGATGGCCGACGGCCAAGTGCTCAACACCCTCACGGAATCCGACGGCACTTACCGCATCGAGGGCGTGAAGGTAGGCAGGCAGGCTATGTTGTTTCGAGTGGGCGGGTACCAAAAGGTGGTATTGGAGAATATAGAAGTGACTTCGGGAAAAGAGGTCATCCTGAATATTGAGATGCAGTCGTCCTCTGTAGAAGTGGAGACGATTGAAATCACGGCGCGTACCAATGGCGATGCAGGTAATGAAATGGCCATTACCAGTGCGCGGGAGTTCTCCCCAGAAGAGACCAATCGCTTCGCTGGCAGTCGCGGCGATCCGCCCCGTATGGCTTCTAACTACGCGGGCGTGCAAGGCGCCGATGATTCCCGTAATGACATCGTCATTCGCGGAAATACGCCTCAGGGACTCCTTTATCGACTCGATGGCATCAATATCCCCAACCCCAATCACTTCTCTATCCCAGGCACAGGAGGCGGCCCTGTGACCATTTTGAACAATAAATTCCTCACCAATTCGGACTTCTTCACGGGGGCCTTCCCCGCCGAATTTAGCAATGGCATCGCAGGGGTGTTTGACCTGAAGATGCGCAATGGCAATAATGAGAAACACGAGTTTAGTGGGCAATTGGGCTTTTTGGGGACAGAACTGATGGCCGAAGGGCCCTTGTCTAAGGAAAGCGGCGCTTCCTACTTGGGTATGTATCGCTACTCTACGCTGGGGCTGTTTAGCTTTTTGGGGGTAGATGTGGGAACGGATGCGGTGCCTCAGTATCAAGATGGCGCATTTCGCGTCAATTTGCCACAGAAGAATGGCGCAAATCTCGCGATATGGGGAGTTGGTGGCTTAAGCACGATAGACATCGTCCTGAATACCCAAGTAGCTCCTGACACGGCAACATTGATCTTTGGATCGAATGATCGTGATCAATATTTTACCTCAAACATGGGGATTATCGCTGCGACTTACCAATACCCCATTAACCTCAAAACTTACCTCAAAGTGAGCTTTGCGGCTTCCCATCAAAAGGTAATTTCTCACCATGATCAGATCTTTCGCCGTGTGGTAGATGACAAGTTTGTTGTCGATTCCTTGCCTGCCATTTTAGATTATACTTTTCGGGAAAATAAATACAGCGGGACCTTTTTTATCAATAAGAAAATTGGCCTCAATCATACCCTCAAAGCAGGCATCAATGCAGATTTATATCAAATGAACTACATCGATAGCGTGCGCCTCTTCCAGACTGACCCTCCTGGTCTGCATCCCTGGCAGCAGCGATGGAACGCAACTTCCAATGCCTGGCTTTTGCAGCCTTATGTGCAGTACAAATTACGGGTCAAAGACCGCTTTACCATGGTGGCTGGCCTCACGAGCCTCTACTGGAGCCTTAATGATAATAGCCTTTCACCCATAGAACCGCGCCTCGCCTTCAGCTATCAGCTCTCTGAAAATCAAAAAATTAGCCTCGGAACGGGTTTGCATTCTCAAATCCAGTCACCGTATATCTATTTCTATGGTCAACCTGTAACTGACCAGATACCGCAACCTCATAACCTGGGAATGGGCCTCACAAAAAGTGCCCATGCTGTGCTGGGTTATGATTGGGGCATCTCCAAAGATCTACGCCTAAAGGCAGAGACCTACTACCAACATTTGTATAATATCCCTGTATCCAAAACGCCTGGCTCTTTCTCTTTGATCAATGCAGGTTCAGGTTTTGCCCGTCTTTTTCCTGATAGTCTTGTAAATGAAGGAACAGGCCGAAACTTTGGGGTAGAATTGACACTGGAGAAGTTCTTCAGTAAAAATTATTTCTTCCTTTTGACAGGCTCACTATTTGACGCCAAATACAAAGGCAGTGATGGTATCTTGCGAAATACGACGTTTAATGGTCGATTTGCGGTGAATGCCCTTTTTGGGAAGGAAATCCAAATAGGGAAAGCCTCTGGCTTGGGACTCGGTGCCAAGGCGACCTATGTAGGCGGGCGCTGGTACGGGCCCGTAGACACGTTAGCATCTGCCGCCCTCCTTGAAATCGTTTATGCTGATGCGACCGTCAACTCCCAGCAGTTCAGGCCGTATTTCCGTGCCGATGCCAAGGTCTCCTACCGCTGGAACCGCCCCAAAGTGACCCACGAGATCGCCATTGACCTGGTGAATGTCTTCGACATTCAGAACATTCTGACGCTGACCTATGCGCCTGATCATCCAAGTGGCAACCCAATTCGGGAGGAATACCAGTTAGGCTTTTTGCCATTGTTCTATTATAAGATCGATTGGTAAGATAGGCTATCTCCATTTTATAATAAAAAACTGTAATGGACCATTTAGGTCAAAATCTCGATGGCACAAAGTGCTTTTCGGGTGATAATCTCCCATAATATTTAGCAAAAATAAATCAACATAAATAACTCATAATCAATCAGTTAAACACAAGCCAACATACCCACGCACAAAGTAGCCACAGCCATCAAATACATAAACAGAATTATTTAAAAATAAGTATTTACGCCTGTATTTTGGTCATTATCTCCTTATGGAGAATGTATAAAGTTGGTAATTTGTAATTGGTAAAAGTAGGCCCTGAATCTAGTTTAGGGCACCTTAAAGGTTGAGAAAAGAAGCACCAGGCCCCTCATTTTTTCAATTTTCCAACATCTTACTTTTAACTTTTATCAATTATGAAACATGTTTTCAACTCCCTATTTCTGGTTCTAGTGCTCGCCTTAGGGTCGAGTTTTTTCCACCAAGCAAACGCTACCCACTTTGCAGGGGCCGACCTGACTTATACCCATATTTCGGGCAATACTTATGAAGTTACAGTCACCTGGATTAGAGACTGTAGTGGTGTTCCAATTAATACGAATAATAGTCCATTTGAACTTCATGTGGAAGGGTGTGGTTGGCAAAACGATTACACCCTAGCCATACAAAGTAATCAAACCATTACGCCTACCTGCTTGAACAACCCATGTGGGAACCCCAATGCTACCATTCAGGTCTATGAACAGTATGTATGTACCACCATGGTGACACTCCCTTCACAGCCCTGTGCAAATTTTGTTTTTTCAGTTTCAGGTAATAACCGGAACGATGCCAATATCACTACGCTGAATATAAGTACGAGTGATGACCTCTATGTTGAAGCCACACTCGATAACACAGGAGGCAATCACAGCTCTCCTTCCTTTGGTTCTATTCCCTCAACAACCCTATGTGTAGGACAGCCTTTCAGTTTCAATAACCTGGGTCAAAACAACAGTGGGGGAGGCACCACCCTCAGCTATTCCCTGGTGAATCCCTTGGGGGATAACGGTGTTCCTATTACGTATGCTACAGGTTATTCGCTCACCAATCCATATATAGGTACGTTCAATTTTGATCCCGCTACAGGCGCATTTTCTGGAACCCCTACTCAACTGGATGTAACAGTGATTAACATTTTGGTTACAGAGACCGATGCCAATGGGAATGTGATCAGTACAGTCATGCGTGATATTCAGGTGCAGATCATTATGTGTAATAATGCACTGCCTGTAGCCAACCCCACAACGGTAGATGACACCATCTGCATTGATGACCTTTATACCTTGGTTATCACCTCTTCTGATGCGGATAATGACGAGGTAAATATGAGCTGGGGGATGGAAATCGCTGGCGCGACATTTACCGTCGTCAACAACAATTCTGCGAATCCTTTCCCAACAGGGACTTTCTCCTGGACGCCAACAGCCGCTGATCATGGACAACATTCATTTACCGTAACCCTTCAGGATACTGCTTGTCCGCAAAACGGGATCAATGTGTATACCTACAACCTGTATGTGGACAGTTGTTGTACACCGCCTACCTATGTGCTGGGATCTTGTTGTGAAGTTCAAATTGAGACGGGAAAGTCTGGTATCATCGGCGGGAAATTAAACCGCATGAAGGCGATGGCCTACCTAGACCCTGCCGCCCTTCAGCAAAGCCTTGCAGGGCCTTTCCCAGATACCTGTGATCCTTGTGTCGATGGTGGCTATCCTGTATGGGTAGAAGATGGTTCTGGTACCCCTGTGGATGTCAATGATTCAGATCCCTGTATCACTATTGAGTGGCTTGACGATCAAGGAAATGTCATCTATACGGGCTGGGCTTTCTGGGCTACAGTGGATGAGCACTACACGGTCCGAGTGACCAATACGTGCGACGGATGTGTATGGGAACAATCATTCACTTACGAATGCTGTCCGCCACTGAACTTGAGTTCTTGTTGTACCATCGAGGTTGAGTCAGGTGCTCAAAACGTTGTAAGCACATCAAAAAATCGCAGTGACGCGATCAAGTCTATTAACCAAAGCAGCCTAAATTATAGCGGTGGAGATACTTCTTCTACTGAATGTGACCCATGCATTGACGGATGGTATCCAGTATGGGTAGAAGATGAAAATGGCAACCCCGTTGGCACCCCTGGTGACCCATGTTACACGGTAGAGTGGTTTGACGATCAAGGCAATCTACTCTTCACAGGCTGGTCCTTCCCAGCCAATGTAGATGAAGACTACACCGTCCGCGTGACCAACAGTTGTGATGGATGTGTATGGGAAGAATCATTTACCTATACCTGCTGTCCGACACCAGAGAATCCACGCTGCACCCTTGGCAAATTCAATATTCCAACCTACTGGTGGGATCCTGTTCCTGGCGCGATGGGCTATCAGATTCAGGTAGTTGTCAATGATCCTAATTGCTGTCCATCTCCATCTACCAACCCCAATCCGCTTCCAATCATCAATGTAGGGAACACCACTTTCTGGACGCCAAACGTTAGCTATATCTGCGCTTCTTGGAGTGTAAGGGCTATTTGCAAAGATGGCTTCTCTGACTGGACTACTCCTATCTGCATGAATGGGCACTGTAGAGTCATCCAGACGCCAAAGCGTGGTAGCCTCCAGACAGGCGAAAACCAGCTCAAGACCTATCCATCTCCAGCGTCACAAAAGCTGACCGTAGAAGGACAGGATGTACAAAAAGGAGCTTCCCTGGTCATGGTAGACGTATCTGGACGCATTGTATTGACTCAGGTAGTGGAAGATACTGGCAAACAACAGATCAACATTGCTAACCTGCCAAATGGTATCTATTGCCTCCAGGTAAAAGGCCCCCATACGAACCTGCAATCTAAAAAGGTGGTGGTTCTGCATTAATTATTGCACCTGGTAGAGACGCGATAAATCGCTTCTGGTAGAGACGCGATAAATCGACGTCTCTACGGTTACCGGCCCGCCCTCATTGAGGGTGGGCTGTTTTTTTGGGGGTATCTTCGTAGAGACGCCGATTTATCGCGTCTCTACAGCTCAAACGCGATGAATCGCGCTTCTTCATACCCGATAAATCGCATATCGGAGAGAGACGCGATAAATCGACGTCTCTACGGTTTTAACTCCAGCACCCACGTCGTGCGCCCCTTTACCTGCATCCCTTCAAGCGAAACAGACTCCCCAGTCAACACATCTTTGGCCGAAGCAAAGCCACGCGTCCGCTCCGCATAACGCGCCATGTCCAAGGCTTTCGCCTCTGCATTTTGATTCATGACTACCATGACCGTCTGGTCAGGAAGGTAGCGGAAGTAGACGTATACGCCCTCCTCCGGGACAAATTGCATAAGCTTGCCCTGCTTGAGGGAAGGAGATTGCTTGCGGTAGTTGGCGAGGGATTGGACAAAATGGAAGGCTTCCTTTTCCTCCTCAGTGAGGTTTTCCTCACGGAACTTATTGGGCTGACCGTCGGCAAAGCCACCGGGGAAGTTCTGGCGCACCTTTTCGTGATTGCCCCAGTCAAAATAATTTCCCAGCAAAACCTCTGTCCCATAATACATGCAGGGAATGCCACGTGTGGTGAGCAAGAAGCCGATGCCCATTTTGTAAGTAGCCAAATCCTCTTTTACGACTGCATAATATCGGCTCAGGTCATGGTTATCGAGAAAAACGACATTGCGCGTCGCATCATGGTAAACGACGTCCTTGGCGAGGGTATAATACAAACGCGCAAGGCCCTCTGTCCATCCAAAATCTTTGGTCAGCGCATCATTCAATGCATAATGCAATTGGAAATCCGTCACGGCAGGCATGTGATTGTTCTGGGATTGGAAGCCTGTCTTTTCAGTGAAAAAGGCCTGAACCGGCACGCCATGCACCCACGTCTCCGCAAACATGTGCAGCTTGGGATAGGCTGCGCGGATTTCCTTGGCCCAGGCAGCGTTGAATGCCTGGTCGGGATAGGCATAGGTGTCTATTCGAAAGGCATCGATGCCAGCATATTCTATCCACCAGAGATTGTTCTGGGTGAGGTAGCGCGCCACATGGGGATTGCGCTGGTTGAGGTCAGGCATGTGCGTATCAAACCAACCGTCGGACATGCGCTGCCTGTCATAGGCAGATGCATAAGGATCGAGCAAGGTAGGTGCCCGATATGTCGTTTTGGTGAATTCGTCCCACTGGTTGACCCAGTCTCGGGAAGGCAGGTCCTTGATGAACCAATGTTCATTCCCGACATGGTTGAGGACGATGTCCATGATGACTTTGATGCCACGTTGGTGGCACTTCTCTACAAGTTGACGATAGGCTGAATTCGTCCCAAATCGGGCATCGATTTCATAATGGTCGGTGATGGCGTAGCCATGGTAGGACTCATGTGGCTGATCACTTTCTGTGAGGGGATTGATCCAGAGGGCTGTGACGCCCAGCGCTTCTAAATAATCCAGGTGATTTTCTATGCCTTGAATGTCGCCGCCATGGCGCTGGTATTTGGCGCCTTCCTCGATTTCCTGATTCATGCTAGCGATGACGTCATTGCTGGAATCGCCATTGGCGAAGCGGTCGGGGAAGAGCAGGTAGATGAAGTCTTCGCTGGAGAGTCCTTGGACACGGCTTGGATCTTTCTGTCGGGCGCGAAGTTCGTAGGGGAAAGTAATGCTTTCTTCATTCATCTGCTGGAACTGTAGTTCCAGCGTGCCAGGCGTAGTTCCCGGCGCAATGTGAAGCGTAACAAAAAGGTAATTGGGGTTTTCGGCGGGAACTACGCTGTGGATATGCACCCCAGGGTAGGTCACCTTAGGCTGTGCCTGAGCGATATTTGGACCATAGACCAGTAGCTCTAAGGATGGATTTTGCATATCTACCCACCAAAATGGCGGGTCAACACGGTCAATTTGATTTTTTTTTGCAATTATTTTTTCAGGTGAAAAAATAATCAAAAATACTGATAACCAGATAGTTACATTAAACTTTACTCTCATATTTAGCATAATGAAAAAAAAATATAAAAAAAAAGTGTCTTTCCCTGTGACCTTTTACTTCCTCCATCATCTTAAATGCGAAGACCACAGAAAAATACTTGAAAAGAAAGAAAGTAACACAGAAAAAAGAGCTAAGAATCAATCAATTGAAAATTCATTTAATTCAAAGATAATTTAAGGTAGTGAGTGAGGTGAAGTGTGCGACTCGTACGATAGTGCGGCGTCGTACACTCTTTTTTTGGGGGAAATGTGAGGGAGAAATGATAGAATGAGTGGATGATAGAATAAATGAATGATAAAATGAGTAGATGATAATATGATTAAATGAAAGGGGTTCAGGTTGTTTTTTTAATCCTTTATCATCTGTGAACACTCCCGTTTAAAGAACACAAATCCATTTTTGCGATATAACTCTACAAATCCATCAATATCGTGAAATATGGGTGCTTTATGAATTTTCGTGGCAAGGTATACGTCCTTGTCGATGTCTCCTCGAAATAGCCAATAGTCGCTTTTATAGACCAGATCAGGGGTCATCTTCGAATAAAAAGGAGGTGCGTAGCTTTTGTATCCAAAAGCTTTTACATAAACATCCTTCCCTTCAAATCTTTTGAAAAAATCGATTGCTTCTCCTTGAGAATAGCGCTCTATTTTTCCGATAAATAATACCAAAACGAGCATCACAAAGATAGCTGTTCCCCCAAACAGGCTCATCGTGCCTCGCTGGATATGTCCACCGCTCAGCCAACTCACCCCTCGGACCATTAGTGCTATCAGCACCAATCCTCCAATTCCTTCCCAGCCTCCCCATGGCACCTCTGCCTCTAACGTAGCTAAGGCAAAGACGTCCCCTTTGAGTATGGGCGCTATCCAATCGATATGCTGCCCGATGATGGGCGTAGCCATAACGACCAGTCCGATCAGCCCACCAATCCCCAATAATGCCCATTTCAACCAATGGGGCACTGTCATCTCGCCTCGATCAAGTTTCCATAGGACCAAGGCTGCCAGAAAGGTCAAGGGAAAATAACAAAGGGAGGAATAATGGATAATCTTGGATTGGACAATAGAAAAAAGCACCAAGACAACCCCAAATAAGATCAGCATCCATTTTCGGAAATCATCCCGGATACTGCCTTCTGAGGGCATCTTGAAGAAAGCGCGAAGCCCTATCAAGGAAGCTGGAAAGCACCCTATGAGTAGGACAACCACATGGTAGCCTGGAAAACCCCCGTGCCCGGCATCGGGCGTGGAAAAGAGGCGGTATTGGTAGATGAAAAATTCTTTCATGAAGGTAGGACCGTGGACCGCGGTCTCTAGGCCATACCAGACCCCTGTCACCCCTATTGCGACTATGACATAAATGATCACTGAGAACGGCTTCACATATAGACGAAAGCGAACGGTCACCCAATACACTGCCAGGCATAAGCCTGTCACAATCAAGGCCACGGGGCCTTTGGTGAGCATGGCTAGGCCAAGGAATAAGCCGCCCCAGACGAGGTTCGGGGTTCTAGGTTCTAAGTTCTGAGTTCTACGTTCTAGGTTCTGGGTGTGGGACTGGGAAGGCGTTGGAAGCTTTTTACGCCAGTAGTGGAGGATGAAGAAATAGAGACCTAAGAAAATAAATAAGTTGAACCAGGGATCTATGATGCCTGATTTGAAGTAGAGGAAGGGCAGAATACTGCCCATATAGGCGGCGACCCATGCCAGGCCAAAACGTCGATCGTATAGATTTTTTCCGATGGAAAATAGGACGAGGAGGGTCACGATGCCACAAATCGCATTGGGAAAACGCGCGGCAAATTCATTGACGCCAAAGACTTTCATGGACAACGCTTGAAACCAGAAGAAAAGCGGCGGCTTTTCATAGAAGGGCTTAAACTCCATATAGCTCCGCAGGTAGTCTCCCGTCAGGAGCATTTCACGGGCACATTCCGCAAAATTGATCTCGTCCCAGTCAAATAAATGCACACCTCCCAGAAATGGGATAAAGAAAAGTGCACCTAGTACAGTGATACCGATCTGGTATTGGTTGTCCTTGCTCAATTGAAATTCTAATTAAGCTCCAAAGATAGAGAAAGAAATAGAAGAAAAGTTCAAACTCAAGCGCAAGTTCAAGTACAATGTTCCTTTTTTTGCGATCAGGCTTTAGAGAAAAGGCCACTCTGGTTTGAAGCATGATTTTGTGGGCAGGTCATTGCGTGTAGCGAGCTATATTGTGTATTCACGGCAATAATTGCCGTGTAGCCGCATATAGGGCGTGTACACGCAACTCCAACCCCATGCACAATGCTAAGCCCCCGATGGTTTCGCAAACCTGTGGGGGCTGAAAGAATCAACCTAAAACATAAAACCTAGAACCTAGAACTTCTTAAGACTCCAGCGCTAAGCGCTTCCGAATTTCTTCGACACTTTTGTTGAAGGTCTTGTCTGTCGCCATGAGGTCGTTGACCGTTTGGAGGGCGTGGATGACGGTCGAGTGGTCGCGGCCACCAAAGTGAAGTCCGATGGACTTCAGGGAGTGCTTGGTCATGTCCTTGGCGAAGAACATGGCGATCTGACGCGCCTGGACGATTTCACGCTTGCGCGTTTTGGCCTTCATGAGATCTACCTCTACATCAAGGTGTTCACTCACGACTTCCTGAATCGCCTGGATGGTAATTTCCTTTTGGACCTTGTCCACAAAGCTTTTGACGAGCCCTCTGGCGAGGTCGAGGTCTACTTCCTTGCGGTTTAGGGAACTTTGCGCCAGGAGGCTGATCAAAGCACCTTCGAGTTCGCGGATATTGCTAGAAATATTGTGGGCTATGTAATCCACCACCTCATCAGGCAATTCGATGCCGTTCTGGTACATCTTTGTCATGAGGATGGACTTACGCGTCCCGTAGTCAGGCTGCTGAAGACCAGCGCTGAGTCCCCACTTGAATCGAGAGAGCAGACGCTCTTCCATGCCTTCCATTTTCTGGGGCGCACGGTCAGAGGCTAAAACAATCTGCTTCCCTGACTGACGAAGGTGGTTAAAGACATGGAAGAAATTATCCTGCGTCTTGGTCTTGCCAGAGAGAAACTGGATGTCGTCGACCAGAAGGACATCTATCATCTGATAGAAGTTCATGAAGTCGTTGACGGTATTGTTGCGAACCGCTTCGATGAACTGATTGATGAAGCGCTCGGAAGAGACATACAGGACCGCCTTGCGGGGCGATTGAGCCTTGATCTCATTGCCGATGGCCTGCATGATATGGGTCTTGCCTAGCCCTACGCCTCCGTAGATGAAGAGGGGGTTGTAGGCGGTGACGCCAGGACGATTGGCGACGGCGTAGCCAGCGGAGCGCGCCAGACGATTGCAATCGCCTTCGATGAAGTTGTCAAAGGTATAGTTGGGGTTGAGATTGGAATCAATCTCAAACTTCCTGATCCCAGGAATCACAAAAGGATTAGGGATGGGTCTATCTATATGTAGATGTGGATTGTTGAGGGAATTGCGCTTATTGCCTCCTGGCGCGCTAGGCGTGGTAGGCAATTTGATTCTGCTTGACTCTCCTGGTCCAGAATCGTCTATGACGATAGAGTATTCAAGCCTTCCGTCTGGCCCAAGGCTGGTACGGATGGCTTTCTTTAGAAGAGTGACAAAGTTGTCCTCTAAGTATTCAAAGAAGAATTGGCTTGGGACTTCTATTGTCAGGACATTGTTCTCCAGCCTGACAGGTTTGATGGGACGAAACCATGTATCATAGCTTTGGGGAGCAATCTCCTCCTGAATAACTGCAATGCAGTCGTTCCATATGTCAACGTGACTCGTTGTCATTAACCTCACTTGCTAAAAGTTTTTGTTTTGGCGGCTCTAAATATATCAAATGGTCGCTGTCAGCTTCCTGTGTAACCTTAAAAGTCTGAAAAATTATCTGAAAATAAAACTTGACACTTTATTTTTTTTTACAATCAGCTAATAATTACTTAATACTGTGATAATCAACAATTTACATATAAAACACTGACTGTCAACCACTTATAAAGGGCATTTTTCTCACTCTTGCATAAAGCAAAACCCTAAGGTATCGGTGTTAAGTCCTTCATACACAAGGAAATGAAATCATATTGCGTGCTCCTTCCACACAGAATAATCTCCATAAAAAATTATATTACGATTCTCAATACACCTTAGCCTGACAAGGTCTATGAGAAAGACTTAACACTTTCATGAAAAACCTTTCACCGATTATACTGCAAGTTTTGTTAGCATTTTTTGCTAAAAGAACATTATCCGTATAAAAGGGTACTTTTTGATGGAATTCTTACACTTTAAAAATTGCCTGAACTTCGCTTTTTAGCAGAAAAATGGCTTTTTGTGTCGAAAATTCTTTTAGATTTGCACATTTTTCGACAATTCGCTTACTTAAATCCAATGCTGAACTCTCAGGTTCCATCTCACTCATCGAGACATTGATAATGGTCATCATCTCTTCTTTGGCCTTAATCAGGGCCAACCAAGCCTGTGGGCTGATATATATCTGCTGAGCGATATTGTGTTCATACTCTGAACGGATTTCATGCATCAGTTCGGCATGCAGTTCCTGTGCCGTCGAGACCGTACCACTCATCCGCATCAAAATATTCTGCGGACTGATTCGCTCCAGGTATAAAACAGCTCGCTCATAGGCCGATACCTTCATGGGCATATGCTGCTTGAGCAGCTCATTCTTCATGAGCATGTTTTGGTCAAGGTGCTGCTTCTTCAGGCTGCTGTCATTCATGTATTTGACGACTAGCAAGACAATGACGGCTGGGAGCGCATATTTGATGCCTTCTATGAGTATTTCGAGGATTTCCATGGGGGGGGTGATCAATGATAGAATGATTGGATGATAGAATGAGGGAATGGGGAATGATAAAATGAGAAGATGAATAGATGATTAAATGTGGGCCGTATTTTGAGAAATGTTATCCTTCACTTTTCAATTCCTTGTTTCTTGTTATTTATTTTTACTTTTCTAAACCTTCCTCAGATCCAACAACACTTCTTTTCCAAAATCTGGCCGATTCAGCAGCTTTATCATTTTTTGGGCGGCCAATTCGGGGGTCCAAAGTTGGTCATTTTCTTTCAAAGAAATAAACCGATCTACCGAAGGAAAAGTGCTGGCTGGTTGTTGGCGCAAGAATTCTTGCATGCCTGTCTCTACGACGCCAGGCGCTAAGGAAACAACGCGTATAGGATACGGCTGATCTGCTTGTTCTTCGGCTAGCACGGAGAGGTACATGTCTACGCCTGCCTTGGAGGCACAGTAGATGCTCCAGGCCGCCCGAGGCCCTCGGCCTGCGCCCGATGAGATCCCCAAGAGCTGCTTGTCGACCTGCCAAGTTTGGGTCTCTTTCACAAATACTTGTGCCATCTCCATCAGGCTGATGAGGTTGACGCGCATGCAGGCTTCGATGGCTGCGGTATTGATTTCCGCCCCTACGGGACTGACTGGGCCAAGTAGGCCTGCATTGTGAATCAGGCAGACGGAGTCGCCTGCTTGGGGGGTAATTTCAGAGAGGCAGTACTGGACCCATGCCGCGCCTGCACCTGTTTGAGTTAGGTCTCCGAGGGTGTAGCTCAAGGAGAACCCCCCATCCACGGCCTGTTTATCCAGGCCTTCATTCATCGTACGCGATAGGCAGTAGAGGCTGTGGCCTTGGCCCAAGAGCTCGGCGGCGAGGGCTGCGCCGATGCCTTTGGAGGCGCCTGTGAGGAGATAGTAGTTCATGACGGGAAATAATGATAGGATGAGGGAAGGAGAGAATGATTGGATGAAATGATAAAATGATTAACTGACTAAATGATAAAATGACTGATTAACAAGAACCATTAAAGGAAAGAAAACTGATCATTTCATTTCAGCAATCTTCAATCCTTGTTCGATATTCTGCAATCTCTGGAAGCTCCGAAACAAAGCTATTGTTTTTTCCTCAGCCTTCATCTCCCTAAAAAGCCAGTCGCTGCCCTCGAATGCTCTGATCAATCACCCCATTGGCATACACCTCTTGCCCACTCACGATCGTGTGCTTGACCTTCGCTTGAAAGGTCTGGCCTTCTAGCGGTGACCAGCCACATTTGTACAGGATATTCTCCGTATGCACAGTCCACGGGTCGTTCATGTCCACAAGGACCAAGTCTGCGTGATAGCCTTCGCGAATATAGCCTCTATTTTTTACCCCAAAACAGATCGCTGGCGCGTGACTCATTTTGTACACCACTTCTTCCAGCGTAAATACGCCTTGACGGAATAGCTCTAGCATCGCGACCAAAGTGTGCTGGATCAAAGGCCCGCCCGAAGGGGCTTGGGTGTAGGGATTGGCCTTTTCTGCTAGGGTGTGGGGCGCGTGGTCAGTCGCCACGACGTCTATGCGATGATCGCGTACCGCTTGTCGAATGGCCTCTCGGTCCGCAGCGGTCTTGACTGCCGGGTTCCATTTGATGCGGGTGCCGAGGCGGTCGTAGTCGTCTTGGGTGAACCAAAGATGGTGGATACAAGCTTCGGCGGTGATGCGTTTATCTTTTAGGGGAATATCGTTGCGAAAGAGGGAAAGCTCCTTGGCGGTGGAGATATGCAAAATGTGCAGGCGCGTATTGTGCTTTTGGGCTAAAGCGACCGCTTGGCTAGAGGAACGATAGCAGGCCTCCTCTGAGCGAATCTCAGGATGGCAGCGGATGGGAATGTCGTCGCCGTATTTCGCCTTATAAGCCGCCATATTCGCCCGAATCACCTCTTCCTTCTCACAGTGCGTCGCGATGAGCATAGGCACTTGGCTGAAGATACGGTCGAGCACCTTTTCGTCATCCACGAGCATATCGCCTGTGGACGAACCCATAAATACCTTGACACCACAGACGGTCTTAGGGTCCGTTTTCAGGACCTCTTCTATGTTCTCATTGCTCGCTCCCATGAAGAAGGAGTAATTGGCGCTGGAGACTTCTGCGGCGCGCTGGTACTTGTCTGCAAGCAATTCTTGGGTAAGGGCTTGCGGCACGGTGTTGGGCATTTCCATAAAGGAGGTGACGCCGCCCGCCACGGCAGCGCGCGACTCCGTCCGCAGGTCGGCCTTATGCGTGAGCCCTGGCTCGCGGAAGTGTACCTGGTCGTCGATGACGCCAGGGAAGAGGTGCAGCCCACGTGCGTCGATGACGCGATCGGCGATGGCGGTCAGGTTGTGACCGATCTCGTGGATGAGGCCATTTTTCACAAATACATCTGCTTCGAATTGCAGGCCTTCATTGACGATATGGGCGTTTCGGATGAGAATGGACATGGGATAATTGTCAATGGATAATGGTTAAGTGTAAATGAGAGAAAGCAAACTTAGGAAAAGTTCAAAAGAAATTTCCGTAAAATTGCCCATACTAGCACCAAAAATACCCAACAGATTTTCTTCAATCTGTTGGGTATTCAGCCTCAAACAATCAGAAACAAAGCTCAGGCATTATTCCTTCACCACCTTCACCATAGTCACTTCCTCTCCAGCGCGCACGCGCAAGAAGTATAGCCCAGCACTCAAGTGTGCAATATCAATAGCTTCTTCGGCATGGCCATCTACTAGCTGAACTTGATTGCGCAATACGACCTGTCCCATCTGGTTCACTATGAGCCAATCGGCTTGCTGACTAGCAGACTCGACACGGACCGAGAGGCGGTCATGGGCAGGGTTGGGGAATGCTTTGACGGCAAGGGGAGTAGCCAAAATAGGCATATTGCCTTGACGAAGGGCAGTACCATTGATGGAGAACTTGTCAAAGCTGAAGGCTTTGGTTCCGCCATTGGCTCCTTTGCTTGCTGCAAGGCCTGCAAGGAAATTACTAGGTAAAGTGATACTTGTCCCAAATCCCACAAGATTCCAGACAGTCCCGTTCGTTGAATAGTAAGCTAATACAGAACCTGTCATGCTGTTATACTTTAACCATAGCCAGTTATTGAGCCTTTTTGTGGAGGATTTTGTGGCTACAGTGGTGGTAGAGCCACCATCTGTGGCACGTTTTAGCAGCTTGATTTGTTTTTTGCCATTGATTACCAAAGATACATGTGCGGAATTTGAGGCCTCTGTAGATCTTAACATGACACCTGCCTGACGGTCAGCGTTATTCTGAATGCTTTTAACTCGGGCAATGATGTCAATATTCCCTTGAGCACATCCTCTATGAACCAAGTAGAAGCCATCTGAGGCACCTCCAATGCCTGTGCCTGCGGCATCGACATCATGAATTCTATTAGGGGTACTACCAGTAGATGAAAAGCTGCCAGCATTACTCATGGGAATTCCTATATCATTGCCGACGAGCGCTCCAGGGGTACATACAAAGCTACAATTGATGCTTACAGAGCCATCCACCAGAATCCCACCTATTCCGCCCCCGCCATCTATTCCAGGCATATTACTTTGTGCTTTTCCAGAAACATCTATATAATTGCTTCCTCCATTTCCTCCATTATCATCCGTGACGCCATCTCCTCCTGTGTATCCACCGCCCCCACCGCCAGCGCGTTTAAAAAGTTGGTTATTGCCCCCGCCCCCAAATCCATCTCCTCCACCATATCCGCCAGAGCCTCTTCCACCAAGGGAGAGCCTATCAAAAAACGCTTTTTCCCCACCTTTAATGGTGGGTGAAGAACCATTTCCCCCATTGGAATTGATGCCTCCCCCTCCAGCACTAGCTGAGGATCCACTTCCACCATCACCGCTACCTGCTGTCGTGACTGCCCCTTTCCCTTCTTGCCCTGGGAGATTGCTTCCAGCACCGCCACCACCTCCAGCAACCATGAGCAAGGTTGCAGTACCGGGGCTACAGTCACCTGAAGGACATAGGATGACCCCTGTACCACCACCTCCTCCTCCACGGTTGTTTTGGATGAGGCCCGCTTGCCCAATAATTGACCGAATTATATCGCCAGACTTCACGGTAAAAGTTGCCTTTACAGTTCCACCTGATCCGCTTCGGGCAGCATTGCCCCCACCGCCATCGGCACCAGTAACGGTAATCGTTACCGTATTCTTTCCTGCAGGTACAGGAAAGTCGTATAGTCCATAAGTATCTTTTGTAAAACAAGGAGATTGTGCAGAAAGAAAAGTGCACGTACATGCAAACAGCAAAAAGAGAAATAGTTTTTTGGATAAATGATTCATGGGTAAATGTGATTAATGAGATATAGGTCCGTAATTAACAGTAAATTGTCTTCCCTAATAGAGTGCATGACACGCTAAAAGGTAACAAGGAATCTATCAAGAGTGAGGAAATTGAAATAATTCCGCCTAAAATTTAGGCGTTTTTTTCTTCGAAAAACTAAATTATTTCCCCTTTTTTCTTTTTAAAAACCAGTAAATTACTAAAGCTATTACCCCAAAGCCTATCACCATCCACCACACATAGCCCCAGGGAAACCCATCAAAGGCTATCGCCTGTGTATCGCCGATCAGCACAAAATTGGACCAATAATAGGGTGAGGAACGCCGAGAAGGCGCTTTCGCCAAGTAATCAAGCTTCGCTTGATGAAGGGCTGCTGCCTTAGATAGCCCTTCGTGCAGATAGGTGTGGAAATCGATCATGATCTGCGTGGTCGCTTGATCATTGGCATTCCACAAGCTAGTCACGACACTCTGGCTGCCGGCATACATAAAGCTCCGCGCAAGGCTCATGATGCCTTCGCCTTTGGACAATTCTCCAAAGCCCGTTTCGCAAGCGCTCAGGACCACGAGATTGGCGTTGAGGTGCATATTGTAGACCTCGTAGGTGGGGAGGTATTCATTGGCAAAAAAGATACGGTTGAAGAGGGGATTCTCATCATCGACACAGGCGTGGGTGGAGAGGTGGAGGATTTGGAATTTGGCCGCATCAGTCAGGAAATTTTCCTTGCTGGCGTTTGCGCGGAGGTAGTGCTTCCCGCCGAGCAAGGCCTGCAATTGCTGGACACTGGCTTCCGTAGCCGGAAGCGCGCCCAGGGGCTGGCCGCTTTCGCAACTGCGTTCAGCCGTTACCCGATTTTGGTCATATACGGGGGCAAAACCGCCATAGGGTTTTAGCCGCCGCTTAGCTGCCCCCTTTTGCCCATTTTCTCTCAATAAGGTACAAGAGTACCCATAACTGATTGCCCATTTTTCAACGATATAATCCAGATGGGCAGCCGAAAAATTGACCTCGTCAGTACTGGGCAAGCTCGCTAGCAATGACTCCATGCTGATATAGCCCATTTCCCCATCAGTGATCACATACAGGTGCTGAACCGCTTGAGGAAAATTGCCTATGGCAGGTTCCAGGAGGGCTTTATAGAGCTGATAAGCTGATTGGGTAAATGCCTGAAACTGGTCCTTCTCAGAAGCATAAGCGTCTCTCTCTCCCACCGAAGTACGATAGGCCAAGATCATTTGGGCAAAATCATCGGGATAATCCAGTCGATAAAAATCCACCTGGTCGTGCAGTATCCGAATCACATAGATGGCATCCGACGCCAGATAGTATTCCAGCAAAGCGGTCGAATGGTCTGTAGTGATGGTCTGCTGAACCTCCTCTATGGTCACCACTTCATCGGTGAAATTCACCTGATGATAGGCAGGGTATTGTTTTTCAAATCGCCTTTGGAGGATTTGCTGATTTTCGTACACCTTTGCCAGGGTGTTTCTGAGGGTATTCATTTTCAGCGAGTCCTTTGCCCGCTCCGCTTCCGCCAGTTTTTGCTCATAGAATACACGATCCAGGTTCAATTGCTTTTCCTGCTGCAATAAGGCTTGAAAGACCGAATCCGTCCCAAATTCCGATTCAGTCTGGGTTTGAAGTGCCTTGTATTCCCTGACTCCTTCCAATAACACCAGCGATTTACTCTTTTCCATATACCCAAAGGCTGTTTGCAGATACTGCGCATCTCCAGATGCTTGATATAACTGGAAAAGCAATCCAATGGCCCCATCATAGATGTCACGAGCTTTGGTACTCAGCAAGAGTTTGGATGCTTCGGAATCTTGCGTATGGCGAATACGGTCTATAACCTGAAAGGCAAGTTCATAAGTTGGAAGGATTTTTTTCAAGGAATCGAGCTCCCCTGTATACATTTTTTCCAATACTTGTGCTTTTATCACCAAAATATGTAAGAGCAGCTCATAGGCACTAAAATCTATAAGCGTAGGATTGGAAAAGGCTGAGGATGGAATAAAGGATGGCTTAATATGTGTTAATGCCTGTTGGAGGAATTCTAAGGCAAGGCCTAAGCTATCCAGCAGCGCATAATTTTTCCCCAATTGCTGGAGGGTTTTCGCATATACTTCATGATAATTATTTGTTTGAAGTGGAGAGGAATTTTCAGCTTTCTTATAATAGAAAATAGCTTTCTCCAATTCCCCATTATCCGCATAGGCCTTTCCTAGGTTAAAGAAATAATCTATCTCTAGGTATTTATGAGTTTGAATAAGCGGGTAAAAATCTAATAAGGCTAGGATACTCTCTTGGGGATTTCCTAAAGCTAGCTGATTCGCCGCTAGAAAAATCTGCGTTTTTATGGTATCCTTATAGGTGCAGGTAGTTGGATTATTTTGAAGGACTGATAAGCTATTGAGGAAATAAGTTTGTGCTTCTTCATATTGGCCCATTCTTCTAAAACCATTTCCTATATGAATGTAATACCTGAGAATATCTGAAGGGGCTATTTGGGCTTTTAACCCAAGGTTTAAGGCAATTTTGAAATTCCGAATAGCTTTATCATAATCATGACGTCCCACATAAATATTCCCTAAAATATTGTATTGATTGGCAAGCCGAACCGTATCGGAATGTAAATTATTGGGTCTAGACAGAGAAATTTCTACTGCCAAGAGTGCTGATTCAAGCGACTTATCATAAGCTCCAGTTTGGGTGTATATGGCTGCTAAAATTTGAAATATCGTATTAGGGACTAGTACATAAATCTCAGGATGGGCCTCCACAATAGATAAGGCACCGAGCAAAACAGACTCAGATTCCTTAAATCTCCCATATTGGTAAAATCCAACCCCTTTTACAATTAATGCCCAACACTGACTTTCTAGCTCGTGATTTTTTGCAAAAATTGAAATCGCTTTATCCAAATAGACATTGGCGCTATCTAATTCGCTAAGTTGAATAAAAAGTTCCCCTTTTTGCTGATAGACACTTCCCATCAATGAATGACCCGTACCCAGATAATTCCCTCCCTCAGTCACAGCTTGATGAAGAACCTTTTTCCTTTCATCAAGATTAGGATCGTTTTCTAAATATCGAGCTATTTGATTAAAGCAGTTGATATAGGACTCCCACTCACCTGCTAGCTTAAATCTTTGCTGGGCTTCTGTGGTCAATTGGATCGCTTGCTCTCCTTGTTGATTATAATAGAGAGAATCCATTTCTGAGAAGAATAACGAATCCAAAACCCCTTGTCCACATAGTGGAAAAGGGGTCAGCAATATCAAGTTGAGGAACACAAGGCCTAACTGAAATGAAAATTTCACCCTCATAAGGTTTTATTCACCACCAGAATGCTCCACAGTCATTGTTTGATTTGAATAGGTATGAGGCTCTTCTCCGTCCCGAGTCAAGGTAACATCTACCTGATAGGTACAGCTTTCGTCTGGCGCATCAGTTCCACCAGTTACGTTTCCAGAAAGCGTCATATGATCGCTTGAAAGACTTTCCAGTGTAGGTAAACTAACTGGGGAAGGTCCCCCAAATACACTATTTGAGCTACAATCTGTCAAGCTAGCAGGTTGGGCCAAGTTAGATAAAGTTATCTTGGGATTCTTACCTGGGTCAAGTTCTCCCGAAAATGTCACCTTAAAAGTATATACACAACTTTCATCTACTTGATTTGGATTAGATATACAAGGAGATTCTACTTTCACATTGGTAATACTGGGAGGTTCTGCCAGATTTACGGATTTATCTTTATTCGATTCTTCTTCTGCACAACTTGCGAGTATAACCATGCTGAAAATGAATAGCACTAGAAAAAAATGGAGATTACTACTTTTCATCGGATTTGGAGTTAAAGTGAAAAAAATTTAAGGTGCTTTGACAAATAAGGCAGAAATATGGCTTAAATAAGTAAAATTTCTTCAAGGATAAAATTTAAGAATTGAGTTAAAACTTAGCCTTTCCTTCTGTTAATCAACACAAAAGCGATTATCCCTAGCAATAAACTGGCTCCAATAATAAGCCAAAAATTCATTCCTAGAATTCCTCCAAATTCTATCGCCTGCGTATCCCCGATCAGCACAAAATTGGACCAATAATAGGGCGAGGATCGCCGAGAAGGTGCTTTCGCGAGGTAGTCAAGCTTCGCTTGATGAAGGGCTGCTGCCTTAGATAGCCCTTCGTGCAGATAGGTGTGGAAATCGATCATGATCTGTGTGGTCGCCTGGTCATTGGCATTCCATAGACTGGTCACGACACTCTGGCTGCCGGCATACATGAAGCTCCGCGCAAGGCTCATGATGCCTTCGCCTTTGGACAATTCTCCAAAGCCCGTTTCGCAAGCGCTCAGGACCACGAGATTGGCGTTGAGGTGCATATTGTAGACCTCGTAGGTGGGCAAATATTCTTGGGCAAAAAAGATGCGGTTGAAGAGCGGATTCTGGTCATCGACGCAGGCGTGGGTGGAGAGGTGGAGGATTTGGAATTTGGCCGCATCAGCCAGGAAATTTTCCTTGCTGGCTTTGGCGCGCAAGTACTGCTTGCCGCCTAGCAAAGCTTGTAAGCTTTGCACACTCTCTTCCGTGCTAGGCAAGGCGCCTAGCGGCTGGCCGCTTTCGCAGCTCCGCTCAGCCACGACCGCATGCTGGTCGTAGACAGGCGCAAAGCCGCCATAAGACCGCAAGTGCCGTTTGGTAGCCACTTTTTGCCCATTTTCCAATAATAGGGTACTGGAATACCCATAGCTGATCATCCAGTCCTCTATCACATAATGAAGGGTGTTGAGGGAATAATTGATCTCATCCATTTCTTCCAAGGATGTCAGCAAAGACTCAAAACTGATATAGCCCAGTTTCCCATCGGTGATGACGTAGAGTTGTTCAGCATCTGCTGGCATTCCTTCCACTACAGGGGCCATCAGGCCCTGATAGAGCTGATGCGCAGCTTGGACAAACGATTGAAAGTGACCACTTTCCGAATTGTCGGCAGCATATCCCCGTAAGGATTTGCGATACGTGAGGATTAATTGATCAAATGCTTCGGGATAAGGTAATTGGAAAAACTGGGCCTCTGCGCTCGTAATCCGAATCACGTAAATCACGTCTCCTCCCAGGTAGTATTCCAGCAAGGCTTTGGAAGGATCGTGGCCCAAAATGGCTGTCTGGACCTGATCGATGGTGACTACCTCGTAAGAGGAATTGACCTGATGATAAGCGGGATACTGTTGCTTGAGTTGGGTTTGTAGGACTTGCTCGGCGGCATAGGTCTCGGCGAGGGTATTCTCCAGGGTATGTATCTTGAGCGTGTCTTTTTGTTGCTGGGCCTCTGCCAATTTTTGCTCATAAAATACACGATCCAACTTGAGTTGCTTCTCCTGTTGGAGGAGTTGCTGAAAGACGGAATCGGTTGCTACTGCTGGTTGCAGATCAGTCTGCATGGCCTTATAGGCACGAATGCCTTCCAGGAGGACCAGAGATTTTCCCTTTTCCATATACTGAAAGGCCTCTTCCATATAGGCAGGATCACCAGACACTTGATACAATTGGTACAGCAAGCCAATCGCTCCATCGTAGATCGTCCGTGCATGGGTACTGAGGAGGAGTTTGGACGCTTCCGATACCTGTCCCTGACGGATATACTCGATGACTTCGGCGGCTAATCGATAGGTGGGTAAAATTTTGGTTAATGACGTGATATCCCCAGTATATTTTTTTGTTAATGCCTGTGCCTTGGCATCCAAAATGGGCAGCAGGAGGGAATAGGCACTGAATCCGTTCAGGGTAGGATTGTCAAAAGAGGAATTGGGGCTAAAGGCTGGCTTGAGATAAGCCAAGGCTTGCTGGAAGGCCGTTAGGGCTTGGTCCAAGCTATCTAGTCGTGTGTAAACTTCTCCCAAACGTTGGAGGATTTTGGTATACATTACCTGGTAATTATTGGTATGTAGGGGAGAAGAATTTTGGGCTTTTTTATAATAGAAAATGGCCTTATCCCATTCATGTTGATCCTCATAGGCATTTCCCAAATTATAGTAGTACTCGATTTCAAGGTATTTATATCTTAAAATAAGCGGATATAAATACAATGAGGTTTGAATGCTTTTGAAGGGGTTTCCTAATTCCAATTGATTTCCAGATAAATAGATATAGGTTTCTATGGTATCCTTGTAGGTACAAGCATTGGGATGGTTTTGGAGTACATTCAAGCTATTCTGAAAATAAGAATGTGCCGCTTCATATTGCCCCATATGTCGAAGGCCGTACCCAATACAATTATTGTATAAAACAATATCTGAGGGAATAGCTTCCGTTTTTAAGCAAAGGTTAAGTGCAATTTTGTAATAGCGGATAGCCTGTTCATAATCTTTTCTTTCTACATAGATGCTTCCTAAACTATTGTACATATTGGCGAGTCGTACACTATCAGAATAATCGAATTCGGTATCAGTAAGAAAAATATTCACTGCCTGTAAAGCTGATTCCAAGGATTTGTCATAAGCTCCTGTTTGCAAATAAATGGCAGATAGAATCTGAAAAATCGTATTGGAAACATCGGGATTGAGGGTCGGATGCTTTTCTACAATGGCCAACGCTGCCAGTAACGAAGCTTTTGCGGCTTGAAAATCACTTAATTGATAATGGGAAACCGCTTTAATAATGATAGCCCAACAGTGGCTTTCCAATTTTTTGTTTTTTTCAAAAATCAGGATGGCCTTATCCAGGTAAAAGAAGGCACTGTCGTACTGCTCAAGCCCAATAAATAACTCCCCTTTTTGTTGATAAGCATCTCCGATGAGAAAATGGTCAGGACCTAGTAAGGGTGTTCCCTCCTCAATAGCTTGCCTAAGCATACTTTTCCTTTCTATAGGATCTGGGGCTTCTTCCAAGAATCGCGCGACTTGGTTAAAGCATTTGATATACGCTTCCCACTTCTCCTGCAATTGAAATTTCGGTTGAGCAGCTTGAGTCAATTGAATGGCCTTTTCTCCCTGATTGCTAGCATAAAGGGAATCCATTTGGGCAAAAAACACAGAATCAGAAACCCCTTGTCCACAAAGTGGAGAAGGGGTAGTGAATACAGTTATCATTAACACACTTCCTATGAGGAAGCGTAGTTTTTCCGTCATACTAATCCTTTTGTTACCCTAGTTACTCAACGATCATTTCTTCATCTTCGAATCGGACGGCACTTTCTCCTGGCCTATCTAAGACAAAGGAAACGGTAAATACACAGCCTTCCGCATCAGGCGGCCCAGTATGGGTAACCTCATTGCTACTGAGGACATTGGCACTTAATTGATTGAGAAAAGGAATGGCTCCTAATACGCTACTGGAGTCGCAGTTGGGTTCGGTAGGTGTCACCACCGTAAAGGTAGCTGTAGAGTTGGCAGGCAGGTCTTCCTCAAAGGTGACTTCATAAATATAGGTGCATTCATAAGTAGGCGTATCAATTACACATACTGATTTCACGACGACCTTGGTCACTTTGGGCGGGCCCGCTACAGCGTCATCATCTTTGCACCCGTAGGTGGCCAGCATGATCATAACTCCTACCAGCAAAAGCAGGAGGAAGTTAAAATGGAGGTTTCTTTTTGACATAATTAATATAATTGTGGGTAATGGAACGGGGTAAAAGTAATTCTTGCAGGGTAATGTGTCAAATAAAAAAAGGCACCAGCCCCTCAACAAATAGGACTGGCGCCAGGAAAGGGTAGTTTTTTCCAGATGGAAAACTTTCAACTTGCTTTTACTTAATCAATAATCATTCAATCAATAATTCTTTACATCATGAGAGTGTATACCGTTCAAAAAGGTAACACAAAAAGAGAGGAAAGCTTGTACATTTCTATGCATTAGTCATCCTAATTGCCTGATTATAAGCATGTTGCCATTTTCGAAATAGTTGTATCTTTTTTTTATTCTGAGTAAGTTCAGCCCTTAATACTATCAACACTCCGAACGGTAATGGATCAAAAAGAATTCAAGCAGTGGCTGCTGAGTGCCCAGCAATACTGCATGCCTCGTCTCATCCGGATGACAAAATCCAAGGCAGATGCAGAAGACGCCTTTATGGAAGCTGCCTTCCAGTTCTGGCAGGACCTGCAAGCCGGCAAGGTCAAGGACAAGCGCAACCTCAAGGGCCTACTCTTTGTCATGGCCAAGAATGTGTTCTTAGGGAAAAAGCGCAAGCAGAACCGAAAGTCTTTCCGGGAGTATGCGACCGATCCGCAACAGCTGCATGTGCATGAAGGCAATTTGATGAAAAGTGGGGAAGCCGAAGCTTATGACAGCCTGGTACAACAAGAAGAGGAAATGCAGGCCTTGATGGCTGACCAGCAGCGCAAGAAGGCATTCAATCAAGCGATGAAAACGTTGGAAAAAAAGTGCCAACAATTGTTGATGGAATTCATTGGACACAATGTGCGACTGAAGGAATTGCAGCAGCGCATGGGCTTCACATCAGTCGATGCAGTCAAGACCGCCAAGTACCGTTGCAAAAAGAAATTGGTCGATTCGTTTAAAATCAAATTATCGGGTGTTACCAAATAGAGAAAAAGTCACTCTAGTAATAAAAGGATATTAATGAACGAGAAAGACACAACATTGATCGAGCAATACCTAGCGGGAGAACTAGGGGGGGAAGCCTTGGTAGACTTTCAGCGGCGGCTGAAGGAAGAGGAGGTTTTGGCTGCCGAACTGAGCCTCTATCAGGAGGTAGATATGCGGCTGGCTGCCATGCAAAAAGAGGAGCTGAAAGCGGAATGGAAAACGTTCTTAGCGGAAAATGCGCTTCCTGAAGCTAGGACCAGAAGGCTAAGGCCTCTGTATATGCTGAGCGCGATTGCGGCTGCGGGGTTGCTGTTATTTGGCATCTATTGGGCGCTATTGCGCGATACCCCTGCGCCCCTCCTCGCCGACAGTTATTGGCAACAGACAGCTGATTTTACTTATCAGGGAGCAGAACGCTCTACGACCCTGCCGCCGGCTGAAAGCCAGGCTTTGCAAGACGCCTATGCGAAATTTTCAGAAAAAGATTATGCTAATGCACATAGTATATTAGCTACTATTCCTACGCCCACCAGTGAGTCGGCATTGCTTTCAGGTGCTTGCCACTATTACTTGGAAGACTATGCAAAAGCGCAGGCCGCCTTTCAGCAGATTTTGGATACGCCAGATTTCTCTAGCAAAGATGAGGCGCGTTGGTATTTGGCGTTGACCATGTTGAAGCAGGAAAATGCTTCAGCAGCGAAAGGATTGCTCGAAGAGATCGTGGCAAAACAGTCCTGGAATCATGTCCCCGCAAAAGAATTGTTGGATAAGCTGAAGTAGGTATTTCTGGTTTAGTTACCATTTGAAAAAATAAGCAGGAAAAAAGCCCTCCCAAAAACCCTTCATACAGCGTGTATGAAGGGTTTTTCAATGTATGCACACATAGTGACAGGCTTTGCACACATAGTGAAACCCCTTGTCCGCACGGTTCCCCACCTTTGTTCACATCAACCACACGGGATACATGCCCGCTCACCTTTTCCCTTACCTATTAATCATAAAATTATAGAGCCGTGACAAAAAACAAGAAACAAAACGCAACCCTTCACCCTTGGTTATTAACCTTTATGAAAGTCCAAATGGCCTTCGTAATCATGGGGCTTTTCCTTTTTTCACCTTCCAGTTATGCCCAATCAAGCACAGACCCCGGACCACGTCTGGTCTGTAGTTTTGGAGATCAAGGAGTCCGATTGATTGACGCTCCATTTCCTTGCTATCAGGTAACCGATATTGAAGTTTATAACTCGGGGCCTCACCGTGGAAAAATGGTTGTCTCCTTTGATATATGCGATACCGCCAGTACCTGGGATTATGATTTTGGCGTAGCTCGTTTTGATGCGGATGGCTACCTGGATCAGACTTTCGGTGACGCCGGATTTGTAGGGCCTATCGATGTAAAGACCAATGACCGAGCCGTCAAAATTCTGATCCAGTCAGATAACAAGATCGTCATCGTCGGGAATACCGACCAGAAGGGCTGCGCAGGAGGATCTTCTGCAGGTCTTATGGTGGTGAGATTAAACGATGACGGAAGCTTTGATAACACCTTTAGTGGGGATGGAAAAATGCATGATTTTTTCGTCCTTAATCCTGGCGGCTGCAATACGAACCTATGTTACTTTTATGACGCCCTTTTGTCACCTAATGGTAGGATTGTAGCCTGTGGCACGATTGGGGGAAGAAGTGGAAACCATTCTGACATTACAGCAGGGGTTGCTGTGATTACCTCGAGCGGGGCAAGACACCGCGCTGTCCGTGTCAACTATAGCAATACTGGAGGAGGCAGGTCGGGCAAAAGTGAAGCTTTCAAAGCGATTGCTATGCAGGGAACTAAATATATTTTGGCGGGCGTCCTCAATGGAGAAGAAGTCATCACTGCTCGCCTTGGCGCTGGTTTTGGGGTGGATAATACGTTTGGGAATAGCGGAAAAGAAAAATTTAAACCTAGTGGAAACAGAACCTATGATGTCCTGGATGTTCAGGTGCAATCCGATAAAAAATTCCTCGTAGCCTATGACCCCAACAAAAGTAGTAATGACTATTATATCATTCGCAGGGATGAAGATGGAGGGAAAGATGATACTTATGCTACGGATGGGATCGCTCAGATTAGCGGGAATTCATCGCAAGAGCAAATGGTGGAAACAGAAATGCATGCAGGCAAATTGTATATCTATGGCAAAACCCATAATAAGGATTATCAAGTCAGGAGGTTAAAATCTGATGGCAGTTTAGATACGAATCTTGGTCTCAATGGCGATATTTCCTTAGAAACCCCTCCTGAGGTAGGACATGTGACTTGTGGGGCTTTGCGGTCCAACGGGCAATTGATCCTCGCGGGAGGGCAGAATGTGATTGCATTGGTACGAATCAATACCGATAAAAACCAGCCGCCCTGTAATCCAATCTTTCCCATCTCGGCCTCCTGCAAAGACCTGACGGTCTCCATCACCGATAATGCTACGGTGAGCCTCGTGGCTTCAGATGTTAACAATGGTAGCTTTGCTGTTGTGGGGATACAGGGCTATTCCCTGAATCATTCGAGTGTAACTTGCGCGGATGTAGGCCAAATGGGCGTCGTATTAACCGCTATCGACGACAATTCCAATACAGACACCTGCCAGGCAAACTTGACAGTAGTAGATGCTAGTACCCCTATTATTACTTGCCCAGGGAATATAACTGTCGATAATGAGGTAGGGAAATGTGGCAAGGTGGTTCAATATACCGTTCAAACAACGGATGCCTGTTCTGCTGTGACGCTCACCCAAACAGATGCCACAGGCCTGACATCAGGAGATGAGTTTCCCAAGGGGAATACCAATCTCTCATATCAGGCAAAAGATGCGGATGGCAACATTGCTTCCTGTAGTTTTAGGATCAGGGTAAATGATACAGAAGACCCCATCATCACCTGTCCTGCAGATGTGTTTATCCCAACTCCTTCAAATAGTTGTGACGGCATCATAACCTACCTGGATGCCACAGCGACAGACAACTGTCCAGGCGTGACAGTAAGTAGGACTTCTGGTCCTATCAGTGGAGACTTGTTTCCCAATCCCGATACAGCTACGGTAACCTTTCGTGCTAAGGACGCTGCCAACAATACTGCATTTTGCAGTTTCTCAGTGGGCGTATATGACGGAACGCCACCTACTATTACCTGCCCTGCCGGAACTACCGTTACCAGCGGTCCTGCATCTTGCGATGCAGTAGTAACCTATGCCAGCCCAACGGCTTCTGACAATTGTGGTACCCCCACTGTGATGCGGACATCTGGTCTTGCAAGTGGCTCAGTCTTTCCCGGTGGAACTACTTCCGTAGTTACCTATGAAGCCACAGATACCTATGGCAATACTGCTTCATGTAGCATTAATATTACGGTCAGCGATTTAACGCCTCCGACCATCTCTTGTCCTGCCAATATTGTTCAGAATAATACGCCAGGATTGTGTTTACGAGTAGTTCATTATGCTACGCCAACTGCTTCTGATAATTGTTCCAATGCAACAGTGAGGATAACTAATGGCCCACAAAGTGGCGCCCCTTTATCTCCTGGTTATACTACGATGATCGAATATGAAGCTACAGATGGATCTGGTAATACAGCTACGTGTAGCTTTTCTGTTACCATAATTGATGCCGAAGCTCCCACCATCACTTGTCCAAATGCCATCACCCAGGACAACGATCTAGGCGCATGTGAAGCAATCATTAGCTATCCAGCCCCTACTGCCATGGATAATTGTTCAGGGGAAACGGTTTCCCTGAAAAGTGGCATGGCTAGCGGTTCAGCCTTTCCTGTTGGGACTACTACCGTCACCTATGAGGTGATAGATGGAGGCGGAAATACCGCTCTATGCAGCTTTGACGTGACCGTCAATGATACCTTAGCCCCAGGCATAACCTGCCCAGCCAATATCATTCAGGCAAATGATCAAGGAGCCTGTGAAGCCACCGTAACCTATGCCTCCCCATCTACTTCAGATGCCTGTGGCCACGAGACCTTATCACGAACGGCAGGTCCTGCGAGTGGATCAGCTTTCCCCACCAATGAAGTGACCACCATCAGTTATGAAGTAACCGACGCTGCTGGCAATACTGCCGATTGTAGTTTTACCGTCACGGTAGTTGATACCATGGCACCTACTATCGTATGTCCGGCAAATATTGTTCAGGCAAATGATCAAGGTGTCTGTGAAGCGGTAGTGAATTACGATACCCCTACTACCTATGATAATTGTGGAAATGAAGTATTGGTCATGGTATCGGGGAAGGCCAGTGGAGCTACCTGTGACGTGGGGTCAACAGAAACAGTCGTTTATGAGGTCACAGATCAGGCTGGAAATACCGCTAGCTGTAGCTTTACCATCACGGTGAACGATTCTACCCGGCCCGTGATCACATGTCCTTCAAATATCTCTGTAGATAACAGACTTGACCAGTGCAATGCCCTGGTCACCTATAGTGACCCAAATACATCAGACAACTGTCCTGGCGAAACCTATGCACGCATAGGGGGATTGGCAAGTGGTTCTGCGTTCCCTGCCAATGAGACCTCAACAGTCACCTTTGAGGCTACTGATGCAGCGGGAAATACGAGCATTTGCAGTTTTACTGTGACCGTGACAGACACAACTCCCCCCAGTATCACTTGTCCTGCCAATATCAGTGTGTCTAACGATGTAGGGATATGTGGAGCAGAAGTGACCTATGCTATGTCTGGTGGAGATAATTGTACATTTTCCATCAACCAAACAGATCTTACAGGTCTCACCTCAGGCGACACCTACCCTATCGGTATCACGCCTCAGTCTTATGAAGCGTCAGACGCTGCGGGCAATACTACCGCTTGTAGTTTCACGGTTACGGTAACAGACGATGAACCTATCAACATTTCCTGCCCAGGAACACTGGTGAGGGATACAGATGCAGGAAGCTGTGACCATACTGCCGTAGGCAATGACCTTGACCTGGATGGTCTTGTAGACAATTGCGCAGTAGCTTCTGCTACCAATGACCTCACCAGCACAAGCACGCTAGCTGGTTATGTATTCTCCAAAGGTAGAACCACAGTGACATGGACGATGATGGATATGTATGGAAATACGTCTACCTGCATGCACGATGTCCGCATTCGGGATCGGGAAGAACCCGTTTTTGACAATTGTCCAGATGATTCGACCATTATTGTACCCGCCCAAACCACGGGATCTTATCACACATGGACGGCACTCACGGCAGTTGACAATTGTAATAATGCAAACAACATCACCATTGATGGATTCCCCTTAAGCGGAAGCTATTTCTCCATCGGTACTACCACCGTAACATGGACCGCAGAAGACAAAGCTGGGAATGTCGGCACCTGTGAATTTGATGTAACGGTCGAAGAGGAAAATGCAGGAGTGCCTTCAGGTTGGACCTTTGAAAATATCGGCACAGGAGCTACAGGCACGACGACCTTCGATCCCCAAACGGGAACCCTGATCATCCAGAGTTCTGGAGGTACGATCGGAAATACCACCGATAATGTCGTAGGTGCTTGCCTGGAAAGTTCAGATGCTACCATCGACTTCCGCGCCCGCGTTATCCCTCCTGGCACAGGCTATTACGACCAAGCAGGACTCATGATGCGTCAAACTACCACGCCCAATGCTGCGACCTTCTCTATGCTCTTGTCTGGTACCAAAGTCCCTACCATGATGTACCGCGCCACCACGGGAAGCTTTCCCTTAGCGACTAATGGCACTACCGTCTCCAGTCCCTACTGGCTCCGCCTGTATAAAAGCGGTGCTACCGTGACAGGATATGTCTCTCCTGACGGCATCACTTGGACGATGATTTATGCCTACCCCAGCACCTTATCAGGTACCATTGAGCTGTGCCTCGTCTCTGTGACTTCTGGCTCACAAGGCAATGCCACTTTTGACAATATCTCTGTCAATGGCGTAGCGCCTAGAGTTGGCGAGATGGTAAGTGCAGGTGCCGCTTTGACCCACATAGATGCCCGCGCTTTCCCCAATCCATTCGAAAACTACCTTTCGGTAGAAGGTAATGTTCCTGTAGGAACAGAAGAAGTGATCATCCGAGTGATCAATCAGATGGGGCAGATCATTCATCAATCGGTTCAGACGGTAGACTGGACGGGAACATTTGACACACAGCTTACCCTCGACGGACTGAGTGCTGGTATGTATATCGTGGAGGTAACTGATGGGAAAGAAAGGCAGCAACTCAAATTAGTCAAAAGATAAGCCTCAGCGCCAAGCCACAAGTCCGCTTTCCCCCTCCAATAATCGGATGCTCCTTTTTCATAAAGGAGCATTTTTTATTTACCCCCTTTCCTTTCTCTATTTTTTTCATCTAAAAAACGGCCCTCGGCTTCCCTGAAGGCCGTTTTTCTATGCATGCAACAATAGTACAAACCTTTGCAACAATACTGAAAGCCTCTTTTTTCGTCTTTTCCCACCTTTGCTCCAGACGATCGACAAGTCCTCCACCGCCCCCGCCTTTCTCACAATTTTTAACCTCAATTACAAAGCCATGTTACTTACAATTCACCTAAATGCTAACGCCCTATTCAACATCAAAAAAGGCAATCGGTTTTCCGTTTTCAGCGGGTTGGTCTACCTCATTCTCCTCTTCAGCCCATCGCTTTACCTTCAAGCGCAATCAGGGGCAGGTCCTCGCCTGGAGTGCTCCTTTGGGGATCAAGGGGTCCGGCTCATCGCTGCCCCTTTTAGTTGCTATCAAGTCACGGATATAGAAGTCTATCAAAATGGGACACACCAAGGAAAGATGGTCGTCTCCTTCGATATTTGCGATGTATCCGGAGATTATGACTTTGGGGTGGCGCGATTTCACCCAGACGGCCTACTGGACCAGACTTTTGGAGATGCCGGCTTTGTAGGGCCTATCGATGTCCGGACCAATGACCGTGCAGTGAAAGTCCTTATTCAGGACGATGACAAGATTGTCATTGTCGGCAATACAGACCAGAATGGCTGTGCTGGTGGCTCTTCGGCAGGATTGATGATCGTACGACTCAATGTCGATGGGACTTTGGACAATACCTTCAGCGGAGATGGAAAGATGCACGAATATTTTATCCTGAATCCCGGCGGCTGTAATACCAATCTTTGCTACTTCTATGATGCCTTGCTACAGCCAGATGGTAAGATTGTAGCCTGTGGCACGATCGGTGGCAGGGGAGGAAATCATTCTGATATCACAGCAGGGGTGGCACGAATCAATACCAATGGATCTGTTGATAAAAGGAAACGCATCAATTATAGCAATACCAATGGGGGGCAGTCTGGACAGAGTGAAGCTTTTCATCGGGTAGCGATGCAGGGAGATAAGGTAGTAGTAGCTGGGGTGCTTAATGGAAATAAGATTATCACAGCACGCCTCACTTCCACCTTTGGTACCGACAATTCCTTCAGTTCAGATGGAAAAGAAGAATTCCAGCCTGAAGGGAATGTCTCTTATAGTGTAAAAGGCTTGGATGTCCAGTCAAATAATAAACTCCTAATTGGCTATCAGGCTAACCTCAGCACCAATGATTACCACATCACACGCAGGAACAACAATGGGGGGAAAGACAATGGGTATGGAACCAGTGGGATAGCCTCTATTAGTGGCAACTCTACCAGCGAGCAGCTTGTAGGCATGGAGATTGTCACCGGCAATAATGACCTGTATATTTTTGGTTCTACTCCTGACAAGGACTACCAAGTAAGGCGTCTGGAAGACGATGGGTCCGTAGATGATCAATTTGGATACAATGGGGATATGTCCCTTGAAACGCCTTCAGAGGTAGGAGATGTGAGTTGCGGGGCATTACAACCAGATGGCCAACTGATTCTCGCAGGTGGCTATAATGTGATCACGATGGTTCGGGTAGAAACAGGCAATAATAAGCCTGCTTGTAATCCCATTTTTCCCATATCAGCCTCATGCAAGGACCTCACAGTGACCATCAACTCTAATTCGACCTTTGGGTTGACAGCCTCTGAGTTTAATAATGGGAGTTTTGCGGTAGTGGGAATTCAAAGCTTTTCTGTCAGTCCTTTTAGCGTAAGTTGTGCCAATGTAGGCACGCTCCAAGCGACCCTCACTGTATATGATGACAATTCCAATACAGATCAGTGTACCTCCAACCTGACCGTGAGGGATGGGAGTGCGCCCACGATTCTTTGTCCTGGAAACCAAACTGCGGTCAATAATCCTGGGGATTGTGGGAAGGTAGTCAGCTATTTCATCAATGCTTCTGATGCCTGCTCTAGCGTCACCCTTTCCCAGACTGATGGCACAGGCTTTACAAATGGGGATGAATTTCCTGTCGGAGTCACCCAGCAATCTTATGAGGCGGAAGATACGGATGGGAATAAAGCTTTCTGCAATTTCACTGTCACGGTCACTGACGCAGAAAATCCTGTCATCACTTGCCCTGCTGACGTAGTTCAATCTACTCCTGCCAACGGCTGTTCAGATTTTGTCACTTATCCCAATGCGACTGCTACAGATAATTGCTCGGTTTCAAGCATCAGCCACATTGCAGGGCCTAGCAGTGGGGCCTTATTTCGCAGTCCCACGACATCTGTAGTCACCATGCGCGCCAGAGATGCCGCAGGAAATGTTGCTGATTGCAGTTTTAATATAAGCCTAGTAGATGATGTCCCACCGACGCTTAATTGTCCTACATCCATCATTCAGGCTAGCGACCCTAATACCTGTGATGCGACTGTCACTTACCCTACCCCAACTACCTCAGACAACTGTGGTACTCCTACCCTCACACGTATTGCGGGCTTAGCAAGTGGTTCCATTTTCCCTGCTAATATAACTTCTGGCATCACCTATCAAGCGGAAGATGCTGCGGGCAATACCACAACTTGCAGTTTTAGCATTACGATCAATGACTCCACCCCTCCTACCATTTCCTGTCCTGCCCATATCGTTCAGGCCAATGATCCAGGCGTCTGTGAGGCGGTGGTGACTTATGCAGCCCCTACTACAGGAGACAATTGTTCGAATGAAACATTGGCGCGAATCAGTGGCTTAGCAAGTGGTTCTGCTTTCCCGGCTAATGAAGTCTCCACTGTCATTTTTGAAACGACAGATGGTGCAGGCAATACGGCTACTTGTAGTTTTACCATCACGGTGAATGACACCACAGCCCCAAGCATCACTTGCCCCGCCAATATCCAAGTGGACAATGATCAAGGCGTCTGCGAAGCAGTCGTGAGTTATCAAGTCCCGCTCACTTCGGATAACTGCATAGGCGAAACTGCAGCGCGAATAGGCGGCTTGGCAAGTGGCGCAGCTTTTCCTGTCGCGACCACTACAATCACCTATGAAGTGACAGATGTGGCAGGCAATACCGCTCAGTGTAGTTTTGATATCACCGTCAGCGATACCTTGCTTCCAACGATTGCTTGTCCAGCAAATATCCTTCAGGCAAATGATCAGGGCGTGTGTGAAGCAGTAGTCACTTACCATACCCCTACCACCTCCGACGCCTGCGGCGGAGAAACAGCTGTGCGAACGGCAGGCTTGGCAAGTGGTTCAGCTTTTCCAGCCAATGAGACAACAACCATTACCTATGAAGTCACGGATCTGGCAGGCAATACAACCAGTTGCAGCTTTACCGTAACTATCCAGGATACCTTAGCTCCTACCATCACCTGCCCTGCCAATATCATTCAGGCGAATGATCCAGGCGTTTGTGAAGCGGTGGTCAATTATGATGCGCCTACAACTTATGATAATTGTGGAGATGAAGTGTTGGCAATGGTCTCAGGAAAGCCTAGCGGCGCTACCTGTCAGGTAGGATCTGTGGAAACAACCGTATACGAAGTCACTGATGTAGCAGGCAATACAGCTACTTGTAGCTTTACGATTACCGTCAATGACTCAACCCCTCCAGTGATCACTTGTCCCGCAAATATTGCGGTAGACAATCGAACGGATCAGTGCAATGCCCTCGTTTCTTATAATGACCCGACCACCTCGGACAACTGCCCAGGCGAAACCTATGCACGTATCGGTGGGTTGATAAGCGGTTCCGCTTTCCCAGCGAACGAAACCTCAACCGTGACTTATGAAGCCACAGACGCAGCCGGCAATACAAGCTTTTGTAGTTTCACGATTACCGTGACGGACACAACCCGCCCAAGTATTATCTGCCCAGCTGATATAAGTGTCTCAAACGACGTAGGCGTATGTGGTGCAGAAGTGACATATCCGCTCACAGCCAGTGACAACTGTACCTTCAATGTGGCGCAAATTGACCTAACCACCCTCACTTCGGGAGATACCTATCCTGTTGGGACAACGGACCAAGCTTATGAAGTCACAGATGCCAGTGGCAATACAGCAACCTGCAGTTTCACCATCACCGTAACCGACGATGAACCGATTACCATTACCTGCCCAGGGACTTTGGTACGAAATACTGATCCAGGGACCTGTGACCATACCGCTGTGGGTGCTGACCTCGACCTAGCCGGTAGCGTGGACAATTGTGCCGTAGCCAGTGTCACCAATGACCTCACGGGCACCAGCAGCCTGGCAGGCTATGTCTTTTCCAAAGGACGCACCACCGTCTCATGGCTAGTAGAAGATATGCATGGCAATACCTCCACCTGTGTGCATGACGTGCGCATCCGCGACCGCGAGGTACCTGTCTTCGACAATTGTCCTGACGATACGACTATCGTTGTTCCGAGCCTCACCACAGGCGCATTCCACACGTGGTCTGCCCTTACTGCCACAGATAACTGTGACAATCCTAACCAGCTCACCATCAGTGGATTTCCCTTAAGTGGCAGTTTTTTCAGCGTAGGCACTACTACTGTCACATGGCTAGGAACGGACAGATCTAACAATGATGGGATTTGCGAATTTGATGTTACGGTGGAAGAAGAAAACGGAGATGTGCCTGATGGATGGACGTTTGAAAATATCGGTACAGGGGCTACTGGCGTGACGACCTTTGACCCACAGACGGGAATCCTAATCATTCAAAGTTCTGGCGGGACAATCGGCAGTTCCGCTGATAACGTTGTAGGCGCATGCCTAGAAAGCAGTGATGCGACCATTGATTTCCGCGCCCGTGTCACGCCTCCAGGCGCTGGCTACTATGACCAGGCAGGTCTGATGATGCGCCAATCGACTGATCCCAATGCCGCAACCTTCTCTATGGTCCTCACAGGAACCAGTGTTCCCACCATGCTATACCGCGCCACAGCTGGCGGCTTCCCTGTGGCCACTAGTGGTGCTACCGCTTCTAGCCCCTACTGGCTACGCCTTTACAAGAGCGGTGCTACTGTGACGGGGTATGCATCTCCCGATGGGATCAATTGGACCATGATTTATACCTATTCCAGCACCTTGTCTGGTACGATGGAACTTTGTCTGGTTTCTGTGACCTCTGGTGCACAGGGCAATGCGACCTTTGACAATATTTCTGTCAACGGGGTAGCACCGCGATTCGGCGATTCAGCAGGCGCAGGAGTTCTGCTCACGGGCATAGACGCTAAGGCTTACCCCAACCCTTTTGAGGATTATCTCAATGTAGAAGGATTTGTCCCAAAAGGTTCGGAGGAAGTGACGATTCAGGTGTATAATCAGATGGGGCAATTGATCCACCACACCACAGATGCTGTAGATTGGAAGGGTGAATTTAATACCCGACTTTCACTCGATGGCCTCAGTAGCGGCATGTATATCGTGGAAGTCACTTGTGCCAATAAGCGCGCGCAGGTGAAGGTGGTGAGGCGGTAACTAATGAGCACTTCAGCAAAGCTGTCATTTCGACCGAAGGGAGAAATCTAACAAGCCAGTCTAGTCGCACATTCGAAGCAAGCGTGATACAAATGGTAAAGCCAGTACAAAGGCATGTCCTGAGCAAAGCCGAAGGAAGGTTGTTAGATTTCTCCCGTTGGTCGAAATGCCTGTCCTGAGTATGCCGAAGGGACAACGTTGTTGTAAGACCAGAAACTTTTTACCCTGTACTAGTTGCCACTTTACGAAGATGCGAACAGCTCATAACGGCCCAACAGGTTTTCTTCAACCTGTTGGGTCTTTGGGTTCCAAATTTGGGCCCTTGGACTTGTTTCAATTTTTAGTAAATTATAACCTTATACTAATATGAAATACTAACTGCGTATTTTTTGGTATCAAACCTCCTTCATATCCCTTAGCATCATCTTCATTTGCACATCTCACTTATGAAAAACCCCTTATTTTCCCACTCACTTCTTGCTCTATTACTTGCTTTTCTTCTATCCTCTCCTAATTCTTTCGCCCAAACCAATCCTCGGCTGGAGTGTACCTTTGGAAATGGGGGCGTACTGCTCGTTGGCGCACCATGGACCTGTTTTACGCCGAAAGATGTGGCGGTTTACCAAAGTGGTCCACATCAGGGGAAAATGGTGGTGGGAATCACGATTTGTGACAATGGCAGCAATACTGATTTCGGTGCCGTGCGCCTAAATGCCAATGGGTCCGTCGACCAGACCTTTGGGACGGATGGATTTGTGGGGCCTATCTCGATCAGGGTCAATGATAATGTACATAGGGTACTGATCCAGTCAGATGATAAAATCATGCTGATGGGAAATACAGATAATCCTGGCTGTGCAGGCGGCGGCTCTTCCGGAATCGCCTTGGTTAGGCTCAATGTAGACGGAAGCCTTGATAATACCTTTAGTGGAGATGGAAAATTGCATGAATTTTTTGTCCTCAACCCTGGCGGATGCAATACGAATATTACCAGCTTCAATGATGCCATTTTACAAGCTGATGATAGGTTAGTAGCTTGTGGTACCATTGGGGGGGTGCCTTCAAATAATTCAGATATTACAGCAGGGCTTGTTCGATATGAGACGGATGGAAGTCGTCTGTCTGGGAGCACGAGGCGCGTCAATTTCCGCCCTAGGTTTAATGGAACCTCAGGTCCTTCTGAGACTTTTAGCGGCCTTACCCTCCAGGGAAATAAAATCGTCGTAGCAGGAACGATAAGATCTGGCGAATTTATCGTGACTGCTCGCTTTAACAGCGATTTTACGCCAGATATGACCTTCGGGACTAATGGGCGTGAAGAATTTCAGCCCAATGGAGCTACCAATACCTACAGTGTCGAAGACGTACGAGTCCACGAAGGCGACGCCTTCGTGATAGGTTATGAAGCGAGTACCATCACTGACTACCTGGTCATGCGCCGCGACAAGGATGGCGGAATTGACAATTCATTTGGGACAAGCGGAATCGCTACCCTAGACGATAGCGGGACGTCAGAGTCTATGCGTGGGATTGAAGTGGCTTATTCACCTAATAACAATCGAATACTGGTTTTTGGCAATCCTAGCATTGGAGATTTTGGGGCCATGCGGACCCTAAATGGTGGCTCCCCAGATAATGGATTTGGAACGGGAGGACAGACTTATGTCGATATTCCTCCAGGGCTGGGGAGTGTCACTCAGGCCACCTTACAGCCAGACGGAAAGCTGCTGCTCGTGGGCGGATCAAATGTGATCATTTTGATGCGTATGGAGACAACTTCTGGCACTTCGGGCTGTAGTCCTGTATTTGGACCTTCTGCATCGTGTAGTGACCTCACTGTTACCTTGTCTCCAGGTCCGCTGACGGCTACTATCACGCCAGAAGATGTAGAAAGTAACAGCTTTTCAGAAGTTGGGATTAAGTCAATAGCTGCAACGCCTTTAACCTTTAACTGCAGCAATTCTGGTCCCAATAATGTCACAGTGACCGTGACAGATAATAATGACCTTACGGACGATTGCACGGCCATCGTATTGGTACGGGACAATACGCCTCCCAATCTCAATTGCCCTGGCAACATCACTCAAGACAACGATACGGATCTTTGTGGAGCGGTTGTCAACTATACTGTCAATGCCAGTGATGCTTGCTCTCCCACTGCTTCAGTCACCCAAACTGACAATTCTGGCCTCACTTCAGGCGATGCATTTCCTGTTGGCGTCACCACGCAAACCTGGGAAGGTGCTGACCTGGGGGGAAATACTGCTACTTGTTCATTTACCATCACCATCAATGACACCACACCTCCGACGATCACGTGCCCGGCAAATATTGTCAAGGCAAATGACACGGATGTTTGTCAGGCAGTAGTCACATTTCCCGACGCTACTTTTATGGATAATTGTCCCAATCTTCCTGTTGCTCAGACTGGTGGATTAATAAGTGGATCAGCATTTCCGGGGAATACCACCTCAAGTGTCACATTCAAAGTTCAAGATACTGGTGGAAATATTGCTACATGCACCTTTACCATTACCGTAAATGATACCACTAAACCTGGTATAACTTGTCCGGCCAATATCACCCAGACGAATGACGCTGGCGTTTGTGGAGCTGCCATCTCCTATTCCATCTCTTCAGATGACAACTGCCCGGGCGTGACCCACGCACAAACCGACGCTTCAGGAATTGCGTCAGGAGGGGTGTATCCTGTTGGTACTACCGACCAAACCTATACGGCCACGGATGTAGCAGGAAACACCATGAGTTGTTCCTTTACCATCACCATCACCGATGATGAAGATCCCATGCCCAATTGCCCTGGCACTTTGGTACGCAATACAGACCCCACTGTATGTACCCATACGGCCGCTGGAGGCGACCTGGACCTTATGCCCACAGACAACTGTGCCATCGCTTCCCAAGTGAATGACCTCACAGGCACGGGCAGCCTCGATGGCTACGTCTTCTCCAAAGGGAAATCCTTTGTCACCTGGACCGTAACAGACATCCACGGCAATACCAACACCTGCACGCACTGCGTGCGCATCCGCGACCGCGAAGCCCCTGTCTTCGACAACTGCCCGCCTGGAACCACCATCGTGGTGCCTGCCTTCACGCCAGGGGCTTATCATAGCTGGCCCGTGCCTTTGACCGCCACCGACAACTGCAATCCGCTCAACAAGCTCACCATTACGGGTTTTCCATTGACGGGCAGTTACTTCCCCATCGGTACCACCACCGTCACCTGGACTGCCACCGACAAAGCCAACAACGTCGGCACCTGTGCCTTTGACGTGACGGTAGAAGAAGAAGATCCCCCCGTCCCTCCAGGCTGGACGCCTGAGAACATCGGCACCGGCGTCACCTCCTCAACTACCTTTGATAATGCGACTGGCACCCTGACCATCCAGATCGCAGGAGGCACCATCGGCAATTCCGGCGACAACGTAGGCGGCGCATGCCTCACCAGTTCAGACGCCACTATTGACTTCCGCGCCCGTGTCAATCCCCCTGGTATCGGCTATTATGAGCAAGCAGGCCTGATGATGCGCCAGAGCACCGCGCCCAATGCTGCACAATTCTCTATGCTCCTGACGGGCACCAGTGTCCCCGTCATGATGTTCCGTCCATCAGCAGGGAGCTTCCCCCTCTCCACCAATGGCACTTCAGTTTCCAAGCCATACTGGCTGCGCCTGCACAAGTTCGGCTCCACCGTCACTGGCTACGTCTCCCCCAACGGCGTCAACTGGACGATGATCATGAGCTACCCCAACACCTTGTTTGGCACGATTGAGCTTTGCCTTGTTTCTGTCACATCAGGTGCGCAAGGCACAGCCACTTTTGATAATATTTCGATCAATGGCGTGGCGCCGAGGTTTGGCGCTTCGGCCCCTTCGACAAGCTCAGGGGCCGGGGTGATACTGACAGGCATGGCGGTTAGCGCTTTTCCCAATCCTTTCGAGGATTACCTCTTGGTGGAAGGAAGGCTTCCTGTTGGTTCTCAAGAAGTTAATTTTGAGCTGTACAATCAACTTGGACAGGTAGTGGCGCGCTACACGACGGATGCCGACGAAGTCGGGGTGTTTGAGAAGCGCTTAGCGCTTCATGGGTTGAGTGCCGGCATGTATATGCTGGCGGTGCGGGGGGGCGCGGAGCGGAGGCTTATTAAAGTCGTTAAGAGGTAACGTTCGAGGGTTCGATTGTTCGAGGGTTTTGTTTTTGTTTTTTGCCCAGCAGGCTTTTTGGAGCTTGCTGGGTTGTTTTTTTGGGGGGGGAGAGGAAAGTAGGTTATTGGGGTGTGAAAATATCTTGCTAAGAACGGGAAATTGAACTAGAGAATTGATGCTAGATTTCTAGGTTATCCACATTTCTTTTTTCATCGATTATGGGTCAAAAAAGTGCCATTAAAGCTAAAACGAGCATGTTCTGGCTTTTAATAAGTCGTTAACTTGTTTTTTCGGTATAATGGTGTGTTGATAATTCGCCTAATTTGCTTTTCGAAAAATCAGGAAATTACAGGTGCCATTAATAAAACGTTTAACCTGTAAATAAGCCAATATGACCCTAGATGAAGTACGGAAGAAAATCCTAGAAGCACATGATCCTGAATGGTTCCAAAATATTACCGTTCAATTCAAAATCACCCTTGAAAATTTTAATGAGGAACTAAAAGGGTTTGGAGTGATTTATGAGTTTGTTGATAGAAATGCTAATGGTTGGGAAGAGGCCGAATCACAAGGAAAAAATGTTAGCAATATTTTTGGCCAGTCTATCCAGTTTTTTCGGAATTTAAAGATCGAACTAATCAGCTTCCTAAATGATAATTTAGAGAGTACTGAGAATGAATTAAATAACCAATGGACTGGTCGTAGTTTAAAAAGTAGATTAAATAATAATACCGCTAAGACTATCACTTCATATAATAGTCCATTGACAGAATTTTTACTTAGTTTAAGAATTGAAAGTCAGGATGCCTACAATGCTGCCATTGCATATTTAAGTGGTCAGGTTTCAAATAATCTTACACTTACGAAAAACAATCAATTTCTCAAAGGAACGCTCCTAGCTCATAGCTTCAAATATGGAGGAGCTTTTTCTAAAGAAAAAAAGGAAGAGTTTACAGCAGAATACATTGAAGAATTCAGTGCAAAGTTATCAGGGAAGTTGTCTGATGCAGAAACTCAAATCGGTGATTTCTACGCTCAAAATAAAATTAAACTTAATGAGTCGATTGAAGATTTGGATGATGACCTTTTAGCTTCTAAAGATAGAATTAAACAGTTAGAGGCAAAGTTTGTGGCTTTGGATAAGGAGACGAGAGATAAAATGAATGCTTTATCAATAACTTATAATTCACTACTCAGACTGAAGGAACCAGTCAAGTATTGGAATGCTAGAGCTAATGACTTAAGATCATATGGGAAAAAATACCTCAAATCATTATATGCTGTTATTGGTATTGTCTGTGCAATGCTATTTTCTTTATTGTGGTTAACTCCAGAGGAGATGCTCTTGAGTTTTTTTGATGAAGACAAAAGTGCAGCAATTCGCTGGTCAATTATCTTTATTACCCTTCTCTCATTTTCAGTAATTGGAATAAGAGCTGCGATGAGGATAACTTTCAGTTATTTTCACCTAGCGAGGGATGCAGAAGAAAAAGAACAACTCACCTATGTGTACCTCGCTCTTGAGCATGAAAATGCAGTAAAAGACGACCTTGATCGCCAGTTGATCCTCCAATCCCTCTTCAGCCGAGCTGACACAGGTTTGTTAAAAGATGACTCTTCACCAACTATGCCATCTAGCGATTTCATATTAAAAAATATCAAATTCAATAAATAATACTCATCTACTCCTAGATGTTATAGGGTTTAAGCTCCCTCCCTCATGGACCTTTTCCTCAAATACATAGGCATCATCTTCTGGATACTCCTCAGCCTTTAGGTGGCATTTAGGCTGATTTAGTTGATGAGTTTGGAGAAGTTTGAGAGGGTTGAATGTAAGTCCATAATCAAAATTTAATACAACAAGCCATGGTAATCAACGACAAAATAGTTGTCAAAAATTATAAATGCTTTGACTCGACAGGAGGGGGATTTGAACGAATACTCCCAATTAATGTAATTATCGGGAAGAATAATTCGGGGAAAAGCAGCTTGATAGACTTGGTTGAATTTCTAATAAATACCAAATCGTCTTTTTTAAAATTAGAAAGTGATGGTCAGGAATCAGAAGTTATGATTGCCCACCCTCTTTCTCTTCCTGAACTTGATCCATATTTTAAGGTTGCTACAAGGAGGCAAGGGATAGATCGAAAGAATGATAAGGAGTTTGGTATAAAATTTATTGGGACTAAATATAATTATTTACTACTTGAAGATGGGCAAAAAAAGTTTTTAAGTGTTGATGACCCTACTTATTTAATCACCAAGGATTTATTTCAAGCAGTAACTAACAGTATCGAGAAACCATTTAGAGGAAAAAGATTTTGCCATATAACAGCGGAACGCGATATCGTCCCAGAAATTCCGGGAGCCAATCATATGAATATCTCTCCCAATGGAATTGGTGCAACAAATTATATTCAGGCAATAATTAATGAAGAAGATCGAGATAGTGATCTTATTGAAAAAGGGTTATTAAATGAATTAAATACCATTATTAACCCAGATATTAAATTTTCTCGAATTTTGGTTCAAAAAAACAAAAGTAATGTTTGGGAAATATACTTTGTTAATTCTAGTGGATTAAGAGTCGCATTATCAAAGATGGGTAGTGGGATTAAAACTGTATTACTTGTATTATTAAATCTAGTAGTAAGGCCACTTATTGAAAAAAGAAATTTAGGTTCATATGTTTTTGCATTCGAAGAGCTTGAGAATAATTTACACCCTTCTTTGCAAAGGAGGTTATATAACTACATAAGGCGATATTCAGAAAATAATTCTGCATACTTTTTTCTCACCACCCACTCAAACATCGTTATTGATGCATTCGGCACCTATGAGAATGCCCAGATAATCCATGTTTCACATGATGGAGACAAGGCAACTACGTCAACTATTTCCTCTTTCAATGGAACCAAAAATATTCTCTATGATCTTGGCATAAAGGCCAGTGATATTCTTCAAAGCAATGGAATCATATGGGTTGAAGGGCCAAGTGATCGGAATTATATAAACAGATGGATTGAAATTCTTGCGCCAGATCTAAAAGAAGGTTTCCATTATTCTATTATGTTTTATGGAGGGCGGTTATTAGCTCGTCTTTCCTTTGACCATGAGTGGTTCAATACAGAATTCATTCCCCTATTGAGGATAAATACCAATGCCTTTGTTGTCATTGATCGAGATGGAGAAAGGATGACTCCAAAATTAAACGAAACAAAAAAACGGATCAATAAAGAGATTGGAGATGATAACTGTTGGATCACAAAGGGGAGAGAAATAGAGAATTACTTATCAGATGAGACCATTAAAAAATGGCTCCTTGAAAAACATGGATATGAATCAGATTTCATTAATGACAAAAACACAAAAATTGAAGCCAGCATATCCAATTCTAATGAAAAGATAAAGTTGCAATATCATCTAAATAAAACCGTGTACTCCTCTGAAATAGCAGAATTTATTATGGCAGAATCCATTGACGTTTTAGAGCTGAGAGGAAATATGGAAAATCTTATCTTACAGATTAGAAAGTGGAATTCGTAAGCAATTAATGTACAATCCTTCTAAAGAAAAATATCATGAAAGTCTTTATCAGTTGGTCAGGGGAGCGGAGTAAGCTTGTAGCGGAGCTACTTAATGATTGGTTGAAGTGCGTGATTCAAGCTGTCGATCCATGGGTGTCAAGCAAGGATGTTGACAGAGGCATTCTGTGGTTTTCCGAAGTGACTGATCAGCTTTCAAATACGTTAATTGGGATTGTCTGCCTGACCAAAACGAATAAAGAAAAACCTTGGATATTGTTTGAAGCAGGGGCATTGGCTAAAGGGCTATCCACAAGCAGAGTATGTACTTTGTTAGTTGATTTAGAGCCCCGTGATATAAGAGATCCGTTGGCTCAGTTTAATCACACGATGCCTACCGAAGAGGGTATATTTCAATTGGTAAGAACACTCAATAATTCTCTAAATGAAAACAGATTACAAGAGAATATTTTAAAGAAAGTATTTGAAACTTATTGGCCCCAATTTAAGATTGGGTTTAAGGAGATCTTAGAAACTACTAGAGAAGAGGATATTGAGGTAGAAACATCAAAAGAGGAACTTCTCTCTGAAGTATTAGGCGTCGTAAGAACAATGGACAGAAGATTAAGAACAATAGAATCTAAAGAGACTTTTGGGCAACACGTTTTAAGGTATGACGACAGCCCTTACCCCATATCAAATAAGAAACTTATAAGTATAGTGCACAAGTATCAGGAACGGGGCCTCTCTGATAGGGAGATATTAAAAGAACTTGAGGGAGAAATACCTGCCAGGGAGTTGATTCGTGTTTTTAATACTCGACTCTTGCATAACTATCTACAAGAGATAAAGTACATTAGATGAAATAAGTAATTTTTCAGTTTAGGTCAAAAAGTCGTAATCTTCTCCAAAAACGAGTTGGTTATGATCCCCATCGTAAAA
>JAUIKF010000012.1 GCA_030430575.1 Bacteroidia bacterium | reverse complement strand
AAGCATGACCTTGGGTTTCTTTTGTTTTAACAATCGAAGTGTTACCCCAAATGTCATGCTTTTTCCTTTAAAATCCCACTATACTCCCTGAGTATCAAGACCTTAGATAAAGAACTCACGTTAATTAATAATTTGGCTCGCAAAATAGCGATTAATTACAAAGATATTCTCTCAATTATGGGCTTCTTCTCCAAACCCTTTCAACTCGAAAAACAAGCCCTGAACAATATTAGCACGTATCGTTTTTTCATTCGACAATTGGTCAGAATCAATTTATTGGCTGCATTCAAAAAGTCCTTTATTGGCTGGACGTGGCTGATCATCATGCCTATTTTGACAGTTCTGGTGTGGGTGCTTCTGCATGGAGCTGGGATTGTGTCACCAGGCAAAACAGATATTCCTTATCCTGCCTATGTCTTACTGAGTACCTCTATATGGGGCTTCTTTATCGATATTTACGCCCAAAGTAGTACCACGATTTCAGGTGGCGGACGAATGATGGTGATGAACAAATTTCCGGGCGAAGTATTGATTGCAGAGAAAGTGGTAGTTCACCTGATACGATTTAGTATTCCTCTTATGCTAAATCTATTGGTTCTATTGTTTTTTGGCGTGAGATTTAGTTGGCATGCGTTCCTATTTCCGATTAGCTTACTACCGCTCTTATTGTTGGGGTTGGCTTTAGGCCAGGTAATAGCTGTTTTTCGCGTTTTGACAGTAGATATTGTCAAGATTGTGGATGAATTTATGAAGCTCCTGATGTTCCTTACCCCAGTGGTTTTTGCCCCCAAATTAGAAGTAGGCTGGATGAAAGGATTTGTGGATTGGAATCCCTTGACCTATCTGATCGGCTTCAGCCGAGAATTGTTGACAAAAGGGCAATGGTTTGAAACAAGTACTTATCTTTTGGTAAGCGCTAGCTGCGTATTTTTGTATGCTTTATCTTTAAGGTTTTATCTGAGAACTTATCCTAAAGTGCTCGAAAGATTGATTAATAACTAGCTGTAGGTCCGACTTTGAAAGTCGGACCTACAGACCAATAGCACCATGAACACTCTCATCACCATAGAAAACCTCTCTAAGAAGTTCTGCAAAGACTTAAAAGCCAATATTGTATATGGCATAGGAGATGTCGTAAGGAGAAAAAAGCAGCGTCCTAAATCCTTGAGGAAACACGAGTTCTGGGCACTTCGCGACATCAACCTTCAATTAGATGAAGGAGAAATTCTTGCCGTCATAGGCGCCAACGGTTCGGGCAAAACGACCCTTATGCGCCTAATATCAGGCATTTATCCCTACGAGCTAGGGCAAATCAAGGGAACTGAAAAGCTAAAAATAACGCCCATTTTTGCCCTGAAAGCTGGAATGCATTCTCTTTTCACAGGACGTGAAAATATTGACATTAAAGGCTCTATGTTTGGGATGAGTAAAAAGGAGATTCAAGACAAAACGGATTTTATTATTGAGTTTGCTGAACTCGCCGATTTCATCGATGCGCCTTTCGGAACCTATTCTTCGGGCATGAAAGCCCGTCTGGCCTTTGCGATTGCTATCGCCACAGACCCCGATGTGTTTATCATCGATGAAGCGCTCGCCGTAGGCGATGCTGTCTTTAAAGCCAAGTGCTATGACTACCTCAAAGAATTTGTGAAGCAGCCCGGTAAAGGGGTTTTATTTGTATCCAATAACATTAAAAAAGTACTTGAAGTTGCTACACGCGTAGTGATTCTAGGCAACGGAAAACTTATTTATGATTCAACGGATATCTATGAAGCGCTCAACTTTTTTATCCTCAATTGCCTTAAAGGACTAGATGAAAGAACACAGCAATTTAAACTGCAAAAAGTCAGAGATTACGCCATTTGAGCTATGCCTTCTTCCTCTCCACTCCCCCCTTTCCCTTTTTTACAAAAAGGAAACCCCAAAGTCGTATTTGTACACATTCCCAAAACAGCTGGGACAAGCATTCATAGGGCTATAGGAGGAAATCCCATTGACAAAAAAATGAGGATGAAAAAGCACTACAGCGCAAGTGAGATATGTGAGTTGATAGGGAAAAAAGGATGGGAACAAGCATTTAAATTTGCTTTCGTTCGGAACCCCTGGGATCGCCTGCTCTCTCAATACCGATTTCGCCTCCGGAAGGGGCGGATCAAAGAAGAGAAATTTCGTAAGTCATTCAAACTTTGGGTCTACCAAGAATTGGTGATGGGCCGTGATGCCTTGCGAAACCGCCCCAACCTGCGGCCGCAGGTAGATTGGCTGAAAGGCCCAACAGGCAAAATCGAACTCGATTTTGTGGGGCGATTTGAGTCTTTGGGAACAGACTTCCTATCTGTAAAGCAGCATTTGGGCCTTGAAGGGGGACTCCCACATCTCGAAAAAGGAGAGGAAATAGATTATCAGACTGTCTACGATCAGGAGACGGCCACTTGGGTGGCGGATTACTATTCAGCAGATATTGCTGAATGGGGTTATCAAACATTTAAAAATGAAGGATTTCTACTTTGGTAAAGTATTTTCCCATCGATTTAACCGCTCCCAAAGGGCATTTAAGATGTCTGGGTAAGCATCTGCAAGGTTATTTTGCTCTCCAGCGTCTTCTATTAAATTAAATAAAAAGGGGTTGTCTAGTCTGTCTGCCTCTACCAGGCTATCTGCTTCTACAGCATTAATATTTAGCTTTTTGACCTTCTCGACAGGAAAATTGTAGGTAAACCACCTAGCCTGGGACCTGGGAATTTTTCCTTTTTCATCCTCGAAACGGATCTTATTTCTATAGATAAGCTTCCAGTGGCCTGCTCTCAGGGCACTTACTTCCCCCAATTGCCAGAAAAGTGTTCTGGCAGGCATTTTTACCCCTTGTAACAGGTGGGGACTCAGGTCTATCCCATCGACCTGGGCAATAGGTCGTTTTTTGGCAATGGAGAGGCACGTAGGCATAATGTCCATGAGTGCTCCTACCTCATTCGAGATACCTGGCTTTATATGGCCTGGCCAATAGGCAATGGCCGGAATGCGTACCCCCCCTTCTGTCAAAAACCCTTTTCCTAATTTCAACCCGTTATTCAAAGGGATATATTCCAGTCCGCCATGATCTGAAAAGAAAAATACCAGGGTGTTTTCCTGGAGTCCAAGGCCATCTAACGTAGTAAGAATTTTGCCGACATTCTCATCAAGCGAGGTCAATGCCTCAGCATATCCGGTTGGAAGATCGGGGATCTTTCGGGCTTGGGTTCCTTTTTTGAGGGTATAGGGTTTGTGAATGGCGACATAAGGGAGGTAGGCAAAAAAAGGCTGCTGCTTGTTTTGCTTAATAAATTGGACGGCTTGGTCGGTAATCAAATCGGTAATATAGCCTTCAACTTTAGTAGGCGTTTTCCCATCCAGTATATATTTATGAGATTCCGTTTTTTCTAAATTATGGGGAGGGTGCTTGCCCTGGAACCCCCAAAAGGTATCAAATCCGTAGGCAAAGGGGTGATGTTGGACAGAGTCATTCCCCAAATGCCATTTTCCAAAGACGCCTGTTTTATATCCCAGGGAGGATAATTCACTTGCCAGATTGGGAACCTTATTGTCAAGGCTATTTTGGTAGTCCCACGGCCTGATCAATTTGCTCACGCCGACCTCGTGAGGATAGCGCCCTGACAAGAGCGCCGCTCGCGCTGGCGAGCATACAGGCGACTGGCTGTAAAACTGGGCGAACTTCATCCCCTTCCTGGCCATTTGATCAATATGAGGCGTCTCAAAATAGGGATTGCCATAACAGCTCAGGGCACCGTACCCCAGGTCATCTGCCAGGATGATGACAATATTTGGCGAATCCGATGTAGGCCTTTGCTTGTCCTGACAAGCAAAAAGCAAGAGCGCAAACGTGAGAAAGCATAAATACCTATAATTCATCGATGAGCGAATATAATCATTGCTTAAGTAACCCTTTTTTCATGATCTGAGCGAAGAGTTCCTGAGCGATCAAGCGATGTCCCAAAGCATTAGGATGCTTATCCCAGGGGGCGATCCGAAGCTCGTGTTCAGCATAATCGCCATAAACTCCACTGAGATCCAAACAGGTAAACCCTAGATCACTGGCAAGCTTTTTCAACGCTAGCCGCTCTCCGCTCTGATAAGGATTTCCTAGTTGTGGCAAAAACACCCAGATTGGGAGCACCTCATTGTCCTTACACATCTTGGCCATTTCTCCATAACCCCAGGCAGTAATTTGCCTTTTAAAAGGAGCGATTTTCTTTCGAAAGACTACCTCTGAATCCTTCGGATCAAATTTCATCTTCATGCGTATCTCTTCTAAAAAAGGGATATCGGTGTGCTGTTCTTGGCGAAACATCCAGTACAAAAACCCCACAATTCGGTTCTCCTCATCTGCATGGGCGACATAGATCATGGCATCAGGTTCAAACGTAAGCGCTTTATGACGACAAATAGTGACTTGCATGGGCAAATGAATGCCTGAAATGGCAAAATTCAGGATTTCAACACTGTCAAATTCTGAACTAGAATTGAGCCTTGATTCTAGCAGATTTTCGAACGTTTCTTCATCTCCTACCCCTGCTCCCATCTCGATTGAGCCCCCCAATAAGGCTATACGATAGACATTTTGAGGTTTTTTGAGCGCATATTCTTTATCCCTCATCCCATGGCTATTAGTGCTAAGCAGTGCTTCTTTAAAAATTATCTGTTGATTTGGTGAAAATTCTTTTAATAAAACATCCTTTCGATTATGAGTGATACCTGTTTGAGCAAGTTGCCCCCAGCTTTTAGGCTTTTCGAATTCCATGTCCCACATATTCGAAGTGAAATTATTCCCAAGTACCAAGGTTTCATAATACCCTTTAAACTGCTGTTCCTGGTCATATTGATTCTGGCGGGTGGTGAGAATAGGTTGTAGGTCAAATTGAAAGGCAGCCTCGATTTTTTCCTGAACTGGAGGAGTAGAAAAAAGAAATAAAAGGCCAAGTGTCCCTAAGGTAAATTGTAGAAATGGCCCTTGGGCGTAGGGAAAGCCAACTTGTTGCAACCTATCATGAAGAAATTGCAGTATTGTCCCTAGTCCGACGATGATGGCTACGCAGATTATTATTAGGCCAAAATCAGTAACAGACGGCATGGTGATCACCCGAAAAATCGCCAGCCAATCGTTTAGCGTCGGGCTGGTCCACAGGGACCAGAATACACACATAAAGGCAAACATGCCTGTCACTTGAAGGGCATAAAATATGGCCCTCTTCCAGGAAAAGCCAGGTGAAAAGCTGAGCTTTTTCTTTCGCTTTTGCTGCCAAACAGCATTGATCGCTACCAGCAGTCCAAAAATGCTCCAAAAGAGCATATCTGGAGCGGTAATCAAAAATGTCCCCCGCAGCCATAACCATTGGTAGCTGTGAAAAAACCAATTGAAGAAAAAGACAATCAGCACGGTAATCACTAGTGCTCGGGTGGCTCCGATCTTTTTTATCCGAAAATAAATGGGGAAATACAGCACCTTCATCACAAAGTCCTTCCAATAGATATTGATGCGTCTCCATAGGTCGCTAAACCCATTGGCGAGGAAGTGATTGGTGAAAGCAGGTGGAAGGTCAAACCCAAAAAGGCAAATCACCCCTACAGAAAAGTGAAATAAGCCCGATAGCCTAAGGGTAAGCCCATATCCAATGACAAGGTATTGAAGCAAGTCATATATCGAATGAAGCCCGCTGGGAGCAGGCATAAAATAGTAGTACAGGATTCTGTAAAAAAAGAGATGCAATGCGCCCAGCGCCATCCAACGAATGCCTTTCTGATAGATTTCCAGGGCAGGTCTCGAATAGTGATTTCGATAAAACGTCTTAAAATCCACCACTGGGAAGATCAGAAATACCCAGTTGGGAAGGAGGAAAAAGTAATTGATGCACTTCCAGAAAGGAACCGTTTCCTTCAAAAATTTCAACTCATAGAGGTATAAAATCGAGCGAAATATGAAGGCTGAACCTACAAAAGGAAGAATATTTTCCAGAATCACCATTTCCTTCACATTCGCCCTTACCACCAATAGTCCAATAGCCACAACCACCAATACTACAATTTTCAGGTTGATGGAAACGGGCAGGGAAAGTATTCCAAAAATCCCTAAACATATAGCTAGTAGGCAGGCGGCATCTAACGGGTCAAATAACACAAAAAGCGCGATGACATTGAGCAGAAAGAGAAAGGGTAAGCGAAATGTAGGAGGGAGAAAGTGATATATCACAAATCCTAGTCCTATCACAGGCATGAGATAGGGCAGTTTGAGGGTTTGTTCAAGGTGAAATTGCCAGACAAAACCCATGATCAAGAGCAGGGGAAGAAAAATATGGAGTAATATCTTTTTTTGATTCATGGTTTTGGTTTGTTGGTCTGACTTTCAAAGTCGGATCAACAGCATTGGAGGATTTCTTCAGGAGAATAATACGCATGCCATTTCCCCTCTTCTGCCAGGAGCCTATCAGCTATTTCCTGAAGGGGCAGATTGCGATAAAGCGGATTTTGGTTCTTGCTGGAAAGGGAGGATTCCAGGGATTGGGCATAAGGACTGATGACGGCCAACGCTTTCCCCTGAGTAGCTATCATCTTCTCATAGGAAATGATATGACTTTCAGGGAGTAGCTCAAAACATTCATACATCTCACCTAAAAGCCTTATTTGTCTATCAAAAAGATTCGGTATCTCCTCTAATGCCTTGTAAAGGCTTGGACGAAGGAAGCGCAGCACCTTCAGATTGCCCTGTGCCACAGGCGCAGAAATGGTATTCCAGGACGCAATCGTCGCAAGCGGATTGCGAATAATGGCATAACACGGATACCGTTTTACCAACGCTGCCAGCAAAAAAGTGAAATGACCATTGTGCTTCATGACGAGACGAAAATCTTCGTCAAGTGCTTTGTCAAAATGGACTTTTGCTTTGGTCACTGAGGAGTAGCGAATGCCTCCCTGGGCATCGCCAAAAGGATTGTCAGGGATTTTCCCTGATTTGACCCTTGCGATGGCAGTGCCATCTTGAAGAAGGGAAGTCCGCATTTCTCCAAAAAATACGTCTATGTTTTTAAGCGCCCGATCTGCATCGGGAAACATCTGTAACCGCATAGGTTCATGAAGGGCAACCGTATTGGGTGCCTGATTAAGCAAGTGACAGGCGAGCGTGGTCCCAGAGCGGGGAGGTCCAGTAAGGATAATATGTTGAAGAGATGGCCTCATGAGAGTTGGTCCAGCATGTGTTCTACAGCAGATTTTGGGTAAAAATGCCAATAATTCCCCTCGGATTGCAAAAGCTTTTCTCCAATTTTTTTTATGGTATCCCGATCATAGAGCGAATTGGTATTTTTATTCTTTAGTTGATTTTGGTGTGGTAAAATGCTTTGGGAAAAAGGGGCCAAAACTTCTATAGGGTTGGTTACCAATCCCTCATACCGAATAATCTGCTCTTTGGGCAAATCCCTAAACTGCCCAAAATACCAAGAAAGAATAAAAAGTTGGCGCTCCGTCAAATCCTTAATTTCATTGTATTGTTGATGAAAACTCGGCAAAAGCCTCTGGGACTTAGCTACTTTTCCTCTTGAAACAGGTATATCTACACTTCTCCATGAGCCTAAGACGGCTAGAGGATTTCGAATCACGGCATAGCAGGTGTATTCCGCTGTCAATAATGGGAGGATTAATGTGAACTCAGCACAATGCTTCATGACAAGGGTAAAATCTGACTTCAGCTTTTTTTCAAAAAATACGCTTGTCCTGACCACTTGTCGCGCTCGGTCGGCAGATTGGGTACTAAAAGCATTGTCAGTCACCATCCCTTTGTTAGTTCTTGCGAGTGCTTTACCTTCTGTAAGAAGGGAATGGCGAAATACATGGAAGTGCGCTTCGATTTCATTTACTGCATGTCTCGGACTTGGAAATAACTCTCTTTTTAAGGGCTCGTTCAAGGCAATCACATCAGGAAATTCACACAAGAGTTTACACGTCAGCGTAGTCCCCGACCGAGGGATTCCCGTCAAAATGATGTTTTTGCCTTTTGCCTTATTTCTTTGGAAAATGGAAAAGATCTTGTTGCTGCCAAATCTCATCTGTTTGATTCAATAATTGTAAATAGGCGTCTCTTTCTTGAGGCAAATCGTGATTGAAGGAAATAGCCTTTCCTGCTTTGATCATCTCTTGCTGACGGTCATGAGACATCTTTAGCCCCTGCAAGATAGCCTCATAAATCGCATCCTCATTATAAACTGGTTGAATGCACGTTTTATCGGGTAAACAAAAGTCAATATTCCCCACTGCATAAGGACAAATGACCAGTTTTTCCATCGCCATGGCTTCCAAGGCTGGCAAATAAAATCCCTCTGCCCCTCTTTGGGCATCCAAAGGCAAAAAGGCTGCGATCTTGCATCGATTGAGCAAGTCAAGGAAATCTTGACGAGTAGGGAGTTTCGGCGGAATCTGAATGGCGACCTTGAGTTTTTTGAGGCGAAAGCGATTGCGTCGCTCAAGGCGGGCTTTTAAGCGCCTGGCAAGATCGGGGTGCTTCAGCCCCACAATCAGCACATCTAGGTCGGGTGCGGAATTAGGGGCGGGTAAAGCCTTCAAATCTATGGCATCAGGGATACAGAAAACAGGGCCATTTACCCCAAAATCTTCCAGGATTTTTTTCCCAATACTGCTCTTCGCTATCCGAATAGCGGGATATTGCAGAAAGGCGTGCCGCTGATCTTCTGGCCGTGTATGACGCGGCTGGGCGATGTTAAGCACAGGAACAGGAGGATTCAGCTGTTGTTCGGGAGAAAGAATCTTCCAGTCAAATCCTGCAAAAAACAGCACATCGGAGGGGTTAATCGCCCAGTGTTCTAACGCTATATTCCTGTAAGGGTGCCAAACATTCCCGGGATTGTCATACCAGACCGTTTTTTCTCCAAAATAGATACAGGGGTTAAATGCCGAAGCATGTTTGAAATGCTCAAAGGCGTCTCGTACTTTGATCTGTCCCCCACTGGTCCCCCCATTAAAAATGGTCCAGGAGCGATGAAAAAGGATACGGCGTTTGGCGTGTGTCATGGGGCAAAGCGATAAGTTGAAAGAAAATCAAAAGAGGCCATTTTTTGCTGAACATCAGCCTTTAATTCTTCTGTCCAAAAAGTCGCCTTGAAGCGAGATTGGTTAGGGGAAGAGTGGATAATTTTTGCGCACTTTCCGATATATTCCTCCTTGCATTCCAGTCCAAGAAAATCGTATAACCTGTGGATTTCTCGCTTGGGATGACATACCATTTCTTCAAACCTGATGTCCCATAGCTCATTTTTCGTTGATCTTTTCAATTCCTGAATGAGGGTCGCTTGAGCAAAAAAATTGTCAATTTTTTTCTTGATCCCCTCATCTGTGAAGGTCCTTTTCTTTTTTACCTCTCTCCTCTTAATCCTGGTTGAGATACAATCAAAGGGGTTTCTGATGACGTGAATCAATTTGAAGTTTGGACAGAATCGTGCTGCCTGATCCAGTAAGTCAGGGTTATTCTTAATTACTTTTAAGGTGGTTGCGCCCCTTTTGTCCCCAATTAGTTTGAGTTGGGTATGTTTCCCTTGCCACATGCCAGGGATGTGGTAGGAGTATCCTTGCCATTGATAGGTCGATTGAGCGAATTGTAGCGATTGCTTTTCCAGGAGGTAAAAAAGTTGTTTTTTACTATACCCTTTCCTCAAAAATTCCAGCGCATTCAACTCATGTGCCATAATGGCTTGGGGATGGGCATCTATGATGGCTCCCACGAGGCTGTGCCCACTTCTTTGATACCCTAAAAAAAGACAAAAAGTATCTACTTCTTGATAGTTCTTTTTATTGGCAAGGAGGGATTCGAGGTAAAGTGCAAGAGACGGACGAAGGAAAGGATAATTCATGAAATTTTTCATTGGGCCGACTTCTAAGTCGGACCAACAAGATTAAAAGCATTGGTATACAATTCAAAATCTTGCTGATTTAACGCTAGAATCTTATTTCGAGTAGTTTCATCTACCTCTGGCCGTTCCAGGGTATTCAGCTTCGGAATTTGGACAGTTGTCCACCCCAACTGCTTCCCAAGTCGCCCCACTTCTTTCTCAAAACGCTCCATCTTTCCTACAAAAAAAAGCTCTTCTAGCGAGATGCCTGCCAAAAACTTGCTCATGCGATTTCGATTTTCGGTTTTTTGGGCGTAGGTAAGTAAGTCCTCATGTATTCGATGTTTATTCAGCTCATATTGTCGAAGGTTTTTATGGGGCTGACTAAGGCCCGCTATAAAAAAAGTATGATTAGAAATCACACGGTCTACGGGATGGCGTAGCCAGCAGATCACCTTAGCACCATGGGTGCGATGGAGATGGGCAATTTCTCGATAGGAGAAATGCCCGTGGATCACTTCATGAGCTTCCCAGTTGGGTTGTTTTTTGACATCTTTTCTTTTGTAGGAAGGAGAAAGGGTAGGACCATACACTTGCTTAAGAATGCTGTAAAAGGAGGTTCCTGCTGTTTTGGGGATATGGATAGAAATGAGGTGGGGCATAGTATCGCTGTAGCACCGACTTCCAAAGTCGAAGCTACGATCTTCTTTCCCTGAGACGCAGGGCATGTTCGTATAAGTTGACGTCTTCGGCATTCCATGCGCGGATAGCGGCTCGCTCTACTTCGCTGACCACTAGCGAACCTCCGGTCGCATTGTGGTGGAACGTGGAATAAGATTTCCACTTCAACAGCCTGGAAAGGTATTCCAGGTCCGATTCATAATGTTCACTGATTCCCACAAAAAGGCATTCTTCCAAGGTGATCCCTGTCAAAAATTTGCTCATGCGATTCCTGTTTAACTCAGCATAAGCATATTCTAGCAGCGTTTTTTGCATTTTACTCAAAATATTTAACCCTTTGCCTTCTTCATTCAATTCTTCTTTAAGCCTTTTTGCCAAATAAAAATAGTTGGAAATAACGCGGTCAACGGGATGGCGAAGCCAGGTGATCATCGGCGTTTTAGGCGAAAGCGCTAGTTTTTGCCGAAGTAGCGCAGGAGAAAAATGCCCGTGGACAACTTTCACCTTTCTGGGCAGCTTTGGCTGATCAAAGGGCTGCTGTTCGATACGCAACTGATGATGAATCAAATCAATGTCAAGTCGAATCACCTGCTCTTCTCCATAAACAGCTTTTAGGGTATTCCGAAAAGAAGTCCCTGCTGTCTTGGGAATATGAAGTGAAATCAACTGTAGGTGATGTTTGATCGGGGTCATGCTTGCATTCTTTCTTTTCGCATAGCTAGCGCTTGCTCATACAATTCTACATCCTGGGCATTCCAGCATTTAATGGCATCGTATTTAAAGGCTGCTAAGGGTTCTCTTTTTTGTGTTTTATTCAGATGAGGAATAGGGTATTCCTTCCAGCCCAAACGTTTTGCCAAAAAGGCCAAATCCTCTTCAAAGTGTTCAAGAATCCCCACAAAAAATAAAGATTCAAGCGGTATCCCTTTCAAATAATAAGCCATGCGGTTTCGGTTGGGCTTGGCATGTGCATATTCCATTAACCCTCTCTTCAAGGTATTGAGAATATTGAGCCCTGGATCTCTTTGTGAGAGTTCCTTTTTATAAATTCTGTCCACATAGTGGAATGCTGACACCACCCGATCTACCGGATCTCTCAACCAAGTGATAACGGGTATTTTTTCCTTGGCCTGTATCCTTTTTTCCATTTCCTGAAAGGGGAAATGGCCATGTATAACTTTTGTGTCGGGAGAAAAAGAGCGTTGTGTGAAAATTTCACCATCTAACATGACTCGCATATCTCCTTGATGATTAGCTATTTGCACCTGAAAATTGGATACCTGTTTATGGCCATAGACCTGTTTCAGGATCTCGGCAAAAGAAGTGCCCGCTGTTTTCGGAATATGCATAGATACTAATTCTAAATTATGCTTAATCACTTGATCTGGATCATTTTTCCTTAATAACTTCATGCCTGAAAACTACGTTTTTTTGTTTCTCCGACAAAAACGGAGATGAACGGTTGGCCCGACTTTCAAGTCAGGCCAACGATCCAAATGAAAAGCATTTCCATTTGTTGGAGTTTAGGGTTTCTGCTAAAATAGTCAGAGAACCTTTTTCTTTTCCTCCTACGAAATCACTAACTAGCAAGTATGATTTGGTTAGCCTCTTTTCCCCGTTCTGGGAATACATTTTTCAGGAATGTGTTGTATGAGGTCTATGGCCTAACATCAAGTACATTTCATCGAGAACCTGATCGGCCATTGGATGAAGATTATGCGGGAGCCCCTTTTGTCAAGACCCATCTGCTTCCCGACCAATTGATCCCAGATGACCCTTCCATCAAGTCTGTCTACATAGTGCGGGATGGGCGAGATGCCTTGGTATCTATGGCACATCATCGGAAGGATTTTATCGAATCGAACTCTGATTTTTATATCAATTTACTGGAAGCGATTGTGGCACCGAAAGGGAGTTTTTTTGGAGGCTGGTCCGAGAATGTTCGACAATGGACTGCCAAGGCGGATATCGTGATTCGATTTGAAGACTTAATTGAGGATCCTATCGGGCAGGTGGAGCGGCTTCGCCAAATCATGGAGTTGCCTAACCCCAGGATAGATCGCCTACCTGATTTTGAGGCGTTGAAACGTGGTACACCCAAGTATGGGAGCGGGCGAGATTTTCTGAATGAAGAGGCTGATATGAAGGAACTGGCACAGAAAAATTTCCGAAGAGGAAAGGTGGGCAGTTGGGAATCTGAGATGCCAAAAGACTTGCAAAAACTGTTTTGGGAGATTCATGGAGAGGAGATGGTTGAGTTAGGATATAAAAACACTTGCGAGGCAGCGCCCAAATATTATCCTATAAAAGTACTATTAGATGTGGGGAAATTGCTGGAACCTGCCAGGGATGGAATTTGGAGGTATGTGTTAGAATTGGTCAATAGTTTACAGGTCATCATCCAAAAATACCCCGATAAGTGGCAAATAGATCTATTCATCAAAAATGGTTTAATTTTGTCGTTAAAAGAGCTGGATACAAATATCATAGATTATCTATATCAATCCGTACAAGCCCAACAAGAAGAAATTGAAGAGTTTTTGGATAGATCATACGAGGGGACTCTGCTAAGGACTAAACATTTGATAAAAAAAATCCTTCCTTATTTTGTATACGCCCCCCTTAGTTGGACCTACAAAAAACTCCCTATACGATGGCTCTTGTTAAAAACGAAACGCTTGATTTCGGCTAGAAAAATTTCTCAACTGCAAAAGGAGAATCTATTGCCAGTATATGACCTGATTCACCTCCCCCTTCCACAACGTCTTGTGGAGATGAAAGATTGGCCAGGGAAATTGCTGGTCACAGTTCACGATTTGACCCACATCACCACCCCCCAATTTCATCAAAAAGCAAATGCCCTGAAGGCTGCATGGGGATTGGCAATGGCACTTAAAAGAGATGGCCATTTTTTATGCATTTCGAATTCGACCATGAAAGATTTGGGCAATCATTTATCTATCCCTTCATCTAGACTTAAGAAAACCTATGAGTCTGCCAATAGGGATCACTTCTATCCCCGAAAAGACGATCAAAAATGGGAAGCCATTTTGAATAAATATCAACTTCCCAAAAAGCGTTTTTTGGTCACATTATTCACCTTGGAACCGCGAAAAAACTTACTCAATACCCTCAAAGCCTTTGAGGCTTTAAAGGCTGAAGAGCCTGAGATGGATATAGCTTTTTTTGTATGTGGAAAAATGGGATGGAAAATGGACCAAATTCCTGATGCAGATGAGCTTAAGCAACATGATATTTACCTGGCGGGTTTTGTAGAAGAAGAAGACCTCCCATTTTTTTACAGCTATGCCGAAGCCCTGTGCTATATATCCTTCTACGAAGGATTTGGTCTACCTCCTCTGGAAGCGATGTCTTGTGGAACACCCGTGATATATGGTGATAACAGTTCTATGCCTGAAGTCATAGGGCCAGGTGGAATCGCTGCTGATCCAACAAATGTCAAAAATATTCAACAACAGATGCACAAATTGCTCTACGAGGATGGAGTGAGAGAAAACCTGAGTAAACATGCCAGAAAACGATCATTTCAATTTTCGTGGCTCAAGATGGCTTGGGAGACCCTTCAGGCTTATGAGGAAGTGGCTTTTTCTGAAGATAAAGTCTAACAAATTGATGAGGACCACTTTCTCCTGCGATGCTAAATATACGTTTGATGCGATGATTTTGTAGAAGGGAATAAACCTGGCCCAAATCATAGTCAAACATGGGAAAGCGATAAGTAGAATTAGGACTAAACACCTTGCCAATGGATGGAAACGTAAAGTTTAACTTTCGAAAAAGTCGTCGCATTGGTGTTTCGATTGTGTGATAATTGAGTTGGATAAAGGCCAAGCCACTGGGACTCAAATGATCCACCAAATGGTCCAGAATGACAAAGCCATCTTTGGGGTGAATATGCTGAAAAACCATGGCTGAATGAATGTAATCATAGGTTTCAGTTAAAAATGGGGCCTCCCCTGGTGAGACAATAAACTGGATATTTTTTTTCTCCTGTTCTAGCTGATTCTTTTCTGCCTCTGCTATCATAGCAGGAGAAACATCTATCCCTGTAACCTCTGTACACTTTTGGCTCAATGCCAATGTAATCCGCCCTGTCCCACAACCAAAATCCAAGGCATTTTGAGGAGCATGTCGCTCATCAGGCCAAACCTGTTGGAAAATTTTAAATACATTTTCAACATGCCTTTCTCCTGTCTCGAAAAACGCCTGCTTTGTTGGGTTATCTAAGTTGCTGGACAAATATTTTTCATGTGACAGCACCCCAAAATAGGGGTCGACTTGTCCAATCTCTTTCCAAAAATCAGTATACCTTTTTCGATAAAGTTTCATATAGCTTCAGGTAGTCGGCTACTTGTTTAGTCAATTCAAATTTTCTAGCAGGTCTCTTTTCCCATTCTTTTTGATACGCCTTCGATATAGCATTTTCCAATGCTTCTATAGTCAGTGATTCTATTTCAATCACTTTCCCTCCCACTACCTCTCTTAGAGCGCCCCGTCCAGAAGAAATAATTGGTGTCCCCAACGCCATGGCTTCGACAGCGGCAAAGCAAAATCCCTCACTATAAGAGGGAATGACTACACAAGTCGACTGAACAATAGCACTTTTGAGTTCCTCAAAGGTAAGGTTATTTCTGATTTGAACGTAGTCAGCAATCTCATTAAGAATGATTGCTTGGTGAAGCCACTTCAGCATTTTTTTATCCGAAGTAGGGACGATAAGTTGAAGTTGACTTTGTGGTAAAACCTTCCTCACCGCCGCTGCCGCAGGGAGCAGTAAATCCAATCCCTTGGAAATACCCAACCTGCCAAAATAAGTATAGGTGAAGACAGTGTGAGTGTGAGAGCGAGAGCAAGAGTGGGTTTGAATTTGAGCTTGAACTTGAGTTTGAACTTTCCCAAATTCTTCATAATCGATCCCATTATAAATCACCATGACCCGCGAGGGTTTTACACCATATTTTTTCAAATTTGATGCGGTGCTGTGAGACACTGCCACAAACTGATCAAAAGGCAGTTTCAGGAGCATTTTTTCAAACCAAAAATGGAGTTGTTTACTTAACCTACTCATAAATGGCAGGCGAAACCACAAATCTCCCCATACCTCATGAAAGGTCACGATGACCTTTTTGCGGGCGAGTTTGGCGCCGATCCACGCTGGGAGCGCGGCATTATAAGAAGTAGTGTGGACCACATCACATCGTCGCGCATGGTACCATACCATAGGCCAGGTAAGAAGGGTAAACAGGTAGCGGCTTCGGAATGGAAGGCGTATCAGCAAGAAACCAGCGCGTTTTTCCTTCATTGGGCTTCCCTTGATTGGGCGAGCGGTAATGACCGTGATGGTATGACCTTGTGCCAAGAGGCGCGTTTCAAGTTTTTTGAAAAGCGTCTCCACGCCACCTATATGTGGATGATAATTTTCCAATACCCACAAAAACTTCATTCCTTTTCGGGAATTTGAGGGTAAGACTTGGCAATATTCCGGGTCATCTGTTCTAGCTTTCGTTCCAGGCGAATGACTTTTTGGGAGAGTGAATAGTTGATGACAAACAAAACGCCAAGTGCCACAAATATAACTGCATTGATATTGCTCTTGAAGCCCAGTCGCTGGGCGACAGGGAAGGATACCTGGTCAGGCAATAGGGCTAAAATACTGACGCCTATTGCCAAGGTGAACCAAAAGATACTGCTTCTTAAGCTCCGTCTCCCATTTAGGTATTGGCGAATGATTCGCCCTAAAAAGAGCAAACAGAGCAAAGGAACTAACCATTGGTAAATTTCAAATTGCATAATCAAAAGTACAGAATTTGAGATTTATTTTCTCTATCCCCCGCAGAGTAATATATTGGGACTTTAAATGATCTTAATTCATGGGTGTAAAAATTACCAGACTTCTGACCCTCCTTTTTTGCTTAGTATATGTGGGGATATTATTAGTTGAATATGTTTTCCAACACCCTTGGTATAGAGAAGCGATCTCATTCTTCCAGTATGTTGACTTTTTGTTATACCTGCTTGTAGGAATAGGAGGAGCCGCCTTCTTTTGGCATCGGAAGCAGCCCAAGCCTGCTCACATCCGTGGCGTCAATGGCCTTAGCATCTTTGCAGCCTCATGGCTACTTGTATTGGTAGCCTCTATATTGTTTTTTGCCAAAATCGACAATGCAAGCATGTCTGCCGCCGGTGCCATGAACCTCACCCTATTTTATTGGGGTGTGGGACTAGGCGTCTTTGTCATCATGGTCATTTGTTTTGTCATGGGAGACTTCCTCCTGAAGCTTTTTCCATTGACCATGAGACCATTGGAATTGGCAATGATCAAAATGGGTGTCGGGATCATGTCCATGATTTTTTTGCTCTTTCTGCTAGGCAGTTTGCATTTGCTTACTCCCTGGTTCTTATTCCCTTTCTTTCTGGGTATATGTATGCTAAATATAACAGGCGGGAGGAGGTTCCTGTCTCAAATCCTCATTAAGCCTATTCCATTACCCACCCACCTCAATGCCTTAGGGATCGTGACCTTTGGCTTTTTGATGGTGTTTGTTGCCTTAAATTTTGTTCAGACAATCCGCCCCATTCCTTTAGGCTATGATGCGCACAACCTCTACATGCGGCTACCTGCCTTGATTCACGACTATCAAGGGTTGGTAGACGGCTTTCAGCCATATAATTGGTCCTTGTTTATGTCAGCAGGCTTTGTCTTCTGGGGTCGGATAGAAGTGACGCTAGCCCTTAGCTATAGTGGAGGGGTTTTGAGCCTATTCGCCCTTTATGCCATAGCGCGCCGGTGGCTCACTGTCAATCATTCCATGCTTGTGCTCGTGCTGTTTTATGTCACTCCAATGGTGAGCTATCACTCATACCAAGACATGAAGGTTGACCTAGGGTTGCTGTTTTTTTCCTTATGCTTGGCGATTTTATTGATCAATTGGCTGACTCCCTATTCGCCCCCTACTGTAGATGAGCCAATGCCCCCCAAACCCCCAGCCTCTTCCCAAAGGCCACAAAAGAAAAACACAAAACGCCACAGGAAAGGTCGCAAAAAGCCAATTGCTTCTCCTGCTAAACATCGTAGAGCCATATTCGACAAAGATTGGCCATTTGTGCACAAATGGAGAGCGAGGATTGAGCGCGCCACTCCTGCTATATTGAAAGGGCAGGGACTGGTCGTATGGCTAGGCTTGTTCACAGGCTTTGCATTGGGCATAAAACTGACCAGTTTGATGCTGTTTTTCCCGATTCTGGTAGTGATTTGGTACCAAAATAATCAGTATGCATTGATGTTTGGCATGCTGAGCTTGAGTCTTTTTGGTGTGTTGTTCTTACAACTGGATTCACAAGCAGCCCTGCGACAATGGCACTTAGGGGCCAATATGATTCAATGGCTCTTGGCAGCCATTGGAGGGATTCTGTTAGGCTGGCAAGCCTTCAGGCACTGGCAAGTCGTTCGCCAAAAGCTGCTCCTTTCGGTAATATATGGTTCATTTTTCCTGCTTGCTTTCTCACCATGGATCATCAAAAATGTAAGTGAAACCGGCAAATTGGATAAAAACTCGATCATCTATGGCAAAAATACAGGACCAGCAGTAACGTTTGAGTCCTTGGAAAAAAATTGGGAAAACCAAAAAAAGAAGCTTAACTGATGCAGCGTTGGATCAAATATACCAAGCACTTTGTGCTATTATTTCTACTCATAATCACTGCTGGCCTAGTGTCTGCGCAGCGTACAGATTCTCTCAGGAAGAAAAACCTATCGGGTAATACGTCTATTCAGGAGGACATACACCGCTATATGGGTTATGAGTCGCCCTTGCCTTTCCGCTACCTCTCTCTTCCGTATGATGTAGCGATGACTGCAAACCTACGCACCTTTACGGTAGAAGTAGGTTTTTTCCTTCTACTCCTCTTGCCATTAGTATTTCTATTATCTATCTCTCCCCCCCGTAGCTTGCTAGGTGTTTGGGTGTTGTTTTTAATCCTGGTCTTGACGATTTCCCTTCCTTCGAGTTACCTCAACCAATTTAACCTTGAACCCGAAGAAGGCATTTCTCATATTGACAAGCGGCTCGACATGGCTTCTGGCTCCCTGGAGGCAGTTCGATACAATATACACCTAGCCTTTATGCATGTATATGTTCCCTTGAATAAGATTGTCTCAGAAATCTCTGGAGAAAAGGACTATGTGACCTACCCGATCCTCTTGGTGTTGCTAGGAGGAATTTTGCTTCTGCTTCACTTTCGGCTTTCACAGAATCGTGCAGAAGAAAAGGGCTTGTTGTTATTTTTTATCCTCTACGGCAGTTTGTGGTTTTTATTATCTTCAGGTCTTCCTTGGTATGGGTTTATGTTATTTGCTCTGGGGCCTTTATGGGTCGTATATGGATGGGTAAAAAAACGGGAACAGGCTCTCTTACCTCTAAAGATTCAACGCATCGCATTGTATGCGATGGTAGGGCTTTGGGTAGCCGTAAGCCTTCCGCTCAAAATGGCGAACTATACCCCAGGTGGCAAGACAGTTGAAGCAAAAACAGATGCTGCCAAGCGAGTATTTTTTCAACCCCTAGCCATGTATAGAAATGGCGATTTTACTGGAGAAGAGGTTCTCGGTCTATTTCGCTCAGGATATCCCCAAGCGCTCAAAGCCATCAACCAAGAGACCTCCTCTCTGGTCTATCAAGTAGGGACTTTGATGCCCTTTTATATTAAGAAAAATGATGCACGCATTATATATGACCCATTTTTAGGGTTTGGTGCCGCATTGATCAAAAAATATCCAGATAAAAAAGAACTGATTCAAGTGCTGAAGGCATCGGGGGTTCGCTACATGGTTATTGACCTCAAATTACCTCAGGTGGATAAGACTCCTGGGAAAACGCTTTCCAGGAAGTTTGATGATTTTATAAATGTCTTCTATAAAAATCCCCTTGTAGAACTGGTCGCCACCGACCGTAGCGTCAGGATGAATGAAAATGGGCAGGTAGTCCCAGCCGTATTTTTCAACCAAGGCAAAGTAGTCAAAGCAGGTTCCTTTGCCCTATACCGCATCAAATAAACCGATGAGCAAGCGTGTTTTTATTGTCATCCCTGCCAAAAATGAAGCGGCCACTATTGGGCCGCTGATAGCTGAACTGATCCGTTCAGGCTATCAAGACTTGGTGGTCGTAGATGATGGAAGCACCGACCAGACAGCTCGGCTGGCACTTGCGGCTGGCAGTACGATTCTTTCACACCCGATCAATCTTGGCTCTGGCGCTGCTACGCAGACAGGCATAGAATATGCCCTACAGCAAGGCGCAGACTTCGTCCTGACGATGGATGCTGATGGGCAGCATGCCGTCGAAGATGTTGCCGACCTCATCACCTCCATTCAAAACAGTAATGCCGATGTCGTCATTGGAAGTCGGTTTTTGGAGTTGACTGAGAAGGTGCCTTTTTCGCGACGTACCTACAACCGGATAGCCAACTACCTCACCTGGCTAGTGACGGGAATATTGGTGAATGATAGCCAGTCAGGTATGAAAATAATGCGTGCATCTTTTGCCAAGAAAGTTTCCTTCCACTTCTCCGGGTTTGAGTTCTGCACGGAATTATTCCACATCATTCAGCGCGAAGGTGCTTCCTTCCTAGAAGTTCCAATCCGAGCCATCTATACCGATGCTTCTATGAAAAAAGGACAAAGCCTGAGTATGGGCATTCGGATGACGCTACGGTTGCTGCGGTGGCGGGGATAGGTTTTGGAGAGACGTGATTTATCAAACCCGCTACTTGATATGAGTTAAGGCAAATGAGCATATTTGCCAACTCTTTTTTCAGTATCCTAAAGTATAGTGATATATTAGCCTTTCTTTTTGACATGAGATGCTGAATCAATTACTCAAACCTGTCCTTGAAAGACTTCCCGAAAACAACTGGCTGGAGCGCCTGTGGATTCTGGCCAAAGTAGACTTCTGGAAGCGCTATTACAATAGCCGCCTGGGCGTGGTATGGGCCTTTATCAATCCGCTGATGCGGTTTGTGATTTACTTTTTTTTCTTCACCTATATTTATGAAAACAGAATCCCAGAGTTTGGTTTCTACCTGTTTTCGGGTCTGATTTTCTGGATGTTTTTTTCTGAGGGTACAGTGGGTGCCATTAATGTGTATAACTCCAAGCGGTATTTATTGGAGAGCATACAGATTAATAAATTTGACCTCAATCTAGCTTCGGCTTTTAGTTCTCTTTTTGGTTTTTTGTTCAATTTTACTGCTTATTTTCTCATTCAAATTGCATTTGGGCCGCCTATTACCTGGAATGCCTTGTTCATTCCGATATTGATGATCAATATGTTTATCATCATTCTGGGGCTAGGCGCACTACTGGCGACCCTCAATATTTACCTCAAAGACATAGCCCATGTCTGGGACATCGTGATGCTGGCAGGATTTTTTACCCATCCTATCTTCTTCACAATCGAGATGATTGAAGGGGTGATTCCCATTGCAAAATACCTCAGCCCTATGGTGGGAATCCTATTCAATTCGCGGGAGGTGCTGGTATATGGGCGCTTACCTGACATGGGCTTATTAGTATATGATCTTCTGTATGCATTGGTGATCGTGGGAATAGGCATATTTGTGTCAAGAAAATACTCACATAAAGTTTTGGAAAAAATATAGATGGAGACTCCTGAAGTCATAAAGATATCAGACGTCCATAAGACCTTTCGCGTCGCAGACCGTGCCTCGGATTCCATCCGTGATACGATCTTTAACCTGGGGTCAAAAGGTCAGTTACATACGATTAAGGCGCTGCAAGACATCAACCTTTCTATCAAGAAAGGAGAGTTTGTGGGCCTGATCGGTCACAATGGCTCGGGGAAGTCTACCCTGATGAAGGTGATCCTAGGCGCAATGCGTCCTGATAAAGGAGGCATCATCCAGACCCAAGGCAAAATCATCCTGCTTTCGCTTGGACTGGGATTTGACCCCAACCTGACAGCGCGCGAAAATATTTATGTCAACGGCTCACTCTTGGGCCTATCCTTCAAACAGATTGGACAGAAATTTCACGAAATCATCGCTTTTGCAGAGCTGGAGGATTTTGTAGATACCAAAGTAAAATACTATTCAAAAGGGATGCGGACTAGGCTTGCTTTTGGTGTAGGCATCCACGCTGAGACAGACATCTTGATGATCGATGAGTTTTTTGGGGGAGTTGGAGATATCAACTTCAAGAAGAAATCTGATGCCGTTTTTAAGGATCAATTGCTGGCTGGGAAGACGATCATTTATGCCAGTCATCAGATGGAGCCTTTAAAAAAGTATGCGGACTGGGTAGTCCTTCTTCACGAAGGTAAAGAAGTGACAAGGGGTAAAACCGAAGAGGTTTTACCTGTATATGAGGAATTGATGAAGAAAAGGGCAAAGGAGCGTAGAGAATTACGTGAAGCAAAAAAATAACCCTAATCGTTGTCTTTTGATTTTATTGACTGCTTCCTCATAGGTATACGCTTCATCTGTAATTGCATCGACAAATACATACTGATGGTCCTTTAACAATGTCAAGCAGGATTGGGCTAGTTTCCCACCATGAACCTCCAAGAGAATGATAGGCCGAACATTTCTAAGTATGTTGAGCATTCCTTTGAGTGCCAATTCTTCAGCCCCTTCTATATCTATTTTGATCAATTGAGGCTTGTTAAGTCCAAATTGTTTTACCGTTTCATCAAGACTATTCCCCCATACTTTTAAGGAAAGCCCATTTTTTAGTTGATCAGGTGCAGAATCATCTCCCCTCCCTATGAGAGAGTTTCCATAATTGATCCGAAAATCTACCTGTCTTTCTGAATCACAAATGGCAAGCGGAATCACAGAAGCATTTTGAATACGATTCTGTTCAAAGTTGGCATTGGTGAAATATGCCAATAAGGGATTTGCTTCAAAGCAATATACATGTCCTCTATCCCCTACTTTTTTCGCTATATAATAGGCATAATACCCAATATTTGCTCCTATATCATACACAGTCCATCCTGGCTGTATGATGTCAATCAGCTTATTCAAAGCAGTTTGTTCATGACTATGAAAAAAATGTTGTTCCCATGTGCTCGGCACCCACATTTTTGCTCTACCCTTCAGTTTAAAAAGGGTAGGTTGAGTAGTGTTTTTCACATCTGAAGTTACCCTGAAAGCAAGTGTTGTTTTGCCTATGATATCGCGACCTCTATACTCAAGGAACAATTGGTATTCGCCAGGAGATTCAGGCAACATGTTAAATGTCTTTGCATAGGTCCAGTCTTGAAAAGGCGTAGGGTAATAAACTGCTTGAAATTTCAAGTAGGTTCGGTATTGTGAATTAGGGGGCAAATTAGCGACTTTGAATTGGCCAACCACGCCAAATGGAAGCACTAAGTCTTTGTATTCATGTAAGACAATCTCGACTTTGCACGGATTAACGTCTGCTATATTTTTCATAGGAAAATCATGCTTTCCACAGTATCTCATTTATAAGGGAACAAAAAAACTCAATTTATCTCTAATTTTGGGATAATGAACAGAGTCCAAACCGTCATTTTTGTTCTAGGCATGCATCGCAGTGGCACTTCTGCCATGGCAGGTGCTCTACAAACCCTGGGATTGGAGTTAGGAGGTAATCTCATAGCAGGGAATAGGTATAATCCCCAAGGCTATTTTGAACATCGCGAAGCTGTGAATATCAGCAATGACTTGCTGGCAGCTATGTACACTACCTGGGACAATATTGTCCCGCTGCCTAAAAATTGGGAGGAAGCTCCCAATATGGAGCCTTTTGCCAAGCGCATGCGAGCTTTTCTGCTCCAGCATTTTGAAGCAACAGATACCTTAGGGATCAAAGACCCCAGGCTCGGCATCACCTTGCCACTTTGGCAAAGGGTGCTAGATGAACTTGGGATTATTCACAAATATATCGTCCTCCTACGTCACCCCACGGAAATTTGTCAATCTATGGCTTTTCGGGACCAGATGTCAAAGGAGAAGGTCCTTATGATGTGGATGAACATCATGCTGACGATAGAACAAGTGACTCAAAACCACCCAACTGTTTGGGTAGAATTTGAAGATTTACTGACTTCTCCACTAACGGAAGTCCGCAGGATCTCACAATTAATTGACATCACTTTTTCTCTCCCCGAAGATCAGCATCAAGCCCAATTAGATGAATTTTTGAATCCATCGCTTAAACATTATGCTGCCTTACAAACAGATATTTCCTCCAATTCAATTCCTTGGGTTGAAGCGCTTTGGCAGTGCCTGCTAGGCCTCAAATCCCCTTCCAAGCGTTCAACCACAATAAATCAAATACAAGCCATAAACGTTGATTTTTCCCACTACATGGACTTCTTTTATTCAAAAGAATTAAAAGAGATACTACAAAATGATCACATTCGAGCAGCCAAATTAGCACATGCTCAGCGCTTGCAACGTGAAGCTGAAGCTGAAGCACTAGCACTCCAGGGTGCATTTAGCACGCGGCTGGGCTGGTGGCTGACAGCCCCGTTTAGGTGGGGATATGATGTGCTTTTGGGAAAAAAGGAACGATAGGCTACTCCCACTCCCAAAAGTGACTGGAATAAGGTCTCTTTCTCCGAAATGGCCTCAAAAACGAAGCGGGATAGGTCTCTAGTTTTTCGAGTGGAGGCAGATCAAATGACACCTTGTCCAAATGCTTACGATTGGTGTGCCAGCCCTTGGCGAGGTCAGACGGGGCAAAGGTTCGGGCAGCGTATTTCTGGTGTAAATGATCAGCACTAAGGCCAATGTAATGGCGAAGGTAAAAGCTCTTTGGAAAAACCTTGACTTTCTTTCCTTCCAAACGATGGCCGCCGGAAGCAATATTTACTCCAATAAATTCTTTTTTGAAAGCAATTAACCGGTTGTGATGCATTTTATGGAAATAGTAATAATAGCACATTTCCTTCAGGTAGTCTTTTCCCCAATAATTTACCTTTTCGTCTTCAGGTAAAAAGACAAATTCGTCAAAATGAATGGCATTGAAGCCTTTCCGATCCACTCTTGCGATGGCATCAGCTAGTTTTTCGTTTCGCCTACGACATTGAAGGATCTCATCTGCATCTAGATGGATGAGCCAGTCCGCACCACTCTCCTGCTGAATTTCAGCTTCCTTTTCCAGAATTTCTGTCAGGTCAAAATGCCCTTTATAAGGCAGGTCGATGATTTTTCGGAGGCCCTTTCCCAAAAATGCTTCACATTTTTTCACCGTATCATCTGTTGACCCATTGTCAATCACGATCATCTCTATTCCCTGTCCAATATGGTACGCTAGGCACTTCGCAATGTAGGCCGATTCATTTCGGACGGTAATTGTTGCCAAAATCCTCATAATAGCGACATTACATAATTTTGTGGGGCTTTGCGAACAAAATGATAATTTGGCGAAATGTTCAAAAAGGCTAGCGACAACTTTGTCATTATTGGGACGGCACGAAGTAAGACTAATCTCCTTGTTTCCTACTTAAATCAGCATGATAAGATTTTATGTCATGGAGAATTGTTTAATAAAAAGCGGATTGTGTACACAAATTATCCAAAAGAGATATTTGATAGAAAATTAACATTTATAGTAGATAAAAAATTCAGGGATCAACGACCATTTAAATACACTGATGAAGTATTTGCTTATCAAAAAAGCCTTGAAGACCAGATAGTTGGATTTAAACTCCTTTTTGCTCAACGTGACGAATTAATCCCTTACTTAGGCAAGAACTCCTACATAAAAAAAATCATTCCTATAAGGAATTTTCTTTTTACCTATTCTTCCATGGTTTTTGCACAACAGACCCAACAATGGTTTCTGCTCAAAGGCCAAGAACGAAAAGAACATAAAATAGTCCTTTCACCTAAAGAATTCTTGAGGAATTATTTGTGGAATTTTAATTTATACATAACACTCCTTAAACAGCTCCAACAAGCTGGTCATCGATACTTTCTCTTATTTGCCGAAGATTTTCCTTCACAGTCAACCTTGGCAGATATTTTCACATTTTTAGAAGTTGGAATGCCAGAGTCCCTTTTGAAAGAAAAGTTGATCCAACAAAATTCTTCCAATATTTACGAAAGGCTGGAAAATGCCCAAGAGATTCAGACCCTTTTTTCGGGGACAATGATGGAGCCTTTTCTGGAAGCAGATAAGGTGCCAGATAGGGAGTTTTGGATGAGAGATTCATTGGATGAGAAATGGATCAAAAACACCCGCAAAGGGATTCAAAACCTACTTTATCAATGGGAACGCTATTCGAATTAAAATGGATCATTTTCATACTTATTTTGACCAAATTTATCTGATTTGTCCTAAATGGAATCCCCATCAGAAGCTGCTCTTTCTTCAAAAGCTTAATCGTCTAGGCATACAAGGTATGATTATAGAAGGAAGGGAACCTGCTTTCCTCAATGACCTTCATCGCCAAGTCCTCACCAATGCCCTTCACCAAGGCCATCGGCGTATCTTGATGCTACAGGATGATAATATTTTTCACTCTGACTTTCACCATCGTTTCTCAGTTCAGATTCGATCAGTCCCTCAAGACTGGAAACTATTGTTTTTAGGGGACTATCTCTTCGAAGGCATAACAGGAGATGGCCAGCCATCCAAAAGGCTCGGTGCCTTTGCTGTAGGCATCCATCTAAGTATTTTTCAGAGATTACTTGATATGATGGATCGAGTCACAGGTACTTTAGATGCTGTTCATTTTCAAAAAATCAAAAGCGTGTATCCTGATCTATGCCCCCGACTTGAACCGCCATTGGTAATCGGAGGCCTTGCTGAAGCGTTTGCCCAAAAGCCAGACCTTTCAGCGTATGATGATCCATTCAAACCAGACTTGGTGAGTATCATCATGCCCGTGTACAATCGGGCAGGCATAGTTGAAAAGGCCATTCGATCCTCTCTTGGCCAGAGTTATCCCTGGCTGGAAATTGTTGTCGTAGACGATGCCAGTACAGATGATACTGTAAGAGTCATCAAGGGGCTAATGGCCGAAGACGATCGCGTTCGATTAATTCAAAGGGCAGAGAATGGCGGAGTAGGTCTGGCACGAAATGATGGAATCAGGGCTGCAAAAGGGGTTTTTATCGCTTTTCATGATTCGGATGACATGATGATGAAGGATCGATTGGTGAAACAATTACTTCCTTTCTATGATAAGGGGGTTCTGTTTACCTTGGCGCGAGTCATTCGCAGCCATTGTTATATAGAAGAGTTGTCATTGGAAACGGAAGCATATAACCTTGATCTGGCCCGAAGCAGGACACGTACAAAGCCTGATGGCTTTCCGTGGGGAGACGATCGCGAGCGAATTTATCCAGCTACGGCGGTATTTCGGAAAGAAGTGTTTGAAAAATGGGGCCTATATTGGGATGCTCGTTATGCGGAGGATTACGAGATGATCGAGCGTATCTTGTATCACCGTACGGGGATTCATTTTGGAGAAAGGCCGGAAACGCCCTTAATGTATCTTGAAAAAACGAGCTATATCCGAGGGGTTTTTGACTTTATCCCTGAGGTTCTATGCATTGCCAGCAAACGGCAAAAAGATAATTTGACGGTAGAATACCTTGATAAACAAGCGTATATAGTGTCCTTTAAGGAAACTTACCGCAACCGACTATTGGGGAAAGGGGATTACAATTACTCCCAACTAAGGTCAGAAGATGATGATCCCAAAATCTCTTTTTATGCTTTTGAAAATATTGATAATGCCCCAATTCCCTCGAATGAGGATAATTATGACGAAGCACTTCAGGCTTTAAACATCTGCGAATCCCAACTTCGCGCCATGCAACAATCCATAAGTTGGCGAATTACAAAACCTCTCCGGAGGTTGGGAGAAATTTTTAAAAGATAAATCATGGGAACTCCGATCAATAAAGTTTTTGGGATAGGGTTGAGCCGAACAGGCACCACTAGCCTTACGGGGGCGCTAGAAATATTGGGATACCGTACCTCTCACTGGGAAGATCATGACCAGATCAATCAGCATTTGATCCAAAATCAATTTACCCTAGATCTTCTTGAATATTATGATGCTATCACGGATAACCCCATTCCCTCCATCTATCAGGAACTCGATAAAGCTTATCCAAACAGCAAATTTGTCTTGACGGTAAGGGATTTCGATAGTTGGTTGAAAAGTGTGGAACAACACCACCTTGTGAATGTAGGCCCCACCTTCCCATCGTTCAACACCAAGCTTTGTTTTGGAAGTTGGTATTTTGATGAGAAACAGTTCACCAGAACCTATTATGAGCATGAAGAAGAGGTGAAAGCATATTTTAAAGACCGGCCAGGGGATTTACTGATCATCAATATTTGTGATGGGGAAGGATGGGAAAAACTTTGTCCATTTTTAGGGCAAGGGATTCCTTCTATCGCTTTTCCTCATCAAAACCAGATGGACTATTCCCGAAACCAAATCCCTAATGTACATCCCGAACAAAAGTGGAAAAATCGCAAAAATCCTACAGACGAAGCGCAAGCACTTCGACATGAGTTAGACGCAATTTACGCCAGTAAATCCTGGCGAGCGATACAGTGGATACTAACACCTGTACGGTGGTGGGAAAAAGTGCACAAACAGGCTGGAAGGCTTTTTTCGCCAACAATAAAAAAAACGACCAAACAAAAATCAGTAAAAATACCCTCAAAAATACTTAGTCAAGCTGAGTTTCCACAAACTCAGCTTATAGAAAAAAAAATAGAGATGATGTTAGGTGAAGTTAAGAGTTATCAACATCAGTATGACTACCAAGCTGCCCAGGCAGTATTAGAAGGGGCTTTATCTAAATATCCTCATCACTTCCAGCTCAAGCAGGCACATGCCTATAATTATTGGCTCATGGGAAATTATCATGAGGCTCATACAATTTATGAATTGATTCAGCCTGAATGGGATTTCACTAAGCCAGATATCTATCCCAAATTTGCCAAGCCATATATCGACATATTACTTATTCAGAATAAAATCGATAAACTTGAATCCTTTCTTAAAGAAGTCAAAGGTGCTCGGAACATAAATAGAGATGTGGTAATGGCGTATTGCCATTTATTAGTCAACCAGGGGAAGTATCACAAAGCTGAGGCTTTTATTGATACAACACTTAAAAGAAAAGCACTGAAACACCATCTGGTGACACATGTTTTGTTATTGTTTGAGCGGGAAAAAATCAAACATGTGCAAGCGTTAAATATGCCTAATTTCCAGGCCCGCTTAGATGGCGCAGAATATGCCCCAATCTCCCCTGTATTACAAGAAATTAAGCCTCTTGTGCTAGCACACCCAGCACATGGTCAGTCTGAGAATTGGCTACTGGAAGCGTTTGAAAAATTTAGCCTTTTGGCAGAAAAGTACCCTCAGGTTTATCTAAATACTGCCACTTCCCCTATCGAATGCTATCTCGTAGTCGATCATATCCTTTCGCATATCAACTCAAAGACGCCGTATTCCCTGATTAGGCTAGGAGATGGGGAGGGGCATTTCTTACCGTATGATGAGCAGAAAAGACATGCTCAGAAAGCTGATCAATTGATCAGTCAAAAAATTTGGTGGGGAAAAGGCCAAATGTCTTCAGAGGCGTGGGAAAAAATCGAGCCACAGTATTTAGCCGCCCTGGAACAAGCAGATATTATCGGTATTCCTGATCCGATCAGATGTAGTAAGGTGGCCTTAAGGTCCCAAGGAGATAAAGCAGGAGAATCCTTCGAAAGTAGAGGGCTTTTGGCAGTTATCAATCGAGTGATTAAGCAGGCATCTTTTAAGGAATCACACCATAAAACGGTTACTCCTCGTCTTCCTTTACTTACTTCCTGTCATATTCATACCCAGCTTGAAGAACTAGGTTTTTGGAATCTAATTTTAGATAATATAAAATCCTGCTCACTCATTTCTTGCCATGACTCGTTGCCTCACCTTCTCCAAGAACAACATGGCATCCATGTCCAGAAATTTTTCCACCTCCCACCTGAAAATAAATATGCCCAGCAAATGGGATTGTCAGCCTCTACCGATAGCCCACATTTCCCTAAGCAATTTGAGGATATCTGTGAAAGATTAACAGTCGATGGTCCTGGAGAAGTTTTTATTGTAGCTGCGGGTTTTTTGGGGAAAATATATTGCCATCTCATTAAACAAAAGGGAGGGATTGCACTGGATGTGGGAAGCGTGGTTGATTATTGGTTAAATTTCAAGACAAGAGTATTTACTAATTCTCCTAAACCGCCTGCCTATTTAAAACAACTATACAATTTAATCGGCCAATCATTATTATCCCGAAGATACTATAAAAGCGCGAGCAAAATATTTGAGAAATTGATCCAGGATTTCCCCCAAAGCCCTCAGGGACATATTGGGATGGCTTCGATCGCCGCCAGGAGAAAAGAATGGTCTCTTGCTCAAGAAAGGTGGCAAAAGGTCCTAACATTATTTCCCAAAAATCCCCAGGCTCTATTTGAATCAGCCCTTGCTATGGTCAATTTGGGCGCGTTTGACGCTGCAAAACCCATCTTTCAATCCTTCTTAGTAAATCCCACAGACCCCATGGGTTATGAGGGTATGGCTTCCATGGCAATTGCCCAATATAAACGTGAAGAGGCCCTTTCCTGGTTAAATCAATCTATTGCTCAAACACATGCCAAATCTAGCTATAGGCGTAAAGCAAAATTTCTCGTAAACCATGCCCAATATGATGCTGGAATCAAAACCATAGATGCCATGATGGCTCATCATGGGAGCAGCCATAACGCCTCGGTCTTCAAGGCAGGACTATGGATCATCGCGGGACAATACCATGAAGCCATCACACTGCTTGAGAATCTTTATTCTCAATTCCCGCGCTCAAAGGATGTACAACGCCTTTTGGCTCAAGCACTAATTGGTGCGCGTCAGTATGAGCGTGCTAGCAACTTCATGGTAGACTTTCCAGTTCCGACTCAATCTTCTACCCAGATAGAAGACCCCAATTATATTCTCAGACTGCTCAAGACCTGGAAAAAGAACTATCTTGGAGGTGCGGGAAATGCACAACCCAAAGTCTTTGGGATTGGCTTGAGCAGGACTGGAACGACTTCTCTAACTGACGCATTGAATATCCTGGGATATGCAGTGATCCATTTTATCAATCCCATTACCCGTAAAGTCCTGGACCTGGAGGATTTTTACTACTACGATGCCTTTACAGATTCTCCTGTTTCCTATAGATTTGAAGAGTTATATGCGCTATTCCCCAATGCCATATTCATCTATACTGAGCGAAATCTCACAGACTGGGTAAGGTCTAGTAGTAACCTCTACAGACCGCGTGGGTTTACCACTACCAAAGAATTCAAGGCTTGGCTAGCAAAACCTAAAAGTGAAAGTGGGCTATTAGACAAACTGTATCATGACTATAATCCCATCTATCAAGCAGCTTATGGTAGCCTGTACACGCAGTATCCCAATTGGGAAGCAGCCTACCACGCATTTGACGAGCGTGTCAATCGATTTTTTGCAGATAAACCCGCTGAAAAGCTATTGAAGATTGATATTACAAAAGAAAATGGCTGGGAGAAGCTTTGTGCGTTTTTGGAAAAACCGATTCCTAACGCGCCTTTTCCCCATGCAAATAAGCTATCTCACAAATTTAAAAACCAAAAGAAGTAATTCATTGATCTATCAAAATTTGATTTTTATCCATATTCCCCGGACAGGGGGTACAAGTATAGAGGCGGCATTGGGGTTTCAGTTGGGAAATGATGAAAAACACCTTACTGCTAAGGATCTCCAAAGGCGAGTAGGAGAAGCAGCTTGGAAAAATGCGTTTGTATTCTCCTTTGTCAGAAACCCCTGGGACAGGATAATTTCACTGTATCAACAACCTTATTTTAGCAACATAAACCAGCTCTCTCAGAAGCCACTTGCGTATTTCCTTCACCATTATCAACCTCCTGATTGGGAAAAAAAATATTATTATGAATACCTCAATACAGAGGGAGTGGATTTTATAGGGAGGTTTGAGCATAGAACTGAAGACTTAGCACATATTGCAGAGACGACAGGCATTGCGCTTGATCCCCAGGTCCATAAGCGGAAAACAGCGAGACAAGTAGATTATCGGCCCTATTACGATGAGCAGACCAAGGAGATGGTCTATAAAATGTATCGATTGGATATAGAAAAATACCGCTACACATTTTAGTATGAAAATAAGTGTGATTATGATTGATGGCTCCTTTAGGGAAAATACATTTGGAGCCACTTATTTTTGTCAACAGGATTTTCCGAAGGAGGATTTTGAGGTGATTTGGGTAGAGTTTTATCAAAAAGCCAATCCTGAATTATCTTATCAAGAAAGGTTAAAAACGATCTGTATTGGGAATCCACCAGACACCATATATCACTCCTCATATTGTTTTAATGAAGGCATCAAACAGGCTCAGGGAGAATTGATAATCATTCCCGATGCGGATGTCATTGTGGAGCCTGATTTTATCCAAAAAGTCTGGGATATTCACCAAGCCTATGACAAACTTGTGACATACGGCTACCGATACAATGAGGTGGAAAACAACCCCCTCCATAGCCACAATTTTGAGGAATTGAAACAAAAATGTGTCATCACCAATCCCACCAATTACGGTGGCTGCCTCACCGTCCGAAAAAAATGGCTGCTAGCCATCAATGGATATGATCAGACGCCGATTTTTGAGACGGGCTTTCACGCCAATGGACGTGATATATACACGCGCTTTCGGAATTATGGATTAGCGATTCAGTGGGAGCCTTCCCTTAAATTGTATCACCCCCGTCACCCCTTCACGGCGGAGAAGGCTCCGGCCTATGAAAAGCAGCGTAGGCTGATCAATTGGCGGAGCAAGAACTTGGTATACCTACCCCAGGCAGGAATCAATCCTATTCTAACTACAGAAAATCCTGGAATTACTTGAAAATGAATCACTTTACACATATCATTAACCCTGTAAAAACAGGCCCTAAGTCAGACCTCTATAAAGCCCAGCCTATTACCTTTGAGAGTCTCCGAAGAGCACAAGTGTTTGCGAAATCCACCTGCCCTAATTTGGCGGTTCAGCTATTTACAACGCAGTTTATTGAAGACCATGCCATTATTCCTTCATATTTCACCAAAACGCCAGACCTAACGCGCTCTATTATAGATGTCTTTGGACCTTCTTGCCATAAAAAATTACCCCTTATTGCTGATATACTGAATAGCGTCTTGCCTTTCTTACCTAATCAAGGATACTTGATCTATTCCAATGTCGACATTTCGGTACAGCCCTATTTTTACACTGCTATCAATGACTTGGTCAATCAAGGCCACGATGCTATTGCCATTAACCGAAGGACAATAGATGACCAATTGACAACCTTGGACATGATGTACGCTACTTTGGGAAAGCGGCATGTAGGGATCGACTGTTTTGTATTTCCCAATGCTTTCCTTAAGCACTTTCACTGGGAGAACGGCTTTATCGGTTCTGGTCCTGTAGGGATGTTTTTTTGTATAAATATGATATCGCAATCTCAACATTTTCTTTGGCTGGAAGATGCCCATCTTACCTTTCACTTAGGGGATGATAAGCGGTGGTTTAGACGGAGGAGTATAAAAAATATTAGGTTCTATAATTATGAAGAGTTGATAAAGGTCTGTGATTACTTCTTGAGTCACTTTGATATTCATCAAAAAAAGCAAATAGAATTTGCTATAGCACTTAAGGAATTTTGCAATCACTATCTTCCCCAAACAGGTCCAGATATAACCTATATGAAAAATCCTGCTTTTCGCAATTGTTTGAGAGCTTTGAGCTCTTCTAGCTCATTGTGAAGTGTTGTCGAATAGCTATTCTATTTATCATGATTTCTATCCAAAAAAGATTTTTGTTCATCCACGTTCCTAAAACTGGCGGGACGTCCTTGAGACAATTCTTGCAACCTTTCTCAGAAGATGAATTGTTGGTTTTTCGTGATCCCAAAGATGGGAAAACTCGATACCGCAATGGCTCTTATCATTTTATCAAACACTCTCCATTGTCTGAATTTAAGGAAATGATAGAACCCAAATTGTATAAAAGTCTTTTTAAGATAGCCACTATAAGGAACCCTTGGGATCGTATGATCTCTTTTTATTTTTCTCCTCATAGAAAGTACACTGAATGGAACAGGTCAGAATTTATACGGATAGTGGAAAAGGCTAAGCCTGCGCAATTTTACCTGAATACTCCAGACTGGGCTGCACGTACTAACAAACGCTTAGGCATTTCCTTGATCCCAGAACGCCCCCATTTTCTCACTGACGAAATAGATTTTCTCATCAGATTCGAACGGCTCCAAGAAGATGTCCAGAGATTGTGTGAATTAATAGATATTCCCTTTGCTTCTTTTCCATTTGTGAATCAGTCATTCAGGAAACGCTATACGCATTATTATGATGATGAATTAAAAATGTTGATAACCCAGAAATTCAAAAAAGAAATCACTTGCGGGGATTACTCTTTTTAATGGGGTAGGGGGATTCCTTATTATGTAACCAGTTCCAAACGCTTTTTCGCAAAAACTTCCAATCCTCCAATACCCGCTCTTTCCAAGTTACTTTTTTCCTCAACATGCGTTGAGCTACAGGGTCCCATCCACGATGGATAGGGTTATGATTCACCTTATTGACTAGTTGCTCATAATCATCACTCCTCCCATGAATAATCTTTATTTTCTTTGGAGGTAAAGCCACAAAGAAAGGCACCCGAAAATTGTAAATCGGTTGCAGCGCGTATAGGTGTACCTTGTGATGGAGTAGTGCATCGACAAAGGGAGGTTGACAGTGGTGGTATTTTTCTTCAAAAAGCCGAAGCCAATCTGCCAAAAATTGTGTCATCAATGGACTTTTCTTAAATACAATAATGCCAGTATTATAGGTAATATACCCTTCCAATGGCTGCCCATCAATTACCACGGGGGTGACGTCTGCGGGGGCTGGAGCCACCAGTAAATCGTAATAATTCAATAGCAGGAACAGCTCTTCGCAATGATCACAAAACCAAGTATCAGTGTCTACAAAAAAAGTCTTTTCATAAGGGGAATGTTGTAGGCCCATCACCTTATACATAAACCCTTCTTTTCGTTTTCTTTGGTAAACCTGTGTTTTGGGTAATACCTGAATTTGGTCAAATGCTTCATTGGTCACAGGCTCATCTGTGATCAGGGTGGCATGGATATGGGGCGCGTGCCGCCGCAAGCTATTTACCGAAACGGTAGCCTCAGCGATATATGTTTCGCCAGTAGCGATGTATAGGTATCCCTTTTCCATTTTACTTTGAAATCTTATCTTTTAGATAGGTCCAAATGGCCAATCCAGCAATGGCATGACCTGTTTCATTCCAATGGCCATCATGGGGCATGTCGTTTATTTTTATTCCTTTTTTTCGAGCTGCTGAGATCTTAGCAGGGACATAATCAATAAAGCCCAAATTGGACTTTTGACACGCTGCTTTAAAGAACTGTTGATGCCTAGTTCCTACAGAAAATCCAACAAAGGGAGTATTCCCAATCCTTTCTTTAATCATACCGATGATCTCTTGAGTTGTATTTACTGCATTTACAAAGGATGTATCATTAATAATGGAGGGGTCGTTAAGTTTTTTGACTAGCATCCTATGTATTTTATTGTCAACAAATTTCAATAACTTTGATTTTTTTGCCAATAATTTTATCCAACTCGGTTTAAAATAGACAATCTCATGATTGATCAAATAGGGTCTCGGTGAGCCAAAAATTCGAGGTTCAAGTTGGTAGTGATTATTATATATATCATTGGGGCAAAATTGCCACAGCACCAAATCAGGCTTGATGACCGCTAAATATTTGTCCAAAATCATAAACTCTTGTAAAGTTCCATAACTCCCACAACCATAAGCAAAAACCTCGATAGAGGATGACTGATTTTGTAAATAATGGTAATAGGTATCCTCATCAGAGACATTCACGGCCTGAGTAAAAGAATCGCCAATAACTAGGATTTTGATTTTTTGGGTAGCGGTATCTCCAAATTTCCTAAAACCATCATAGGTGGTAGAATAATGAACAGTTCCTATTTCTTCCCAAGTACCTTGGTGAGAAAAGTCCGCTATGGTCTTCCAGCCAAGCTCTTTGGATTGCTCGACAGTTCCTGGATTCCAAGGGTGATTGTGAGATATTGATAAGCATCTAAAAACGATTTCTAGAGTGATAAAAATAAAGACAAGACTTAAGGTGAAAACCAGTATATTTTGTAGCTTTTTTTTCATATCCTGTTTTTATTTTCCAAATTCATACCCAAAATAAGCAATATCTTGCTTGAAAAGCTCGCCTACCAGCTCAATCGCTTCTTCATTATAATAAGTCCAATAAGGATTATGGTCGGTTTTATTGATATGAGGCAAGGGCTGAGCAGGAATATTCAAGTGATGGCAGATATGCTGAAAATCGGCTCCTAGGTTCTCAAATCGCCCCACAAAGTCCACCAATAACTGACCGTCTTCAAACAAGAGCTCTTCAAAAGAGCTTCTCTGAATAAATGGCATTTTCACATCTGCTATAATCCTTTCGGGGGTTAATTCTCCCGCTCTTTTATGTCTCACATCTCGGTAACGAACCCATGAGATAATTCTATCCCAAGGGTTTCGCACAATAGAAAATGTGAAATATTGCTGCCATAGCTCTTGGCCATATTTATTGATATATGCCTTAGCAGAAAAATGCTTTTCTGGACTTCCTGCAAAAAAATCGCCGCCGTATCCCTTATCGGCTTTTCCTGTTAAAGCCATTTCAATACTTTCTCCAGCACATTTCTGGCAGTGAACAAAAATACATTGATGGTGATGGCTAATCATTTCTTCTGAGGCTAAAAAGTGACCCTATCTTCCGCAGAGGCCCTGTTATTCTCCAGGAAAGGGATTTTTTGATCTTCTCATTTTCTGTCTTTTCGTGGGCCAGTTGTTGGGTCAACGGTTTGATCTGGGACTCAATAGCTTTTGCGAGCCTTGCCCTCAAATTCTGGTTGGTTTTTTTAAGCTGCTGAATAGTCTCAGCCATCTTTTTATTTCGGCCATCAACTTTTTGTCTCAATTGAGCCAGCTTTTCATTTTCCCTATTCAAAGAATTGACTTCTGCCCCCAATTCTCTGTTTTTTTCTTTTAAGATATGGTTCAGAAGATTTTTTTGGGAAAAATGCGCACGCCAGGCATCGTCAATCATCCCAATGGTCGGTAGGCCCTCTTGACCCTCAAAGGTATATCCCAAGAAGGCAATATCAGTAGAAAAGCGTTTCTGGACTTTTGCTTTTAGTTCCTCAGTATAATATGCCTGATAAGGCTTTTGAGAAGTTTTGTTTATATGAAAGTGGGCAGAAAACTCAAGACCTGTTTTTTGAGAAATCTCCTGAAGTGAAACTTCCAGCGTTTCCAGCCTCCCAATATAATTGACCACCAATTCCGCCTCATCATCAATTAGCTGATACACCTGAGATCGGAAATGGTGATCTGCCACCGCGTCTGGAATCTCACATACGGCATCTACAAATGCCTCAAAAGACATTCCTCCATAAAAAACGTCAAACCGCTGAAGAGGCATGGCTACTCCGTCTTTATATCCTGCTTCATTATAGGTCGCAGGCCGAATTTTGTCCTTAAAGCACGAAACCAACCTGCTCCAAGGGTTCCGGACAATGGTAAATTTAATATAGTCGTTATAGGTGGTTTTTAGTTCATCATGAGGGGCAAAAGGGAATGGGTATAAGTCTGGACGATGAATATCTTGGGATAAATCCTCACTTTTATCCTCCATGCCTAAGGGTTCAAGTAGTTGAGATTTGATGGAAGAGCATCCGTTTTTGGAGAGAATGAAAAAAATCGTTTTGTATCCTTCCAGCAATATATTTCTGTGTTGACGATATTCCAGCTTTTTCATGATTGGTAAATTATTGGAAGTGGGCAACTCTCTATTTTTCAATTGAAATTGAAAATCATAATCTGAGAGGTTCCATCTCACTTTCTCAGCCAATGCTTGCTGATCTCGCTTTCCGCGAATATCGGTATCTGTGACATCAGCTATGATAAGATTGGGATAAAGCACAATGCTCGCCTCCGGATAGGCTTCGCTTACGGCCCTTAAGGGCCCAGAGTCGAAGGCACAATTCATTTTTAGGATTTCCTGAATCAGAAGATCAAATATTGAAGCGTGAAGACCTATCGAAAAAGACCCATTTGTCTTTTTCGGAAGGTAGTAGGCGGCGAGAGGGTCAAACTCAATTTTGCTTTTATCAGGGTAGGCTAAGCCTATTGGAACCTCCCAAAAACGTTGAGTAGCCCCCAAGTAAAGTAGCTTCCAATCTGGAGGAATGACGCTGATAGCTTGTTGAAATCGGTTTTCGAAGTCTCTGTGAAAAACCGCATCGTCTTCCAAACACAAAATGCGTTGAAAGCCTCGATTTTTGGCATCTTCTATCATTCCCAAATAACTTTTGAGGCAGCCCCAGGCTCCCGCATTTTCAATGGCCTTGCGTTTGCGATGGTATTCTAGTGGATGGCTCCCTTTACCCCCTATGGGTTGACTAGCGAAGATTTCATATTCCAAAAGGGGAAGGGGGGAATAGCCATCTACAGCCTCCACAAATTCTGCTTTGATACCTAGATAATTGAGCTTATTGTTCATTTCTATCCTTCGGTCCACACGTCGCCTGAGATTGAGCACATATATGTGGTCAAAGTATTGATTGAGAAATGAAGAGGGGAGGGCCATTTTTCAATATGAATAATGGTTTATACTTTGGAGTATGATAGGCAAGGTAAGAGATAATTTGGTAATAATGGGAATAGCGAGATCAGAAACCAATCTATTGGTTTCCCTTTTTTAGCCAACATCCTGAGGTCTAATGCCATTCCATTTTGCCTTAATCATTTAAACCATCCCCCAATTCTTCTCAAAGGAGCTGTCAGTCGCCATGAGTACGATTGGCGAATATGTTTCAATTGCCCCATCGCTTCCAAGTACGCTTCATGGTAGGATTCCCCTGAGTTAGAAGCCTTTTGATAGGGTAGATTGTCTTTTATTATATGTACCTGTTGGTTCCCCGTAATGGCTATCAATTGACCGATAAAAGCTTCCCCTTTTTCCGCCCACTGATGTTCCAATTGTCCCATCACATGTTCAATATAAGGTGCTGATACGATAAGAAACTGATCCCAAATCAACTGATTTACCTGTAAGAGTTCCTGACTTTTATCACTCCAAAGGTTCATATTCTCCCCCTCTTCAAGTTTAGAAAAATAGGCTTTGTATTCTACAGAATTCCCATAGTGGTATTCTTGTTCCACAGCCTCCCGTACATAGGCAGGAAAATGGTCCAGGAATTTGTAATGGTACAATACTGCGGAAATGTCGGCAACTTTTGCCCCTTTTACCCAATGATCATGATCTAAGCGAATCCCTTCACTTGCCCAAAACAAAGCATGCTTTGTCAGGTAAGCGCCATCCAGTCCAAAGACTCTATTCCGTATCCCTCCATGAAAAAAGGCAATAGCAGGGTTGCTCGCTTCATTGGGACAGAAATAGCGTCTTCTGGTTAGGTGTGTCAATTCATAATAGCGATTCGATGCTTTAAACGAGGGCGCCTTATCCAAATTGCCCCCTTTATCTTTGCGAAACAAATCCAGCATCTGAGTGACTACAGTTGAATATTGGTGGGTTTTGAGGTAGGCCAGGAGACTGGCAAGAGAAATGCTTTCAGAAAAGGGAAAATCAAACAGTTCATCTATGTCGAGTAACAATACCCATTGGTCGGTCGATATGCGGTTGATGAGAAATCGTTTAAATACAACCCTAAAGACTTTAAAGGGGAGAAGACATCGGAAAACGGTAACGTCCTCTTGAGAAGTAAGATAAGGGACAGTTGGGTCTTGTGAGCCATTATCCAAAAAGAAAAAATGCTTTACGCCTAAGGTTCTATGGTGGGATAAAAACTCCTCTAAATAAGGAAGCCCATTTTTGACCTGGCAAAGCACAATTACTTCTTCGTCAGTCGTCTGAACACGTTCTGGTCCGGAAAGGTGCTCTGTATGCTTTTCAATATAAGCAAATACAGCTTCATCAGGGATGAATTCAACTTTTTCTGCTGTGTCTATATCAGACCATTTCATTTTGGGGAGATTCTTCGCTTTATATATGGAAACCAGCTTATGGTCTTTGCCACAATGCTAATCAATTTTGACCCAATCTTCCAAGAATAAGATTGATAGACGGCTTCCAATTCCTGCTGGACCTGCCCAAGGGTTGCCTTTTCATTTGTCTGAAACTCTTGAGTCAGTTTTTTTATAGTCATTTTTTCCAGCCGTTCTGGGGTAAAAAATGAAAGGGAAAGGTCTGTATCATCCAAACTTTCTCGTCCAGTCTTTCCGCTCCATTCGGGAATTCCAAAAGGATTAATCCATTCGATCAATGTCTCTTTTTCAAGCTTTAGGAGGTCGAGAGGAGGAGGTTGCGGATGGTCTTTGGGCCAATACGCTATTGCATCCCAGGTATTGGTTGACGAAGTATTGAGTTTATAAGAAGTAAAAGGAGTCAAAAGATCCCAGGGAAGTAGTTTAGCAAGGCCCCTAGACTTACAGGCGAATAAGTAATCTTTGTGCCCTATATGTAAAATTGGAATCGCTAAAGCTGGAAAAGGCTGGAAGGCTTCTAAGTGCAGCCTTGAGGAATCAAGGCAAGCCATATAGTGCGAATTTAGGAGAGAACTGGCGAGCCCAGATAGTTGCAAGCGTTGGAACAAATGCGCAGCAGCCTCTAATTGACTTAGCTGCTCATGCAGTCCTTGCATGGACATAAGGTCTTTACGAAAAGCAAAAAAGCACGTCACCTGATAGGTCTTTGTAGCTAATAAATTCTCCCACCATGACAAATAAAAAAAACACTTTCCCGCTAATAGATGCGTTTCAAAAAAAGGAGGATGGATGATACAGTCTGCGTCCACCTTGAGTATTTTTTTACGTCTACTTATCCTTATAGCCAAGTTGATCAATGCAGGATCGGAAACCTCCCCGGGATTCGCGACCCTGACATAAACTATGTTTTCAACTGAATTTTCTTCTACCAATTTATAGCAAGCTTCTTCACCGGAACCATCTATCAAAATGATCTCATCAATTTCTGACAATTGACTCCAATTGACGAGACTCTTCCCCAAAAAATTGGAATCTCTAACAACACATATCAGCGAAACCCCTTCGCGAATCTCTTTATCTTCCACCCCAATTGCCATCTGTTCATATAAGGGGGACTGCTCATAGTATTTCTCAAAAAGGGCTTTTTGAGGGTGTTTACAACTGGCTTGCCAGGGTTTGGAGGCAGTGGTATAGTGAAGAATAGCCCCAGCCATTGCTTCCTGAAACTCTGGTCGATCTGCTATCTCTTCCCTAAAGCGGAACCAGATATTGGTTACATTCCATCTAATAGGCAGGTAATACCATTTGCCTCGAAGTACATAATTGAGGGCACATTGGTCGTCAAAGGTAACACGTTCTGGGAAGTCCTTTAAGAAGTTAATACACGCTTGTCCCAAGTTTTCCTTACGCCATACCTCCAAATTCATGACTAGTACGCCTCCATTACAATAGGTAGCATCTGATGGCAAGCCCAATTTCATGAAATGTGCCTTGCGTGAATCTGTATTAGGCATAAAGGTATAATGCTCAGGCACTCCCCCACACGCTTTCCCACTTAACTCTATTTCCCATAACTGCGCAATATCGTCTAACACCAGCATGTCACTGTCCAAATAAATGACTTTTTTTACCTCAGGCCCTAACAGCTCTGGAATCATCAAACGGAAATAAGTCACTTCACTCAAGGCAGGCATCTGCTGATCCAGATGAGAGAAGGCTGACTTCTCTAATTGGAGATACGAAAAACTAGCATGAGGATAAGCACGCACTAGGTCATTTAATCGGTCTTTTTGGGATGGGATAAAGTCTTTGGAAATCAGGGAAATAACAATAGGGTGGGCACTTTTTCGATTTTCTAATAAGGAAAAGAGCATTACATAGAGGGGTACAAAATAGTGTTTATCGGCAGCTACTACTATTTGTATATGTTCTTGTGATGTCATCATGGCCCCTATTCAATAGCTTATTCTACTCTTAAAGTATCCACCTGATAGCTCGTAAAAGGTATGTCTTTCATTTTGCCATTTTTGTATTTAATGATCAAATCTATCATGCCGCTAGATGGAATCTTATTCACATCCATCTTTTGATCCAATGATCCTCTTAAATTTATTATTGGGGCAATTGTCGGAGTGAGGGTAAACCACTGGCTACCGCCTTTTGTGCTTTCAAGCTTTCCCTCCATAATAGTGGTCTGTCCCAGTTTAATAGTTAGTTTGGAGATGTTTTTTTGTTGGGAAAAGACAATTAAGGGTTTGCGTCTTCCAAGATTCAATCTTATCCTTTTCTCATCTACCTTAAATACCAAATTCAGCGAATCTGTTAAGCCCCAAAATGGAGTTACAGGAACTACTTCTGTCAGGTGATGTACCTTCTCCTGACCATCTTCATCAAACTGAAGGGTCATATTGAGTTTTTGGGTCAAAGACTCACCAAAAGGAATAAATCGGTAATCATTTCCTGTATGAACACAGATTAATGATTTTACCCCTAATTCATCAAAATCAGAAATGATTATCTTATCGCGTTTGCCACGATTTCTTAATGTCAAGCTACTATTTGTAAAAACTGCTAGTTCTTCACCATTTATCCCCAAGTACAGTTTTTGGACCTCTATAAGATTTCCCCAATTTTCATGAAAGGCGGTGGACATGAGTCGCTGTTTACCATAAGATAGAACAGGTAATTGGATATTAGTGCTATCAAGAAGATAGGCATACAGCTCTTCTGCGATCAGTTGATACCCTAAACCATTGGGATGCCGATCAAATGCTTCATAGATAGACTTGTATTCCCTTTTTAACTCATGGGCCTTCATGTGGAGAACTTCAATATTCTTTGCTGTGAGGTGTTCAACAAACCCTAAAGTTTGCTTATCGCCTACAGCCAAGATTAATCTAGGAGTAGCCTTTGCCACAGAATCAAAGATAGCAGCATATAAGGCTTTCCATTCTGATTCAGGATCAGGGTGGTAATAAAAGGGATTCTTTTTTAGTTCTCTGCCTTTTGGTAAAAACGCCCGGAAAGGAGCAGGCGTCTTGGCTTCATATCTCCAATATTGCCATGCAGGAATCGGTGAATAATAGCCAGCAGATGCTGCAGCATGACTATCTCCTAATGCAGCAATATACTTGAGTTTCCCATCTTCAAGAATATATCTTCCGTGGATAGGTCCATAACTATCCTGTCTAAAAATGAACGTACGGTCTCGTTCATAATGAAACCTGTGTATATTAAAGATCACCACATCCAATTCATACAGCTTGGCTAGGCGATTCCAGATATAGAATGCGCGATTCATGCCATACGTACCTACTCCAAAATTAATTACTTCTATACTATCACTTCCAATATCCTGGTATTTTTTCTGTAGATGAGAAGGGAAATCATATCCCTGAGCTGCTCCTACTCCTCGCACATACGAACACCCAAAAATGCCTATCCTATAAGTTCCATTTGGTTTTTCTGTAGGAAGATTCAAATATGAACTATTAGGGAGGTGATTAAGGGATTGTACAAATCCCAATTGAACTTCATCATATTGGGTTAAGGGGGCTATTTCTTTTTGCTCCTTAGTGCCCCTAGTCAACCACTTATAATCCGCTAAATTCTTTTTGTAATTATTGAAAACAATCAAGTAAATAACAAATAGAATCAGACAGGTCCCTAAGGTGATAGAAAGGTTTATTAAACGGTTTTTCCAGCGAGAAGTAGACTGTGATTCCATAAGGTAAACCTACTCATTTTGAAGAAAAAAATGATATAACTTAGGCTAATCTATTTTATCCGAATTGACTTGATATCTAAGAAAAGGAAGGTTTTTCACTTCTCCATTTTTGTATTCAACCATCAAATCAACTATTCCATTGGAAGGAATTTCAGGTATATCGATTCGTTGATCGAAGCCTCCTCTGAGCGTGATCCAATCACTCATAACTGGCGAAAGATCAAATAATTGATGTTCACTGCGATTATCTACTTTCTGGCCTTTCAAAATGACATTTCCCTCCAACTCAATACTTAGTTGAGATATATTTTCCTGGGTTGCAAACTCCATCATCAAATTTCTGTTCTTCTGAGCAAAAGTCATACTGATATCACCAACCCGATACTTATTAGAAAGGGGGTCTCCCACCCCCCAAAAAGAAGTCATAGGGACAATTTCTGTCAGAGGTATAACCTTTTCTTGCCCAGCTACCCAGAATCGAGCACGCATGGTATAAAGGGTACCTAACTCGAAAGCTTTGCTAAGTGGTAAATAGTGATGAAAGGGGAATTTATTTATGGCAGCTACGGCCTTTATCCCCAATTTCTCAAAATCAATAACTGGTTTGGTTCTGATATTAGGTCTCTGCTTCCATCCATTTGCTCCATGATAAAACACCGCCAATTCTTTTTCTTGAATGCTCAAGAATAGTCTTTTCACTTTAGATAGGCCCTCCCAATTGGGGAAGGAATCAGTAGACTCAATGTGTTTTTTCTCAAATGAAAAAACAGGAAATTGTATGTCAATACTGTCCTGAAGATAATCAAATAATGCTTCTGCTATTACTTGATTTCCAAGGCCTGTATAATGATTGTCAGGAGCGACATAGATTGCGGGATCTAAGGAATCTGTATTTATAGTGAATGTCTCAAAATTCTTTGAAGCAAGATGCGCTTGAAAGGCACCCATTTGTTCTCCAAAAAAGGATACCATAAACCTAGGGGCTACTTTGCGGATTGAGTCAAAGATAGCCGAATAGAGTGCTTTCCACTCAGCTTCCGGGTCTGAATGATAGTAAAAAGGATTCCGTTTCAGCTCTTTTCCTTTGGGCAATACTGCCCGAAAAGGCACGGGGGTTTTGGTTTCGTACCTCCAATATTGCCATGCTGGAACAGGGGAATAGTACCGTGCAGATGTCTCAGCTCGATTACTTCCCAGTACAGGGATATATTGAATAATTTCATTTTTCCATATATACCTTCCATGAACATCTCCATAATAGCCCGAATGAAGAATAAAGGTACGGTCTCGGGGCGGATGAAAAGGTCGAGGATTAAAGATCACCAAATCTAAATTGTATCCTTTGCCCAGGCAATTCCACAGATAAAAAGATCGATTCATTCCGTACGCCCCTGTCCCAAAGTTGACTACTTCTACTTCATCTCTCCCTGATTCCAGGTATTTTTTCTCAAGAAGTGAGGGGAAATCATATCCCTGGGCGGCACCTATTCCCTCTACAAACGAACCCCCAAAAATGCCTATCCTATAAGTTCCAGTTGGTTTTTCTTTAGGAAAATTCAAATAAGAACTCTTAGGGTGTTTTTTAGGAGTATGAACTTTCCCCAGTTGGATTGCATCATAATGAGTCAAGGGCTCAATTCCAACAGGTGCCTGTGTGGACTTTTTGAACCATTCATATCCTCGTAGACCTTCTTTGTAATTGTCAAATACAAAAAGGTAAATGATACATAAAATAAGGCAAGTGCCAAGGGTCAAGGAAAAGTTGATTAACCGATTTTTGAGTTTAGAAGGCTTTTGCGCTTTCATAAGTATAGAGTCAGGAAATATCAATCAAATTGCTAATCAACTATTTCTCTTTTGGGAACTTAAGAATGAATTAAAAACAACTTGTGATTTTGAAAACTGTAACTAGCTGATAGTCAGCTCATACTTTAACTTTCATCCTTTTGTGGATCTTTGATTTTAATTTTGATTCATTCCTTAGTCAAAACTGCAGGCATCATTACCGTGTGAATCCTTCCCACCATACCCTCAAAAGTAGTATTCAATTGGAATACTTTATTCGACATTTCGGCAGCATGTTCTCTTCCAGCTTCATTCCTGGCCATTTCTTCTAATTTATTAGCTAAAAAACGTTTATTTCCTGTGGGAACCAGGCGCGCATTTACGTCCTCCCAGACGTACTCTTCTACTCCGATATCGACATAAGAGACGATCGGCAACCCAAACCTCATCGCTTGAAGGATATAACTCATGTCCGTGCTATGCATGGCTGCATTCACAAATATATCAGCAGCGCGAAAAGCGAGTTGTTCTTTCCACGTTGACTTAGGAAGAGAATCCTGATTACCTAATTCGAGATATTGACAAGCCATGCCGGCAGTCATTCGATGAAGGTATGCTTTTAGGTTTTCTCCGCCTGGATCATCATTGAGTAAACTAACTATCTGCCCATCTTGAATCCCCAACTGCCTGCGGGCTTCTGCTTTGGATATATTAGGTAAATCCCTTTCTGTTTCAATCGCCATCTTGACTACTTCGACGACGGCATTTGGAGCAAGTTGCTCGACCAATAATCGTATGCGGTGTGAAGGGGCAATAAGGCAGAAAGCCGCCTCATAAAGGGGCACATGATCTGCACGTGGGAGGTGATCCAAATACCAAATAAAGGGAATGTCCTGGGCCTGAGCCTTTTTTATCAAAGGAATGGCTACCGTGCCTTTTCCTACTAGCACATCAGTCTGAAGCGAAGGAGAATTGACTTCCCACTGCTTACCTTTCGCCAGTGCCCGTTTCAATTGATGCCAACTCAGGCAGGTTTCAGAAGCACTTTCGACAAAAGACACCTGAGGTGTTTTTTTAGCAAGAATAGGGTCCTTGGTTTTGGGAACAGGCGCTATTTGAAATGCCCTTATCCGCGAATAATTGGCAGGGTAATAAGGGTCATCTGGTTGGGGGTATTTTTGTTTAAAAGCCACCATTTCATCCAATTCCAAAAGTCCCTTTCGACTTTTACTTTCTTTATGAAGCAAAACCGCCTGACTGGCAAACACAATCCGTAGCCCCTTTTTCCTGACACGAATACAGAGATCCATATCATTGAGAGAAACGGGGAAGCTTTTTTCATCAAATCCGCCTAGCGTTTGAAATAGTTTTTTGCTAATCAGACAACAAGCAGCGGTTACCCCTCCTACATTTCTACTCGCTTGAGTGAGAGGAATTAATTTTGGGTGACGGGACTTCTGACCGGAATAATAATGCAGCGGAAACCCTTCAAAAGTCCCAGTATACATATTCATCGCTACGCCTATATGTTGGATCGACCGATCCCTATACAAGAGCTTTGCTCCCACCATTCCGACTCCCTCGATTTGATGATACCCAACCAATTGGCTCAACCAATCTGGAGATATGACTTCGGTGTCGTCATTTAGAAAAACTAGTAGCTCCCCTTTAGCATAATTGACGCCCTGATTATTGATATAAGCAAAAGAAAAGCGGTCATGTATATTGGGAATCCGAATGACCTGAATATGACTTTCCTGCTTTATTTGGTCCAAATAGTCCAGAGTGGCTCGATCATCTGATGCGTTGTCCAGGACAATGATTTCATAAGGGTGATATCTCGTTTTTTTGAGAGAGCGAATGCATGCCCGAAGTAAGCGAAGGTTATTTTTTGAAGGAATGAGAATACTTACCAATGGACCTGTATCGGGCCATCGGAGATGGAAAATAGGCTGATTGGGAAAAGCCCAATAGGAGGAAAAGATGGGACTAGCAGGAATCCTTTGGTGTTGAAGATAAAATTGAAGAATCTGAGACTGTCGTTGAACCAAATTGCGATCTTGAACTTCCTCTTCCCCCTGTTCTTTATGCATCAAAATTTTGGGTAAATGCGCAATATTTACCCCAATTTCCATAGCCCTCAGCAGAAACGCCCAAAAGGCGGGTTCGTCCATCTGAGGGTTTATCCCTTCGAGCTTTTTCCATACTTCTCGCTGTATGGCCAATGGTCTACGGATATAATTATAAGCAAGTAATAATTCAGGCGACCAGCCTGGTTTGAGGTAAGGGGTATGCCGCCCTTTTTCTGCATCATAGAGGTCTTCATCACAATAGATGATCTCTGCAGTTGGATGTTCAGCCAAAAAATTGGCAACTTCGCCACGAGCAGCAGCAGCCAAACGCCCATCAGGCGGCGTTAAGAAAAGCCATCTATTTTCTAGTTGAGCATCTTCCTCATAGGTAGAGTTACCTTCACGTTGCAGAAATAGCTCGTAGGGGTTTACTTTTTCTCGCCGTTGAAGCCTTTTTTTTAGGGGTCTGTTTGGGACCTCCCTATAAACAAGCCTGATAAAATTGCGCCAAATCTTTTGAAGAGGTTCGCGCCTCACAGCCTGAAATAGAAGGCGAAAATTGGCTAGGGTGATATGACGAAAAATGTTAATAAAAATTTGAGGGTTGGTAAAAGGAAGCTTTAATGAATCGAGATAAACATACCATCAGAAAACAGGAAGAAAGGATTCGCGCTTATGAGAGGGAATTGACTGCTGTAAGAAATTCGCTGAGTTTTAAATTAGGGTGGGCCTTTACCAGTCCATTTAGATTTATCTATGATTTTTTGACCCAATTGGGGATTCATCCCTGGTTCAGAAAAAAGGAAGTGATACCCTATAAACTTCGACATAAGCTTAAGGATTTATCCCTTAGCGAACAAGATCGGACCGATTTTCATCTGATAGTTCCTGATCTAGATGAAGATAAAAAAATAGAAAAAACCGCCCTGGTTTATTTGCCTTTTTTTGCTGTCGGAGGAGCAGAGCACCTGCTCCTCAATGTAATCAAATGTCTTCCGACCGTCAGGTGGGTCCTGGTGAGTACCGTTTCAAGTCCTTCTTCCCTTGGAAACATGGCTCAGGCTTTTCGCAAAATCACTCCCCATGTATTTGAGGTGGCTGATCTATTGGAACCTCATCGTCACGCCCTCTTCGTCGAATTTCTTTTCCAGCAATTCAACCCCGGAATATGCTATGTATCCAATGGGTCTGCATTTATCTATGATATTCTCCCATTGCTAAAGAACCGACACCCTGAAATCCGCTTTGTCAATCAAGTATATGACTATCAGGCTGGATGGATTCAGCGATATGTAGCGGACCATCATATGGTCATGGATTTTGACCTTCATATTGGGGCCAATCCCTTGATCTGCCAGGCCTATGCCCAAAAAGGCATTCCATTAACTCAGATTGAGTTGATCGAGCATTGTATCGATACGCATGTTTTTTCACCAGATTTATATTCTTCTGTTTGGAAGCATCAGCTAAAACAGCAATTTGGTCTACCCCTGGACAAAACCATTATTGCTTTTATCGGAAGGCTTCACCCTCAAAAGCGTCCACTAGATTTCGTAGAACTTGCCAGGCGGATGGAAAAACGAGAAGACCTCTATTTTTTTATGGTGGGGAATGGAGAAATGGAAGAAGTAGTGGAACAACAATTGGAAGATATTCATCTCTCCAACTTCTGTCGCCGCGGCTTTTACAAGCCCGCTTCAGACATCCTTGCTGTCATTGACATACTGGTATTGCCATCAGCTTATGAAGGCATGCCGCTTGTGATCATGGAAGCCCAGGCGATGGGCAAGGCGGTGGTCGCCACAGATGTAGGGAATAATCAGGAATTCCTGTCTTATACTGGAGGAGGGGTTGTAGTCCCCAATATCGGAGAAGTGGGCAGCCTCATAGCTGCGATAGACAAACTGCTTCAAGAGCCTATTAATGCTACGGAAGTTCGGGAAAAGGTGGTCAAAAGGGTGGATGCAAAAATAATAGCACAGCAATACGATCAAGCATTTTTTGGACGAGAAATATGCTAATCAATAATTATTCAATTAATAATTTCCCCATGCCTAAGGTCAGTGTCATCATTCCTTCATATAACCACGAAGCATATGTGTGTGAGGCTATTCAGAGTGTACTCGACCAGGATTGGGCATCCTTTGAATTGATCATTGTGGATGATGGCTCTACAGATGGGAGTCTGGAGGTCATTCAAGGCTTTAAGGACAAGCGAATTCTGGTAATTTCTCAGGAGAATCAAGGTGCACATGCTGCCCTCAATCGCGGCCTCAGCCTTGCTGTGGGAGCGTATATTTCCGTCCTCAATTCGGATGATGTCTTTGCCCCTAATCGTTTAGCTACCTTAATTCCATATTTAGAATCTCATTCTGAAATTTCCTTATTAGGCACCTATCTGGAGATCATTGATGAAAAGGGAGAAAGCGTAGACGTCAAACATGGTTTTCAAGACCTGCCACCTTGGCCGCTTTCAAAGGTAGAAAAGAGTTTTCGGGGAGGGAAAGATTTGCGGGAAGCCTTGTGGGGAGAAAATTATTTGGCCACTACTTCCAATTTTGTTTTTCGGCGAAAACTGTTTAAAGCAGGCCTGGCCTTTAAGCCCTTGCGATATGTCCATGACTGGGACTTTGCCCTTCATGCCACAGCGCATGGGGAGATTGGGCTGATTCCTCAGCCTCTAGTGAAATACCGTATCCATGACCGAAATACGATTCGAGAAAACGAAGCAGCCATGATATTTGAGATCTTATGGCTGTTGGCGGTTCATTTGCCAAAAAACATTAGCCAGAAATGGCTGTATGCTCAGGCGCCCGAAGAGCGAATTTCTCAGCTGCTCCATTCGATTTATGCCTTTGGCATGGATCGCGTCTTGTCTACGATGTTGCTTCAAGGCATCAGTCAGCATCCAGAAAAAGCGATGGATTTGCTGCAAAGAGACGACCCTGTCCGAGCTACTTATTTGGCCTATATTCAGGCACAATTGGATGATCTCGACATAGAGTCTAGCAGAAGAGGTGTTTTTTCTCCCATTTCCGGATTCTTTAAGCGTTTTTTTAATCAATAATGAATAAATCCTCGCCACTTATCAGCGTGATTATGCCGTGTTATAATGGCAGGGATCTCCTTGAGACGGTGCTTGAGGCGTACGATTGGCAGATGGGTAATCATGGTTTTGAAGTAATTGTGGTAGATGATGCTTCCACAGATGGTAGCTATGAGGTATTGGCCAGTTATACCCCCCTTCATTTTGACCTGAAGGTATTCCGACAACTCGACAATCAAGGCCCTGCTGCCGCACGCAATTTGGGGATTGAGCAGGCTGAATCGCCTTTGATTCTATTTGTTGGAGCGGATATTCAACCTGATCCGGACTTTATCCATCTGCACCTGAAGGCGCATCGCCTTTTCCCTCGTGAAGAAGTGGCCATTCTGGGCCATACACGATGGGCAGATCGCCTGCCAGTCAATAGTTTGATGAAGCACATTGATGGGATAGGCGCACAGCAGTTTGGGTATTTTCACATGAAACCTGGCCACATATATGACTACCGGCATTTTTATACGTCCAATGTCTCTATAAAATCAACCCTAATTCGTCGGCAAGAATACTGGTTTGACACAAATTTTAAGTATCCAGCTTTTGAGGATGCGGAACTTGCTTCAAGGCTTTGCCAAGAAGAACATATGGAAATCCATTATTTGGGAGGCCCTTCATGTCAACATTACCATTACCACAATATCTTCACGTTTGCGAAACGACAATATCGTGCGGGCTTAATGGGAGCATTTATGTATAAAAAAAATGCGGATAGGCATCCTAGCTTTCATGAGATTGACCAAACCATCAACCGTCTTCAACATAAGCGTCGAACCAAGTCGGCACGCAGTTGGCAGGAACTAGAGGAGGAAGCCTTATTGCTCGGCAATCAATATGAGTGGGCGTTTCATCCTGGGCTATCCGCTTTTTATGACGCGGTCCTTCATTATTTTTTCTTGAAAGGGTGGTTGGAATCAAAAATCCAAGGAGTTGATGCAGAACTTAATCCTCATTTTACTCAACTTGCGGTTCAACAATTAATCCCAGCTATTTCCTACATAAGCAATTAGTTTTTGAAAACACTTTACCTGCATGTTGGACTTCACAAGACCGCCACTACGGCGCTTCAATGGTTTTTCAAGGCTAATCAAGCCCTTTTGCAGAAAAATGGGATTTACTACCCTAAAACGGGCCTTGCTAAGAGTGGTGCACATCACCATTTGGTGAGTGCCATCCGAATGCAGCCCCATCCCCATTTTGAACCAACCCAAAAAATAGAGGGCTATCTGGAGGACTTGAGACTTGAGACAAAGGGCAAACAAAATGTATTGATTTCTTCTGAGATATTCTCGGAGAAAATTGAATGGTCTCACTTCCCAAAATTTGAACAAATAGCTGATCAGATTAAAGTGATCATCTACTTAAGGCCGCAGGATAGGGCGATTGAGTCTCTGTATGCACATGGGGTCAAAATGGGCTATTTTAACATGCCCTTTGATCGATTTGACTATGAGCGCCCTTTTTACAATTTGGACTACGCATTTACTGTAAATCAATGGGCTGATCAGTTTGGACAAGAAAATGTCATCGTTCGACCTTTTGAGAAAGGTCAATTTGAAGGCGGGAACATATTCAGTGATTTTTTATCACTTCTGGGGGTAGTTCTAGATCAATATTTCAAGTTACCTCCCAGGCACTTCAACATTTCCTGGCCCAGGCCAGAATTGAGGTACCAACGTTGGTTAAATAAACTCTCTTTAGACAATACAAAAACGGTTCACCTTTTTGAGAAGCGAGTCCAAGGTCAGATTAAGAACGGGACGTACTGGAGTAGTCGATTTTTTACCGAAACGGAGAGAGAAGCTGTTAGGGAGACTTTCAGGGCAGGAAACGCTGAGGTAGCCAAAAAATACCTCTCACGACCCAATAGGAAGCTGTTTTTGGGGATACAAGATTCCATTCATCCTCGCCAATATACGGTGATGGGGGAGAAAGGATTAGTGGAAATATCGCGCTATATACTTGAGGAAGACCCAAGGGTATTTCGACAGATTCAGGAAGCGATTAAGGCAGGGTTAAATTCCGACAAAGCCTGGGAACAAAAGATCTCTCACAAGTTGCAAATGGCTACAGAAGAGGCAAAAAAAGAATCGAAATCACCTTCTATTCAGAAGATAATTGCTCAATGGATTAAATCATTTATGTTTAAAGGTTTTAGCCTATAATCATGCTTCGAGAATTTCCTGTAACCTGTAAGTCTTTTTTTATAGCTATCAAATACAACGAGGATATATGAGGAATAAAATGAGGAAGGTGCCAAAGGTAATCGAAAGATTGATGAATCGATTTTTTAGCCATTTATTTCTCTGCTTTTTCATGGGGAATTGTCTCAAGTACTCTACCCGACGGTTTATCAAGAAGGTGCGGCTCTATAGTTAGCCATTGCCATGACCCTATCAAACTGTGGGCAAATTTTGGATTTAAAAAACTGTCTGAGGATGTTTAATCCTCTTCTAAAGACCGAATATTGAGGGTATCCATGTTTTTTGGGTCTAACGGGATTTGATCTTCCGTCTTCTATCCCGACGGCCCAACAGAGGGTATATGCCATAGCTACCACTGCAAATAGCTTTCTATATTTCTCCAGGGACCTCAGTCGGGAGTCTTCGAGGTTATAAAGGCTTGAAACAAGACTTCAATGGTCCACCTTTTTCGATAGCTTGCTGGAAGTTGTCGAGCTGGGATCGTTCCAATGAGATACAACAATTCTCCCTTTTTGTCATAGCCCAGGGCGATATTGACCACCACCATGTCCACGACGACTTGCCTGGCATAGTATGATTTATCCCTTCCTAAGCTCGACTTTAGCCATAGAGGGAAAACAATTAGGATTATTTGTTAAAATTGGTAATTCTTGACCTTTTCATAGTTAACTAATCCTTTCACATAGGATGAAAATGTAACTGCATAGACAATGAATATGATGAGCAAAGTCGTCCCCAAAATGGCAAAATTGATCAAGCGATTTTTTAGTTTGAGGTTACCTTGTTTTGCCATATTCGAAAATAAAAAATTTACTAGTTATGATCTCTTTCAAATAAAAACTCCTTTGCACGAGGACGTGACATTCCCCTAGCAAATCGGGCGAGGGGGCCTTCGTTAATCTCCAAAATAAGGATATCAGGATTTTCTTTCCTGATAAGTTCATTATCCCAAAGATTGATACCCCCTGCTCTCCGAAAGTACACGGTCTCCCCAAAACTTGCATTTAAATGCATTTTCATTCTATCAATAAATGAGTCATGCCAAATCATAGCTTTTAGGTGATTGGTGGAATCGGAAGTGGATTGATACCTCGTTTCATACTTTTCTGGGGCTAACCGAAATTTTTTAAGGACTTTGTGCTTATTTTCTACTTGGTGATAGGTCAGATTGTGTTTGGGTTTAAGGATTAATTCATCAACTTGAATCGGGAGATTGAGCATCCTGTTATGAGCACCCCATTTTTGGGGCACCGTTGTTTGATGGTAATTCCTTAGGTCAGGCACTGGCACGTCCGGAAAATCCCGTTGTATGGTTTCCAACAATTCTTTGGCTCCCCAAAAAGCACCCAGGTCATTCCAGTGGTGGTCTGTCTTGCGATAACAACCACACCCCGCCTGACCTTGAGGTAGCTGCTTGCTTAGGTCTATTACATGAAAAGCTTGCTGGTCAGTAAGCAAGGCCTTTTGATAAGAGAATAATTTAGGGATGTATCCTTCTTGGACATGCAATGGCAAATAATAAGGACAAACGGTCTGTTTGCCTGGAGCAATAGCAAAGTAAAATTGTATGCCTTGAGCTGCTAGCTCCTCGCTCTTTTGGGATAGGGTTTCTATAAGATTTTTTAGCCCATTTTGAAAACGAAGGGGGGTTGTTTTTTTTAAATTAGCTCCTTCAAAGCTCAAATACAGCCAATCATCTTGGCCTTTGGTCACCTTTTGGGGGAGAGGAGATACCCCTAATCCGTGATACTTCATAGTACTATATCCGCGAAACAGCACATTCCTAAAGCCAAAATTGTCTTCATACCAAGCATCTGTCTGGTCTACAAAACTGCGTATCCCCTTTTTATTTATGGAGGGAAGTTTGGAAAGTAAACGGTTTTCAGAACTTTGAACGAGTTGATCATCCATCCCAGAAAACTGGGCTACTATGGGTAAGCACAGTACAGCTATAAAGATGCCATTGAATATGCGGTTTGTTGTGAATAAATCTCGTTTCATAAGATTCTCTGCTGCATGTTAAAACCTAAAATAAATAAAAGGATTATAGGTATCTGCTGCAATATAGGCGGCACACAATACAAATAATACCAGCAAGAATACCTGGTAGATGATCTTCAGCCAAGGCTTTGCTGTAAATTCGCGTTGTTGGACATAAGCCTGAATCCGTGGATAGGTTGGGATACATAATACAATGGCACAAATGGTCAGTAGCAGGGTCTCCAAATTCAGGAAAGGATGAGTCCCGCCCCAGCCAAGTGAGCCAAACCCATAAAGTGCTTTTCCATATTGCCATATCTGGGTGATAGAGGTAGATCGGAAGAATAATAAAGACATACACACCGCCCAAATCAAATATAGATGAGACAAAAGGCGCCAAGGACTTTTAATCTTCCTCCTAAACGCCATTCGTTCCAACACAATGATGACTGCTTGGAGCAATCCAAATAACAGGAAATTCCAGTTAGCACCGTGCCAAAAGCCTATTCCAGCAAATAGGATGACAATACACCAATTGGTGTTTTTGCGCCCCCAAGCGGTTTTCCGAAGCGGAAAGTAGACATAGTCTCGAAACCAATTGCTGAGGGAAATATGCCACCTCCTCCACAATTCCTGAAGGGACCGAGCGATATAGGGATAATTGAAGTTTTCCAGGAAATCAAAGCCCAACATTTTGCCCATCCCTATCGCCATATCAGAATACCCCGCAAAATCAAAATAGAGCTGAAAGACAAAGGCAATGAGGCCCATCCACGCAAAACCGATGGTCAATTCATCACCTGGGGTATCGAATGCTGCATCAGCTATGATGCCAAAGGAATTGGCCAGGATGACTTTTTTCGCCAAGCCGATAATAAATCTTTCTCTTCCAACGGCAAACTTGGAACTGGTTTCCTCTCTTTCGCGAAGTTGGAGATGGACATCTCTATAGCGGATGATGGGACCCGCAATCAATTGGGGAAATAAGGTCACATAAGTGGCAAAGTCGATAACGTTCCTCGTCGCCTTTACCTTGCCCCAGTACACATCCAGGGTATAAGACAACGTCTGGAAGGTGTAAAAACTAATGCCTAACGGTTGAGCGATTTTGCGAAAACCTGCTAGCGCGTCCGTCTCCTGTCCCAATATTTCTAAAAGGGCGAGGTAATTTTCGTAGGCAAAATTGCCATATTTAAAAAAGCACAATAGCCCTAAATTGGTGACAAGGGTCATAGAAAGTCCAAGCTTTCTATGACCCTTGTCTATTTGCAGCGCTGCGAAGTAGTCTACGACTACTGAAGTAAGCATGATCAGCACCAACTCAAACTCTCCCCAGGTGTAGAAAAACAGGCTGGCAAACAGCAACAACCCATTCCTGCCTCTTCGAGGCATCAGATAGTACAGTCCAAGAACAGTCGGAAGGAAGAGAAACAGGAAAAGTGCCGAACTAAATAACATAGTGCTTAGGAGGGGTTTTTCGTCTTTTTTCAAATCATAAGCTGTGGCATTTAGGGTTTAGCCTTCCATCTCGGTAAAGATGGAAAAGAAATAAATTTCATGCAATTGTACAGAAGTATTCCTGAACGTATTATACTTTAGCCCGAGTAAAAAGCCGTATACATTGAGCCCAATAAGGAATATCAGCGCGTAGAAGAAAAGCTTCTTTTTTGACCTTGGCAAAGAACCAAAACGATCTCACTCATCCTTCACCTGCTCAAGTGAGTCAAGCAAAGCCTGCAATTGCTCACTTTCAAAAAACTTAGGCATTTCCTCCTTCATCAATTCCATGACTCGGGCATTCATTTCGGCATGAGTAGTCACCAGGCAATCTGAATAATCTACGCCGGGCCATTTTGCGGCAGTGATTTCGATCGCTTCATACGACATGGCATCTGTCTCTACAGCCAATACAAGCCCATCCACGGCACAATAGCCAGTAGGCGAATAGCCTGCGGGAAGGTCGGGGGTATACCACACCGTCATGGTGTGGTGGTTCGTGGTGATGATGGCTTTGTGGCAAGTATAGCCTAAAATGAGGCACGTAGTATCTTCTTTTTTGACCAGGGGAGAGCTATTGACTAGGCTATCTATCCGATATTTTTGGCCATCAAATACGTGAATAGTTGTCAATACCATCGCCTCTTTATTGAAATAAGTCTCCCCTCCTCCCATTTTTTGGAAAACGCCTCCAAACGCGTTTTGGGTACTAAAATTATCATCTCTGGCCACATACTGTTGCTCGTCAAAATAAAGGGTGAGTTGAAGTTGGTCCATGGAGGGAAAAAACTGTTCCATCACCGCAGTCACTTTTTCTGACAGCTCGGGAGTCGTGTCTGATCCCATCCAGGCGCCATAGTTCATTGTTTGGGCATATACGATCTTCCCTTCTTCGAGAGATTGGGCGATAGTGGTATAGGCAAATAACAAGAGGAATAAAGTCGAGAGAAACGTTTTAGGAGATAACATGATTTGTTGGGTTATAGGTTAAAGAAAAATCGTTTCTCAAACCTACGCCTGATATCCAGGCATGATGGTTAACACATGGTTATAAAGTGTTATCATTTGTTAACAGCTCTCCTCATTTGTCAAAATCGTGTTAAGTTTGATTCGTGGAAAAGCGAATTCGATACGTAGTAGCGTTAATGACCCTTTCAGTCATGGGGGTCTTGGGCGTACAAGCCTATTGGCTGTACAATCGCTTTCAGATCGAGCAAGCTTCCTTCGAGGATTCTATCTCGGGTGTGTTGAATCGAGCCTTCCTCGATTTTGTCGTGCCGCCTTCTACAGAATACTTCAGGAAATTGGGATACCCTTTCATAGAGGATACAGTGGCCCATGAGGCCCCTATTTCGCGAAATACTGCCGAGCTGACAGGCGCCGATTCTGCTTTTATAGCTGCTGCTACTGGCCAAGCCAATAAAGATAGTACCCGTACCAAGGGCGACATCAATCAGCTAATGGATTCAGATACCTCCTGGCAGTTCATGGCCAAAATGATGAAGGGATTTTTTGACGCCATGATAGACCCAAGGGAAGAAAACCCCAAACGGTTGATTGGGGCATTAGATAGCTTGGCTCATTTTTCCTTTGATACACTCAAACTTGACATTCCATTTGAGCTGGCGATTTTTGATAAGGATGATAGCCTGATCATCTCTACTCATCCCTATCAGACAGAAGTCTGGATGGAAGAAGCCATCAAACTCAGTCCCATGGGCATGTTTCCAGGCACGCACATTCGGGTCTATTTCCCCACCCAAACCTGGCACCTCTTTCGAGAAATGTGGCTTGCCCTTGCATTGTCTGCTTTTTTGATCGCTATCACATTGGGCTGCTTATTTTATATGCTTCGCCTCATCTTTCGTCAGAAAAAACTCTCCGACATCAAGACCGATTTCATCAACAATATGACCCACGAACTGAAAACCCCTATTGCAACGGTGTCTACGGTAGTGGAAGCTATGCAACACTTTGGAGTCCTCCAGGATGCCGAAAAAACCGAAAAGTATTTGGCGATCTCCAAACAGCAGCTCCAGAAACTGGAGCAAATGGTGGAAAAAGTCCTGCAGATCGCGGCTTTTGATCGAGGCAAAATCCACCTCAACAAGGTGGAAACGGACTTGGGAAAGATGCTGAAAGATTTGGCAGAACCATATCATTTTTCACAAAAGAAGACGGTGACTGTTCGCCTCATAGATGACCTCAACCAGCCTATCATATCAGTGGACAAATCCTTATTGGGGCATGTATTGACAAATTTATTGGACAATGCCATTAAGTATTCAGGCGCTTCTCCCTTCATTCAAGTGAGGGCATGGGACGATATTGACAACGTCTATATCCTTGTCAAAGACCATGGCATTGGCATCTCGCCAGCACACCAGAAGCAGGTCTTCGAAAAGTTTTTTCGCGTCCCGACAGGAGACCTCCATCCCGTCAAGGGCTTTGGGCTGGGGCTGAGCTATGTCAAAAAAATTGTGGACCTTCATGGAGGAGAGATTTCCCTCAAAAGCACCTTAGGTGAAGGAAGTGAATTCACCATCACAATACCCAGGAATATCAATAAAGTAAAATGATGATTTATAAAACACTGATAGTCAGTTCTGATCCTTCGAAGACTCAGGACAAGTTTTCATTTTAACTTTCATTTTAATTTTGATTTATTCCCCAGGAATTATGGATAAAATAAAATTATTGCTGGTAGAGGACGAAACTACCCTGGGACAGATTGTGAAAGAAAGCCTGGAAGTCAGGGATTTTGAGGTGATTTATTGTGAAAATGGCGTCACAGGGTGGAATGCGTATAAGACGGCTCGTCCGGATGTGTGCGTCCTGGACATCATGATGCCCGAACGCGACGGATTTGCCCTTGCGCGGGATATTCGTGCAGAAGATCCGCATATCCCCCTGATCTTCCTGACGGCGCGCAGTCAGACAGCCGACGTCGTAAAAGGGTTTGAGATCGGTGCCAACGATTACGTAAAAAAGCCCTTTAGCATGGAGGAACTGATCGTTCGGATCAAGGCGCTCTTACGGAGGCAAACCTCCACTAACCCCCAGGAAACAGCCCCAACGAGCTTTGAAATCGGCCATTATACCTTTGAACCTCAAAAGCAGATGCTCTCTTTTCAAGGCGAAGGGAAAAAGCTCACCCATCGGGAGAGCGAATTATTGAGGCTATTGTGTCAGCACCAAAATCAGGTGCTAGAGCGGAAATACGTCCTTGACTTATTGTGGGGCGATGATTCGTTCTTCAATGGCCGGAGTATGGATGTGTTCATCACCAAGCTACGCAAGTACCTCAAGCACGATCCGCAGATCGAGATCCTCAATGTCAGAGGCATTGGATATAAGTTGGTATATTAATCATTTCGTGGAGTGAGCATATAACATTCACCACGGATTAGCCAGATTTGCACAGATGAAAGAAGAAAATCCGTGAGAATCTGTGTAATCTGTGGTTTGTCTTCCCTCCACACTGACGCAAAATAGCTCAATACATGTCCTGGCTCCGCCACATCAATCAACAAAACTTTAAAACCCTCCTCCGCGCCTTGCGGCGCGAGTCGCCAGGACAGATCTTTCGCAACCTCCTTCGCCTGCTCAAAGGCACCAATATCCCCACCATCGAGCACTATTGCGGTCAGCAAAATCATGAGCTGTATCCCCAATGGCTCGCTCGTCAACCTCATCATTCAGGCCTACAGCAAAAATCATTTGCCCATAAACCCCAAATAGGAATCTGGCTGGAGGAGGGCCCTCCCGAAGCGCGCACGATGGACGCTTTACAGGCGCAGATCTATACGGATTGGTATATCCTAGACTCCATCCATCAGCCACCATGTGATTTCATCGTATTTGTCCCAAACGGCAACCTGTTGTCTCCTTTGGCACTTTTTGACCTTGTTGATTACCTCAATCAACACCCAGCAGGAGACCTCTTTTACTGTGATGAGGATGTGATGGCACAAAACGGACATAGGCATACCCCTGACTTCAAATGGCCCTGGTCGCCCGAGCGATTATTGGCTTATAACTATATCCGTCAGCCCTTGGCAGTGAAAAAAGCATGTTGGGATGAATTAGGAGGAAAAAATAAACATTTAGGCAAAAATGCCTGGTGGGATTTCTGTTTAAGAGCAATGGCGCAAAACTTTTGCTTTGTTCACATACCTCAAATCTTGTATCACAAAAGCGCGCCAGACGACGCCCTTTCTGAGGCTGATAGGGCAAAAGGAAAGGCCGTTCTTCAAGCCCATTTGGATCATCTCCAATCGTTAGCGAAAGTGGTCTCACCGCCTCCTTTTGCCCAGCCTCATCAGCCACTTTACCATTTGGAATGGCCACACACAGGTCCTTTGGTCACTCTCATGATTCCTACCAAAAATCACTATCGCACCCTCAAAAGATGTATCGATTCGCTCGCACATACGACCTACACCAACTATGAAGTGTTGATTCTGGACAATGACTCGACTGACAAAAAAAACCTTAAATACTTACAGGAATTGGACGAACGTCCCCCATTTCAGGTAATCACCATCCCCAATGAAGCCCAAGGCTTTTCATTTTCCCATATCAACAACCAAGGCGCAAAATCCGCCAACGGAGAACTCCTCCTCCTGCTCAACGATGATACCGAGGTCCTCTCCCCCAACTGGCTCTCTCAGATGGTCGGTTATCACAGCCTGCCAGGCGTGGGCATCGTGGGCGCCAAACTCCAGTTCCCGGATGGGAAGATTCAGCATGCCGGCATAGGCTTAGGCCTGCATACAGGCGAAAAACCAGGTTGGCCTGTGCACTTTTTCAGGAATCAAACGGAAGAAGAAGTAGATTCCCCTTATCACACCCAAGTAAGCGCCAATTTCAGCGCTGTGACAGGCGCGTGTCTCCTGATTTCCAAAGCGTTGTACAACGAGTTAGGCGGATTGGACGAAAAGGATTTCCCCTTGTCCTTCAATGACATTGACCTCTGTCTACGAGCCGCGAAAGCTGGCAAACGCACGGTCTTGGCGAGCCAAGCTCTCTTACGACATTTTGAGAGCAAAAGCCGTAAGGGCATGCCTGAAACCACAGAATATGCCCATTTTCTAGCGCGATATCCAGATTTTAAGGATCCTTATTACCATTCCCTTTTTGATAAAAGGAAGCCATTTGCGCTTAATGTGAAGAAGGCCTAGTCGATGGTTAAATTGCCACTTGTAACTTCCACATGGGAGGATGTACGAGAGCTGAATCTTATCTCACAAAACGTCACACTATACTTGTCTAACCCAAATCTCTCTACATATACATCCGCTCCTTCTTCTCCATAAAAATCATCTGTAAGAAGACTTATCCAAATCTTGCAAGTCCTTGCATTTAAGGACGCTACGCGATGTGCGATTTTATATATTCCAGATTTGGGTGGGTCAGAAAATCTGATTTCCATTTCTACAGGGGAATCAGACCCTATAATAGTATGATCAATTCCGTTTACCTCTCTTACCTCATTACCAAATTTTCGCTCAACAAAATTGAACGTTACCGTATTAGCCTTTGGGTTACAAGGGGGGGTGAAAATTGGGTTGCCTGCAATAAAGGGGATTACTTCACCATATATGACGTTACGTTGATTGTGGGCATACCCTCTCACATGATACAATTTCCCAGGCTTAAGGTCTGATATAACAACGGTGAAGCTTCCAGCTCCTTCTCCCGCTCTATAATAATCATTGTCATAGATAGTAGGAAGGTTGTCGTTGAAGGGATCAAAGTCGTCTTCTGATATAAAACATATGCCCACATTGTCGATGATTGTTGGAGTATTCGTAGTTACAGTACCAATGAAGGTTGCAGAGTCTAGACCCACATGTTGCAATTCAAGATCGATAGACTCAATGGTCATCGTTAAATCCTTATCTATACAACTCCTACAAAAGATAAGAGATACCCCTAGAAGTACAATCATGCGCCATAAATTCCAGGTAAGTTTGTTCATTGTGATTATTTCTGTTATGATATTTTGGCCATTTTGGAAAACAATTAATGTCTAATATAAAAAAATTATGTAACAAGCGTCCCCTTCCTGAATGACAAGCCTTAACCTCGAAGACCTAGAACCTCTTCTAATTTTGTAATTTGAAAGGGTATTCCGATCTTAGCGGCTCTATATTCATGCTAATTTATCTAGGCACTTAATCTTATGGCAAAGTCTACTGCAACTAAGACATACAGCAAAGAACAAATCCTCCATTGGTACCGTGAAATGCTCCTGATGCGCCGCTTTGAGGAAAAAGCAGGGCAGCTCTATATGCAGCGCAAAATCCGTGGATTTTGTCACCTCTATATCGGCCAGGAGGCCGTAGCGATGGGCATCGAAGCAGCCATCACCAAAGATGACACCGTCATCACGGCTTATCGTGATCATGGATTTGGGCTCGCCCGTGGCATGTCTGCCAATGAGTGCATGGCTGAGCTATACGGGAAGCGCACTGGCAGCTCTAAGGGCAAAGGAGGCTCTATGCACTATTTCTCCAAGGAAAATAATTTTGCGGGCGGCCACGGCATCGTAGGTGGTCAGATTCCGCTGGGTGCAGGCATCGCCTTCGCCGAGAAATACAATAAGACAGGCAATATCTGTGTCTGCCTCATGGGCGATGGTGCTGTGCGCCAAGGGGCTTTCCACGAAGCCTTCAACATGGCCATGACCTGGAAGCTCCCTGTCCTCTACATCGTAGAGAACAACCACTACGCGATGGGAACCTCCGTCGAGCGTACGTCCAATGTCACCGACCTCTATAAGATGGCAAGAGGATTTGATATGCCCTCCAAGCCTGTCAATGGCATGGATGTGATCACTGTCTTTGAGGAGATGAAAAAAGCTGTAAAACACGTTCGCAGTGGCAAAGGCCCTATGTTCATCGAGATGAAAACTTATCGCTATCGTGGTCACTCTATGTCTGACCCCATGAAGTACCGTACCCGCGATGAACTGAACCAATACAAAGATCAGGACCCTTTGATCGGATTGAAGCACTATTGCGACAAGCACAAGCTCGCCGACGACACCGATTTCGATAAACTAGAAGATGAAATCAAAGAAATTGTAGACGCTTGCGTCACTTTCGCCGAGACCTCTCCCGATCCAGATCCTTCAGAGCTATATGAAGATGTGTACATCGGGGACTATCCGTTTGTGACGGAGTAAAGGGAAAGTTTGATTGTTCGAACGTTCAGGGTTCGAGCGTCGTGCGCTGTTTAATTGATCTTTCTATTTTGAGCGGCAGCTAAAAAACCGACCATCTATACGTAGTTGGTCGGTTTTTGCTATATAGGGGTTCAAGGGAACGACGCTTAAACGATTGAACCCTTGAACTTGAACGATATGAAAACCCCGATGCGCGAATTCGCGCATCGGGGTTTTTGATTTTCGCGGTTAGCGGATCACTTTCTTCAATATATCCTTATGGTAGGTCCTTACCTTCCCATACCGCTCATCATGTGCGAGTCCAGTGGAGACCTTCTTCCTTTTGCTCATCATAGTAGCGGCCTTCCCCCATATTTGGGCTTGCTGTAGCGGACAAGGCATATTGATCAGATTGCAGTAGCCGGCAATGATATAGTAATTTTCGTCTGAGCTAATGATTTTGGCTTCTACCTCTAGTAGTCGTTCGGCCGTTTTGTCCAATTCTTTCCTTACCCGAAAGTTGATCTTATCCTGCTGTTCCCATTGGGCTGCCAGCAAGCGCAAGGTCTCCGCAAATCCTGCAGGACGGATTCCAGAAAGGGAAGTATGACCTTTCGTGAGTAGCTCTTCTATTCGGTCATAGACCCATAGTTCGAACTCTGGCGACAGCCAGGCGGCGAATTTGAGGGCGAGTTTTTCGTCCATCCAAGTGCCTTGTAATTTATCATAAGCATCTCCTCCTTTTACAACTCGCAAAACATCTTTTTTAAAACCGATATTCAGATGTGAATATCGGTTTTCGAGCAGTTCAATAAAGGATTTTGAAGAATTTAACCTTAGAAAGTTACCAACTAATTTCCCAAAAGGCTTCGCCATCTCCGTAGCATTAATCATCTTATTCCCATCAGCAAATTCAAATGAGATGCGATGTTCATTATAAGTAAATTGAGTAATTTGGCTCATTAGTTAATTTTTGCCCGTTTTTCCCGATATGCAAATCTGCATATCGGTATTCAAGTAATGTGATAAATGATATTAATTCTTAGTTGGCTTTGAAGTAAAAGCATCACACAAATATACCCACAAAAATATATACTATCAACTTTTGTATACAAAAGCCTAACCTCTTACTCGACACCCAGCTCCTTTTTACCATGGAAATAGATCAACAAATCAAATACCTCATTACTGTCACAACGAATGGCAACCAACGAGAATTTGCCAAAAAAATAGGGGTTAAACCTCAGGCAATCAATAACTTAATTAACAGAAAAGGGGCACCAAGCTTCAAGATGATTCAACAGATTTTGAGCGCATTTCCTCAAATCGACCCCAACTGGCTGATTCTTGGAAAAGGAAGTATTGGGACAACTTTCAAGAAAGACTACCTTGACAACAATAGTGGATACACTAAAATCCTTTCAGAACCTCAAGCCACCTATAATGCCCCTAATGACTCATCGACGCTCTACCTCCAGCGAATTGCCGCGCTAGAACGTGAGGTGGAGTTATTGGAAAAAATAATTGAGGAAAAAGATGTGTTGATTGCCCATTTAAAACAGGCTCGAAATTGAGCAACCCAAGCAAGATTACAGGCTGTTGAGGATTTCGGGATTGTGGGTTGGCGCTTAACGTAATACTCCTCATTAAAAACTCCGATGCTGGAATTCCAGTAACGGGATTTGAACAAAACAACAGTGATATTTCCCCTTCCTGTATCGACTAAAAAACCGACTTCCTGTATATAGGTGGTCGGTTTTTCTTATATTAGAGGAAAACGTTCGAACTTATTCGTTTCGTGATGAAAAAACTCCTTTTTCCCCTCCTCTTCCTACTCATGGCAGGAACCATCAAAAGCCAAACTGTCTTCTGGACAGAGACTTTCAGCAATGGCAGCGCATTACGTGGAACTCTGGCTCATAACTACCCTGCGGATGTAAGTGGCAACTGGACCCAGACGGACATCGGTACCCAAGGAACAAGCGCCAATCAGTGGTATGTGAGCGGGGAGGAATGTGGCAATGCCCCCAACACCTGCGGCAGTGCCTGCCCCAATGTAGATGCCTCTTTGCATATAAGCGCCATCGGCGGCTTATGTGGCACCCCTGACTGTGGCGCAGCCTATGATGCGTCAGGTCCCGCAAACGTCACCCAGCGACGCATCGAGTCGCCCGTGATAAGCACCCTTACTTTTAGCAATATCACCCTCGATTTTGCCTATATCGCCGCGCAAGCTACCACGCCCAACGACCAAGTCAAGGTGGTCTATTCATGCAATGGAGGCACGACGTGGCTAGACTTACCAGGGGCAAGTCCTTTAGCCCCTACCTTGTGTTGTGATTGCAATATTCCTGCTATATGTGCAGGATTTGGACTTTGCTGTGGCTTGCCCAAGGTCTGCTCGGGCCTAGACCAAGGGCGCTGGGCGGCTATCAGCCTTGCCATGCCTGTCTGTGCTGCCAATAATGCCAATTTTCGCTTTGGATTTGAATGGCAAAACAATGGAGATGGGATTGGTACAGATCCTTCTATTGCGATCGATGAGATTTTCCTGAGTCATTCGGTTTTGCTCCCTGTGGAGTTTGAGTACTTTGAGGCGGAAGCCAAAAAGGATGAAGTAGCGCTTTCATGGAAAATGGGGGAGTCATTGACGGCGGGAGGATTCCTGATCGAGCGGAGCAATGGAGGGGCATTTGAAGTAATTGGGCAAAAAAGTAAAGAGGAGGGAAATCCTTTTTTCTATCAGGATCGGGTACACACTTCAGGGAATTGGTACTATCGCGTGACATACATCAACAGCGAAGGCGAACGTACCTCATCTGCTATTCAGCAAGTGTGGGTAGATGCGGAGCCCCGTCTTCATGTTTTTCCAAACCCGACACAAGATATCATGTATGTTTCAGTCAGTCTTGCCCATGCTTCGCCGATCCACCTTTCCCTTATCAACTCACTTGGTCAAACCATTTATACTGAAAAAAAACCTTCCGGCCTGATAGACCACCGCATAGACATAGGGCAATTCCCCCCAGGTATTTATTTACTTACAGCCGAGTCAGCGAGACTTTCAGTCTCCGTAAAGGTCATCAAGCAATAAGAGACAAGTTCTAAGTTTTAGGTTCTATGTTCTATGTTCTATGTTCTATGTTCTATGGTAGTAACGTAGAACCTAAAACATAAGACCTAGAACAAAAAAACCGCCCTCTCGGGCGGTTTTTTTTATTGGTAGCTATACTGAAAGCAGGCAGCCAGTTTAGCCTTCAACTGGTCTTTAACCAGATCAAAGTCGAGCGGCTCGCCGACTTCCGCAGCCAGTGATGTCACCGCCTTATCCCGAATCCCACAAGGGATGATATAGCGGAAGTAATTGAGGTCAGTATTGACGTTAAAGGCAAAGCCGTGCATGGTGATCCAGCGACTACATCGCACGCCGATGGCGCACATCTTGCGGGCCGTGGGTTTCCCTACATCCAACCATACACCCGTCTCCCCTGGGCTACGATCCCCCTCCAGGCCATAATCCGCCAACAGCTGGATCACAGATTCCTCTATCATCCGCAAGTACCAGTGCAAATCGGGCTTAAATTTCTCTAGATCAAAAATAGGGTAACCCGTGATCTGGCCTGGGCCATGATAGGTGATGTCCCCCCCACGGTTGGTGGGGTAGAAAGAAATGCCGTTGGCTTCCAAGCCTTTTTGATCCAACAACAAATTCGAAAGATCCCCACTTTTGCCAAGGGTATAGACGGGTTGATGTTCGCAAAACAGCAAGTGGTGCTGTGTATCAACTGTCTCCGCAGTTCCAGCCCGTCTTGCAGCGAGTTTGAGATCTGCATTAACTTTGAGCAGGGACTCTTGGTAGTCCCAGGCTTCTTTGTAGGCGATACTGCCTAGGTCTTGGAAGCGGACGGTATTCATACGGCAAAATTAAGGAATAAAACAGAAGATGTTTTTGAATCATGCCTTAATTTTGTAGGCAACCTAAGGAAAGCCAAATTGAAGCAGTTATCTTTACCCTTTCTTTATCTTGTCATGTTGAGTAATGCCATGATTGGTCAGCAATCTCCTTTAGTAATCGCACACCGAGGCGCATCTGGGACAGCCCCGGAGAACACGCTTATTGCCGTGATGCATGCCATGCGTGCTCAGGCAGATGTCATTGAAATTGATGTACACCTGTCAGCTGACGGCGAAGTGGTGGTGATCCATGATGCCACACTGGACCGAACGACCAATGGAACTGGGAAAGTCGAAGACCATTCTCTCGAAGCGCTCAAAGAATTGGACGCTGGCTATTGGTTCGACGAGAAGTTTGAGCGAGAACCCATTCCGACCTTGGCGGAAGTGATGGAAGTCATCGACGGGAAAGCCATACTTTTGATCGAAATCAAAAGGGGTAAAAAAGGGCCTTACAAAGATATTGAAAGGAAAATTATCGATCAGATCTACCAATATCATGCGTTGGAGTGGACTATCGTACAGAGTTTTGAGCAAAAAGTCGTTGACAAGATGATAGAGCTAGCGCCTGAAATCGAACTTCACAAACTCGTGGTGAGGAATATTCCCCTGTTGCCCTTACACTTCGACACACGCCTCCAATGGGGCCGAATGTACCGCTATGAAGGGGTAAAGGCAGTGAATCCATGGTTCAAGGGCCTCACCAAACCCCTTGTAGAAAAGGCCCATCAAAAAGGCTTTAAGCTATTTACTTATACTGTCAATGAGGAATCAGATATGAAAAAATGCATTAGCTATGGGGTAGATGGGATTATTACAAATTTTCCTGCGAAATTGCGGCGAATATTGGATGGGAAGTGAAAAGAGAGAAGGGAATAGAGAAAAGAGATCTAAGAAATTACCCTATTTACCTACTTCAACATATTCAAGACAAGCATTTACTCATTTTATCATTTACTCATCTAATCATTCCTCTTTCTATCCACTCATTCTATCATTCTATCATTCTATCATTTTATCATTCTATCATTTTCTCCTTTTCCCCCTCCTATGCCCAATACAATTGCCATACGAAGAGAAGACCTTAGCAAAGCCGGTGAACGCCGCGTCGCCCTTGTCCCCGAAGTTGCAAAGCTGATTACAGACTGGGGGATTCCCCTGATCGTGCAGCCCGAGGTTCATCCAGAGACAGCAGAAGTCAAACGTGCCTTCCCCTATCTGCAGTACCAACAAGCAGGTGCGGCCATCTCTGAAGAGATCGATAGTGCGAATGTCGTCTTTGGTCTAAAAGAAATTGACAAAAACTTTATCCTGCCAGATAAAGCCTATTATTTTTTCTCCCATACCCACAAAGGGCAGGTCAAGAATCGGCAAATGCTCAAAAAACTGGTGCAGCAGCGGGCTACCCTGATCGACTACGAACTCATCCGGGATGAAAATGACAACCGGCTGATTACGGCCTTCACTTATTTTGCGGGATATGCTGGCATGATCGATACGCTATGGGCGCTGGGCCAGCGCCTGAGCAGAAAAGGCATTATGAATCCCTTTTTTCGCATTCCCCAATCTATCGAAAAAGAAGACCTAGAGATGATCAAGGGCATCATCAAGGCAGTCGGAACTTATATAGAAGAACACGGAACTTCAGTGGAGCAACCACCCTTGATCACAGTCTTCTTAGGAAGTGGAAAAACCAGTACGGGTGCCCAGGAAATCTATGACTTGCTTCCTGTCACGGAGATAGGAATAGAACAGTTGGAAGAGGCTTTTCATCATGGCTCACGGAATACCGTCTATAAGCTGGTTTTAGATATTCCTTCCATGTTTCGCCCCAAGGCAGATGCGCCTTTTTCGATAGCCGACCTAGATAGGAAGACCTTCTATGACAAATACCTCAATGAGCCACATCATTTCGAAAGCAACCTCGATCAGGTATATCCTTATTGTACTTTGCTGATGAATTGCATCATCTGGTCGCCAGATTTTCCACGACTTCTGACACGCGAAGACACCTCGATGTGGTTTGAACGTCACAAATCCCTGGAAGTCGTGGGAGATATCACCTGTGACCCAGAAGGAGCGATAGAGTTTTCGAAGGAATGCTGGATCGATGATCCCGTTTTTATTTATCACCCAATCACACGAACGACTAATTTTGGACTGGACGGCGATGGCATCGCCGTCATGGCTGTCACCAACCTCCCTACAGAATTTCCGGCCGATGCTTCGCGAGGGTTCAGCGAAAACCTGAAACCGTTGCTCAAGGGCATTGTGGAGGCTGATTATTCAGCTCAAACGGCGGATGTTGCGGGCTTGCCTGCGGCTGTGGAGCGGGCAGTGATTTTGTGGCAAGGGCAATTTACCCCTGATTACCAGTATATGGAAGCTTATGTGGAGTAGAGAACAGGGAGTTGGGAAAAGGGAATAGAGAGTATAAATAAACAACCCTTCGGTAACAAAAATCCTGTCTCTGTTCTCTTTTCCCTTAGCGAAGCGGTCCCTTTTCCATTCAACATGCTACCTTCAATCATTCAACATTAACCATGCATTTTTATAGAGATACAAAAATAGGCGTCCTCGGCGGGGGACAATTGGGGCGTATGCTCATCCAAGCGGCAGTAGACTACAACCTCCATATTGGCGTGATGGACCCCAATCCCGAAGCACCTTGTCGCTGGCTCGCGCACGACTTTGTGGTAGGCTCACTGACCGACTATGACGCGGTGATGGCTTTTGGGAAGGACAAAGACGTGCTGACAATCGAGATTGAAAATGTCAATGCCGATGCCCTGGCCGCTTTACAGGCTGAGGGAAAACGCGTTTACCCAGATCCTGCGACCATCAAGATGATTCAGGATAAGCGCAGTCAAAAGCAGTTTTTTGAGTCTTATAAGATTCCTACTGCGCCATTTGTATTGGTAGAAAGCAAGGCCGATGTCTATCGACATATGGGCCGACTCCCAATGGTCCAGAAGCTCGCCAAGGCGGGCTATGACGGACGGGGCGTGCAAGTCCTGAGGGATGCGGAGCAGGTGGAAGAAGCATTTGATGCGCCGGGATTGTTGGAGGAATTTGTGCCTTTTGAAAAGGAAATCGCCGTCATCGTAGCGCGAAATTTGTCTGGGGAGGTCGCGACCTTCCCAGTGGTAGAAATGGTCTTTCACCCGGTCCACAACCTCGTGGAATACCTTTTTGCCCCTGCCAATATTTCTCCCGTCCTCGCCACGGAAGCAGACCATATCGCACGTCAGATCGTGGATGACCTGAAATTTGTAGGGCTGCTGGCCATCGAAATGTTTGTGACACCGGACGGAAAGATTCTCGTCAATGAAATGGCGCCTCGCCCCCATAACTCGGGCCACCATACGATCCGTGCCAATGCGACTTCTCAGTATGAGCAGCATCTCCGAGCCATCCTCGACTTGCCGCTAGGAGCTACCTACGGCCTCTCTCCAGCTGCCATGGTAAACTTACTGGGTGAGGCAGGCCATACAGGTCCAGCCATCTATGAAGGCATAGAGCAGCTCCTAGCGACCCCAGGCGTCTATCCCCACATTTACGGCAAAGCCGAAACCAAGCCGCATCGAAAGATGGGCCACGTCACGATCCTCGATGCAGATGTCAACAGGCTGGAGCATACGGTCCAGCAGGTAAAGGAGCTGGTGAAGGTGGTGTCGGGGTAAGAATCCCTAATCAATAGTTGGCGACGCTTCTATTTTGCTAATTTTTTTGGCAATGTAATTAATCTTAATTAATATTGCTTATATGGCCAAGCACCTAAACGAATTCGGTGGGCACTGGACTGAGGATAAAATTGAAATTTTCCTCAAATACCTTTATGCTTATTTACAAATAATGAAGGATAGGGGGTTTGAATTAATCTATTTTGATGGGTTTGCAGGTTGTGGAACCATTCAAAAAGAAGCAGGTAATATTGAAGCTTTAATTGAAAGTGTAGCAATCCGTGTCTTAGCCTTAGAACATGCCCAACGTTTTTCTATTTATTATTTAGTTGAAAAGGATAAACAGAAGGCCAACCAATTAGAGTCTATAATAAAAGTCAGCCAAAAAGACCAAGACAAAGTTTATATAGTGGCCGAAGATTGTAACGAAAAACTGTTAGGGCTTGCTAATTATTTAAGAGAGCATCGATATAGTAGAGCCTTGTGTTTTATTGATCCTTTTGGAATGACTATTAATTGGAATTCCCTGGCAGCTTTTGAAGGACTCGATTTAGATATGTGGTTATTGGTCCCAACAGGAATAGGTGTTAATCGGTTACTGCAAAAAAAAGGAGAAATACCAGATGCTTGGTTCAAAAAATTAGAGGCTTTTTTGGGCTTAACTTAAGACCAAATAAAGAACTATTTCTATGCCGAAAAAAGAACCTTAACCTTATTTGGTGAAGAGGAAGAGTTCGTAAAAAAAGATCACCCAATTCATCGAATAGCCCAATTATACAAAAGGAAACTAACCACAATATTCCAATATGTGACAGAACCTTATCCAATGAGAAATTCCACAGGGTCTATCATGTATCACTTTTTGTTAGCAACAAATAATAAAAATGGAAAGAAAATTGGGGATGAAATAATTGGAAAAAAACTCAAAGAAGAACAAAATTAAGCTGTTATGGCAACTTCAAGCATCGAATGGACAGAAATGACTTGGAATCCTACTACAGGATGTGACAAAGTTTCTGCTGGTTGCAAGTTTTGTTATGCAGAGGTTATGTCCCGAAGGTTACATGCGATGGGACTTCAAAAGTATAAAAACAACTTTGACATCTCACTTCACGAAAAAGCACTTGAAACGCCCTATTCATGGAAAAAGCCTAGGGTGGTTTTTGTAAATTCTATGAGTGATCTTTTTCATCCAAAAGTTCCATTTTCATTTATCCAAAAAGTGTTTACAGTAATGAATGAATGCCCTACACACACTTTTCAGGTGTTAACCAAAAGGGCTAATATTTTAGCAGATTATTCCAAAGAACTGACTTGGTCTTCTAATATTTGGATGGGGGTTTCTGTTGAGAATGAAAAGGTAATTGATCGGATTGACTTATTGAGTAAAACAGAGGCACAGGTTAAGTTTTTATCATTAGAACCATTATTAGGCCCATTATCAAATTTGAAATTAGATAAAATTGATTGGGTAATCGTAGGAGGTGAATCAGGGTACAAAGCACGCCCAATTGATAAGGAATGGGTAACTGAAATTCATGAACAATGTATTGAAGCCAAAGTGCCTTTTTTCTTCAAACAATGGGGCGGAAAAAACAAAAAGAAAAGCGGAAGAATTTTAGATGGCAAAACATACAATGAAATGCCAAAAATACTAGCAGCAGTTTAATCAACAACCCCCATGGTAGGCATTATAATGGGCAGCAAGTCTGACCTCCCCGTCATGAAAGGCGCAGTCGAAAGCCTCAAAATATTTGACATTCCATATGAGATGACCGTCGTCTCAGCACATCGCACCCCCGATCGCATGATGGAATATGCACAGACTGCGCGTGAGCGCGGGTTGAAAGTGATCATCGCAGGCGCAGGAGGTGCGGCGCATCTCCCAGGTATGGTAGCTGCAGTCACCACCTTGCCCGTCATCGGTGTGCCGGTGAAGTCCTCCAATTCCATCGACGGATGGGACTCGGTCTTGTCCATTCTTCAGATGCCTTCGGGTGTACCCGTGGCCACCGTAGCGTTGAATGGCGCCAAAAATGCGGGATTGCTCGCTGCCCAAATATTGGGCACGCATGATGAAGGGATCGCCAAGAAATTGGCAGCATACAAGGATTCTCTCAAGGCTGCAGTCATGCAGATGGTGGAAGAAGTGGAGGAATAAAGAAGACGGGCATTATGGAATGAAAAAAAAATCATTTATCAGTCAATTAGCTATAAACCACTAATAATCAGGGTGTTTTGATTTTAACTTTCATTTTAATTTTGATTCATTCCTAAAATTTATTCTTCCACATCATCGACTCGACAGGCTTCTCCGTGCGCTGATTGTACTTCGCATTGGGTTTGAATTGGTAGCGGTTTTCCACTTCTCCGTCCACCTCAAAATAAATGAGCTGCCCTACTGGCATGCCCGCATATACCCGCACAGGGTGCACTACCGTGATCTCCAGGGTCCAGGTATTGCAAAATCCGACATCTCCCTTCCCTGCGGTCGCATGGATATGAATGCCCAGACGGCCTATGCTGCTTTTCCCCTCCAAAAAAGGGACGTGACGATGCGACTCGGTGTATTCTTGGGTGACGCCAAGGTAGAGCGTATTTGGTTCCAAAACATAACCCTCATCTGGTATGACAATTTCTTCAATCTGATTGTGGCGACGCGCATCCAATACGCGATCCTTATAGACGGCCAGGAACTTGCCGAGGTGGACATCATAACTATTGCTGCCCAAGGCATTCCTATCAAAAGGTTCAATGACAATATGGCCGGCAGCTATTTCTGAGAGGATTTTGGTATCTGAGAGAATCATGAAAGGATATTTCGATGGTAAAAGCCCCACAAAGGTACAGGATGATTGAACAAATGCATCACAATGTGTACATTATCCGCTGAGAAGAAAACAAAAGCCTTAAAATCATGGGACGCCGAAAGCACTTTAAACATATCGCCCATAACCTAGCTTGCACTTTTATCAGCCGCAACAACGATGTAGACGGATACTGGGGCATCGGCAAGTTGTATAGCCATATGGACCAATCAGGTGCTTCCCATGTCGCTATCGATTTGCTCACAAAGACGATTCAGCCGCCTACCCAGGATTTTGACACCTTGGTGGAACATTATGCAACATGGCTTTCCACTCAAATAGCTCAAAATGACCTTCCACGTGAATCTCTAATAACAGCCGAAATCACTATTGCATGCTTCCCCAATGAACCCACCAAAGCTTTTGGAGATTATGCACCTCATCGAATGAACTGTAGGATCAGGTTAGAAGATGATAAGGGGAAAGTATACGATGCGGAAAAGAATGTCTGGTGCCGTGCACACGATCCGCAGCGTGAGCAGAAAAGGACATAAGCATACAAATAGGCATGAAAAAAGTTGCAGTATTCCAGATCACAGACACTTTCACCATTACTGGAAGAGGCCTTGTATTGGCAGGTCAAATCCTTGAAGGATTTATCTCTGTCAACGATTCTATTGAATTTATGGCCTTGGGCAACACCTTAAAAAGGAAGGTCGTTGCGGTTGAATTCATTCGGTTTTCACAACCGAGAGAAGACAATATAGGATTAGTGATTGAATGTAAAGACCGCGAAGAGATGAAGGAATTGGACGCTTGGGAGCCCCAAGGTCTGAAAGCGACTGTTTGGACGAATTGAGTTGAATTCAACAAAAACAGATAAAAAATGAGTAAGCGAAATGCTGAATCGGAAGAAAGGATTTTGCATATGTGGGAAGACGACTATTTAATGATCGAATTGCTTCCCAAGGAAAACCTGGATTTCCTTAAATCAGAAACGGCAAGAATAGATGATTTTGGAGCAGAACACCAAGATGGGATAGGGTATAGTGAAATCACAGTCATTCAAGAAAAGCCAGTAAAGACATTAGATAAAAAGATCCCAATTGACCTCGTAATTAAAATTTTTAGTGACGTAGGCTTAGCAAAGATTTCCAAAGTGATGATGCAAGGTGTGCGGCTCTTGGAAGGCGAAAAAGTCCCTTTAGGATTTGGGACGGATCAATTTGCGGTTATTTGTGAACATTCTAATGGGTATCTTGAGGATATCTGGATTACAGGGTTTGTGAAAAATGAAAATGATCGAAGAAAACTGGAAGCTGGATTAATAGAATTTGGTCATATATTCGGCTTCTTGGGGGTCAATTGGTTCGAATGCACTTATTATGGCCTTCAAGATGAGAATCAAGTAAAAGCGTTTATCCCATAAGTTATCCCCTTAATTTTTACCTGAGACAACAATGACCCAAGTCGCTATATTTCAAATCGTAGACACTTTTCTTATTACCGAGAGAGGCCTTATATTAGTAGGACCTGTTCTTGAAGGAACTGTCTCCCTCAATGACTATGTCGAATTTACGGCTTTTGGAAAGGTATTTAAAAGAAAGGTCACTGGGATCGAACTGGGAAGGCCTTTACAAGAGGGAATACCAAATACAGGCCTCTTAATTGAATGTGTAGACAAATTGGAAATGGAAGAATTAAGAGACTGGAATCCTGAGAAGGTGAAATCGGTAGTTTGGTCAGGCGAAAAAGTACTTTAAGTAATCCTCCCCATGCTCTCCTACATCCGAACCCTAGAAAGCCTTGACGATTCGGGCAGGTATGCCCAAATCCTGGCCTGGCTTACAGAAGCGAATATCGATTATGAAATCCACTCCTACCCTTCGGGCAGGAACATCATCCTCCCCACCACCCGCTCCCCCAAAATCGGCGTAGGCGCCCATTTCGATACCGTGCCAGGCACCCCTGGCGCCAATGATAACGGCTCCGCGATCGCCGTATGCCTCGACCTCGCCAAACGCCAGCAGCAAGAGCCCCTGACAAATATCGGCCTGGAAATCTGCATATTCGATGAAGAAGAAACAGGCCTGAAAGGCTCAACTGCCTATGTCGACAAAGTCGGCGTACAGGATTATCTGGGCTTCATCAATATGGAGCTAGTAGGAATGGGGAACCAATTTGCATTGTGGCCGCTGGATGCGACTGCGGCAGGACAAGCCCTGCGGACTTTTGAAGCTATGGCAGCTCGGCAAGGGGTCACTACAAGTCGTCTTGACCGCATTGTGATGAACTCGGCAGATCATGAGAGCTTTCGGAGAAAGGGCTTGGGAGATAGCTTTACGATCACCTGCATCAGTGATGAGGACGTGGCGGTAGCTGCCCAGTATTACCAAGCCATGCAAGTGACAGATGATGTGAATACGTTATTTGGCATATTTAGTCAGGCGCCCATTTTTGAACATTACCATCAACCTTCTGACCGAAGTGAGTATCTGTCTGAGGCGGCATTGCAGATGACTGCCGATGCGATATGGGAGACGTTGGTGAGGTTGGATCGGGAAGGATAAATGGACTGTTGCAGCAGATTGACGCAGTTTTTCGTTAAGTCCTAAAAGAGAGTCCTCAGAGGTTTTAGCCAGAACTGTTGATGAAACTTCCGAGGCCTTTTACACTTTTTACCCTAAAATCACCATGCAAAGCCTATTTATCAAAATCCTCACCTTACTTCTCTTCATCACCCTGGTCACAGGATTTGTGGTATATCATATCGGATTTTATGAGCAAGAGGAAGAATCTGTTCATATCTTCATAAAAGGACTGAAGGTAGATACTACAACTGCTAATTCCGTCCAATTGGAACAAGAACCCATTAGCCATACCTTAGAGGAATCATGGATCATGTCGGGTACTAAATCGATGGTGATTCCACGGCATAAGAAATCCCTTACTCGAATAATATTGGAATCCCCTTTTTTAGGCAATCAGTTTGTCGTAGATACCTCGTTGCTCCAAAATGACAGTTTGAACCAGTTCGATTCTATCCTTCAGGAAACTCTTTGAATATAATGCTTAAAAAAATCGCGCTGTGGATAGGCCTTTTTGCCCTAGGACTAGCATTAGGCTATTGGGCAGAAAGCCATCTGCTCACATTGATGAAATGGATGTACACCTCGTTTCTCTGGGGAGACCTCCCCATTTCTTTTGTCGGAAAGTGTTTTCATTTTATTAGCCCCTTTTACTTACTGGCTTTTGGGGCTTGGATGCTTGTGGGAGGCGTGAGGATGGTAAATTTGCCTACCAATCAAAAAATTCTTCGAGGCTTATTAACCACAGGCATTTTCTTCACAGCCTTGGCCATTTACTGTATGCTTGATGTCAACAGCAAGATGATAAATTGCACCATGTGCGATGGAAGCGGTTTAGCCATTCCATGCATTGATTTTGATAATCAATTAATCATTATCAAATGCCTGCTCATTTCAATAGCTGCTAACTGGATCAAAATCACGAAAAACTAGCGCAACATCATCTTGACAAAATAGATGACAATCGCTAGGACGAACACCATGAGGGCGATTTTATTGATCCCGTGCATCAGACGTGTATTAAAATTGGGTTGGGCATCTGCTGGATCAGGCTTGCGAAGCCCGATGTAGATGAGGATTTTGTGAAGTACTGCTTGCATAGGGGGTCAATGAAAATTAAAATGGAAGTTACAATTAAAATAGGGGCTGACTATCAGTGCTTTACACAATTAGAATAGCCATATACCTTTTCAGTTTTCTGAAGGGGTTAACTAATAAAAATGGCGAATAGTTGGCAAAGCTACAAAATCAAAACTTTATCAATAAATTCGCACAAACGATTAATCCTATTTCGCTTCATGAAGACCGTTGCACTTCTCTTTGGTGGCAAATCGCCAGAACATGAAATCTCTCTTCGCTCTGCTAAAAATATCTTAGCAGCCATCGACCGCACCCAGTACGAGGTGCTCCTCATCGCTGTAGATCGCCAAGGCTGTTGGCACCTGGCGGAATCCATCGGCACGGAAGTCGATACTTCCTTGCCTCAACTGACGGTAGTCCCAGGCGAGACGAAGGGGCAGGTCATCCGCATGGACAATGGCCAAGCCCTCCCCCAAATAGACGTCGTTTTTCCCATCATCCACGGCCCCAATGGCGAGGACGGAACGCTGCAAGGCATGCTGAGGTGCCTGAATTTGCCCTTTGTAGGGCCTGATGTGCTGGGTTCAGCCGCGGCGATGGACAAGGACGTCGCCAAGCGTATGCTGCGCGAAGCGGGTTTATTGGTAGCGGAAGGGCTATGCTTTCGCCTTCATGAAAAGGATAGTCTCGATTACCTCAGCATCACCAATCGCCTGGGAAGCCCCATTTTCATCAAACCTGCAAATATGGGGTCATCGGTGGGGGTACATAAGGTGCGTACAGCCGAGGAATTCCAAACGGCCATTGACGACGCCTTCTGTTATGACAGCAAGCTGATTATTGAGGAGATGCTCGTAGGGCGCGAAGTCGAGTGTGCGGTATTGGGCAATGAATTGCCTGAGGTCACGCATGTAGGGGAAGTAGTGACGCCAGAGGAATATGATTATGAGGCCAAATATGTGAGTGCTGATGCAGCCAAGATCGTGATCCCCGCTTCCGTCACTGACCAAGAATTAATCAAACTCCAACTCGTCGCCAAGCAAGCGTATCAAGTCTTGGAATGTGAGGGCATGACGCGCGTAGATATGTTTTTGACAACGGAGGGGAAGGTCTATGTGAATGAGCTCAACACCTTGCCCGGCTTCACGAGCATCAGCATGTACCCCAAACTGTGGGAACATAATGGGCTGAGCTACACAGCGTTGATCAGTGAATTGCTGCGCTTTGCGGTGGAGCGCCATGAGCGGCAGCAGGCGTTGAAGACGGCGTGGGGGGAGGGGAAATGATAGAATGAGGGAATGAGAGTATGATAGAATGGTAGGAATCGTATATACCTCATTTTATCATTGATTCACCTACTAATGCGATTCCCATTCTCTCATCCTATCCTTCTATCATTCTATCATTTTTCTTTAGATTTACCTTTATGCAATCAACCACTACTCCTCGCACCCGATTTTCCTTTCTATTCGACAAAGTCGATGGGATCAACGTCGCTATCTTTCGGATCTTCTTTGGGCTGCTGATGCTGTGGGAGGTGTTTTACATGATTCGGATAGACTTTGTCGACATTTTCATTTCGGGACCGCAGGTGCTGTTTCCTTACGAATACTTCGAATGGATCACGCCTTTGCCGAGCAGCATGATGAACTTGCTCTTGCTCGTGCTAGCGGCTTGCTGTGTGATGATCATGCTGGGGGTACTGTACCGGTATGCGATGGCGGTCTTTTGCCTGGGATTCACCTACATTTTCCTCCTCGACAAAGCTTATTATAATAACCACCTCTACCTGATGTGCCTGCTGGCCTTGCTGTTGACCTTTATCTGGGCGGATAAGGCATTGGTATTTCGAAAAAAGGTTAATGATCCCATGATCCCACGGTGGATGCTGCTGGTGCTCCAATTGCAGTTGATCGTGGTGTATTTTTATGGGGGAATTGCCAAAATGAACCCCGACTGGCTGTTTGAGCAGCAGCCCGTAATTCCCATCCTAGCAGCCAAAGGCATTCACAGCGGATTGTTGATTGCCTTTGTAACGTATGGGGGGCTGCTTTTTGACCTCTTTGTCGGTGTATTTTTATTTATCAAAAAAACGCGCAAGTATGCCATTGCCGCAGCGATATTCTTCAATATCTCCAACGCCTGGATCTTCAATGACATCAATATTTTCCCCTATTTCATGCTGGCCTCCCTATTCCTATTCGTGGAACCTGAATGGATCAGAAAGACGCTGGCAAAATTTGGGGGCAGCAAGACCAAAAAGGGCAAAAAGGCAAAAAATACGCAGGCGGAAACGGCTTCAGGAGCTTTTGGGGTAAATAAAACAGTAGTCCTATTACTCACGCTCTACTTCGCGATCCAAGTCCTAATGCCCTTCAGGCATTGGCTCATCCCTGGCAACGTGGACTGGACGGGCGAAGCGCAACGCTTCTCCTGGCGCATGAAGATCCAGCACCGCTCTTTTCAACTCTCTGACATCAAATTCCTGATCCGAGATTTTGACAAAAAACAGCAGATTCCAGTAGACGAAAAGGTGCTAAACGCATTTGGCATCAACCGCGACCAGCGCGTGCAGATGGCCCATGATCCCATGATGGTGGCGCGTTTTGCCCGCTTCCTGGCAGAAGATCACAAGCAGCGCACAGGCGCCCGCCGTGTCGAGGTACTCGCCAATATCCCCGTTGGCTTCAACGGACGGCCACCGCAGTCGACTGTGGACTCCGAAGCGGACCTGGCTACTGCGGAAGTGGGATTTATGCAGCATGCGGAGTGGATTCCGAAACTCGAAGAGTAAGGTCTGAAAGAGTAACGTCTGAAAGTCTGAGTGTCCGAACGTCTGATCGTTAGGCTTCGAGCAAAGTATGTTGACGCTTATATTTTGAGCCTGCTCTTCAACCTCCTTTTTAAAGGAGGTTTGCCTGATTGCGACGGGCTGAAGCCCAGTCGCAATAATAAAAGAGGCCAAAAAAAACTATTGCGACGCGACTTTAGTCCGTCGCAATAGGGGAAAAATCAAATTTGACATTGAAGAGCAGACCCAACACTCGAACTTTCGAACGCTCAAACACTCAGGCGTTGTCTTACCTTCCCGTCATCATCACCAATTTCCCTGTCTCGCGGGTGGCAATGCCCGTTTCACGCTCTGTGAGGGTCACCTCATAGACATAGAAGCCGTCGCTTACAGGGAAGCCTTGGGCGGTGCGTCCGTCCCAGTGGAGGCCTCTGTAATAGTTGCCGGTGGCGAAGAAACTGTCGTCAAGGGTGCGGACGACCTTGCCGCCGAGGTCGTAGACACGGAGGTGAATGTCGAAGTCTCTTTCGATCTGGGTAAAGCCTACCAAGAACTGTACGCCGTCGTGGCTGGCGAGCAATGGATTGGGGAATGGCTTGGCCTCGGTGATGTCGAGCTTGTCGTCGGAAACCACGACAAAAGTCGTGGTCGCTTCCGCCCAATTATTAGCAACGTCCCAGACGCGGATCTTCAGGCTGTGAAAGCCTTCGCTGAGGCCCGAAAGCTGGTGGTAGACGGTGCCTTTTTTATAATTGTCGCGCTCGGCGCGGTAGTAGTCATTGAGGATGATGACATTCTCTTCATCTCCGTCAAGGATGCCGATGATCTCGTGACCTATACCGCTGGAAACGGTATTGATCCCGTTTTCGTCATGGAGCTTGGCAAAGAGGTAAGGGTCGGGACCCGTTTTTCCACCATTCTGCCAGTATTCATCAAACATAAATAACTCAACCTTGGGCCCTTCGGTATCAGGTGCCACCGTGGTATCTGTCCCCCCGATATACATATTGTCATAGCAGCCTGTGCCGTCCTGTACCCCATTGTCAAAATAGAGGCTGATTTTTCCGCTGCCATCCTCATAAGAAATGTCAATTGGCACGACAAATTCAAAGGTGAATTCTCCATTTACTACACTGACATTTCCGTTAAAAATGCGGTTGGTCTGCCAGTAGAAGGGGAAAGGCGCCAGGCGTGTGACAAATTTACTCGGCTTGTCATAAGCCGTCACGGACATGTCTCCGTTGAAATCTGCTTGGAAGATGCCGCGATCATCTACGATGCGGCCCGACATGGTCACTTTGGACAGTGACTTGAGCGTATCTTCTCTGAAGGGGTCTACTTCGCGTTGGTTGATGGTAGTGATCTCCGCTTTGAGTTCTGGGTAGGCCAAAATCAAGCCTGGGTCGCCCAGGAGGGTGAAGTTTCGGGAATTGATGTCGGTGGTTTGACCGCCTGTGAAGGTGCGGTTTTTGGTGGCTTGCATGATCTCTCCGACGGTGGGCATGCGTTGCTTTTCCTCATTGTACTTAAATGCCTCGTGGTACATGTTCTGGTTCATGGTCGCATTGGGCGAAGAGTAGACGAGACGCACGGTCGTGAACATAGCGATGGCGCCGCCATCGGGGCGCATCACGAATATCTCGGCTCCGGACCTGCGGTCGTGGTCGTCAAAGCGCCCAAACTCACAAGTCGCTGTGACAACGGCGGGCTGGCGACGGCCATTTTTCATGCCTTGGATGTCCGCCAAGTTGAGGATACCGGCATTCGACCATGCATATTCACCGCCGTGGCCGGTGTAGTTGACGAAAAGGCTGCCACGCCTGAACTGATCGAGCATGGCTTCACGCGCTTCTGGGAAGCGTGTACCGCCTGCGGTGCGCACGACAGGATAGTTGTCGAGGTAGATCTTCTCGACGTTCATGCAAGTATTGTACTGGCTCAAGATCGGCGGCAGGCGGTCCGCCTGGCTGATGTGGGTGAAGCCTTCCCCATCCTTATAATCGCCTACAAGCACGACGCGATTCCGCCAGTCGCCAAAGGCTTCTGGGTTGGTGACGTAGTCGATGATTTTGTCTACTACTCCATGCCCTTCTTCCAAATTCTCTACTGGCAAACGGCCAATCGCTACGTCCATTTGGTTGACTTGGTACGGATCACTGGCACCTGTCCCTTCTCCCCAAGCGCCTTCACTGTCATCCAGCATCGCAAAAAAGTCGTCGCTGGTATAGGAAATGGTCGGGCTATCCGATGAGCGACTTTGATAACTCGGGATAAAGTTGCGAAGGGTAGGAGATTTGGTAATGTTTTTATAGTCATAGGTGCCATCCCCAAAAAAGAGTACAAAGCTCGGATGAGTCCCTCCTGAGCGATCATAATGCATTTTGATATAATCGCGAATGGCAGCCACATCCTGGCGGCCACTGGAAAATTCATTGTAAATCTGCTGAGGCGTGACTAGCTTGACGGTATTGCCATAATGGTCTTGGTGGAAGTCCGCCAATTTCTGTGCAGCCTCCATGAAAGCGGGATATACCACCATCAGGTAGTCATAAAGCGTCTCATCGTGCAAGTTCTGATTGGGCACAGGGCTACTTCCAACGGGCGTCTTATATCCGCCCTTGAAAATGGCGTAGGTGCGGGCCTTCTCGGTTCTGTCCATGAACCCCATGGTAGTACCCGTTAGCGTAAATGTCTGATTGACAACATGATGCGGCTCGGTGATGTCCCAGATGCGATAGTTATTGCTTCCATTTTTGATGAGTAATTCTGCTACTTCTCCAGGGCCTATCTGATCCGACTGGCTCATATAAGAGACATTGGCATTGCGCGTATCCATCGCCTTGTCATAGTCGATTTCTATCCAGTCCAGCCATCCTTCGGAGCGGTTGGAGTTGGCGCGCTGAAAGTCGAGGAGCAGACGCAAAGAATCTGCCGATATAGCCGATGCAGGCACCGTATAGGTCTCGGTCCTGCGGCGATAATAAGTCGCTTCATTGCTGATGATATTCACCGAATTGATAGACATGCTGCCAATCAGGCTATTGCCTGTACGGAGGTTAAAAGCCGTCGTCACGTCAGAGCGGGCTGCCACAGAGATTTTGACGCGGATTTGGCCGCCAGGAGCTATATCTGGGACGTAGAAGGAATACGCCCTGCTCGTGATCAAGTCAAATTTCTCTCCCATCCAATGACGGCCTGACTTGATCAGGTTTTCCAAGTCTGACTCGTGAAATTGCAAGCCGTGGCCTGCAGTGGGAGTATAGGTCTTACTGGCCTCAGAAGGCACATCGGGGATGCGTTTGCCCGTCGTTTCGCCAACCCGCAAGAAATAGTAACTGGTATCTGAATAGAGGTTAAAACTATGATCATAGCGATTAGCACTTTCATTATGCGTCCAGCCATGGGGCCCTTCGGCATAAAATAGCACATAATCGTTGGCGTCCATCCTGCCGTCTCCCTCTCCTTCCACATAGATGTGGTTTTCCAACATATCATCAGGCCGATCAATAGCGTTTGCCTGAGGGACCATCCCGCCGCCATACCCAAAGATCTGGATCGTGCGCGGATCAATGCTACTCGTATTGATGCCCAAGCTACTCAGATAGCTAGCATCCAACCGATAAATGCCATTTTCTACAATAGAAAGCTTATACCAAGTCCCTTGATTGAGGGCCGACTCATTGGCATATGTGCGCTGAGCATGGCTCATAAGGGGAGAGAGGCCGAGTAATACTGCGAGGAAGAGGGTGAATAATCGCATATGGAGAAGGAGTTTAGAATGAAAATCAAAATGAAAAATCGGGATTCATCTTTTAGCAATGGAACCAGATTTTCAGCAAACAGTTTGTCAGAAAGCTGACAGGCAGCCAATCACCTTTTGTAATCAATTAACAAATTTAAGAAAATCATGGTTGGCTACTAGGGTAAAAAAAAGGGAATGATTTGGAGGGAACCAAAAATGAAAAGTATTGAATGGACAATTATGGCAAGAGACCATCGAAGTAAAATATTTTTGATCTTAACTTTTATCCAAAATCCCACCCCAGTTTTCGCTAACTTTCGGCCACTTCAAAAACAAAAGGAAGCCCCTCCATTTACTCATTTATTCATCTACTCATTTTCTCATTCTATTCTCTCATTCTATTCTCTCATTCTATCATCCACACATTCTATCATTTTCTTCTCCCATGAATCATCTCGCCGATCAATCCAGCCCATACCTCCTGCAACATGCCAATAACCCTGTGGATTGGTATCCTTGGGGGGAGGAGGCGCTCCAGAAAGCCAAAGACGAAGATAAACTCATTCTGGTGAGCATTGGCTATGCCGCATGTCATTGGTGCCATGTGATGGAACATGAATCATTCGAAGACGAAGAAGTGGCTGCCTTGATGAATCAGCATTTTGTCTGTATCAAAATCGATCGAGAGGAGCGCCCTGACATAGATCAAGTCTATATGGACGCAGTCATGCTAATGATTGGTCATGGTGGCTGGCCACTCAATTGCTTCACCTTGCCCGATGGGCGCCCTATCGCTGGCGGCACCTATTATCCCAAAGAAAAATGGATGGACATATTGACCCAACTGGCGTCCCTTTATCACTCGGAGCGCGAACGCGTTTTGGAGGCGGGAGCAAGCGTCACCAGCCACCTGCGCCAGCTAGACAAAGTAGACGCCCATACAAATGAAGTTCCCCTCACCCAAGGCATGGTGAACACCGTCTGCCAACACTGGGTCAAACAAGTAGACTATCAGTTTGGCGGGCGCAAACAATCCCGCAATAAATTTCCCCTTCCAGGGAACAACCTGTTTCTCCTGCGCGCTGCCCATTTTTTATCAAAAACCGATACAGAAATAGCCCCTCAAGTACAAGCTGTAGCCGATGTGACCTTGTCCAAAATGGCTTTTGGCGGCATCTACGATCACCTGGGCGGGGGATTTTCGCGGTATGCGGTAGACCCCTATTGGAAGGTGCCTCACTTCGAAAAGATGCTCTATGACAATGGGCAACTCGTGAGCCTATACGCAGAAGCTTATCAGGCTGATCCCAAGGATTTGTACAAACGAGTGGTCTACGATACGCTGGCATTTGTAGAAAGAGAATTGACGTCTCCTGAGGGCGGTTTTTATGCGTCCTTAGATGCTGATAGTGAGGGGGTTGAGGGAAAATTTTATGTGTGGGGGTATGAGGAAATACAAGCGATTTTGGGCAAAGAAGCGGCTCAATTTGCAGCTTATTACAATGTGCAGCCCAATGGCAACTGGGAAGAGACGAACGTCCTTTTTGTGCTGGAAGAGGAAGCTGACTATGCGAAGCAATGGGGCCTTGATGCGGAAGCCTTTTCCACCCAGATGGCGCGAAACCGCCAGCAGCTATTTGAAGCACGCGCCCAGCGCATTCGTCCCGCCTTGGATGACAAAATCCTTACGAGCTGGAATGCGCTGATGCTCAAGGGCTATGTAGATGCTTATCGCGTCTTCCAAGACAAACACTTCCTCCAAATAGCCCTCACCAATGCCCAATTTATCGCGGATAACCTGAGCGAAAATGGCAAACTCTGGCGGAATTATAAGGATGGCAAGCGCTCTATCAATGCTTTTCTCGATGATTATGCCTATCTCATCGATGCGTATTTGGCGCTATATCAAGTCACTTTTGATGAAAAATGGTTCCAGGCTGTACAAGCCCACCTCGACTATGCCATGACACATTTTTCTACCAAAACGAATGGGCTTTTTTACTATACCTCAGACCTAGATGCTGCCCTCATTACCCGAAAAACAGAACTCACCGACGATGTCACACCAGCTTCCAACTCTATCATGGCGCACAACCTGCACACCATGGGGTTATTATTGGGAGACAGCAGGTATTTGGGAAGGGCGGCAGAGATGCTTCAGCATATGGCTGGACAGGTACAGGAACGACCTTCCTGGCATGCCCACTGGGCCATGTTGTTATTGAGGCATGCATTTCCGCACTATGAGGTGGCGATCACGGGAGAAGAAGCATTGGCACTCCGCCATCAGTTCGAAGGGGACTATGCGCCCAATCGTCTCTTTGCTGGCGCAAAATCGTCTAGCGAATTGCCTATTCTCCAAAATCGATTTACCGATCAGGCGACGATCTATGTATGTGAAGGGCATGCTTGTCAGCTCCCCGTCCATACAGTCGCCGACGCACAAGTGCAAATGTCTTAAGAAGGGAAAAGGACCTCTTTATTTCTTAAATCTTCAATCCTTGTTCGTCAGTCTGAAATCACTCTTCAAGCCTCTACACCGTCTTCACCTCTCTGATCTCTGGCACAAACTGCCGTAAGACGGGTTCTACGCCATCTTTGATGGTCTGATGGATGTGGGGGCATTGGTGGCAAGCACCACGCATGGAAAGGGTGAGCACCCCATTGTCATAAGCTTCGAAGAGGATGTCTCCGCCGTCTTCTTGAGCCGCATTCCGCACAAATTTATTGAGGACATCCGTGACCATTTTGGGCACTACTTCGTCGTCTTTTTTATGCTTATTGCCATCGCTGCCGATATAAATGATAGGCTCATCATCGGCCAAGTGCTGCTGAATGATTGATTTTAGGTCATACAACACATCTTCCCAATCAAGTTTCTTTTTGGGGTCTTTGACGATCGTGACATAGTTCTGATTGAGCATCACTCGCTTGACATAGCGAAACATCATCAGTTTCTGCGCCAGCGGCGAACTCGCCGTATCTATGACATCCGTAAATTCATACGGCTGGTCCACGAGCATGCCATTTTCAAGGACGATCTTGATGGCATTGGGGTTGGGGACCCCTTCTATATGTAGGATAACATGTCTTTTCATAATAGGCGGCAAAGATACAAAGAAGGTTTTAGGTTTTAAGTTTTATGTTCTAGGTTTTATCGATTGTCCATACCTCAATCTAAAGCCTAGAGTTCTTTCAATTTTGAAAGGTGTAGTTGAAATTCATTTACAATTCTTGGCTTTCGATAAGTCCAAATAACTAACAAGAAATAAAAAAGTGAAAAGGGAAGAAACAACTAGCGATCCATGACAGAGTAATACTTTTGGCTTCCTTGTTCCTTGTTTATTATTTTTACTTAACCCAACAATTCAACCTTGAATAAACACAAAACCTAAAACCCAGAACTTCTTAATCCTCATAATCAAGCCCTAAGAGCTGATTGAGGGCGCCTTGCAATTCACTCAGCGGGTGAAATTCTCCCTGCTGACGGGCGACATTCATCCCTTCTCGGTAGGTTTTTTCAGCATCATCCGCTTTGTCGGTCAATTCAAATGATTTGCCCAAATGATAATACAAACCGACATAATCGGGATGTTTATCCTTTAATTCCAGAAAGTATTTGATGGCCAGATCGTGCTGGCCAGCCTTGGCGTATTCATAGGCAATCGCATAGAGGGCAAAGGCGTCATTGGGGTCTTTTTCGAGGAAAGAAAAAAGACGCTTGAGAATCACAGATTCCATTGGTGAAATGTTGGTGCTTTTTTGTAACTTTGCGCAAAAAATAATTGTCTGGTAATTTATGAAAATTTTAGTCTGTATCAGTCACGTCCCTGATACTACCACCAAAATCCAATTCCAAGAAGACGGTTCTGCGCTCAATTCAACTGGGGTCACTTTTGTCATTAATCCCTATGATGAGTATGGCCTTTCCCGCGCATTGGATTTTCAGGAAAAAGAAGGGAAACAAGTATCAATTACGGCACTTTCAGTTGGCGGGAAAGAGGTGGAAGCCACTTTGCGCAAAGCATTGGCGATCGGCGCGGAAAGCGCCGTGAGGGTAGATAAACCTGCTTTGGACTCTTATCAAGTTGCTAAAGAAATAGCAGAATATGCCGAGCCGCGAGAGTTTGATATTATTTTTATGGGCAAAGAGTCCATTGATTTTAATAGTGCCATGGTCCCTGGCCTTGTAGCAGAGATGCTAGGCATGCCATTTGTCTCATTTGCTACGGACATGCAATTAGGGGAAGAAGGGGCTGTGACTCTCAAGCGGGAAGTCGATGGAGGTGTCGAAGTTGTAGAAAGTCAGCTTCCAATCGTAGTCAGCTGTCAAAAAGGAATGGCAGAGTGGCGTATCCCCAAAATGCGTGGCATCATGGCTGCCCGGAAAAAGCCATTGGCAGTCATCTCTGGCGCAAATGCCGAAGAGCAATTGGCTACCACTTCCTTCTCCTATCCGCCTGCCAAGGGCGATACCGTCTATATCGATGCGGATGCACCTGAGAAGTTGATTGACAATCTGATTGAAAAGGGAATTATTTGATAAAATATTACTTATGTCCGTATTACTTTTTGCCGAAAACGCTCAAGGAACGTTTAAAAAAGCCACTTTTGAAGCTGCCACCTATGCCTATGATTTGGCACAAGCAATGGGAACGACCCTTTCTGCTGTCTCCGTAGGCCAAGTAAGTGAAGAAGCGCTAGCTAGCCTCGGAAAATATGGGGTATCCAACATATATGATGTTAGGGATGAGAAGTTCAATGCTTTTGTCAATACCGCTTATGCAGCTGCCATAGCTAATGTAGCTAAAAAAATAGATGCCAAAGCGGTCGTCATGACCCAAAGTTATAATGGCCGTGCAGTAGCCCCACGGGTAGCGGTGAAGCTGAGAGCTACGCCTATCTCAGGCGTGACGAGCATGGTGGATCCAGCAGATGGATTCAAAGCATTGCGCCTCTCCTATTCTGGAAAAGGCGTACAGAGTTTCCGCACAGATAATGACAAAGTTGTCCTTACAGTTAAGGGAAACTCCTATCAAATAACTGAAAACCCTGTAACAGCTGAGGTCATCTCCGCCGACTTCAGTGCGTCTGAGGAAAACTTTGACGCCATCGCCAAAGAGATCATTAAAGCCTCCGAAGGCATTTCGCTTACAGAAGCAGATACCGTCGTATCAGCGGGAAGAGGGATGAAGGGACCCGAAAACTGGGGCATTATTGAAGAAATGGCCGAGCTCCTAGGAGCTGCCACCGCATGCTCCAAACCTACTGCAGACATGGACTGGAGACCTCACCATGAGCACGTAGGCCAGACAGGTATCCAAATTGCCCCCAACCTCTACATTGCCATCGGCATATCTGGAGCGATCCAGCACTTGGCCGGCGTGAGCTCTTCCAAGACCATTGTTGTGATCAATAAAGACCCTGAGGCTCCTTTTTTCAAAGTAGCTGACTATGGAATCGTAGGGGACCTTTTTGAGGTTGTCCCCAAACTCAATGCGGCTATACGCGCGGCCAAAGCAGCGGTATAAATTTTCTTGGCGCATGGTTTTTTCATAATATTAGTGTAAGTTTAATCTAGCGTGAAGAAAATTCGATTAGACATTATTGGCCTTTCATCTAGCCATTCACAGATCGGGCATTATGCGCTGGTGCTGGGAGAGAGCGAAGGAAGTCGACGCCTGCCTATCATTATTGGTGGGGCGGAAGCACAGGCGATTGCGCTTGAGTTGGAGAGCATCAAGACCAACCGGCCCATGACCCATGACCTGATCTATAATCTAGCCACACATTTTGATATTTCTCTCATGGAGATCGTGATCAACGATCTCCATGAAGGGATCTTCTATGCGAGGTTGATTCTGGAAAATGATGGGGAAATACATGAGATAGATAGCCGCCCTAGTGATGCAGTCGCTATCGCCGTCCGTTTTAAAGTACCTATCTATGCATATGAAAATGTGCTAGATGAAGCGGGAATCATCATAGATGAGGAGGAAGAAGAAGGGCAGGAATACGCCGATGATGAAGGAGAGTTTTCGCTTGCTGAAGTAGAAAAATCCGACCCTCTCGAAGGCGAAGAAGAAGTTTCTAGTATCAAATCATCTCCCGATAATCTCCGCAAGCTCAATTCCTTGTTGGAAGAGGCGCTGGGCAGGGAAGATTATGAACTAGCTGCCAAACTCCGAGATGAAATCTCTCGGATGAAAAAAAATGATTAGCCAAAAGATTTCAGAATATCGATTGTTTGCCCTGAGCTTAGCCGAAGGGATGAACAAGGATTGATGAAGGGATAAGACTCTTTCTCTTTCCTTCAAAAATCATAAATCCTTGTTCGACATTCATCAATCTCTTCCCCCTACGTCCGATCTGCTACGGGCAAATAACGCTTCACCCATGTCTCCACCAAGGGCACTTCCCAGCGATTGAGGTCATCAGTCTGCGACAAGGTATGATCAAAAATGAGAGTTCCAGCGGTCAGGGTCCCATCCGCTACACATTGCGGCAATTCGCGAAAATTCACAAAGGCAATTTGCCCTGCTCCATCTCTGAAAAACACATGTCCAGCGTCCACACATTCGATCTGGTGATGTGCCAAAATCCCCTCCACTGTCTTGCGCATGCTGTCAATCGAGCAGCCCGAAGGGCGGTCTTCTCTTGGGTCCGACTGGACAATCACAAATCGATGATATTTCACAGATACCCCCCCAGATACGTCAGCCCCGTGAGACTTCCAGCTCGCTGTGAAGCGATCAAAGTCCGTCTGCAATGCGCTTTCTTGCGCTGGATTAAGGGGTGTTTTGATCGAAAAAAACCAGGTATTTGAAGTCATAGGAGGAAGTTTTATGTTTTGGGTTCTGAGTTTTGAGTTAAATGCAGCAGTTTTGTATGCTCGTTCGTCATTTGTATGATAGTACACTTTAGACTTAGGGGCATTTGTTGAACCATATAAGACATTTAAGGGCATATAAGTTCAAAAAAGACGGTTTTCTTAAATGTTCTTATATGCCTTATATGGTTCCTATTAGCATGACTTTTTACGCAATTTAGAATGATATTAACCTGTGTAAAAGTTCCATTCAAAATTAACCACTAATTCCTTTTTATGATGAAAAAAATAACTACTCTACTATTTGTTTCAAGCTTGTTGCTATTTCTTTCTGGCTGTGTCCAGGACATCTGCAATCAGACAGTGACCTATACAGTTCTAGAGCCTGTATACATCAGCTTTGAGGAGATGCGCAAATCCATCGGATCAGAAGCACCACGTGACCTCAAACACCCCGGCAAAATCTATTATTGGAACAACTACATCTTCATTTCAGAATTCAATGAAGGTATCCATGTCATCAATAACCTGAATCCCGATGCCCCTCAAAACATTGCCTTCATCAAAGTGCTAGGCATCCGCGACCTCGCTGTCAAAGGCAATATCATCTATGCCGATGCTTATATGGACCTCCTGTCCATAGACATCTCTGACCCAATGCAAGCACAATTTGTCAGCCGCGTGCAGGATGTTTTCCCCTATGATAACTGGCAAAATGGCGCACCACTTGATCCAACCCTTGGGGTAGTGAAGGAGTGGGTCGCTAAAGAAGTGACTGAAAATGTTGACTGCTCGTCTTCATTGGCTACCCGCAATGAGTTTGTTCTTTTTTCTTCCACTACTAGCGGACTTGTTAGCCCTACGGTAGATTTTAATGCAAGTAGTGGCAGTACTACTGGCGTAGAGTCTTTTGCCAATGCGCCGGAAGGCGTAGGCGGATCGATGGCCAGATTTGCCATCACAGGCAGCCGCCTCTACGTCGTCACCGATCAGGACCTTGTTTCCTTTAATATAGACGACCTCACCAATCCCGTCCTCGCCAACCGAACCAACGTAGGCTTTGGTATCGAAACCATTTTCCCATACAAAGAAAACCTCTTCATCGGCAGCCAGACAGGCATGTTTATCTATGACCTCGTCAATCCTGACAACCCCTCCTTTGTCTCTGAATTTCAGCACATGAGAAACTGTGACCCAGTCGCCATCGAAGGCAATACAGCCTACGTCACCCTCCGCTCAGGCAACGGCTGCCCAGGTACAGCCAATCAGCTCCATGTCATCGACATCACCGACCTTGCCAACCCCAGTCGCCTCGCGATTTACAATATGACTAACCCCGCAGGGCTGGGCATCCGCAATGGGACCTTGTTTATCTGTGATGGAAATGACGGCTTAAAAGTCTTCGATGCAGAAGACCCCATGAGAATCAGCTTCAACCAACTCGCACACTATGGCGATATCCATGCGATGGATGTCATTCCGTTAGAAAATATTCTCTTGATGATTGGAGAGGATGGCCTGTACCAATACGACTATTCTGACCTAAATAATATCCGCCAGATTAGCTCGATTTTGGTGGTGAAATAGGGGAAATGATTAAATGAGTATATGAATAGATGAGAAAATGGGAGGAGTTTTTCTATTTTATCATTTTCTCATCTTATCATCTAATCATTCTCTTCCTGAACCGCCCACGCGTCAACCGCTCCTTGAGACTACTCCAGGGGCGGTTTGCTTTTTGGCCCGCGAGGACGCGGGAGATTTTACGCTGGATGGCGACAACGCGATCCTTGCGATTGGAAAGGAGGATGATCAGGTGATTTGTGGGCGGATAATAGATCATGGTAGCATGGTAACCCAGCCATTTGCTGTCGTGATAATAGGCTGCTGGCGCCTGCAAAGTTACCCACCCCAACGCATAGTGCGTAGGCGTGCCATCGGCAAGTTTCCCTGATTCAAAAAGTAAGGAGAAGGATTCTGATGCCAGAAAAGAAGTATCCGTTAGCCCTTTTACCCAACGGTACAAATCATCCACCGAAGCATAAATACCTTTATCGCCCACAACGCCATCTAAGTAGGAAAGGGGTTCTTCAACAAAGGCTTTCCCCAAGGTCAAATAATAACTTTGGGCAGTTGAAGTGGGGAAATTAGGTTCGTCAGGGCGATAGACAAAAGCATCTGCCATGCCCAGCGGGGCAAAGATGCGCGACTTCATGAAGTCAGCATAAGACTGCCAACTGATGCGCTCAATGAGCATGGCGAGCAATGCGTATCCCGTGTGACTATAAGCAAACTGCCGTCCCGGAGGGAAAAGCAAAGCAGGCTCGTACTGGGCAAATAAGGCCAATACATCGTGGTTATTGAGGGGCCGCGAAGCATCCCAGTAGCGCTCACCGATTTCCATATAGTCTGGCAGTCCTGCCGTGTGGTAGAGCAAATCACGAATGCGAATATTCTGGTACGGCAGTTCAGTCAAATGATGCGAGACATCCTCGTCCAGCCCGAGCTTGCCTTCGGCTTGCAAGAGCAAAATGCCAACGGCCGTAAATTGCTTGGAGAGCTCTCCAATATTGAAAGAAGACCTAGGCTCAAGCAATCTTTGTTTCGCTACATCTGCCCATCCATAGGCCTTTCGGTGAACTACAGTACCGCCCTCGACTACCAGAGCCACCCCGTTGAATTGGTTGTGGTCATATACCGCATCACAGAGCGTTGAGACCTGCTCGGCAGTTGTTTGTGCGATGGTTATGTTCACCAAAAACAAAAGCGTAAATACTATTTTTTTAAGCGAAAAGATGGTATTTTTAGCTAAATTCCATGATAAACTTCTGCAAGTTAGTTCATACTTTCATTTTGATTTTCATTTTTACTTTTATTTCTCCTATCCCTTATGAGCGAATATACCCCCCTTAAACATTATTTTGATGAAAAAATGGCGAATGGCCTGGCGGATAGACTAAAAACGGCTTATCCCGGTTTGGATCAAAAAGGGTTTGTCCAGCAAGTATTGAACGGACTAGAAGCCCTCGAACTCAAAGCGCGCGTCGCGCATATTGCCGTCGCCTACCGCGACTTTTTGCCCGAATCCTACCCCAAAGCGCTAGATCTGCTGCTGGCGACTCTGGAAGCCCCCTTGACAGATGACCGCGACCTCACCAATTCTGGCTTTCAGTTTTGGCCCGTGGCGCACTTCATTGAGGAATATGGCCACGACCACTACGAAGCCTCTATTCGAGGCCTCTACGAAGTCACCCAGCGCTTTACCGCCGAATGGGCCATTCGTCCATACCTGCTTCGCTATCAGGCGCAGATGGAACCGCTCCTTCATCAATGGGCTATGGATGAGAGCCTGCATGTGCGGCGGCTGGTGAGCGAAGGAACCCGCACCCGCCTTCCCTGGGGCATTCGCCTCCATCCGTTTATCAAAGACCCTGCGCCTGTCATCGCTTTATTGGAGAAGCTCAAGGACGATCCCGAGCTATACGTGCGCCGCTCTGTCGCCAATAACCTCAACGACCTCACCAAGGACCATCCTGAAATGGTGTTGGACCTCCTCGAACGATGGAAGGAAGGAGCCTCAGATGAACGCATGTGGATGGTTCGCCATGCTTTGCGGAGCCTCATCAAAGCGGGGCATCCCAGGGCCTTGGCCATCTTGGGATTTGGGGGAGCGGAACTGACGGTGACGCTATTTTCTGTAACGCCGAAGGTGTTACGACTGGGCGAGACCCTACAACTCGATATCGAGCTTGAAAGCAATAGCAAAGCCGAGCAGCCCCTCATGATTGACTACATCATTCATCTCGTCAAGGCCAATGGCAGCACCTTCGCCAAAGTCTTTAAATTAACCCAAAAAACACTGCCTGCCTACGGACATTTGGAACTGCAAAAGCGCCAGGCCATACGCCCCATCAGTACCAGGCGTTATTACCCTGGTACGCACAAAGTCTCTCTCCAAATCAATGGGCAGATCGTGGCTGAGACAGCGTTTGAATTGGAGGAAGGGTGAAGATTATAGATTGATAAATTGACTAATTATTAATGGTAAAAAAACGTGCGTTTGACATGAGGCGTAACAGGTTGAAGAAAACTTTTTACGCCTCAAAAAGGCTACATTCCCTCCTTTTCTTCTTCCTCCCTCTCCTTCTTTCCGCCCAAAAAGGCGACTTTGTACACATCCGAGGAACAGTCCTCGACGCAGCCACTCAGGCACCCATTCCCTATGCGAGTCTTCGCATAGACTCCCTAATGGAAGGCACACTTTCCAATAAGGACGGAGAATTTGAACTCTTGATCAAAGGTCGCTTTATCCGTGAAAAGCGAAGCTTGGTGGTGTCGTGCATAGGCTACCAGACTGGGATTTGGCAGCTTCAAGCATTAAAGGGCAATAACCTTCAATTGGCCTTGACCGAACAACCCTATGCCCTGGACGATGTGCTGATCAGCTATACGCGCCTGACGGCGCCAGAATTGGTGAAACGGGCCTTTGAACAAATTCCCCAAAATTATTCTCCCACCCCTTATACCCTCAATACCTTTTATCGACATTACTGCAAAGAAGGCAAGGTTTACGGGCGCCTGATCGAGGCAGCAGTAACGGTTCAGGAGCAGAAAGGCCATAAGAAGCCGGTTGGATGGCCTACCCAGCGTACCGGCCTGGAGGTGAAGCAACTTCGCAGGAGCTTCGACTTCACCCGCCTTTATGCCCAATCTCACGCGCCGATTTCCCTCAATAAAATGCTCATGGGAGATTGGGTGAGTTATAAAAATCCCCTTACGCGGCACCCTGAGTTATATCTCTTCCATTATAAGGACACCACCTACCTCGATGGACACTGGGTCTATGTCATTGGTTTTCAACCCCAAAAGGAAAAACCTAGAAACTATTCTGGTTTATTGTATATCTCGGCGGATGATTTGGCATTTGTAAAAATTGATTTCACCATCAGGCAAAATGTATATGGGAGCGAAGGACCTTTCTCTGCCGTAACTCAGTACACAGAACACCATACGACGCATTACCAAAAAGCAGGCGCTTATTACTACCTCAGCCACATGCGGAATGAAGGCAAAAGACATCATGAGCTACAAGAATCAGATGGGCGGGTGGTAAGCAAACAAGACCATTTTCATCACATCGACTTCATGGTTTCGGAATTACAAATGGATGATTATCAGCCGATTAATGGAAAAGAGCCTTCGGCTAAGCAGTTATTGAACATTCCTTTTGATCCCGATTTTTGGCAAGGGTATAATCAGTTGAAAGCGACTCCCTTAGAACAGCAGATAGCTATTGACCTGCAACAGCACATGCCCCTCGACGAACAGTTTCGCGCGTTCAATGCACGCCGAGGCGCGATTGCCTTGGAAGGTGAAGCCGCTTTCGATCAGATGCTTGAATACTTCAAGGGAAGAGTCACCTACGTACAATTTTATCACAATTTGGCACTGGGAAAACTGAACGCAACCCGTCGTCTGGCAAAGCGAAAATACGCAGACGGTCGTGTCATGGTCTTATTTGTATATGTAGACGAAAAGGGAAATGGGCTGCCTGCCCTTATCCGTGACAAACCCGAAGTGATGAACAGTGGGCTGTTGATCTTGACAAAACCAGGCTCTAGTTTATTGAAGCGTTATGGTGTGACAGAAACGCCCCATTTTATGATACTAGATCGCAATGGACAAGTAGCCGTCGCCAAAGCAAAAGCGCCTGATGAAGACAGCGTCACTGAGCAGATCGATCGAATTTTATTGGGCCAATAAATCATTCAAAATTCAACCCTTCGGCAGGCTCAGGGCGAGCATTCAATCATTCAAAATTAATTCCATCACATCGCACAGGCGATCTTCGCCGCCAGTCGCGCATTATGGTACACCAATTCGATATTGGAAACCAGGCTTTTGCCTGCGCTGATCTCCGCGATCCGCGCCAACAGAAAAGGCGTAAGTTTTTTGCCTTTTATCCCCTGGCTCTCAGCCTCTTGTATGGATTGATCGATGACTTGTTGAATTTGTTCTCGGGGCAAAGAAGCTGCTTCAGGGATAGGATTTGCGATCAAAGCGCCCCCTTCCAACCCCATTTCCCACTTCATGCGCAGCATCGCCGCGATTTCCGCTGGCGTATCGAGTCGATAAGGCGCAGCTATTCCACTGCTGCGGCTATAGAAAGCTGGAAAGTCGTCCGTGCCTACGCCGATCACAGGAACGCCATGCGTTTCCAGGTATTCGAGCGTCAGCTCGAGGTCCAGGATGGCCTTGGCCCCTGCAGATACTACAGCCACCGAGGTCCGCGCCAGTTCCTGCAAGTCAGCAGAAATGTCGAAGGTATCGGCACCGCCCCTATGCACGCCGCCGATCCCACCCGTCGCGAATATGCGAACCCCTGCCATTTGCGCGCAGATCATCGTTGCGGCGACCGTGGTCGCTGCGCTTTTTCCCTGGGCCATCAGGATGGGCAAATCTCTACGACTCGCCTTCGCAATACCTTTCGCCGTAGCGAGGTAATGGAGATCGTCTGTGTCTAAGCCAGCCTTGACACGGCCATGAAGGATGGCCATGGTCGCAGGCACAGCGCCTTCATCCCGAATCAGTTGCTCGACACGCTGCGCTGTTTCAAGGTTTTGGGGATAAGGCATTCCATGCGCGATGATCGTCGATTCCAATGCCACGATGGGCTGGCCTGTTTTTTTTGCTTCTGTTATTTCAGTGGAATAATCTAGGTACATAGCGTTAGGGTTAAGACTACTCGGCCTGGCCTTTTCCCGTAGAAAAGGCCTTTAACACTTCAGGTGTCAATGTATGCGCCACAGAATGTGGCGACTGTAAACAAAGGGCTGCTGCAGCGAGGCCATAATGGACCGCAATATCGTGACTTTGTCCATGATAATTTCCATAAATAAATCCTGCGATAAAGGCATCTCCTGCGCCGTTCACATCAACAACTCTGGTAGGGTGAGCAGGGTAATGATACGTCTGAGAAGTCTCATACGAGATATGCGAAAGCCCTTTTTCCCCATTTGAAACCAACCAATGCTTCACTGCAAGCCCTTTGGCGAGTTCACGAATCACTTCGTACTCTGCTTGATTGGGCGTCAAGAAGTCAATGACGCCTTTGAGTTGTAGCAGCCTTGGCGCCAATTGGATGGAGACAGGGTCTATCAGGGTGGGAATGCCACCCTGGTTGGCTTGTTGGATCAAGTATTGAAGCGTGGGAATGGGCAGATTGGTGTCTGCGACGATCAAGTGGCTATGGCGCCAAATGGATTCCGTTTCCTTGAGATAAGCTACGCTGGTTTCGGCGATGGTCGATAAGTCCGCCATGCCTATATTCAATTCGCCCTTTTCATCAAATACACTCACACAGAGGCCCGTAGGCTTACCAGCTAATTGGGCAATATGGTCTACTTGAACGCCTGTTTTTCTCGTTTCATCAATCAAGGTTTTACCAAAATCATCCCTCCCCACTGTTCCCAATAAATGACAAGGCACCTCCAATCGCGCCAGGTTCTCCGCGATGTTCCGCGCTACGCCGCCAGGAAAGATCTCGATCTTTCCTGGGTTGGAGTCATGCGGAAGTAGCAGGGCTTCTGGCCATGTCTTGATGTCGACGAGCAGCCCACCGATCGCGGTGATGTAGGGGAGAGGCATTGGAGATTATTGATTAGTAATTGATTGATTATTGATGAAGAAAAAATGGCTGTGGTACATCTTCAATCCTTGTTCTGCAATCAATAATTATTGCTCATATACCAGCTGCCCCTGAAGATAAGTCTCCACGACCTTGATTTTGCTGATCTGGGTTGGCTGGAGGTCAAAAGGATTGCGATCGAGAACGATCAGATCGGCTTCTTTCCCAACTTCTATTGATCCGACCTTGTCTTCCTGGCGCATGACATAGGCAGCATTGAGGGTATAGGCCTGAATGGCCTCTTCCAGGCTCAGTTCCTGAGGGACACGGGTTACGGCATGTTGCAGGCCCACAAAGGGATTCACACTGCTTACATCCCAGTCACTGCTCAGGGTGATACGCGCCTGGGCATTTTTGAGGCTTTTGAGGGGGATGAAATTATCCGAAAGGGCTGTGCCCACGAGGTAAGCATTGCCAAACCATTGGCTGGGGTTGGTGAAGTCGCCTGCGACTTGCGCGTCGGCCGTGACGTTGAGCTGTGCAAAACGTGTATAATCTGCGGGGTCGAGAAATTCGACGTGGGTCAGGCGGTGCCTTCCGTTCGCGGAACCACTTTCCTCAATGGCGTTTAGCGCTTCGTGGATGCCGCGATTGCCGAGGGCGTGGATATGAAAGTCAAAGCCTGTGCCTTCGAGCTGCGCGATATAGTCGGAGATGCGTTTTTCGGTGAAATAGTTCAATCCATTATTAGGCGTATTTCCAAAATAATCCACCAAATAGTCCGCATGCATGGCGGCTGTGGTATTGTGGATAATGCCATCGCTGTATAGCTTGACCTGGTTGATCTTGAGCAGGCTATTGGCATCATTTCTATAGAGTGACCTGATGGTAGCGATCTGGGAGGCATCATCTTCCATCGGATAGGCCCAAAGGCCGAGATTGACACGCGCTGTGAGTTTTCCTTCGTCAGCGATGCGTTGCCATACCTTGTGGTGATTTCTCTTCCAATAGGTTCTGGCGTCACATATAGACGTAATGCCATGCTCAGCCAATTCTGGCAACCCAAAGTCGATCAACCCTTGATAGTCGTTTTGCTCACTTGAAGCAGCAGGTTGCAAGGCCAATTCCATCAAGAGATTGCCCGCATTGTCCATTAGCAAGCCATTTGGCGCACCTGTACTGTCGCGCATGATGATGCCGCCTACAGGGTTGGCAGAAGCCATGGAAATGCCCATCAGTTCTAGTGCCTTTGCATTGCACCAAATCGAATGAGAAGTCTGCTCCATGATAGCCACAGGGCGATTAGGGGCCACTTCTGTTAATATCTCAACAGGGGGCCTGAGGGCATTTAATACCGTTGACAAGCGATGGCCCCAACCGAGGAGCCAGCCAGTACCAGGGTTATTTTGTATCGCATCTTCTACATCATCCTGATACGCTTCAGGGTCCTCCTCATTCTCATCTACTGTGAAATGAAAATTATTGGAAGAGGCTTCCAATGGGTGCATATGTACATCGTGGATGCCAGGCATCATAAAGGCACCCTGTAGATCGATTTGAGCAACGCCTTCAGGGGCTGCATTTACCGTAGCTTCGTCAGTTCCTACCAACTGAATGACGCCATCTTTGACATAAACGGCCTCTGCCCAAGGCTGATTGGGATTGACCGTATAGATTTTTCCATTGAAATAAATGGTTCCTTCCACAGGCTGGGGAGGGATACTGTCGTCCCCACAAGCGAAAAATCCTACCAAGAGGAATAGGCAGAAACTTGTCAGAAACGTGGAATGCATCTGCATGGTAGGTTGATGAAAAAGTAAAAGTAAGCTTAATTTACGGCTACCAGGAAAGGCTTTGATAACCCTCATTTTTTGATCTTCAACCGCTGGCCCACCTTAATGGTATTATCAGTAAGTCCATTGAGCCGTTTGATTTCATCCACTTTCACCCCATATTTTCTATAGAGACCAAATAGCGTCTCACCAGGCTGTACTACATGGATGACCCACCCATCATCATTGGGCGTATCATTTCCATTATTGGTGTTGGCATTCGAGCTATTATTGGAACCTACATTGGAGATAGAGGTCCCCGACGCTTTATAATAAGGGCGATCTGGCAGGCGAGTGGTAGCGGTTTGGAGAAATGTCTGAAGTTCGTTTACGTCCTTCATCCGACGGACCATGCCTTGCTGGTCTACGACAAATAGGGCTGGCAGAGAACCGTATCGGAAGGCACGCTTGATGAAGCTGAGGTCATCTTCCCGTGGGATATTAAGCTGCTCCCAGGGCATATTATGGCGTTTCAGGGATTTCATCCAGTTGGCATGTACTTTCTGAATCGAAGCACTTACAAAACGAACAGGTTTGTTCTGGTAGCGATCAAACAGGGCTTTGATCGGCCTGATTTGCTCCATCGATTTCCCATCAAAGTCAGCCCAGAAATGGACAACCCAGACTTCCTGGATATTGGTCTGTTTTTTAAAATCAATACATTCCTTCAAAAACTGATCATAAGTAATGAACTGATTGGGAACGGATTGCTGGGCAAAAAGGGTAAATGATAGAAAAATAGACAAGCAAGCAAGCAAAAATGGGCGGGGTGTATTCATGCGGGTGCGTTAGCTAATAGGAAAGCTTTTGATTAGTGAGCAAAGGAAAAATAGGGTGTAAAATTACACAAAAAGATGACGAATCATCTTATTTGTTAGCGGAATTACACTTTCAGCGGCCAATATAGGAATTTGCCAATCACCTCACAACCACGAGCTTAGCAGCTTTTTGTTGCCCTTCGAGCAGCAAAGTAGCTAAATAGCTGCCAGGTGCAAGCTCATGTGTTGGAACCATTCCACGCCAGTTGCCTTGGTTATCCATCTGCCTGGCCCAGGTTTTGACCTGCTGACCAGTCAGGGTATAGAGGCGGCATTCGACCTGCGAATAAGGCTGACTATGGCTTATTGCTACAAAAAAACTGCCAGTCTCAAGGGATGATTGTATGCGAAAACCTGTTTCAGCTAGCTCATCCTCAATGCCTACGCCAGGTACAGGCACATAATCACACGGTCGCGAAGTGAAATTGACGCTGCCGTTGCTGTCCTGGTAGCAGCGTAGCTTGCCGATATGGTCACAGAGGCTAATAACCAATGGTCCTCCAAACATATTGCCCAAATGCCCAATCCCCTCAATGACAGTACCATCCCAGAATCCATAGTAATCACCCCTGTGCTCCAAATCGACAGGATCAACCACATACCTTTTTCGGTGTTGACCAGCCATCTGAACGGTGTCTATCTGTGAAATGGTCACGGCCCATCCAGTATCCACGCGAAAACTGAGGGAGGAATAATGATAATAATCAAAGCCATAACTGGCTGTATCTGTCCGCAGTACCAGGGTATCCCCAACTTTTGCTTCAAAATCATAAAGCAACATGAATTGGGCTAAGGAATCATGGTAGTAATACACCTTGCCGCTATCCTCATACATCAAGAAGTCTCTTTCTTGTATTTTTAAGCCTCCTCCATGACGGCGTTCGATGACGCGTACTGTTTTCCCAAGCATCTGCGTATCACGTACCGACTCCATGGTGAAGTAGCCTTCAAACCAAGGGAAAAAACAAAAATTGCGTCCAAAGGCATCGTAGTGCCACACTGCTCCTATGGGTGCCCAGTTATTGGTTTGGGAAAGGAGGGGTTGAAAAGATAAGAAAGAGGTAATGACGAATAGAAAGGGGGTAAAACGTAGGTGTTTTTTCATTATTTAGGGATTGAGGTAAATGAAATGCTTTTTAAGGAAAACGCTGGATAATACTTATAGGCAGCGTGGATAAATAAAAAAGACATTGGAGGATGCTAACCATTATCCTGATTTAATCCTCCAATGTCTTTTTTACTCCGAGGTCTTTTTTTCTCTGGTATAATCTTTCCATCTTGTTTTTGATGAAAAATCTCCTAATTCTCCTCCTGACCTTGCTTGCAGGCTGCAAGACTCAGCAAAACACCAAGGTGTCAGCGCCTTATGAACCCACCGAGGCTGATCAGCCCTTTGCGAATGTGTTCAAATCACTGGATGGAAAGTGGCAAGGCACTTTTTATGTTTACCGAGATACGCTAGGACAAAGAGCTAAGAGTCGCGCCTTTTCCCTCAATGATAGCCTGTTTGCTACCCTGCCCCTTCAAGAAGAATTGACAATTTCTGTTACGCAACAATACACTTCTGAAACTCCTTTTTTACAAAAAGTACACATCACTGATACCTATACCGATGGGCAAGGCCGCCAGCAGATCGTGGAAAGTGAAGGAGAAAATAAAGTGGAAAATGGGCAATTGTGGTGTGTGGTCAATAAACCTGACGAGCAGGTGGTCCATACAGGGAGCCTGCCTTTTTCCTATACCATCATCTGGCAGCGAGACATAAAAGATCCACTCAAGATTGAATACTTTCAAGAAACCGTTTTGGACAGCTCTTATACGATTTTGGGATGGGGGTATTATGGAAATGACGACCCCAGTCTCAGCCCCAAAACCTGGTTCCGAGGAGATTATAAAAGAATTCCATGAACCCTCATTCTCTCATTTTATCATCCTATCATCCTATCATCCTATCATTCTCTCATTCTCTCATTCTCTCATTCTCCCCCTATCTCGCCGAATAATTTGGCGCTTCCTTCGTAATCTGCACATCGTGCGGATGGCTCTCTCGCAGTCCTGCGCCCGTGATACGCACAAAATGGCGCTGCTGAAGGGTAGCGATGTCTTTGGCCCCACAGTATCCCATTCCTGCACGTAAGCCGCCCATCATTTGATAGAGCACTTCGTTGACGGAACCCTTATATGGCACTCGACCCACAATGCCTTCAGGCACGAGCTTCTTGAGATCATCTTCGGCATCTTGGAAGTAGCGGTCTTTGCTCCCTTCTTTCATGGCTTCTATCGATCCCATGCCTCGGTACTGTTTGAACTTGCGGCCTTCATAGAGAACTGTCTCTCCTGGGCTTTCGTCCGTTCCAGCAAACAGGCCACCAGCCATGATAGAGCTCCCGCCCGCAACGAGCGCCTTGACCATATCGCCAGAATACTTGATCCCCCCATCAGCGATGATGGGAATGCCCGCTTTCTGAGCAGATTTAGCAGCTTCCAGCACAGCTGAGAGCTGTGGGACCCCTACCCCTGCGATCACACGGGTCGTGCAGATACTGCCCGGGCCGACGCCCACCTTGATGCCATCGACGCCTGCGTCGATGAGGGCTTGCGCACCAGAAGCGGTAGCGATGTTCCCTGCAATAAATTGCGTGTGGGAAAAAGCCTTTTTGATTTCTTTTACCGTCTCTATCACTCCTCTCGAATGACCGTGAGCCGTGTCGATGATGATGACATCTACCCCTGCCTTGATCAATGCAGTCACGCGGTCAAAGGTATCTCCCGTTACCCCTACGGCTGCAGCTACACGCAAGCGCCCCAATTCGTCCTTGCAGGCATTAGGGAAAGTCTGTGTTTTGATAATGTCCCGGTAGGTGATCAGCCCTACCAGTTTGCCATCGTCATCTACAACAGGAAGTTTTTCGACCTTATGCGTACGAAAAATGGCTTCTGCCTGCGCCAATGTGGTCCCTTGAGGAGCTGTCACCAGGTTCTCAGAAGTCATGAGTTCTTTCACGAGTCGCCCATCAGGGCGTTCAAAGCGCAAATCGCGGTTGGTGATGATCCCTACCAGTTTTTTCCACTGATCTACTACAGGAATCCCTCCAATCCGATGCTCGGCCATCAACCTAGAGGCTTCTTGAAGGGTCGCTTCAGCTTCTAAGGTGACAGGATCGACGATCATCCCACTTTCAGAACGCTTTACTTTTCTGACCTCCTCAGCCTGCTGGGTGATGGTCATGTTTTTGTGAATGACCCCTATTCCTCCACCAGCAGCCATGGCAATAGCCATTTTGTGCTCAGTCACGGTGTCCATCGCCGCACTGACGATCGGAATTTTGAGTTTGATGTCACGGGTGAGAAAGGTAGAAGTATCTACTTCCCGGGGAAGGACTTCTGAGTAGTCAGGCAAGAGAAGGACATCGTCATAGGTAAGTCCTTCGAATTGAATTTTATTGGATATAGACATGGCAAATATCTTTTCAATAGCGGTAGGTGAAAAAGGAATATTTGCCAGTCAAAGATACGCAGAAAAATCCGACTTGTACAAAAGGGGGTTTTTACGGACCTTTGGCCCTTTATTCCCCAAATTGAAACTCATCACATTTTTATGAAAAAATTACTATTAATCATTCCTGTGCTTCTCTTTTTGGCTTCATGTAATGAATCTGGAGGAGATGGCGCGAATATATCAGATTTGGCGACTTCTATCGACTCTACCTCTTACGGATTTGCCTATACAGTCGGGAAGCAGCTCAACCAGCCTGGCAATCCGATCAATACAGCCCTGATGAATCAGGGATTCGAGGATGTCGCTAACGAAACGGCTAAAAGTCGTCAAGAACTGATGGGCACCTTACAAGCTTATGATATGGAACTTAACCAGCGTCAAGGGAGACCCGTCACAGCAGAAGATCCAATGAAAGCTTCTGTAGACAGTTTTTCGTATGCATTGGGGGCTTTTTATGCGTATCAATTTGGAGAAATTGGTATGGAATTTAACCCTGCAGCTATTTGCAAAGGGATAGATGATGTATTGCAAGAAGGTGCATTGATGTCTGAAGAGGAAGTTGCTGCACAGAATAAAAAGTTTTTTGAGGTCGTAAATCAAAAATCACAAGCTTTCCAGGCGGAAATGGCTACCAAAAATGAAGCAGAAGGCATTGCTTTTTTGGCCAACAACAAGAATGAAGAAGGGGTAATAGAAACGGAAAGTGGCTTGCAATACAAGGTCATCCAGGAAGGTTCAGGCGCATCTCCTACCTTGGAAGATGAAGTAGTAGTTCATTACGAAGGTCGTCTGATCGACGGAGAAGTGTTTGATAGCTCCATCAAGCGTGGCGAACCAATCACATTTGGCGTGACAGGCGTTATTGCAGGTTGGACAGAAGCCCTACAGTTGATGAAGCCAGGAGCAAAATATCAATTATATATTCCTTCAAACCTCGCCTATGGCCCTCGCGGCTCTCAAAGCATTGCTCCCAATAAAACCCTCATCTTTGATGTGGAGTTGATCGCAATTGTCGATAAGGAGTAAGGGAAGTTCAAGTTCAAGTTCAAGTTCAAGTTCAAGTTCAAGGAGATACTATTGAGTTTGCACTTGAGTTTGAGTTTGCACTTGAAGTTGAAATAAAGAGCCACCCTGAACCCGGACAGGGTGGCCTCATGTAAATAACAGCTTTGGGTTTGAATAATTTTTTATTCGTGAGCGTGTCGGGTTTACTGCTTTTGGGATACGTAAGATAAGAAGGTCTTTATCAAAAACCAATTTTCGACAATCACATTTTTGCGCCTTCAGGGCGTTTTTTTATTTTTCCATTTCACTTTCCACCAATTCTGCTAGATCAAGCACTTTCACTTGTTCTTCTTTTTCAAAGTGCTTTACCCCATCACTCATCATCGTCATGCAGAATGGACAAGCAGCCGCAATCACCTTGGCCCCCGTCGCCAGTGCCTCTTCCGTACGTTCAATATTGACCTCTCTGTCCCCTGATTCGGCATCTTTGAACATCTGAGCACCGCCTGCGCCACAACATAAGCCACGGGTTCGGCATCGCTTCATCTCAGCCAAGTCAGCATCCAACGCTTGCAATACTTTGCGTGGTGCCTCATATATATTATTCGCACGCCCCAAATAACAGGAGTCGTGAAAAGTGATTTTCTTTCCTTTAAAACTGCCTCCCCCTTTGAGCTTTACCTTTCCATCATTGATGAGTTGTTGGAGAAAAGTAGAATGGTGGATCACTTCATAATTTCCACCTAACCCTGGGTATTCATTCTTGATGGTATTGAAACAATGCGGGCAAGCTGTGATGATCTTCTTCACCTCATAGGCATTCATCACTTCTATATTCTGCATGGCTTGCATCTGAAAGAGAAACTCGTTTCCGGATCGTTTGGCAGGGTCACCTGTGCAGGTTTCCTCTGGCCCTAGAACGGCATAGCTTATTCCCACAGTATTCAGAATCTCTGCAAATGCACGCGTCACGCGCTGATAGCGGCTGTCATAACTGCCTGCACATCCAATCCAAAAGAGGTATTCTGGGGCGTTTCCTTCGTCTACAAGATCTGCTATTAATGGGACGTTCATGAGGGAGAATGATTATATGAGAAAATGAGTATATGATAAAATGTGGGGAGAGTGAGAGAATGAATGAATGATGAAAGTTCTATAATTTTCAATTCTACTTTAGTTTTTCCAATCAAATCTACTGGCATCAGGCATGCCCCATGGGTTTCCGCTATTTTCGATATTATTGCTCATAATAGCCCATTCTTCGGGCATCTGGGAATCTTCCATGATGAGATGACGTCGTAGATCGACGATTATGGATACTTGGTCAATATTGACAGGGCACTCCTCCACACAAGCGTTGCAAGTAGTGCAAGCATGCAATTCTTCTTCTGTGATATAAAAATCACCCAACAGCGTATGGCTCGCGGCTTCTTGCGCCCCCTCAATTTCTGAACTCGGCTGCATCAAGCCATCTTCCCCTGGAACCAATTTGAATTTTTGAATTTCTTCCAAACGATCCCTGACATCCATGACGACTTTGCGAGGAGAGAGTTTTTTACCTGTGATATTGGCAGGGCAGACGGCCGTACAGCGCCCACACTCTGTGCACGTATATGCATCCATCAGGCTCTTCCAGGACAGGTCGGTCACGTCCTTAGCCCCAAATCGCTTCGGGTCATCAGGGCTTTCTTGTGGCGTATAACTCTCATCCAAAATCGCTTTCATTTCCTCCTGTACCTGGCTCAGGTTGTTCAATTCCCCTTTGGGCTTAAGGCCTGTATTGGAATAGTAGACATTGGGAAAAGCCATCAGCACATGGAAATGCTTAGAGATTGGGAGAAAATTGAGAAAGGCCAAAATACCAATGATATGCCCCCACCACCCTGTTCGCTCAATTAGGTGCAGAGTAGTTTCATTCGTGCCAAATAATTGCATGTCTGCAAGCCCTTGACTGATTGGGAATGCGCCCGCCAGCGTTTCGCTGGAAAGCTGATGAAGAGAAATATCTGCGATATTGAAGGCAAATAAGGCCAACATCAAGATGATCTCTGTCCATAGGATAATGCTGGCATCGATATGGGAATAATTGCGGATGCGAATGAGGCCCTTGGACTCAGCCATTTCTTGGCCTCTGAAGCGCTTCAGCCTCAACACATAGCGACGAATCAGTAAGATGCTACAGGCGACGATCACCAGGGCAGCGAGCCATTCATTTACCCATATCAGTCCACTATACACAGGCCCTAACGCCCCCAGTACGCGATGCGTTCCAAAAATCCCATCAATCACAATCTCCAACACCTCAATATTGATCACAATAAAACTCACATAGACAATCCCATGGAGCAACGCAGGCACCCAACGTTTGAACATTTTCTGCTGCCCAAAAGCCACTAAAAGCATCTGGCGGAATCGGGCAGTTGGCTGGTCGGAACGGTCATCTGGCCGGCCTAGTTGAATGTTCTTACGCACGCGTAAAAGCTGGAAGAGAAACAATCCTCCCCCTGCTACAAGAACGATGAGAAATAGGATAGTGCTGATCACGAGGTTTTGGTTAAAAAATGTGACAAATATAGTATGCATGCATACCATATCGTTACAAAGCTAATAAAAATTTGTCTAATTTAGGGCTTCCTCATGGAGAAAGCTTTTTCGAAAATTATTCCCTAATCTTCCCTTCAGTGGTCCAAGAACGCACCAAAGATAGAGAACATCGCGTGGAACGCGTCAAGCGACTTATCAAGTCAAAAAACGCCCATATCCGCCAGTTACTAGGATTTCTTCATCCTACTGAAATAGCTGATGTCCTTGAAGATTGTGATGAAGAAACACAGCAGCGCATCGTCCGGCAATTGCCCAGAGAGCTCATCTCACAAGCTTTGGCTGAGATGGACGAAGAGACCTACCCTGGTGAGTTATTGGTCAATCTGCACCCACGTGCCGCAGCAGATCTGATCATAGAACTGGACCCTGATGATGCGACAGACTTGCTCGCACAGGTTCCAGATCTCCACAAAGAACGCATCCTGCACCACGTGCCAGATGAGGAGGAGAAGGTCATCAGCCAACTGCTGACCTATGATGAAGATTCGGCGGGGGGCTTGATGAACCCCGAATTTGTGGCAGTTCATACGGACATGACTGCTTTCCAAGCGATTCAGCAGGTGGCCAAGCTATCGGAAGAAATCGAAGATTTTTACACGATTTATGTCCTTAATGCCAAGGACCAACTGGTAGGATACCTCACGTTTAAGTCCCTTTTTCGAAGCAAACGAAGCACCAAGGTGAGTGAGATCATGGGACAGGATATCGTGTCTGTCACAGTGGATACTGACCAGGAGGAAGTCGCAAAAAAGATGGCACGGTATAACTTGCCGACCCTGCCTGTCATTGACCGCGATAATAAACTCTTGGGACGTGTGACCTTCGATGACATCCTCGATGTCATTGAGGAGGAGAGCACAGAAGATCTGCTGAATTTTGCGGGGGTAGCGGAAGACGCCAACTTGCGAGGCGGCTGGGCAGAAACGGTCCGTAGCCGGATTCCCTGGCTCCTGATCAATTTGGTGACGGCCTGTACTGCGGCCTTCACTATTTCTCAATTCAAGGAAACCTTGGATTCCCTGGTCACCTTAGCCTTCTTCATGCCGATCATTGCTGGGGTCGCAGGCAATGGGGCTACTCAGACCCTAGCCGTTACGATTCGCCGGATTTCTACAGATGGGATTCCTCCCCATAAGGCCTTTCCCGTCATTCTGAAAGAAGTGGTTACAGGCGCTATCAATGGGCTGATGATCGGCGCCCTCGCGTCTATCATCGCTATTGCTTCGCACAGTAACCCCATCATTGGCTTGGTAATTTTTCTGGCCATGTTTTCCAACCTTACCATTGCTGGTTTGGCAGGGTCATTTGTGCCCATCGTTTTGGAGCGCTTAGGGGTAGATCCCGCTGTTGCTTCATCGATTCTGATAACCGCCTTTACCGATATTATTGGCTATATCTTGTTATTTGGGTTGGCTACGAAGATATTGTTGTAAAAAATGGGGAGACTCTGAAGATTTCGTGAAATATTCATCTCAGGATGCAACTGCAAAACCCGACTCTATCTGAGCAAAATTAGGGAGAAAAGTCAGAATGATATCCTGAGGAGGAATCCCCCGATCTACAAACACACTGGCAATACCTACATCTGTATTATCTGCATGTATACACACTTTCCCTTCCTTGATTTCAACATGATATACAAAAGAATGTCGATATCTTTTACCTACCCAACCCAAGGCCAGTAAGATAAAAGTGTTTCGGTCCCTACTGACAATAAACTGTCGAAAGAGAGAAGGCGCATTAGCATATTTTAAGGATGCTTTTTCTTCTAAGGTTTCGAAGATTATTTTTCTATAAGTCTCTATTTTATCCATTGTTGTACATTCATTTGATCTATATCAACAACCAAAATTTTCATGGAATATTTTTCTATCCTGCGGTTGAGGAATTGGATTGCCCTGATTTGATAATAAGTCTCGATAGAAATTCCGAGGTACATTTCTCGGTCCATATCTGCTTCTTCCAAAGCATCCCGATAATCAAGGTATTGGCCTAAGGCTTCATGAAAAGCATGAAGGATCGATGGGGAACCAAAAGACTTTACTTCTACTGCTATCCGTATTCCCTGTTTCTCAGCCGAAATCACTTTTTCGGCCCCTAGATCAATTTCAAAACTTTTTTCGCCTTCATCAATAGAAACTAGTAAGGGATCGTCAGTAACTTGCCACCCATCTTTTATAAGCGCACTTTTGATTGATTCATGGATTTTATCTCTTCTTGCCATATTAGATTAAATTCCTTTAAATATACGAATACTAGCATATATTTGGGACAGATACTTGGGATAAATTTAAGGAAATATTAAGCTGAAAAATAGGAGAAGTAAAAGCGAAAGACCCCGTAGGTTTTGGAAACCTACGGGGTCTTCTGAAATCTCATGACAATAATAATTGTCAGAATATGTCTATTGATTGCCTTTCAACTTGCCCAACTCAATCGTTGCGGCAGGTTTGTATGGGCCATACATAGAGCCTTCAAATGCTTTTTGAGCAGTAGCGCTGTCGCCTGACTTACGGGCCGCCATTCCCTTCAAGAAATTATAGCGAGCCTTAGATTTGGTATCAACACCAGCAGCGATAAGCTGATCTATGGTGCGAACTGCATCTTGGAATCTGCCAGCACCATACTCTGCTTTTGCACGCATATAGAGCAGGCGGGAGTTGCTAGGACTAGCGCTCAGGGCGCGATCCAATGACGTCAGGGCCCCATAACTATCGTTATTGCTGAGCTGAAGCGAAGCGACCAAAGAGTACATCTTGGCGCGTTTGGTAGGATCTTTCTCAATATTAATCGCCTCTTGGTAATGATCGATGGCACGGGCCATATTGCCTCTTTTTTTCTCGATCTTTCCACGAAGGATGAAGGCACTAGAAAAATCTCGCTGGAGCTCCAGTGATTTTCTGATATATTCTTCACTTTCCTCATACTCCCCATTCAGGTAGTAGCTAATTGCGATTTTGTAAAAATACACGTGACTACTTTGCATCAACTGCTGCTGGATCATTTTCTTATAAGGGCCAAAGTTAGCTTTAGCCCAAGCCCGACGCGCACTTTCGTTGTCGCCAAGCTTGCTATAGGCCAGCCCCAATCCATAGTAATACTTTGCTTTAGAAGCGGGGGAACCATTTTTGAGGGCATCGGATTCCAATGCTAACTCATAGTCACGACGCGCCGTCTGCCAGTCCTCATCTTGAGCGGCTAGCTCAGCAGTATAATACAACACACGAGAGTTGCTGGGGTCCATATTCCGTGCTTCAGAAATATGCCTTCTCGCCTCAGAGGTACGATTCTCTGAAAGGAGCAGGTTGATCAGTAGCAATTTGTACTGGATACGCTTCCTGTCATCTCTTTCATTCGCAGCAGCTTGCTCATAATAATACACCGCCTGGTCGTAGTTTTTCTCATTTTTGTAAATTTTTGCCAAAAGTGAGTAAGCAGGAGAGTAATCAGAGCGGTAGTCTACCGTAAGTTTGAAAGATTCTTTGGCCTGGTCAAACTGCTTGAGTTTGTACTGGCATTTGCCTTTGGCGAAGTAGTACCGGTAATTATTCGGCTCGGCCGTGATGGCGTCATTATACTTGTCTATGGCATCCTTGCAGCGGTTTTGCTTGCGCATATTTTCCCCTTGGATGAAATAAGATCGTCCAGGAGATTGCCCGTATGTGGTTGTAGGGGCAAATAAACCCGCCAACAAGGCCACCAAAAAAAAGAGAGAGAAGTAGCATTTCATGTGATTTCCCTTGAAGGTTAGTAACAGCAAAAGGTGTTGATTTAGATGAAGGTTGTATCAAATGTGAATTAGGGTGTCCGTTCGAAGTTAATCAAAAAATCCTGATTAATTAAAGTCTTCGTGCGCAACTTTAACGATTCAGGTGCGGTTTAATTTTGGAATTATTGGTTAATTTGCCCCACTACTCAAGCTATTCTGCAAAATACATACCATGAGCTTTATTGAAGAACTGCGTTGGCGTGGAATGATCCACAATGAATCTGCCCTAATTCCAGGAACGGAAACCTTTATTAATGAGAACCAAGTCAGCGGCTATATTGGCTTTGACCCTACAGGCGATTCACTCCATATAGGCAATCTGGCAACCATCATGCTCTTAGTCCATCTCCAACGAGCAGGGCATAAACCTATTGCCTTAGTAGGAGGTGCGACAGGAATGGTCGGCGACCCTTCTGGAAGGGACAAAGAACGGCAACTTCTGTCATTAGAACAACTCCAACACAATCAAGCCTGCATTCGCAAGCAATTGGAGCATTTCCTTGACTTTGAGGCGGATGATAATCCTGCCGAAATGGTCAATAACTATGACTGGTTTCAAAAAATCGGGTTCCTCGATTTCTTGAGAGACGTCGGAAAACACGTCCCCATCAACTATATGATGGCAAAGGAGTCTGTCAAAAAACGCCTGGAGACAGGTATATCGTATACTGAGTTTGCTTATCAGCTACTCCAAGGGTATGATTTTTTGCATTTGTATGAACATCACGGTGTGCGATTGCAGATGGGAGGGGCTGATCAATGGGGCAATATCACCACTGGGACAGAGCTGATCCGTCGTAAACTTGGCCATGAAGAAAAGGCCTTTGCCATTACCTGTCCGCTCATTACGCGCGAAGATGGATCCAAATTTGGGAAGACAGCAAGCGGCGAAAGCGTGTGGCTAGATGGGAATAAAACCACGCCTTACCAGTTCTACCAGTACTGGCTGAATGTTTCTGATGCGGATGCAGGCAAATACCTCAAAGTATTTACCCTAAAGACAAAAGACGAAATTGAAGCACTGACAGCTGAGGATTTACCTGTACGTACCGCCCAAAAAGCCTTGGCTGAAGAGGTGACCATGCGCGTACATGGCCAAGATGGACTGGATGCGGCCTTGGCCTTAACGGACTTTTTTTTCAGTAGAAAAATATCCGCCGAAAGACTTGCAAGCCTTAGCCCTGCCATGTGGCAAGAGGTCGCCAATAGCTCTTCAGACACGCTAGAAGTCCCCAAGGCACAACTCGCCAATGGGATGAATATTATGGACTTCATGGCAGAAGCGGGAATTGTCAATTCTAAAGGGGAAGCGCGAAGAGCCATTACGAAAGACCAGTCTGTGAGTGTCAATGGTGAAAAATGTCTAGACATAGACCTTTCTCTGCAAGCATCTGATGCTTTCCACGATACCTATCTATTGATCCAAAGAGGGAAGAAGAATAAGTATATTGTGGCACTAGTGGGGTAGAAAGAATATGAAAAGTTCAAACTCAAGTGCAAATTCAACCTCAATTGGTTTTTTCTTGAACTTGAGTTTGAATTTGCACTTGAACTTTTCTCAATTCTTCCATGCAAAAAGCCTTGCTCATCTTGACCCTTGCGGTTTCTCCGCTTTTTCTGAGCTTCGCCTCAGGCCAGGAAAGCATTTATCTGTCTCGATATATTGGGAATAACTACCTCGAAGACCCTTTTTACCGATTGGAAATATTCAATCCGACAGAAAGTGTGCAGGATGTCTCAGGGTACATGATTGCCAGTCGGCAGTATGTCGTCCTGCTTCCAGCAGGGGTACAGATTCCGCCCCTTTCTCGGCTGAGTCTAGGGAAATCGGGGAGTCCTGGCGGCCCGATAGATGTCGACTTCGCAGGAGTGGGCGACTTTATCATTCGCATTCCTAGCAGCCAAGAGCAAGGCGACTACGTCGTCTTGATGGATAGACGTCGCAATATTGTCGACGCATTCTATTTCAGTCCCTTGCCTATTGTCAATTTCCTGCCAGACGAGGGAAAGTTGATCACTTTCCAGAGCAAAGAAATTCCCTTTGAAGTACCTGAGGAGCAAAGAAGCATTTGGAAATACCTCCAGGTATCGCCCGATCCAGCCATGGCTTTCATCCGCATCAATGATCAATGGCAAGCGACTTCTCGAACCAGAAATACCCTTCCTGCTACCGCATTTGGGGTTATTAATGGAAAATATGTAAATGGTGTGGTCGCTATTACATGCAGTACCTTATTTGAGCGAGATTGCCTGCCGCATGAGTTGGAGCGGAGTGAGGATGGACTTTCCTTTTTGCCTGCGACCACCCTCCCTTCCCATCGCAATGCCCCTGATGTACGAGCCTACCGCTTCTATGATGACCAGATCCAACCCAATCTACGGTATTATTATCGGGTCAAAAACAGAGACCGATTTGGGCAAGTCACGTATTCCCAACTTGTAGAGGTCCGAACGGATGAAGTCACAGACGATTTTCAGATTGAGGTCTTTCTCGGCCAGCAGGCAGGCGGCAATAGCCTGAATGTGCGCTTCTCCACGCGGGATGCGCAGGCTATCCGCATCAAACTGCTTGACGAGCAGTTCCGGGAATTAAGTCTCCTCTTCTATGACCAGTTAGCCGCTTTTAGCCAAAATCTCATCAAGTATACTGGCCCCCTTCCTGCAGGCAAGTATTTCATCGTAGCAGATACCGATGGGCGGCGGTATTATGAGGAATTGATCGTTCGGTAGGAATACTTTGCCTAAAATAAAAACTGGACACGTAATAATAGCACTACATATATTATGTTTTCACCTAAAATATGTATGATTTTCAAAAAATGAATGCGTAATATTTCTTAAAATCTATTTACCTATCACCCTTTTTATTCCCTATCTTTTTTTTATTAAAAATAAATGTCCCTGAGCAACAGGGTCTTTCTTTTTCAAAACTCCAATATTTATTCAACATGAAACAACCTTTTTTTACCCTAAACCTCAGAAAATGGGGGGCTATCCTCGCCAGCCTCTGCCTGATGGGCCTCATGGTCACACCGAATACTTCTCGCGCCTGTATCGACCTCGATACCACCGTCATCATTATTTGCAATTATGATTCTACGAATTTACCCTCAGTAGATGAAGTGGAAATTCGCGTCACCAACCTGCGCCTGATGCAAGAGCAACCCAATAAATTTTGCTCATGCGCCATCAACTCCTGGTCGTCTATTTTCACGGACCTACAATACGTTGCTTTTGTGGATTCAGGTACCAACAATGTCTATCCTGACTTTGCGCCATGGGACGCAAGTATGGGGGCTTCCATGTCTTGGGACATGGATCAGCCTGGTAATGGCAACGGCTGGTCAGGGTTTATCGCTGAGGTCATCAATGGCGGGCTCAACCCCACGAGAAGTGTGGAACTGCTCATTCGCGCTTCTTTGCCGATGGGCTATACCGTCACCTTACTAGACTCTTCTATGTTCCTGTCTACCGTCGGTGCTGATGAGTGGGACAATGCCAATGGTACCCTCGCTAATTCACATCAGCAAGTGCGCAGCATGTATGATAATCCTGTACAATACCATGCAATGGACGCTGCTCATTTCACGGCCCTGGACAAAGCGATAGAAGACTATTACGCTACGCTTTCTATCGAATCCAACAAAGTATTTGCTGGCCTGGAAGTGGGCCCTAATCCACTGAGGGAAGAACTGGCGGTATCCTTTGACCTGCCCACCGCTCGTGAAGTACATGTGCAACTCTTCGATATGCAAGGCCGCATGATCAAGCTGCTTCGCAGGGAAGAATTGGCCCCTGGTCTACAGGAAATGCGCTTTGAGGTCGATGACCTGGAACTGGGAGCGGGGACTTATTTCCTCCGTCTACGGAGTGAAAGAGCTGTGATTACCAGGAAACTGGTTAAGCTGTAGGAAAAGAAAAACACAAATTCAAATTCAAGCACAACCTCAAAAAAGAAAAAAAGAAAATCGAAGTTGAACTTGAGGTTGTAGTTGAATTTGAACTTTCTAACAAATGGGCCTTCCTCACGGGGGAGGCTCATTTTTTTATCCCAATAAAAAAACACCCTCTCTCCCCAATTAATAATCCCTCAATCAGTAATTAATAATTCCTTTTGGTACCTTTGCTGGCGCAAAAATTTCTCTAAAAAATCAGGGGAAACGAAAAAAATAATCATGTCTGATTCAAACTCATTTCTCAGCAACGCCACGCCAGCATTCATCGAAAATCTCTACCAGCAATATCAAGCTGACCCTGCCAGTGTAGGGAATGAATGGCGACGCTTTTTTGAGGGGTATGAACTTGCCAGTACGTCATATAATGGAACTGCCAGCAGTTCACAGCCTGCGACTAAAGAAGCTGCCAAAGAGCGACTAGTCCTTGACCTAATCAATGGCTATCGTCAACGTGGGCATTTATTTACCAAAACCAATCCTGTCCGCGAACGCCGCAAATATTCTCCGACCTTAGCCATCAAAAACTTTGGGTTGTCAGAAGCTGACCTCGACACAGTATTTGAAGCAGGTACTTCTGTGGGGATCGGGCCGGCGAAGCTGCGTGATATCATCACTATGCTGGAGCAGACATATTGTCAATCGATTGGGGCAGAATACATGTATGTCAGCAATCCTGAGACGGTTGGCTGGCTTCAGTCGCGCATGGAGTCTGGGCGAAACGATCCCGGTTTTTCGTTAGATAAAAAACGTCGTTTGTTGGAAAAGCTGAATAAGGCCGTCGCTTTTGAGAAATTTTTGGGGACCAAGTATGTAGGGCAAAAGCGCTTTTCTTTGGAAGGCGCAGAGAGCTTGATCCCAGCTCTCGACGCTGTCGTCGAGAAGGGGGGAGAAATTGGGGTAAGTGAATTTGTCATCGGCATGGCGCACCGAGGGCGACTCAATGTATTGGCCAATACCTTAAACAAAGAATACGACGAAATTTTCTCCGAATTTGAAGGCAAAGAACACGCAGACTCAGTCTTTCAGGGAGATGTGAAATATCATTTGGGCTTCTCTAGTGATGTCAAAACCAGCTCGGGCAATGATATTCACCTCAGCCTGATGCCCAACCCTTCCCACCTAGAGGCTGTCAATCCTGTGGTTCAGGGCGTCGCACGCGCCAAAATCGACCGCAAATACGGTGGCGATTATGGTAAGCTCGCGCCTATCCTCATCCACGGCGACGCTGCTATCGCAGCCCAAGGCATTGTCTACGAAGTCATCCAGATGTCCTTGCTCAAGGGCTACAAAACGGGCGGCACCATTCACATTGTCATCAATAACCAGGTAGGGTTCACCACCAACTATATCGATGCACGCTCAAGTACTTACTGTACTGACATTGCCAAAACGACCCTTTCACCGGTCTTTCATGTCAATGGAGACGATGTCGAAGCCCTGGTCCACGCGGTAGAACTCGCGATGGAGTTTCGTCAGACTTTTAAACGTGACGTGTTCATCGATTTGCTGTGCTATCGTCGTCATGGCCATAATGAGGCCGATGAGCCAAGCTTTACACAGCCTTTACTCTATAAGGCCATCAAAAAGCATAAAAATCCCTACCAGGTGTATTTAGATAAATTGATGCATGCAGGTGAACTAGAGGCGGCGATGGCCAAGGAGATGGAGCGCAAGTTTAAAGAAGAGCTTCAGGAGGAATTGATGGAGGCCAAAGATCGGGAACACTTGGAACGGGTGTCTTATTTGAAAGGCATGTGGGAAGGCATACGACGGGTAGACAATGCAGATTTTGAGGAATTGTCACCCGAGACTGGAATTGCACTGGATGATTTGCAACACATGCTTCAGAAAATGCACGCCATTCCCGCTGACTTCAAAGCACATAAGAAAATCAAAAAGCTCTTTGGCGATCGGCTCAAAATGGTGGAGGAAGACCGCCTTGACTGGGCATTGGGTGAATTGCTTGCTTATGGGAGCTTGCTCAAAGAAGGCAAGCCCGTTCGCTTGAGTGGCCAAGACGTACGTCGTGGTACCTTCTCGCACCGCCATGCGGTGATCGTGGGAGAAGATGCGGAAAACGAATACGTGCCGCTGAACCATCTTTATGAAGATCAGGCAGAATTCATTGCCTATAACTCTCTGCTGTCCGAATACGGCGTACTCGGATTTGAATATGGCTATTCCATTGCCAGTCCTGCGCATGCAGTAATCTGGGAAGCCCAGTTTGGAGACTTTGCCAACGGTGCTCAGATCATGATGGACCAGTACATCTCTAGTGGAGAAACCAAATGGCAGCGCATGAGTGGGCTGATTCAGCTTTTGCCGCATGGATATGAGGGCCAAGGGCCTGAGCACTCCTCCGCACGTATCGAGCGCTACCTCGAACTTTGCGCCCGCAAAAACATGCAAGTGCTCAACCTGACCCATCCTGCGAATCTCTTCCATGCCCTTCGCCGCCAACTCACGTGGGACTTCCGCCTGCCCATGATCATTTTTACCCCCAAAAAACTGCTGCGCTATCCCAAATGTGTAAGCACCTTGGCGGACTTTGGGCCTGGAACGCGGTTTCAGGAACTCATCGACGACCCCAAAGTCGATAAGAAGAAAGTAAAGCGTGTCCTCGTATGTAGTGGCAAAGTGTACTATGACTTGCTTGAGTATCAGGAAAAAGAAGGCCGTACGGATGTCGCTATCGTGCGATTAGAACAGCTATATCCCCTGCCTGTCAAGCAGTTACGTGCCATGATCGCCAGCTATCCAAAAAAAGTGTCCTACTTCTGGGTGCAAGAAGAACCACGCAACATGGGGCCTTGGAGTTATGCCAATCGCGTCATCACAGATGTACCTTTACAGGTCATTGCGCGCAAGCCTAGCCCTAGCCCCGCCACAGGCTACTATAAGCAACACAATGTAGAACAGGCCGCCTTGGTAAAAGAAGCGTTTGGAGTGTAGCTCATTAAAAGAAAAGTTCAAATACAAGTTCAAGCTCAAATGCAAGTATTTTCTGGTTGAGCTTAAATAGGAATAAATTCCTGTTTTTTCGATTACAACCGAAAAAACAGGATAAATCGCCCATTCCCTCCCTGCACTTAACGATTGATTGTTTAACTCATTTTTCCTTCCCCTTCAAGCAGAAGCCTCCTAAAAGACAAAAAGCCAAGCTAAAAACATGGCAAAAGCTTCACATTTTTGTCAATCTTTTGTTTTTATGATGCTTGCGAAGTCATAAGCGGCTATATTCGAATAGCGTCAACTAGCTGACAGTGGCTTTGTCACTTTTGCTTCAATTTTGGCCCTCATGACGTTCTTATTTTAATTTTCATTTCGATTTTCATTCCCCATGCATATCGTCATCATCGGAAACGGCATTGCAGGCATTACCACAGCGCGTCACCTGCGCAAGCTGGACAGCGATTGCCGGATCACGGTTATTTCCTCCGAAACAGATCACTTCTTTTCCCGAACGGCCCTCATGTACATCTACATGGGCCACATGAAGTACGAACATACCAAGCCTTATGAGGATTGGTTTTGGGGCAAAAACCGCATAGAACTGCTGCGAAAGCATGTCCAGCAAATAATGCCTTCGGAGAAAAAATTGCGGATGGCTGATGAAAGCGAAGTCTATTACGATAAACTCATACTGGCAACAGGCTCTGCTCCCAACCGCTTTGGCTGGCCAGGCCAGAACTTGGGAGGCGTGCAAGGCCTCTATTCTTATCAGGACTTGCAGACCTTGGAGCAGTCTACGCCAGGACTCAAGCGAGCTGTGATTGTGGGCGGGGGCTTGATCGGAATTGAACTGGCAGAGATGCTGCATTCGCGCCATATCCCGACGACCTTTTTGGTACGAGAAACGAGCTTTTGGAATGGGATCATGCCGCCAGAAGAATCTGAAATGATCAATCAGGAAATCTTGCGCAATGGGATTGATTTGCGCTTAGAGACTGAATTGAAGGAAATATTATCAGATGAAAATGGCCATTGCCGAGCGGTTATTACGAATACTGGGGAAGAAATCCCCTGTCAGTTTGTGGGCCTGACAGCAGGCGTTCATCCACGCAAAGAACTCACAGCCGGCACCGAGATAGAAACGAATCGAGGCATTCTCGTGGATGAATACTTACAGACCAACGTCGAAGACATTTATGCCATAGGTGACTGCGCAGAGTTACGTGAACCCGCGCCTGGCAGGCGCGCTATAGAAGCTGTCTGGTACACAGGTAAACATATGGGACCTGTCCTCGCCAAGACTTTGCTGGGCACGCCCACCCCCTATCGTCAAACCACCTGGTTCAATTCCGCCAAATTCCTCGACATCGAGTGGCAGACGTATGGAGATGTGCGCAATCAGCCACAGGACGGAGAGAAGCACTTATTCTGGGGCCATGCAGATGGTACCAAGTCTGTTCGCATCATTTATGATGCGACGAGCGGCACCGTCAAAGCCTTTAATCTCATGGGCATTCGCTACCGCCAGGAGGTCTGCCTCAAGTGGATAGACACGCAAACTCACATTGAAGAAGTCCTCACCAACCTCGGCCTCGCCAATTTCGACCCTGAGTTCTATAGCCAATATGAGGCAGCGGTCATCGAGCAGTATAATGCCCAGAATGGTACTTCTTTAACTTTGAAGACGCGCCGAAATCCCAAGAAGGTCTTTCAGTTTTTGAGGTAAGCGGGAAAAGGGACCGCTTCACTCAGAGAACAGAGACTTGTCCTGAGCTCCGTCGAAGGAACAGAGAGAAGAGACGCAACACTTAGCGCTTCATTTCCCTTGTCCCTTTTCTCTACTCCCTGCTCGCTGTTTTCCCATTCAAAATTCACTCATTCAAAATTCAACATTATCTTCTCATGTCACAGCAAGTAGATAAAAGTCTTTCTCTCGCCAATCCTTCTCCTCGAAACCTTTCCAATCCGCAGAAATTGGGACTGGGGCTTGTCGGAATAGGATTAGCCTTTCTGATCGTGGCCTTGTTTGGTGGGGCAAAAGGTCAATCCTTGTTTTTCCTTATCAGTTCCTTATCGACGATGAGTATCGGTGGCCTTCTATATGGCTATTTCGAATACAAAGGCCGCCCAGCGGGCATTAAAAATCATGGGGTCATGTTTTTCTCCGAATCCTCCAAAGGAGTTTGGGGATGGATCATCGGCATCACCTTGACGACCTTTTATGTCTTCCTCTACTGGTTCCCAGAATACATGGCAGGGCTGATCAGCATATTTGATCCGCTCTCACATGCGATAGGGAAAGGAAATGCCAGCAACTGGTTTATGTATGGGGTATTTTATACCGTTGCGATTTTGGTCATGGGGGTGAAGTTTTTGTACAAATACCGTCACAACCGTTACCAGATGATCCGCACAGGCTCTGTCATGTTTTTTCAACTAGGCTTTGCCTTCCTTTTGCCCAATATCCTCTACCAAATGAAAGACGTCTATTACGACTGGACCTCCATCTGGCCACTGCGCTATTATGAGCTTTTCCCCAATAGCGTCAATGACCTGTTGAGCCATGGAGGCCTAGGTAAATTCATGGTCTTCTGGGGCGTCATTTCTATTTTGCTGATCACGCCTATCCTAACCTACTTCTTTGGAAAAAGATGGTATTGTTCGTGGGTGTGCGGCTGCGGCGGTTTAGCGGAAACGGCAGGCGATTCCTTCCGCCACCTTTCCGATAAATCGCTCAAAGCATGGAAAGTAGAGCGTTGGTTGATATATAGTATTTTGGTGCTAATTGTCCTGGTAACAGGCTTCCTCTGGGCAGCTAAGCTCCCCGCGCTGAGTTCCATGCAAGGCGTCGCAGGAGAAATGTCCAAATGGTACGGCTTCTTCATCGGTGCCATCTTCTCTGGCATCATCGGCGTGGGGTTCTATCCCTTGATGGGCTCACGTGTATGGTGCCGCTTCGGCTGTCCCATGGCAGCCTTCCTGGGCCTTCAACAGCGCTTTTTCTCGCGCTTTCGCATCACCACCAACGGCGGTCAATGCATCTCCTGCGGCAATTGCTCTACCTATTGTGAGATGGGCATAGACGTGCGCGCTTATGCACAGAAAGGCCAAAACATCGTCCGTGCCTCCTGTGTAGGTTGTGGCATCTGTGCGGCAGTATGTCCCCGTGGCGTTTTGAAATTGGAAAATGGGCCTGATTCGGGGCAAAGTAGAGTGGAAGAAGGGAATTATTGATTGATGAATATCGATTGCTTGCCCTGAGCTTAGTCGAAGGGACGAACAAGGATTTTGGAAGGGCAGAGAATTCTTCACATCTTCAATCCTCAATCCTCAATCCTTGTTCGATATTCATCAATCACCTCCCCTATGAAGCCTCTTCAAACACTCACAATCATTCTCCTCGCCACCTTCGCCATCGCTGGCACCATTGACCTGGACAATCTGTTCAATTATGCCATGCAGCCTGTCCCCAATTACATCACCAAGGACAATACCCCGCCCAATAACCTCCTCACAGATGAAGGGGCAACCTTGGGGCGTGTACTTTTTTATGATAAGGCCCTATCTGTCAATAATACCATTGCTTGTGGCAGTTGTCACTTGCAAGAATTTGCCTTCGGAGATACGGCTCAGGCGAGTTTAGGGGTTAATGGCCGCACAGGCCGCCACTCCATGCGCTTGATCAATGCGCGCTTTTCCAATGAACGCAGAGCTTTTTGGGATGAGCGAGCTGCAAGCTTTGAGGAGCAGGCCACACTGCCCATTCAGGATCATGTAGAGATGGGATTTAGTGGGACAATGGGCGATCCAGACTTGGATTCGCTCATTCGCAGGATGCAGGGGATCGATTATTACAATCGGCTGTTTAGCCTTGTTTATGGTGATTCTGTGGTGACAGAAGCCCGTATGCAACAAGCCCTTGCTCAGTTTGTGCGGAGCATTCAATCCTACGATTCCAAGTATGATGTGGGGCGTGCCCAGGCACCCAATGATGGTGCCCCCTTCCCCAATTTCACCATGCAAGAAAACATGGGCAAGGCCCTCTTTCTGGGCGCGCCCAATTTTGACATGAACGGCGTTCGAATCAACGGCGGTGCGGGCTGTGCGGGATGCCATAGGCCACCCGAATTTGACATCGATGATAATTCCAGAAATAATGGCGTGATCGCTGCCATCGGCGGTGGTACTGACCTCACCAATACCCGAAGCCCTTCTTTGCGAGACGTCGTCGACGCCAATGGCAACGCCAATGGTCCCATGATGCACAATGGCCGATTCCCCAACCTCATGGCAGTAATCAACCATTACGATTCCATTCGTTTCAATCCAGATCTCGATCCTCTCCTTATGCCAAGTGGCACCCAAGTCCTCAACCTCACTGCCCCGGAAAAGCTCCAGTTGGTCGCTTTTTTACAAACCCTCACAGGAACCAATGTCTACACTGATGAAAGGTGGTCTGACCCATTTGATGGCGATAGCTTGACTTTGCTCCCATTGCTGCCGCCGACTTCCATTGCCGAAGCTGAGATGGCTATTTCCCTGACTATTTACCCTAATCCTACCACAGACTTCTTGAACATCCAATGGGAGGAATCTTTTGATTCTCCTGAAATGCGGGTTGTGAGCCTTTCTGGGCAGGTGATGTATCAGGGGAGTGTGCTGGAACGGCTGGATGTATCTGCCTATCCTTCAGGGTATTATGTACTGACTGTGGGGAGGACGGTGAAGAAATTTGTGAAGCGGTAGCAAAAGTTTATTACGCTTACTGAAAAGTCAATGCATGAAAAATGGGAAACATTTCTTCGGAAATGGTTTCCTTTTCATCTGCCAAATAAAAGATATACCCATCTCCAAGATCATCTTTATGAATCATGACAAATAAGCAGTATTGATACTTTTGCCCAAACTCTTCTCCCACCTCTACCGTCGCAGTGGCGCCCCAGTTTGCATTAAATTCTTGAGCTACAGCTAAGGAATCAAATTTAGTGTATTCAGGAAGTATCCCTCCGGAGATATTGAGAAGGGTTACTTCAAAAGCTGATTTATGCCATTTGTTTGGATTGATATTGATGTCTCCAGGCTTTTTATGGTTCTCTTTTTCGTGAAACTCCATCAACAAGGAGTCCAGGGGCCACACCCTATATCTTACCTCAAATTGCTTGTGAGGGTGTTTATAGCCTTTGTCCCAATTCATTTCCTCATTTTCAATGGGCGGGACTTCTATATATCCTTCAGGAGGCTTAAAGGCCATGTTCGCTCTGGCGACACATTGTTCAAAAACACCGCCTGTGGGAGAGGTGAGGTTGCAGCTTAGGAGAGATAGAATAAATATTAAGAGGTAAAACAATCTCATGCTGAAATTTGTGGTGCTATGGTTAGAAAAAAGTCACCCTTCTACCAACAAAGCTTCATATGGTACTGCTTTCCAATCAGAGACTTCTTTGGTCGCTGAACTAAAGGCAACACCTATAGCGATTACTTCTTTGCCTTGTCCAAGATAAGGGCTTCCATAGCGCTTATCGCGAATTTGATTAAAGGCGGAAGCCACGCTTTCATCCAGTTTAAATTCGATGATATAGATGTGGGTCTTTGTTTGGATGATTGTGTCTACACGACCTTTGGCCGTGCTGACTTCTGACTGGGAGATCATCCCTAAGCCGCTGAAGCTCAGGTGAAGAATGGCGTGAAAAAATCGCTCTTGATCAGCGATAAAGAGTTGATAAGGAATGCTGGCAAACAGGGTGTTGACAACTTCAATAAAGCGGGGAAGGTCATGTTTGTCAATAGCTCGCTTAAGGTGGGCAAATAAAGCTTGACTGTCACTGCGTCCACGATGGGCAAATGAAGCCATCAAGTACTGTTGCATGGAGTTTTTGACCTCTACATTGGGATACCCCAAGGTATACAGTTGATATTCTTCTTCATACTTCAAAATGGTGAGGTAGCCCGTCTGAAACATCAGTGATTTCCAGTCCATATTATCCAGCGTATAACTATCAAATAAAATTTCCCCTGCTTCTATTTCCTTCATTTCATAATGGAATCCTTCACGGAGCATATTGATCAGAAAAGTAGGGGTTCCTGTTTCCCACCAGTAATTGGCGAATTTTTTTGAAGCAAAAAAATTGAGAATAGAGAAGGGATTGTATAGGGTGGTGGTATCTCCCCATCGGTAGCCATTGTACCACCGTTTGACTTTTTCACGAACTATTTCAACTGTACTACCTTCTTCTTGCGCCAAGGCCTCAAAATCGACATCAAAATAGCTATCCAACTCTTCCTGGGTATACCCAACAATGGAGGCATATTGCTTTAGAAGCGTAATATCTCTTAGGTGATTCAAATCAGAAAAAAGAGAGACTTTGCTGAATTTGGACACGCCTGTGATAAGAAAAAACCGGAGATACATGTCACTGTCTTTAATGACAGAGAAAAGGTTTTTCAGGGTATCTCGGTTTTCTGCAGCTTTTTCTTTTTGATCTATATAGTCAACTAGTGGCTTATCATATTCATCGATCAGCAGTACTACTTTTTGCCCATTTCCACCAATATTCTGTAGCAATTCTTGAAATCGTTGGCCTAGTCCTTTACGCGTTAATGAAAATCCATGCTCCGCTGCTTTTAAATCTAGCGCTTGATGTAAGGCAGCTTCTAGCCCTAGGTCCTTATAACTCAAGGTACTGAATGAGAAATGAAGAACAGGGTGCGGCGTCCAGTCAAAATCAGCATTTTCTGCTATCCAAAGGCCATTGAACAAGTCTCTTTCTCCCTCAAATAAATACTTGATCGTAGATAACAACAACGACTTTCCAAAACGGCGGGGCCGTGAGAGGAAATAATAACTACCTGCTTCCAATAAATCATAAATCTCTCGAGTCTTGTCCACATATAAGTAGCCTCCTTCGCGAAGCTTCTTAAAATCCTGTATACCAATAGGGTATTTTCTCATAATACAAAAATAGCAAAAATTCCCCTCACCTCACTTCCGCAACGCAAACACATTGCCCACCAACAACAGCCCAATCCCGAAGGCTGGAATCAGTTCTAGTTGATACCCTTCAAAGAACATCGAGATCACAATAGCGATCACAGGCATGATCACCAACGCATATGCGGCCCTATCAGCTCCGATGCGCCCGATCAGGGTAAGATAAGCACTGAAGGCTACCACTGAACCAAATACCGATAGGTAGATCAGTGAAGTCAGGAATTGCCAGGAAGTATCTAAGGTGGGGGTATGGCCTAGCGCAAGCGCAATAAAGAACATAAAACCTCCTCCATAGAGCATCCCTATAGCGGTGGTGGGCACGACTGGCAATTTATGGCGCTGGTTAAAAGCTGAGGCGATATTTCCGAGGGAGGCAAAGACGACCCCAGCTGCGCAGAGTCCTATGCCCAACAACGTTTGGTCATTGGTCTCTGCCTTGATCATGCCTGGGGCAAATATGCAAATCGTTCCGATAAGCCCTAGCACAGCGCCAATGACCACTTGTCTCCGAATGGGACTCCCCAAAATGATGCGTCCAAAACCAATATTGAGAAAGATGATCATGGAAAAAATGAGTGCCACCAAACCACTGGCAATGTACTGTTCTGACTGGTAGGTAAACCAATAATTGAAACCAAACAAGCAGAGGGCTTGAATCATAATGGCACGATGTTGCTGCCAATTGAAGTGGAGGGAAATGCCCCGAAAGCGGCAAAAGGTCGCCAAAAGTGCTCCTGCAATCAAAAAGCGATAGGCAATAGAGAAAAGCGGTTCGACCGTGTCAACGAGCTGAAAGCGAATCGCAAACCACGTGGAACCCCAAATCAGGGCAGGAATAGCAAATAGGGCCGCATTGGGAGGAGAGGAGGAGTGCTTCATGAACCAAACTACGAGTTTGCTCGCTCATCTGACCTAAAAAAAGGATGAATTTTTCGGGGGTTTTTCATGTAAAAAATTGGTAGGGTATCGTGAAATTGGCCAACAGATTTAACCATAGACTTCTCCTCTCTCCTGATTATTCTTGTTAGGAATCGTTAGCCGCAATTCTTTTAACCAATTTTATCATGACAAGAAAAATCAACCTTTTGTGCTTTCTCATGGCCTTATGGGCTATTTCTTCTTCTCTATTTGCCCAAAACATCCTCTACATCCCTTATGGGACAACACCCACAATCGATGGCAGTATCACTACAGGAGAGTGGGATGAAAGCGATACGGTCTCCATCTCTATCATGGGCGGTAGCCGCGAAGTATTGGTGCTTTACAAGCACGATAGCCTAAATCTGTATTTGGCTTATCTCGGCAATTTGGCGTCTTCCAATATTCGCTTCCCAGAGGCCATGCTGGACATCAACCACGACCAAAGCGTCGACTGGATGTCCGACGACTGGTGGTTTCACGTCTCTGCGACAGACTGTGAGTCTGTGGGCCAGCCTAGCAATTATGACAGTTGTCAGCTCATTCGTCACAACTGGACAGGTGTTCCCAACTTTGTTCCCGCAGCGCCCAACGTGGATACCGTGGAAATCCAAATTCCCTTTAACACGATAAATCTCGACATCACCATCGTAGATACCATCGGCATCGCCTTGGACGTTAGCAATACCTTTTCGGTCTGGGAGTATTGGCCTGGGACAGCTGATGTCAGTTCGCCAGCGACTTGGGGGAAAGCCGTTTTTCTCCATCCTGCTGCTACTTCCATTCAAAAACCTTTGCGCCCAAATCCCTTGACGATTGCACCTAATCCCAATCAAGGGACTTTTTCAATTGCTATTCCTCAATCACTTCAAGGAAGGGAAATGCAGATAAAGGTGTTGGATAGGTTTGGGAAAAATGTCTATGTAGCACAAATGGGGAGGCAAAACTCATCGGCTACACATGCAGTCTCCGTGAAATTGCCTGGAGGAATTTATGTTGTGGAAGTTAGAAGTGGAACAGCGGTTTTTTGGGGGAAGGTGATGGTGAAATAATGGCTGATTGTGCAACAATGAGAGGGTGGGGGCATAGGCGTTCGGTTAAGCGGTAAAGAGGCGATTACTCGCTATCTCCCTTTAAGTCACCCCTGAATTTTTCGATGCTTTGGGAGAAAAATATCAGGGGTCTCCCGCTCCAAAACGTTAAAAACGCTTTTTGGCGGGAGATCACGGATAAATTTTGTAGGGCCAGGACATGTCCTGACCCTACAAAATTTTCCACGAAGACGCTGAAGCGTAGAAGCATTTTCTCTTAACCAAACACCCATGGGCTTGGGGATATCATGGCCCATTTTTCCTAACTTATCCCCATGATAAGAAGTCTTTTCCCCTTTTTGATTGCCCTACTCCTTCTTTCTTGCACTTCTCAGGAAGCACCACGAACAGAGCCTCCTCCCATCCGTGGCCTTTGGCTCACGAATGTCGTGAGCGAAGCCATGTTCTCCCATGACAGCCTCCAGCAGGTCGTCACTCACTGCGAGGCCTGGGGCATCAACACAATTTTTGTGGTGGTGTGGAATCGCGGATTTACGCTATACCCCAGTCAGGTCATGGAAGACCTGACTGGATATGCCATAGACACTGCCTTTGCAGGGCGCGATCCCCTCCAAGAGCTCATAGACCTCGCTCACCCTAAAGGCATAGCCGTCCATGCCTGGATGGAATTTGGCTTTGCCGAAGCGTATCAGGAGGAGGGGAAACACCTCCTGGCTGATCGCCCTCACTGGCGGGCTATAGGCCCTGACGGCCAGCAAGTCGTCAAAAATGACTTTTCCTGGATGAATGCTTTTCATCCTGAAGTTCAGGGACTTATGATCGATTTGGCAATAGAACTCACCATACATTATGACATAGATGGCATCCAAGGAGACGATCGTTTGCCTGCTTGTCCCTCGCTGGCGGGATACGATGACTGGACCATTGATTTGTACCAAAAATCTCATGAAGGCGCTGATCCGCCAACTGACTATCGAGATTCCGCCTGGGTACAATGGCGGGCGGATTTGTTATCTGATTTTATGCAAACATTTCACGATACCCTTAAATCTATTCGCCCTGACCTTGCCATTTCATCTGCCCCTAGTATCTATCCCTGGAGCAAAGAAGAATACCTCCAAGACTGGCCTCGGTGGGTGGACAGTGGCTGGGTAGACTTTGTCTGCCCACAGGTTTACCGCTATGAATTGGAACGCTATGAAGGGGAATTGAAAAAAATAGTGGGTGATCAGATTGCCCCGCACAATCATTCTCGCCTATTTCCAGGCATTTTGCTTCGGGTGGGGGATTATTTCGCTTCCGATTCACTCCTCACGCAAATGATACAAGCGAACCGTACGCACGGCATTCAAGGCGAAGTATTTTTTTATTATGAAGGAATGAAAAAACATAATGCTTATTTTAGGAATGGAGAAAAATTAAAATGAAAGTTAAAATGAAAGTATGAACTGATTTTCAGTGAGTTATAGATGAATAACTGAGAAGTTATTTTTTCTTCATTCCTTACCCTAAATATTAGCATTTATCCCAAACTATCGAACCCTGAACTCTGAACCCTAAACCCTCGAACCTTCCTATGCGCATCACCGGTACCTTCCTTGACGAAATCAGCCACGACATTCCCCACCAAAACTGGGGTCCTAGGGAGTGGAACAGGGATTTTATGGCGATGAAAGCCATCGGAATTGACCTCGTAATCATGATCCGCGCTGGCTATCAACGGTGGCTCACCTACCCGTCAGCGGTACTGATGGAGAAGGAGCATTGCTACCGCCCATCAGAAGACCTTGTGGATTTATTTCTAGATCTCAGCGAAATCCACGGAATGGATTTCTATTTTGGTCTCTACGATTCTGGAAAGTACTGGACTAATGGCCTCTACGACCAGGAAGTCTTGCTCAACCAACTCGTCATCGACGAAGTATGGGCGCGCTATGGGCATCGCAAAGCATTTAAGGGCTGGTACCTCAGCCAGGAGGTGAGTCGAAAAGTAGGGGACATTATTGGGACCTATGCTAAGCTGGGGGCGCATTGCAAAGAGGTTTCGAATGGCCTTCCTGTCCTCATTTCCCCTTATATCGATGGGAAAAAGGCACTTCTTGCGAGTAATTCCAGCATCAGCAAAGAAGACGCCATCAGTCTGCGACAGCATGAGCATGAGTGGGATGAAATTCTCAGCGGGCTGAAAGGCTCCGTAGACATTCTGGCCTTTCAAGACGGGCATGTGGCTTTTCACGAGTTGAAAGATTATTTACAGGTAAATAAAGCGCTGGCGGACAAGCATGGCCTGCGTTGCTGGACTAATGCGGAGTCCTTTGACAGAGATATGCCCATCAAATTTCTTCCCATCAAATGGGAAAAGCTCAAAATGAAATTAGCTGCGGCCAAAGCAGCAGGGATGGAAAAGGCCATTACCTTTGAATTTAGCCACTTTATGAGTCCCAACTCTTCTTATATACAAGCCCACAACTTGTATGATCGGATAAGAGAAGAAGATTAGGATAATGAAGAATTGAGAATGAAAAATGGAGAATGGAATTAACTAAATGTCTCGATGAACCGAACTTTCTCTATCCTTCTTCTCCTAGCTTTACCACATTCGCATTTGGAATGCTTTTCAGGAGCGTTGCATGTAAATTGAAGTGCGATTCGCTGCGGTCTAGTATCCAACCGTCTGAGGTGATGGGAATCCGCTCGGATTGCTCGGCGATGACCTTGTCGGGGTTGTTGTGGAGAGAGATGTCCCAGGCGAAGCCGTGGGCTTCGGCGAGTTCGTGCATCAGTACCTTCAGTCGGCCGCTATTTGACACTGGCGCGTCAAATATCCAATGGGCATGCGCCACCCTTAAGGCTTGTAGCGTCCGTCCAATGAGGCCAAGAGCAGGCAAGGTCTCCTCCACCTTGCGATAAGTACCATGCACACTGGCGATATCCCGAAAGCAGCCATCCCGGCAATGGAGAATGATGCCCCCTGCAAGCATACTTTCAGTTGTAATTAAGAGGTTATACCCATCAATCACCACCTCTTTTCCTCCAGCCGCTTCATTTGAAAGGGCAATCGCCGACCGATAGGTTTTTGCTTTATCAGAGCAGCTAGCACGGAGCAGCGCCATCCGTTGTCGCTTGTGAAGGCGGTAGCGATCGCCCACAAGTTTGAGAGCCGAAGGTTCTCCATACCCTCTACTGAGCAAATGGGAAAGGTCTTCTACAGCACTTCTAAGGGGTGCTTCCCATTTCGAGTCAAAAAGCTCCGCATCCTGGGCATGTTGCCCTCGATGTTTTTGTTGCATGTGGGAAGATACGTAAGTTCAATGGGGTTAAGGTTCAAATTGTTCAAAAGTAACCCTTGAACGTTGAGCCCTATTGAACTACTCGAACTTTTCTAATGAGCGCTCCTAAGCCATGGCTTGCTCACGGTGATAAGCGATTACATCATCCAGGATGGCATCTAAGTCATATCCGATCTCAAAACCGATGGTTTCTTTGAGCTTGGTAATATCAGCCGTGCGGCGATTCATGTCCTCGAATCCCTCCCCATAAGCTTCTTCATAAGGGATATGAACGACCTTGGAAGGACTCCCCGTCTTCTCGATTACCCGCTGCGCGAGCTGATTCATAGTGACTTCGAAGGGGTTGCCTACATTGAACTCCTGGCCTACCCCTTTACCCGACAGCATCAATTCTGTGACGGCACGGACAGAGTCATTCACGTGCATGAAACTGCGTTTCTGTTCTCCTGATCCAAAGACGATAACGTCTTCATGAGCCAGGGCACGCTTGACAAAATTGGGAATGACCATCCCAAAGGTAGAGAGTTGGCGAGGGCCAACGGTATTAAAAAATCGTACGATGACGACTTCTGTCCCAAATTCTTTGTGGTAAGCAAAGCCGAGGAACTCGTCCATGGCCTTGGTATTGGCGTAGGCCCAGCGGTGATTGCGGGTAGAGCCTTCTACGCGATAGTCAGTCTCTTTGAGCTTCCGGGTTTTGGTTTTATCTAAGAGGTCCAGGCTTTTGCCATAAATCTCCGAAGTAGAAGCGATCATCACCCGCTTCTTATACTTATTCACCAATTCCAATACCGTATCTATCCCGCGGACATTATCCAATATTGTCAAAACGGGATTCTCCATAATGAGTTTGACCCCTACAGGTGCAGCCAAATGATAGCAATGGTCACACCATTCGACAAGGCCCTCCATTACCGCACGATTGGTCACGGTATCTTGGATAAATTCGAAACGGTCACTGTCGCGAAATGGAGCTAAATTCTCTTCTCTCCCTGTGGAGAGGTTATCGATCGCTTTGATTTCGTGGCCTTGACTGAAAAGGGTTCGGATGAGGTTTGTGCCAATAAAACCAGCGCCACCAGTAACAAGGATTTTCATTATTTGGGAGATGAGTAGTCTATTATTTTTGCTGGGGCAAATATAGCAAAAATGCCCGCGTTCGCGGGCATTTTATCATAATTCGACTGAGTCATTAAGTGGTATGTAAAGAAAAGCTCAAACTCAAGTACAAATTCAAGTTCAAAATGGGATAAGTTATACTTGAAGTTGAGGTTGAATTTATATTTGAACTTTCTCCTAATCTCTTCTTCTTCTGTCTCCACCGCCGTGGCGGTTTCCACCTCCACGATTGCCACCATTATCTCTTCCACCTCTTTCCCGTTCTTTGTAGCCTTCAGGCTTTGGGAGCAGCGCCTTACGGCTGAGGCGGAACTTCCCAGATCGTGGATCTACGCCGACTAGTTTGATCTCTACTTGATCTCCCACTTCGAAGACACCTTCCATGCTAGGAATGCGCTCATAAGCGATTTCAGAGATGTGAAGCAAGCCTTCCTTGCCAGGCAAGAATTCGACAAATGCACCATAATTGGTAATGCTCTTCACGGTAGACATAAAGGTATCCCCAATTTCAGGTTGCTGTACCAAGGCCTTGATTTGCTTGACAGCAATATCGATGCCTTCCGCATTCACAGAGCTAATAGTAGCTGTACCCATTTTGGCATCCACCTCTTCGAGGACAATCGTCGTCTCAGACATACGCTGGATCTCTTGGATGACTTTTCCACCTGGGCCGATCACCGCTCCAAAGGCTTCCAAAGGAATCTCCATGATATGGAAACTAGGTGCATGGCGAGAAATTTCTGGCCTTGGCTCTGGAAGTGTCTCCAGCATTTTATCCAAAATATGTGCTCGACCAGCTTTGGACTGCGCAAGAGCTTTTTCAATAATCTCGTAGCTCAGGCCGCGGATTTTGATGTCCATCTGGCAAGCTGTGAGGCCATTGGTCGTACCTGCTACTTTGAAGTCCATGTCGCCAAGGAAGTCCTCGTCTCCGAGGATATCAGACAATACGGCAAAACCATCATCAGTCGTGATCAGTCCCATTGCAATCCCTGAAACAGGGCGCTTAACTGGAACACCTGCGTCCATCAATGCCAGACAGCCTCCACAGACAGAAGCCATAGAACTAGAACCATTGGACTCCAAAATACTAGACTCTACCCGTACGGTGTAAGGATAGTCTTCAGGCATCATGATCTTGAGCGAACGTTCTGCCAAATTACCATGGCCAATCTCGCGACGAGCTGGCGCGCGGTTGAATTTCACTTCTCCAGTAGAAAAACCGGGGAAGGTATAATGAAGGAAAAATTTCTTCGAACTTTTATACATCGTCGTGTCTACCGTCTGCTCGTCCAGTTTGGTACCGAGGGTAGTCACACAGAGGCTTTGGGTCTCTCCACGTGTGAACACGGAAGAGCCGTGCGCGCGAGGGAGCAAGCCTACTTCTGACCAGATATCACGTACTTCGTCGGGATTACGTCCGTCTAAGCGGAGGTTTTCTTTCACGACGAGGTCACGAACGATTCCTTTTTGTATCTTTTTGAAATAGGTATTGAAGCGGGTATCAAAATAATCCAACTCCTCTGCGTATTTCTCAGATAAGGTATCGTATGCATTTGTTTTGATTTCCCCCATACGCTCACTACGCACTTCTTTGGCAGAAGCCGAACGAGACAGCGTCTCAATGTCATCGGCAATCATGCCTTTGAGTTCATTGTAGAAATCTTCATTGAACTCGATCTTATCGTATTCGCGTGTAGGATTGTTGACCGCTTCGCGCAACTCATGCTGAAGTGAATTCATCGCGCGGATGCCTTCATGGGCAGCTTTGAGCGCTTCCAACATTACCTCTTCACTGACTTCGTTCATCTCCCCTTCTACCATCACAATAGAGTCGTCGGTAGCTGCTACCATAAGGTCAAGGTCAGCTCCTTCCATTTCAGAGACAGTAGGATTGATGATAAATTCCCCTTCTTTGCGAATGACACGCACTTCTGCAACAGGATCTGGGAAAGGAATATCTGATACCATCAAGGCACACGATGCGGCAAAACACGCCAATGCATCTGGCTGGTCTTCCTTATCACTAGAAAAGAGCTGTACCATGACTTGGGTATCACCGTGGTAGTCATCAGGGAAGAGGGGGCGAAGTGCCCTATCGATCAGACGGGAAGTCAGAATCTCTGATTCTCCCATACGACCATCACGCTTGAAGAAGCCGCCAGGGAACTTACCCGCTGAGGAGAACTTCTCCATATAGTCAACCATCAATGGAAGAAAGTCCATCTCAAGGTTAATGGTTTTTTTCGCTACTACAGTGGCTAGTAACATCGTCTCATTGCACTTGACCATTACGGCCCCGTCTGCTTGCCTGGCTAGCCGGCCAGTTTCGACCTCAAGAACTTTTCCTCCAGGAAGGGTTACTGACTTTGTGATTGCAGTCATATAAGGAGATTATTAATTGATAGATTGATTAAATTACTAATTGTTCAAAAAGCACATGCTGCCTATGACAATTCATATAGATGCCAATTAGTAATGCTTTTGTTTCTATTTCAGAAACAAAAAAAAAGGGAATTGCTGAGAATTCCCACGTGATCATTATCTTCTCAAGCCAAGCTCTTTGATAATGGCTCGGTAGCGGTTGATGTCCTTCCGCTTGAGGTAGTCTAGCATCCTACGACGCTTACCTACAAGGCGCTGAAGGCCACGCTGCGTAGACTTGTCCTTGCGGTTCTTTTTGAGGTGCTCAGTCAAATGGGCAATGCGATAAGTGTAGAGGGCTACTTGAGATTCTGGAGAACCTGTGTCAGTTGCGCTCTTTTGGATACCATGTGTCGCAAAAATTTCTTCTTTTAACTCTTTGTACAGATACATGTATTGTCTAAAATTTTAAATCTGGATGTGACCTAAAATACTTAAAAATCACGATTTTAGGTGCTTTTTAAGCGAAGCTGCAAATATAGGGATTAATTAGAGATAAACCAATGAGTGGGTTTCATATTTGTATAATGGAAGAGAATAACTAACTTTCGTCCATCTATCAGATTAACATATCGAACACGAATTAGATGAAAACTTACGAAGTAGTGCCCTTGGAAGGAATTGGTGAGGTAAAGCTAGGCATGAGCCGAGAAGAAGTACGGCAAATCATGGGGCCAAATCCAGATACGAGTGGCGCACGAAATCAAGTAGACAATTATCATGGCGGCGGCTTCCAGATATTTTACTCAAAAGAAGGTACAGTCGAATTTGTAGAGCTGCTCCGAGATTCGGGGTTTGAGGCGGAAGCAAAAGGCATCAATGTCTTTGAGAAATCAGCCCAGGAGGTCCTGGATGTGATTTGCAGTTATTCAGACTTTAACCAGGATGACCTGGAGGTAGGGTATAGCTATGTATTTCCCGATATAGAGCTTAGCCTCTGGCGCCCCCATATTCCAGAGAATGACGAGGATCAAGAAGGGAAATGTTTCTCTACTGTAGGGATTGGGGTGAGTGGTTATTATAGTGCGACTATTCGAATGTAATTGGAGACCGCTCGGGCTTCTTCAGAGACCGCTCGGGCTTCGAAGACTCAGCCCTCACTGCGAGAGGCGAGACCGGTCGCGTCTTCGACACTCACTGCGAGACCGGTCGCCTTTCAGGCTCCCTACGAGACAAGGGACAAAATGACCTGTCTTTAGTCTCGCAGCGTAGGCGAGTCTTCGAGCCGAGCGGTCTCGCAGTGAGGAGCGGAGCGACGAACGATCTCGCAGGGAGCCCGAAGGGCGACCGGTCTCGCAGCGAAGGCCGTCTTCGGCCTGAGCGGTCTCACACCTCCACCAACGCCTGCTTAATTTCCTGCAACTTCAGCAAGGCCTCGACAGGTGTCATGCGATCGATGTCCACCCCCGACAAGATTTGTCGGATTTTGAGGGTATCTGAATCTTTGAGCTCAAACATATTGAGCTGGATGGAGCTTTTCTCAGCGGCAAATTTGACGCGCTTGGCAGCTTCCTGGTCGTTGACCTTATTGGCTTCAAAATGCTTGAGCAGCTCTTTGGCCCGCGTGACGAGCGTATTGGGCATGCCTGCCATGGCGGCGACATTGATGCCAAAGCTATGGGCAGAGCCGCCAGGCATCAGGCGGCGAAGGAATAGAATTTTTCCATCTATTTCTTTTACCGATACATTATAATTTTTCACCCGATCTAAACGACCTTCCAGCTCATTTAGCTCATGATAATGCGTCGCAAATAGCGTTTTTGCCTGGACCTTGGCCGTCTCGTGAAGGTACTCCACGAGTGCCCAAGCGATGGAAACCCCATCATAGGTAGAAGTCCCTCGCCCAATTTCGTCCAACAACACCAGGCTCTTCGATGTCGCATTATTGGCAATCTGTGCCGTTTCGTTCATCTCGACCATGAAAGTGGACTCTCCACTAGAGATATTGTCCGATGCGCCTACCCGCGTAAAGACTTTGTCTACGATGCCCACCTTGGCCTGATCAGCAGGCACAAAGCTCCCAATCTGAGCCATCAGCACCACGAGTGCTGTCTGTCTCAGCAGGGCTGACTTTCCTGCCATATTTGGGCCTGTGATGATGACAATCTGTTGGTGCTGATTATCGAGAAAAAGGTCGTTTGGAATATAAGGGCTATCGGGTGGGAGCGTCGTTTCGATCACCGGATGTCGTCCTGCACGAATATCGATGATGTCTTCATTGGTAACTTCAGGTTTGGTGTAGTTGCGGTGCTTCGCAGCCTGGGCAAAGCCTGCTACCATATCTAGCTCCGCAATGAGTTGCGCATTGTGCTGAAGGGTATGGATAAATACCTGCATCCGACCCAAAAAGTCTTGGTACAGGCTGTGTTCCAGGGTCAAAATGCGCTCTTGGGCGTTGAGGATTTTATCCTCATATATCTTCAGCTCTTCCGTGATATATCGCTCTGCATTGGTGAGGGTCTGCTTGCGAATCCACTCTTCAGGTGCCTTGTCCTTATGCGCATTGGTGACTTCGAGGTAGTACCCAAAAACTTTGTTGAAGCCGATTTTCAAAGAAGGGATACCCGTTCGTTGACTTTCGCGCTGCTGAATCTGCAAGAGATAATCTTTGCCACTCTTTTGCAGCTTACGCAGTTCGTCTAATTCCTCCGAAACCCCTTCACAAATGATCTGTCCATCAGCTATATTATTGCTTGCCTCCTCCTGAATATAGCGATTGAGCACCTTGAGGGCAGGGGTTACATCTTCGAAGCGGCTTGCCGTTTTCAGCAGGGTTTCTGTACCAAAAGCAACGAGGAGCTCCTTGATAGGGGGGACCAATTCTAAAGACAAGCGCATCAAAACCGCTTCTCTGGGCGACAGTCGTCCCGTTGCAAGTTTGGACGCTAAGCGCTCCAAGTCTCCCACGCGCTTCAATTGTGAACACAATTCATCCAACTGCAAGGGTTCCTTCACAAATGTCTCCGCTGTATCCAAGCGTTTTTGGATCGCATTGAGGTCTTTGAGTGGAAGTAACAGCGCACGGCGCAGATGACGGGCGCCCATCGGCGTGAGGGTATAGTCGAGGACATCCACCAGCGCTTTTCCGTCAGGATGCAAAGGCCGCAACAGTTCAAGGTTCCGCACCGTGAACTGGTCTAGCCAGACGTAGTCGGCATCGTTGAAGCGGTAGATACGCGAGATGTGGTGAAGGTTCTTTTGGTGGTTTTGTTCGAGGTAATGCAAAATCGCCCCCGCAGCTACGCAGCCCATGACTTCCTTCTCCACCCCAAAGCCTTTCAGGCTCGTGGTCTTGAAATGCGAGAGCAATTTCTCTCGCGTATAGTCTGTCTGGAAGACCCATTCGTCCAACCGACTGATATAATATTTTTCGCCAAAATCTTCCTTAAATCGCCGCAAATCACGCTTCGAAACCACCACCTCTGAAGGCGAAAGCGTGGCAAGCACTTTTTCCCCATAACTTACCCCTCCCGAAAAACAGAAGAAATCCCCCGTCGACACCTCTATAAAGGCAACGCCTACTGTCTGGCTGCTGCCATACCACACGCTCGCCAGGAAATTGGCTTGGGTAGTTTCGAGGACCTTGTCATTGAAGGTGACCCCTGGGGTGACGAGTTCCGTCACGCCACGCTTGACGATGCCTTTGGCTTGTTTGGGGTCTTCGAGCTGGTCGCAGACCGCGACGCGCTTGCCTGCTCGCACGAGCTTGGGCAGATAGGTATCCAGCGAATGATGCGGAAATCCCGCCAATTCTACATCTGAGCCACCATTGTTTCGGTGGGTAAGAACGATGCCTAGTACTTTGGCCACCTCCACTGCATCTGACCCAAATGTCTCATAAAAGTCCCCCACGCGAAACAGCAATACCGTCCCAGGGTATTTTGCTTTGATGGCTTCATATTGCTTCATCAAAGGCGTCTGCTTCTTGGGTTTGGGTTTGGAGGAAGTGCCCGTTTTTCTGCTAGGTCGTGCCAAAATAGCGTGATTATAGATGCGAATGGGAAAAGAATCCGAATGTTACGAATAATATGAGAATTTTGAATGAAGGAATGTTGAATTTTGAATGGGGAAATTCGTTCAAGGGTTCAAATCGCTCAAGGCGTTCAATCCATTTAATTCCTGCAAAACACCTTTTTTGAACGCCTTGAACTTGAGTTTGAGCTTGAATTTGAGTTTGAACTTGCGCTCCCAAACGCTGTCGAGGATTTCCGGACCGAGGGTTGGCTCTTTGCGTAATCCTCGACTAGCTTTCCCGCTTCAAAAAAGCTTTTACTTCTGCCTTTTCAGATTCAAAGAATTCTGTCATATTGCCTTCAAAGCAGATTTTCCCTGCTTGAAGCATGACGACGCGATTAGCAATTCGCTTCACCGTTTGCAGATCGTGTGTCACGACGACAGTACAGCGCTCCGCGTCTTCCGCCAGTTCGGCGATCAGTTCGTCGACCACTGCGGCCCGGACAGGGTCCAGCCCTGTAGTAGGTTCATCATAGAACAAGTATCTAGGTTTGTGAATGATGGCGCGAGCAATGCCTACGCGCTTTTGCATACCACCTGAAAGTTCAGCAGGATATTTCTCCAAAATATCCTCCTTCAAATGTACCTTTTCCAAGGCACCGACAACTGCTTCCCTGATGTCCTGAGGGCTTAATGTTTTATCTTCCAAAAAACGCATGCCTACATTCTCCAGGACATTCAGCGAATCAAACAACGCTGCATGCTGAAACACCAATCCAAATGAGCGCATCGCCTCATTCCAGTCTTTTTTTGTGAACAGCGCCGTATTTCGCCCTTCCAGAGATACTGTCCCCTGGTCAGGGGTTTCAAACCCCATAATCAGTTTAAGCATCACAGATTTGCCCACCCCACTTCCTCCCACGATACACAGACGGTCACCAGGCGATATATCCAAAGACAGGTCACGGAATATGACCTGATCGCCAAAGGCTTTGTAGATGTGGGAAAGGGAGATCAAGGGGAAGTTTGGGGTCTTTGGTCTGTGGTCTGTGGTTTGTGGTTTGTAGTTTGTTGTGGTCTGGGGTTTAGGACAAAAGTACAGACTACAGACCTTAGACTACAAACTACAGACCTCAGACATCTTTAGGCCAATTTATTAAAGGTTTTCCACCAGCGATCAGGTATTTCGTCGTTTTGAGCGATTTGATAATCGCGGTTGGAGCAAGGAATGAGTCGCGTTTTGGGCTTGGCCTTGCCAAGTTCATCTGGGTAAGGAACCTCCATCCACCACCGCGCAGAATTGGGGTGTTCAAAGAAATTGATGGAAGAGACTGTGGCTCTTAGTTGGACATTGTAGCGACGGAGTTTTTTGAGGTCGCCTGTTACTTGATGTTTTTCACGCTGGGAAAACCCTTCGATGAAATACCAAATCATGATGGCTGCCAAATGGGCACTTTGCCCCCGCACGTCTTCCGATGGGAGCAATCCATTTAAGCTAAAAGTCGTCAATTGGCGTCCCAGGCCTGCATAGCGGGCGATTTGACACGCCTCTGTAGCGGAGAATCCGCCCGGCGAAGGGGCTATTCCAGCGCCAAAATCCGCTTGACGAATGCCTGACAAATCAAAGCTTGCGAGATTCGCTTCCCGCAGGTAAGGCTCTGCCTCCCCAATATCAGCATGTAACACGCCATACCGGACAGCGGTGAAATTCAGGTCCCGAAGGCTATTTAACTCTTCTTCTAGTACAAAATAGCGTTGATACCCGAGGTTGGTATAGTTAAACAGGTAGTTGGGTTCGTGGCGAAAAATACGCTGGTTGTAGGCCAGTATGGGCGGGGCCATATCCGGGTCTGACAGATCCAGTCGAGGGCCGATATGGACATAGTCAATCGGCGCTGAAAGCGGCTCATAGGCTGCATGCTGAGCAAAAGTAATGCTTCGGTCTTCCATCAAGAGAATAACCGTTTTCTCCGCTTGAAGCAGTTGCTCCAGCACATATGCCAGGGCATCTTCCTGCGCCTCTGCACTTTCTTTTGCCTTCATCTCTCCAAGGTCCACGACCTTACACCGGTCTGTCGCAAGCGACAGCGGATATAGGTGCTGGCGAATGGCATCGCCCATATCCTGTGCCTTTGACAGGCTCGGAACTCCCATGATCACAAGATCGGCTTCCTGCCAGGCAGCAAAGTGTTGCTGAGACATCAAGGCTTGTTGCCCGATCCGATCTCCCATCAGAGGAGCCGAATACGATAAGAGCGAGTCATTTATCGGGTCAAAAAAAACAGATAAGTCCATTCAAGGAATTAAGAATGAAAAATTAAAAATGGAGAATGAAGAATTTGATTGAAGATTATCGATCTCCTCATCTTCAGCCCGAGCGGTCTCACTTCAAGCCAAAATACGTACCAAAGAGCCACGACTGAGTCGCTTCCAGGGGTTGATTGATAGCCAACCGATCCCAATCCTGCAAAGAAAAGGATTCTTCGTGAGTTATGCCCTTGGGATCAGTGACGATTGCGATATAAGTAGCATTTTTTTTCCCTTCGCGCCAGTTGGCGGGATCGGGATAGGTCTGGCTGGGCCAGAAAGGGTGGTGGTCAGCACCTTGAGATCGAAGGAGGTAGGATCGCTTTTCTACCCACTCCATCACAGTAAAGCGGTATTTCTCCCGATAGACGGGAACTTTGTCATACACCGCCTCTTCATACGATTCGCGACGCTTCTCATAAATTGGCCGGGTACAATATACTTCCTCAAAATACCCATTCCCCTTATCCCTTTTGCCACATACATACCTTTCTTCCCCTACCTGGACGCGGACATTGCGATAGCGCGTTTCATACCCGCGAAAAACCTGATCATAATGATGGATCGCCCGATAACTTGAGACGTCATACGCGTCACGGGGCAACTCCCACTCTTCTCTTTGCACAGGCTCATAATGCGCCATTTGCACGGTCCGTTCCCATTTGAAACCTGAAACTGTGACGTTTATGTCTTTGGGGAGTTGACTGAAAAAGATAAATATACCTACTAGGAAAATAAGGGCGATGAGCCACTTGGTAGCTGGATTGGCCTTTCGCTTTCTAGGGGGCGGATCATACGGGATTAACGCATCCTTAGGAACTTCATGCAGTTCATAGGTTTTTTCTCCTAAATCGACATCTTCGCTCAGCTCATCGCGTGGATTCCCACAACTATTGCAGCTAAGCTGAAGCGCCTTATTATGAGAGCTACAATGTCCACATACCCAGTCCACCCCGGCCTTCGCCTCTTTCAACTGCTCCTCTATCGTCACCACTTCAGCATCATCTGGCAGGTAAAACCGCACATCTTCTGGACGCGACGCTCCACAATTAGGACATTGGGTCTTGGGGCCTAAAATGGCCTTATTTCCACAAGTGGAGCAGTCCCAACGTCCTACGAGTATTGCCATAAGTATGAAATGATTAGATGAGAAAATGAATAAATGATAAAATATGAAATCTTCCTGCTAACCCATTTACTCATTTTATCATCCTATCATTTTATCATTCCTTCTATCTCCCCCACTGAGGGTGCATTATTATGATGCCATTTACCCAAAACAACGCCATCTTTCATCAAGACATAAGCAGGATTCGACCTGACAATTGTCTTGAGCATGGTCTGATCACGGAAGGAGAAGCTATAAGGGAGGTTAAATTTAGCAATAAATTCATCGACACGCGACTTTCCTGTTGCTGTCATAGCGATGACCTGTATGGTGGTGTCGGTGAGGGAATTTGTAAGTTCTACGGTTCCTTTGAGGCCTTCTTCCGATGTTTTTTCCATATCGTACATGACTAGCATCAGCGTTTTTCCTTGGAGGATGGGGAAATTATCGCCCAAGCGGTAGATCTCTTCCCAGTCTTTACATTTGGGAATGCCGTCTGGCCCTGCCTGGGTCGTGCATACATTGAGGTCTGTACCTATTTTGTAGGCTCGGTAGTCTACTAGCGGGAGGTTTTCGTGACAATACCAGCTATATATACCTGAGATGAGGAATACGGCAGCTGTGATGATTGTCGTGATCTTATTATTGGGAATTGGCTTGATGTGTTTTCGGATTAAAAATAACGGTACCAGCATGACCATATAGATAAGGTCTTTGGTAAATGACTCCCAGGGAGCCAGTTTGAGGGCATCACCGAAGCAGCCGCAGTCTGTGACTTTTCCAGTGACCGCGGAGAAGCCGGTCAGGAAGGTGAAGAAGAGCATCATGATCAGGGTCAGCAAAGCGGTGAGGCGCATACGCCATCCGATCAAAATGGCTACCGCCAGTGCTATCTCAAATACGCTGATAAACCAGGCCAACGGCTCTGCTAGTCCTCCCCAGAACTTCCAGAATCCTGCCATGAAAGGCAGGTACTCGCCAAAGATCACGAAGTATTCTTCTAGCTTATAGCTGAAGCCGATGTAGTCATTGGCTTTGACAAAGCCCGAAAAGACAAAGAGGATACATATATATATGCGGATCAACAGCACCAGCCGATGGGTCCACGGAAGGGTAGGGCTGCTAGCGGTTCGATGGGCAAGCTCGGCTTCCTTCCCTCCACGCATGAGTACTGCAAATGCTAGTATAAGACCTATAATCGTCGCTAGGGTAGCGATAGTAAGGCCACCAGCAGCCTCAGTTCCTAGCACGCTAAGGCCAGGCTGGCCGTAGTCAGCGAGGAGTCCTACTGCGCGTATTAACCCAAAATCGGCCAACAATACGCCTAACAGCGTGAGTCCCCCTAGCTGCATGAGTTTTTTGCGATTGAGGGGACGGAAGTATTCCCAAAACATGACCCCGCAGGCTGCTAGCCCCAGTGCCAATCCCAGTAGTCCGATAATTTGATAGCTTGACATATAGAATGAAAATCAAAATTGAAATAAAAATTAAAAGAAGAAAATCTGTGAAAATCCGTTTTATCCGTGGTTTTTTCTTTCTTCTTTATTAACCCTTGACCATTGTCAAGGCTCACTAAGTCGTGCTAGGCAAAAGGCTCACTAAGTCGTGCTAAGGTTGAGGCTCATTAAGTCGTGCTAGGTGCAAAGCTCATAAAGTCGTACTAACTTAGCGTGGTGCTAAAAATAG
>JAUIKF010000086.1 GCA_030430575.1 Bacteroidia bacterium | reverse complement strand
GCAATCGCTGATCACCCCTGAAAGAACCAAAAATATGATTTCTTCTAATGGATAAGTAGTTTGGCTTTGACGACGAGGATCAGTAAGTTGACTAAATTCTGACTCAAATAGCTCAAAGGGACTTTTTGCAACTGTTACCATCTCTTTTTAATGCAAGATATTACATTTCTTGGAGATGCGTTTGCCCTGACTCAAGATGCCATTCATTTTGTCTTTATTAATGATTTGGTTAACGCGGACAAATTGCCAGATGCAACAGGAGGAGTCGCTTATTTGATAGGGCCATCAGTCATGCCTCATATAGCTGATTATTCCATCAAAAAACAGGATGCTTCCCAATTACGGATGCTCAGCTATAATGTCCGACGAGATGATTTTTTTGATGCAGATAAGGAGGACAATTATCGGAGGATACTTCAAGCCATAGCGCCTGATATCATAGGATTTCAAGAGATTTACAATCACTCTTCAGGCGAAACCGCGACCAAGGTAGCTTCCTATCTCGGAGGCATGTGGTATCATGGCGAGGTAAGCTCAGATGTACTGGTGGTAAGTCGGTACCCAGTTCTTCATAGTACGCCAATAGGTGGAAATGGGGCATTTATCCTGGATCTCGGAGGTACCAATAACCAACTGCTGTTGCTCGTGGCCCATCCACCTTGCTGTGCCAATAATATGGGGCGCCAACGCGAAATCGACGAGATGATGGCCTTTGTCCGCGATGCCAAGGCAGGCAATGGCTTCCCAGCCCTCGCCCCAAATACGCCCATTGTCATCATGGGCGATATGAACCTCGTAGGATTCAACGAGCAACAAGAGACCCTGATCACAGGCAATATCATGGATGAGGCTTCTTATGGCCCTGACTTCCAGCCAGACTGGGATGGGACTGCCCTCGGAGATGCCAAACCACCTGCTACGCAACTGCCTATGTCCTTCACCTGGTACAATGACAATAGTAGTTTTTCCCCAGGCAGGTTAGACTATATCGTGTATACAGAAAGTGTCTTGGAGCTCCAGAATAGTTATGTGTTATTCACTCATTCCCTGCCTCAGGACAGCTTGCTCCTGCATGGCTTGGAACTGGAAGATGTCATCGAGGCTTCAGATCACCTGCCCGTGGTAGCAGATTTTGAACAAATATCATCAACCGCTATCGGCCAAGACCACTTGCCATTCCCTTTTGACCTAGAAATCGCCCCCAATCCTGCAAGCCTTTCCACTACTTTGACCTATTCCTTATCGGAATCAACGACCATTTCGCTTCGCCTGATAGATAGCAAGGGTCGTGTCATCAAGGTATTGGATCAAGGGAAAAAAGGTCAAGGTACCTATACCTTGTCACTGGATGTGGCCCATCTGGTTAAGGGTGTCTATCAATGTCACTTGGTGGTGGGAGATGGGGTGTTGGTGAAGAAGGTTGTTGTGAGGTGAGACCGCTCGGGCTTCGAAGACTCAGCCCTCGCTGCGAGAGCCGAGACCGTTCGCCCTAAAGGGCTCACTGCGAGACCTCTCGAAGACTCGCTGCGAGATATGAAAAGAAAATGTCTTTAGTCCCGTAGCGAGGCGAGTCTTCGAGCCGAGCGGTCTCGCAGTGAGCGTCAGCGAACGGTCTCGTCTCTCGCAGCGAGCGAAGCGAGCGGTCTCAACAAGCAAAGCGCTGCAACAACCCACTCATCTCTCGCAATTGATAGAATAGCTGGTCATCCTTCAGGATATAGCCCTCCTTGCCGTGGGTATGGTGGGTGCGATGCAGATCGCCTTTTTGTACCAAAAATTCCGCTAGCATACCATCCTGTGGAGACAGTTCATTGCTAGCGAAAGCATTTTTAGCCATAAGCCAACGGTCCCGGTGGTGGAGGATATTGAAACGCCATTCTCGGAAGGCGTAGGCAATGATGACCGCCTTGAGCAAATCCTGACGGAAGTAGGCCTTGGCGTCTGGCTCATCATTCATTAGCGTTTCGGCGGCTTCCATGACCGTTTTGGCATTCGCCGAGAGGATGCGGATAATGGACCAGATGCGCGACAAGGCGCGAGGATTGCGGACGGCGTAGACGTTGAGTTCATGGGAAAGCAGTTCCAAAGGTGCTTCGCCGAAAAGCTGATGCAGCTTTTCCTTCTCCGGATAGGCTTCGTACATGCCTTCAATCAGCGATTCGAAGTTCTCTTCGTGCAGGTCAGGCACGGGGATCTGAAAGTCGAAGACTTTTTCAAGGTAATCGCGCCCATTGAAGGATTTGAGCTGATATTTCACCGTGATTGCTTCACTCACGATCTCCTTGTCCATCGCCCAGATGAAGACGACAGGCAGGTTGTGAATAGGCGAAAGGTATAACTTTACCCCCTCAATCAAGGCAATGACATTTTCGGGCAGGCACCTATCCAGGTCATCCAACAACACAATCAACGATTGTTTCCTATTCGCTTCCAGCAACGCTGTCACCAACTCTGCAAATGCCTTCTGGCATTTGGCGATTTTGTCCTCAAATCCCTGTAGAATACCTGGCGTATCATCCTCCTGAAAACCTTTCAAGTCTTTCAGCTTATAACTCAAAAGACCTCCCGTCATCCATTTAGAAGCCGCACGCACGCCGATGTCCAGTGCGATATTCAGGATACTTTTCCCCAAAGAAACGATCTGCTTGTCATCCTTTTTCTCCGCAGGAATCGCTTCATATATTGCTCGCAGAAGTGGAAACAGCAGGTTGGGGCTGCTTTCATACTGCCACGGATTGAAACTCACGAGCTGATAGGTATCTGCATGTGCTTCTGCCAGTTGCTCGTGCATGATATTGAGCAACGTAGTCTTGCCTGTACCCCATCGCCCATACAGCAACAGATTGAGCGGTGCCGCCTCTGTCTCTAATAAGTGAGCAATGGCTTGGGCATACGCCACATGGCCAAGCCTGTCTTGAGCAGTGTGTTTCATGAGGAATGAATAATGGAGAATGAAAAATTAAGAATTGAAAGCCTTGTCAAAAGAAGGACGCTTTAGCGATTCAAAATTTGTCATTCAATCATTCAAAATTTTAATACACAAGAAAAGGATGTCTCTTGTCTCGCAGCGAGTCTTCGAGCGATCTCGCAGTGAAGGCCGTCTTCGGCCTGAGCGGTCTCGCAGTGAGAGCCTTCTTGGGCTCGAACGATCTCGCAGCGAGGACCGTCTTCGGTCCGAGCGGTCTCACTGAATGCACATCAGCAGCCCTCGCAGCTTCTCGCGCTTATTGCCTTTGAGTACTTGCTCGACATAGCCGTCGGCCGTGTATTGACGGATGACCTCTATGTCATTGATGACGAGGGATTCAAACTGTGCTTTGCTGATAGGATAAAGAACTTTGGTATGCCAAAGGTCTTCGCCGAAGGGTTCTGTTTCACGCTTAATGGAACCTTTGAGAGTCACGATGGTGCTATCCCCCAAAAGAAGCAGCAGGCTGTCGCTTTCGCCCACTTGTTGGGCTATGGGACCGATGAAACTAAAAGCGATACCACGCTTGCCATTGTCATTGACAGCAGCTACCCGTACGATTTCTTCTTTATAAATGCCCTTCCAAAGGGTAGTCGTCTGGGTTTGACGGAAAAAATCTTTAGAAAAATGATCTACCTCATTGATGTCATATTTGCATTTGTTTTGTGCAAAGAGGAGGGAGAGGGGAATAAATAAGATAATGAGTAAAAATAATGACTTACGCATAGGGATGTGTTGGTTGATTGAGCGATAACGTCGGATCGCCTGAAATTGGCAGAAAAAGCCTACAAATGCAAGTGACGTGCCGAAAGCCCCTTGATCTAAAAGGAAACAGTTAATGGTGGAATATCTACATTTCTCCTACGCTCTTTCAAAAAAATGTGTAGTTTTAAGCATAGGAATTATTCATTATTAAATTGATAAATTATTGATTTAAAAATACTGATAACTCACTCGTCACCAGTGATTTATAAATCAATTGCAAATTAATAATTATTTAATCAATTAATTAATAATTCCATAGGCACGTGTATATGAGAAAGCTATATTTCCTCCTTTTATTTTTAGGGGTCGTGACCCCTATATCCGCTCAAGTTTGGGAGTGGGTGCAAACCGCCGGCAGCGAGCGGGATGTCAACTATGGGGCGGCTGTAGCTACAGATCAACAAGGAAATGTCTATATCACAGGCTGTCACCACACGCCCCTCCAACTCCACCAAGACGTCGAGAGTCGTCGCTGGATCAGCCTTGTCAATTCTATTGAGCGAGATGATCGGATGTTTGTGGCAAAATATGATCGCTATGGGAATTTGGTGTGGGCGAATTATGCTGCGGGAAAATTTGTGGAAGGACGAGATATCCTCTCTGACCGCGTAGGTAATGTCTACGTGACAGGGCATTTTTCTGACATGACCAAATTTACCTCAGCTGATGGCAACAACATCCGCCTTAACGGCTATTCACCAGGTCTGATGTTCCTCGCCAAATACGATTGTCGGGGACGCCTCAAATGGGTCATCAAAGGGGGGGGATATTCAGGCAAAAACTCAGGCGCGGCCCTCGGTATCGAAGGCAATCGCATCTTTGTGGCGGGCTATTCAGAAGTCTCGAGTGGCGAATCATTGGTGTACCACAGTACCGATTATAGCAAGCGAAAGTTCCAGCCGATCACACCAAGCGGTCTGAGTCGCGTATCGATGGGCAGCCTTGTGATTTACAATACAGAAGGCAAATTGGTGGATGCGCGCTTCATCGGAGATGAAGATGGGCAGGTCAATTTTCATGACCTGAAAATTGACCATCGCGGCAATTATTTTTTGAGTGGTGCTTATAGAGGGAGCTTTAGTATTGACAGTGAAAAATTTGATACCCATCAAGAAGAAGGGCTTGTGCTGGCCTTCGACCTAGATCACGGTCTTCGATGGAACTTACGGATAGAAGCAGACTTCTGCGTGCACTCAAGGCCGAGATTGGCCATCCAGGGAGAAAAACTAGGGCTTGCTTTCGCTTTTGAAGGCGAGGCTCGCTTAAAGGATTCGGAGAGAAGAAGTCGGATAGCAGGTAGAAATAAGGCAGGTGAACAGACCCTGTATTTGGCACAACTCGATCTGCTAGGACACCCTAATTGGCAGGAGCTCACGCCAATTCCCTTGGGCGGCGCTGGTGCTCATGACATAGCCTTTGGGCCTATGGGCAACCTGTATGTCGCTGGGCATTATACGGGGGAGATCGTCGTAGGTGGACACCGCCTCAATGCGGCTGCGGCTCCTCTGCTTGCCAGTGAAGGCAAAGAAATCGAGATCATTGACAAAAACCTTTTTATTGCCAAATACAATGGCAAGGGTAGGGTAGACTGGGCATTAAGCAGTGCTGGACACCGCTACGAAATCGCCTATGGCTTGGCCGTAGATGCGCAGCAGCGCGTCTATAGCACAGGTTATTTTCACGGCAATCAACAAGCCAGTTTTGGGCGGGCACCCATTCGCGAATTTGGTCACTCCAATATTTTTTTAGCACGAATTCATCCAGACAAAAAAGACGCAGAACTTCGCTACCCTGTCATTCCCCTTCCCAAGGATTACAATATGGTGACGCGCCCCATTCTGAAACGGCAACTCATTCATCGTCAGACCATTACTGTAAAAAATCCTGAACTTGATCTTTATCTGTGGGACAACCGGCAGATAGATGGAGATGTCATTTCTCTTTTCCTCAACGACAGCTGCATCTTGCGCTCCTATCCGCTCTCCTCAGCCACCAAACATGTGCATGTGCGCGTGACGCCCCACGGCGGCAATATGCTGATCCTCTATGCTGAGACAACAGGCGAAATAGGTCCCAATACCATGGCTGTCACGGTCGTTGACGGGCATACGCGGCAGCGTATTCACCTACAAGCAGGCATGGATCGCTCAGAAGCTTTAGAAATCAAATGTGATCCGGATGAGCCATTAGTAGGACCTATCACCTTAGGAGAGGTTCCTTCTCTTTCCCACTCTAATTCGCCCAAAAAAGAATACCCAATCGCTCAACCTCCTCAGGGCATCTTGCCTCCTTCTCGCCAAAAGCCTAAAAAGAAGAAAGGCTTTTGGCGGAAATGGTTGAAGAAGTAGAAGAAAAGTTCAAGTTCAATGAAATGCTGAGGCGCGGATTATCCACGAGCCAAACCTACAAAGCCGAAATCCGCGCCAGCTTGCGTTTGAGGTTGAGTACTGTGTAAATTAAATTTCTTGTCTTTACAACTAAGTTGTCATTTCGACCAACGGGAGAAATCTAACATGCTGGTCTAGTAAATAAGTCGAAGCGCATGGGCTAAACATTATATAGCCAGTACAAAAGGGCGTGTTAGATTTCTCCTCCCTTCGCAAAGCCTCCGGTCGTCGAAATGACAGCAAAACTGTTATGGTAAGAAACTTTGTTTACAGTGTATTGAGTACACTGTAAATTAAATTTCTAAGCATGATCTCACTAGAAAAATACTGTCTTAAAACTTCATTTACAGTGTATTGAGTATCGTGTGTAAAAAGTTTCTGGCCATTTCGTAACAACACAATTGTCATTTCAACCTCTCCCTGAGCCTGCCGAAGGGAAGGGAGAAATCTAACAAGCCCTTTCGAGCGGTTATTTCCAGGCTTCTAGACCACATTGTTAGATTTCTCCTCGAAGACTCGTCGAAATGACAGCTAGGCTGTTTTGATTAGAAATTTAAGTTACACTGTATTGAGGTTGAGGTTGAGGTTGAGGTTGAGGTTGAGGTTGAATTTGCACTTTCTCCCCTCTCCCCAAAATCGTGTAACTCACGCCCAATTTTAGGTTTTCCCTTGTCCGAATTTGTGTGAAAATTGACCTCGATCAGCCGGATTCTTTAAACCAAAACACATAGAACATGCGATTTTTTGCACTTCTCACCAGCCTGCTGGTCTGCTCCCTTTTGGGCTTTTCTCAAACCGTAACCACCCTCATCCCTCCAGGATCGGGCATTGACGACATGCTTTTCCGTGCCAGCAACGGAAAGATCTATGGCGCTGGTTTTGACAATGGGCACCTCTATGTTATAGATGGTAGCCAGGTGAGCCTCGTCACCGACACCCTCCAAAATGCCAATGGTATCGCCGAAGACGCTGGCGGCAATCTATATGTGGCAGATCACATGCAGGGGCGGATTTGGAAAATAAGCCCAGTAGGCAAAATCACGCATTTCGCAACCATTAACCGCCCTTCGGGCATCATCAAAATGCCCGATAGTGACACCTTGCTGGTCACGGGATACACCAACCACCGCATCTATAAGCTGGCCCCTGATGGAAACATCACCGTATGGTTGCAAGGGGGGCTGTTGAGGGGGCCTGTGGGGCTGACCTACGATGAACATAATACGCTGTACATTGGCAATTTTGATAATGGGCGTATCCTGAAAGTAGATTCAACGGGCACGCCATCTGTGCTAGCAGCAATTTCAGGAGGCAATTTGGGATTTGTCATTTACAACCGTGGATTTCTCTATGCGACGATGTTCCAAAGTCACAAAATCTACCGAATATTTCCAGAATCGGGGCTTTTTACCCTATACGCAGGATCATTCCCTGGATCTAAGAATGGCCCACTAAGCACCGCTACATTTAATGGTCCTAATGGCATTCTCGCTAGTGTGACTGGCGACTCCTTGTATATCTCAGACTACCACACCAAAAGTGTGCGGTTGATCACGGGCCTGACAACAGCCTTGGAACAGCCCTTGTGGCAGGATTTGGAGGTACAGTTTCCTTCGTTGATAGAAACAGATGTATGGTCGTTGGACATTATTTCCCCAAGCGCAACCGCAGCTGTGTTTCAAATCCAAGACCTTACAGGTCGGATCGTTTATTCTTCCAACTTCCTACTCCATCAAGGAAGCAATCACCTCCCTGTGCGCACACATTTGAGCGCAGGTGTTCATTTTTTGACGATTTCAGATGGGAAAAGAAGATTTGTGCAGAAATTTGTAAAAAAATGAACCTATTTTTGAGAAATTGTCTGAGCGTCTGAAAGTCCGATCGTCTGAGCGTAATGTTTAGAAAGTAGTCGTTCAGACGGTCAGACACTCAGACTTTAAACTTTCTTATGATTTTCCGCCCTTTTCTCTTCCTCCTCCTCTCCTGCCTGTGCTTTACCATTACGGCACAAACTTATACGCGTGCTGATAGCCTCCGTGGCGCCCTTGGCCCGTTGAGGAGTTGCTATGATGTGACCTTCTATGATTTGGAGGTGAAAATTGATGCGAAAAAACGGCGAATTGCCGGAAGCAATGCCATTGATTTTTTGGCGCTACAAGACATCAAACGCTTGCAGGTAGACTTGTTCAGCAACTTACAAATCGCCAAGATTCTGTATAAGGATCAAGGACTGAAATTTACCCGGGAACACCATGCCGTTTTTATTGATTTCCCTGAAACTATCAAGAAAGGCACCAAAGCCACGATTACGATCTACTATGGCGGAACACCGATAGAAGCGGAGCGTCCGCCATGGGATGGAGGCTTTGTTTGGGAAAAAGATGAGCGCGGCACACCGTGGGTTGGCGTGGCCTGCGAAGGTTTTGGGGCCAGCAGTTGGTGGCCGTTGAAGGATCATCTCTCGGATGAACCCGACAGCATGCGCATCGCTTATATCGTCCCTGAAGGACTCACCGCAGTTTCCAATGGAAACCTGAGGTCCAAGCGCAAAATGGCGGGAAACTTCAACCGATGGGAATGGTTTGTGAGCTATCCCATCAACAGCTACAATGTCACCTTCTACATTGGCGACTACGTTCATTTCTCCGAGCCTTACCAGAATGGAGAAAGTCAATTTACCCTTGACTATTATGTGCTCTACGGCCATAAGGAGCAGGCCAAGGAGCACTTCGCCCAAGTCACAGGCATGCTCAACTGCTTTGAGCACTATTTTGGGCCGTACCCTTTTCCGAGAGACGGCTACAAGCTCGTAGAGGCCAGTTATTGGGGGATGGAGCACCAAAGCGCCATTGCCTATGGCAATGAATTTAAGAACAACGCCTGGGACTTTGATTACATCATCATCCACGAATCAGGTCACGAGTGGTTTGGCAATAGCCTCAGCGTCAATGACCATGCGGAAATGTGGATACACGAGTCCTTTACGACTTATTCTGAAATGCTCTATATGGAGTGTCAGCATAACCACGAAAAGGCGGTCCAGTACCTTATGAGTCAGCGAAGCAGCATTCGGAATAAGCAGGCGATGTTGGGACCACTTGAGGTCAATTATGACGGCTGGAATGGCGCTGACATCTACTATAAAGGGGCTTGGATGCTCCACGGATTGCGCAACGTCGTCAACGACGATGACCTGTGGTTTGGCACCTTGAAGAAATTTGCAGCGCAACATCGCCTTCAGCAAGTCACGACTCCCGAGGTGATCGCTTTTTTCAATAAACATCTCAAACGAGATCTCTCCTATTATTTTACCCAATACCTCCATCATCCCCACCTCCCCATACTCCAGGTCAAGCTCAAAAAGCGTGGCAAAAACGCTACGCTTAGCTACCGCTGGCAAGCAAATGTCAGCGGCTTCATCATGCCTGTAGACCTACAAATAGGCGAAGAAACTCAACGCCTCCTCCCTACCAGCGAATGGCAAAGCATTTCGTTTAAGAAAATCAGTGGCGAGCTGGGATTCGATATGACGAAGTTTTTGTTTGAGGTAGAGGAAGTGGAGGATTGAGTAAGAGTAAGTTCAAACGCAAATTCAAGTTCAAGTTCAAGTTCAAAAAAAAATTGAGCTTGACACTTGAATTTGAACTTGTACTTTTCTTCCTTCCTTCCTTACTCCACAATAATTTCATCGGCAAACAGCCACGCCTTGCCGCCAGCTCCGTGATGCCCTTCAGGACAGGTGCCGATATTGGAAGCTTGGACACGGATATATCGCGCTGTCAGGTCTTGCACTTCGGCAGGAAAATCGTGCGTCATCGATCCGCCTTTAAGGGGAGGGACATCGTTTTGAATAGTGATTTTTCGAAAAAAGTTGACGCCATCTTGTGAAAAGTAGTAGGTAACAGATGTAGGATAAAAAATCCACGAACCTGCCTGTTGCAGGCAGTGGAGGCCCACTTTATGGATCGGCCGAGCTTCGCCTAGGTCTACCGTCGCCACCAAGTCTTCTTGGTGAAATCCCTGCCAACAATCCCAATTGAAGTTCCAATAGACATTATCGTCTTCATAATACAAACCGTCCGTCAGGGCATCGGGACGACCGCCGTCATAGCGATCTGCGGGCGGATTTCTCAGCACCACAGGCTGTCCCACAGCAAGGTGATTGAGTGTATCCCGCGTCATCTGGCGCCATTCGTGATAGGCCGTGTCACGGTATTGCACTTGAAGTGCTGTTAGCTGTTGCTTGAGGTCTGCTGTCAGGCTTTCCTGCCCAGGTTGGCCGTAGAGGTTGTTCAACTCGTTGGGATCGTTCTGGAGGTCGTAGAGTTCCCAAGCGTCAATGTCGTAGTAGAAGTGCATCAGCTTGTAGCGATCCGTTCGGATGCCGTAGTGACGCTTGACTTGATGCACCGCAGGGTACTCATAATAATGGTAGTAAACTGCTTCCCGCCAGTCGGCTCCGCCTGCTGAGTTGAGTAAAGGCCGAAGACTTCGCCCCTGCATGTCAGTAGGGACGTCTACCCCCGCCAAGTCCAACATAGTTGGACCAAAATCGAGGTTTTGCACCAACGCATCACATACGCTACCTGCCTTTATTTCCTTTGGATAACGCACAATCAAAGGCATCCTGAAAGCTTCCTCGTACATGAATCGCTTATCAAACCAGCCGTGTTCTCCCAGAAAAAAACCTTGGTCCGAACTATAGATAATGACCGTATTTTCCGCTAATTCATTTTCCTCCAAATAGTCCATCAAGCGTCCCAAATTATCATCTACTGATGCGATAGAACCCAAATAGTCCTTGATATAGCGCTGGTACTTCCACTCGGCGAGGGCCTTGCCTTCCAGGTTCGCCTCCACGAATGCCTGATTCTCGGCTGCATACGCAGCATCCCACAATGCCCGTTGTTCAGGGTTCAGGCGGTCAAGATTCACTTTCCATTCGTGATTAGATATCTTTGGTGGCACTTTTAAGTCGGAGTCTAAATGCATGTGGCCATCAATCCGCATTTCCTGTTCACGTGCAGCGGCCGTTCGGGTCGCATAGTCGTCGTAGAAGGTTTCGGGCAAATCGAACGTCTTGTCGGCATACATGCCCAAATGGGCACTGTCAGGCATCCAATTGCGGTGCGGCGCTTTGTGCTGATAGAGCAGACAAAACGGCTTTTTCTGATCCCTTTTCCCGATCCAGTCCAGCGCAAAGTCTGTGATCAGATTGGTGGCATAGCCTTCGTATTGCTTGCGGCCTGTACTATCCCGAAAGACGGGATTGTAATAATGCCCTTGATCGATGAGCACTTGCCAGTGGTCAAAGCCAGTAGGCGCGCTCTTGAGGTGCCATTTCCCGATCAAGGCGGTCTGGTAGCCTGCATGTTGGAGTAATTTTGGGAAAGTCTGCTGGCTTCCGTCAAAGGTCTGACGGTTGTCGAGCTGCCCGTTGAGGTGACTGTGTTTTCCCGTCAGGATGACGGCGCGGGCTGGTGCACAAATGCCATTGGTGCAGAAACTGCGGTCAAAGCGCATGCCTTCTGCCGCCAGGCGGTCGAGGTGAGGCGTCTCGTTGATGCCGCCGTAGCAGCCGACGGCTTTGGTGGCGTGGTCATCTGCCAGGATGAAAATGATATTGGGCGGTTCGGGAACTGGCGTCGCACAGGCGGCGAGCAGGCAGGTGAGGAGGAGGAAGGAGAGTCTGAGCATATCAATGATAGGATGAGAGAATGATAGAATGATAGGATGAGAGAATGATAGAATGAGGGAATAAAATTACACGGTATCATGGATTTTCTGCTTTAATCTGTGGAAATCTGTGTAATCCGTGGCAAATTCCCCATGTGAAAGACAGGCAACTGTGCAAAAAATCAATTCTCATCATACAATCGACTAACAATGAACCTTTTACTCAAGACAACAGCATTTATCCTGATTTCCTTCCTTACATCCTGTACAGCCCCTCCTCCTGCAAATCAAACCACAGATAGTATCCCCCCTAATACCCTCACCGATGCTGAAATACAAGCAGGCTGGCAACTACTTTTTGACGGAAAAACGACGGATGGATGGCACACCTATGGCAAGGAAACCGCCACCGGCTGGGAAGTAAAGAATGGCGAGCTGATCGCCCTAGGCAAAGGAGGCGACATCGGCGGGGACATCGTGTCGGACGAGCAGTTCTCGGATGTAGAGTGGAGTCTTGAGTGGAAGCTTTCTCCAGAAGGAAATAGTGGCCTATTTTACCATGTACAAGAAGACACTAGCCAATACGGTGCAGTTTATTACACAGGCCCTGAATATCAGTTGATAGATGATGACCATTTTCCAGAGCCGCTTCAAGATTGGCAAAAAACAGGTGCCAATTATGCCATGCACCTCGCGACCAGTCGCCCCACAAATCCCATCGGCGAGTGGAACCACAGCCGCATCCTCGTCGACGGAGGCCATGTAGAACATTGGCTCAATGGTACCAAAATCGTCGATTTTGAAGCCTGGACGCCCGAATGGCAACAGCGTAAGGATACCAGCAAATGGAAGGATTATCCCGATTACGGGCGCTTCAGAGCAGGTCGGTTGGCACTGCAAGACCATGGCAACCAGATCTGGTTTCGTTCGATCAAAGGGCGGCGATTAGGGAGATCTTTATTCAATGGGGTAGACTTGACAGGCTGGGAAGTATATGGGACGGAGAAATGGTATGTGAATGCAGGAGAACTCATCTGCGAAAGTGGCCCAGACAGCGCCTACGGCTACTTGGCCACGGTAGACAGCTTCAAGAATTTTGAATTGGAGCTAGAATTCCTCCAAGAAGCCAATGGCAACAGCGGCGTATTCTTTCGCTCATCGATTGAGGGGACCAAGATCACGGGCTGGCAAGCAGAAGTGGCGCCTGCCGGAGACGGCAATGGCACAGGCGGCATCTACGAATCTTATGGCAGGGGTTGGCTGGCAGAAGTATCTGCCGAGAAAGAGCTCGCCATTCTGCGCATGGGACAGTGGAATCACATGAAGATTCGTGTCGTCGGAGACGACGTTACGACATGGCTCAACGGCCACGAGATGATCCATCTCTCAGACGCCAAAATCGGCGCAGCCAATGGGCAGATCGCCTTGCAAATCCACGATGGAGGCGGGATCAAGGTGCGGTGGCGGAATATTTATGTGAGGCGGTTGTGAGGGGGGAATGATTTCTGAATATCGAACAAGGATTGATGATTTATGAAGTACATAAGGAAAAGAAGTCTTTATCCTTCCAAAATCCTTGTTCATCAATCAATATTCTCCAATCTATTGCCCCAAATACGCCTCACTGATCCGCTCCTGCACCTTCAGCAAGCCGCCCAGACTCTTGAAGTAAATGCGGCGGCCACGACCTAGCGCTCCGTCTACCTTGATCGCAAATTCGTTGATGCTATCTGAATTGAGTATGCTCAGGTCCCAGGGGAAGGGTTCTTCCAGCACAAATTTGTCCAGCGCTTCTACATCTTCCAAGTTGTGGAGTTGAGGTCGTACGAGCAAAGGCAGCTTATTGAGCTGGTTTTCGAAGTTTCTCTTGCATTCCACCAGGCTCCTATTATACCGATCGACATCGTATTCTGTCAACTCTTCGGCGTCCATCAGGCCCTGGATGATATTGTGAAGACGTTCCTGAATACTATTCATCGTCTTGAGCACCCCTTGGTAGCCTATATGGAAATTGTAGCGCTTCTTAAATTCAGCCTGCTCCTCAACTACCTTATGCATCATGAAAGCATGCAAGGCAAAGACTTTTTTGTCAAACTCCTCATACCACGACTGGTCTGCTTCAGCTTCTCGTTTCAAGTCCTCAAAAACCGCTCTCGCCTGGGATGCCTTATAGGTCTCTCCTTTGATCGTAAATTCTTTTCGCTTGTCCTCTTTATTGATGATCCCAAGGACGAGTTGAAAGTGCTCTCCTCGGGCCATCACCACTTTTTTCTGAGCTGCTAATTCCTTCGTATAGAGGTCCTCGTAGATTTGGGGTAAGGTTTCTTCATTGATCCCTAATTCCTTTATCAAGTCTTCCCCCTCTGCCAGTTTCACATCTGTGAGGAAACGGTCCTCATAGACGCCCTGATAACGCGGGTCATAGGTCGTCTCTTCCAGTTCACGTTGGATGAAGGCTGCCACTTCATCAGCAGGCTGGAATTCCGTATTAGCAGGAAGGTTGAGGCTTAGATTCAGTAGGTTACGCGTCACTTTTGCCTTCAGCTTTTCTGGCTCATGGAACAGGATCCAGGGAGATCGGTCATCGACAGGGCCTTCGACGAAGATTTCTTTCGCACTCCGCTCCCGCTGAAAGTGCGGCGGATGGCTCGCATACATCTCAATGCGGTTTTCACTTTCATTGGTAAAAAGGTATTCCCCTTTTTTATGCTGAATAAGCGCTTCCTCAAATTCGGGATAATTTTCCTTCAAATGCTCAAATGCCTGCGTTTGATGGTAAAAGAGGTCATCTGTATAGAGCTTGTGGTCAATGGCCGCGCCGATCTGCTGGTTGGAGAATTGGAAGGCTTGGCTGGCAGAGTTCAGCTTATAGAGGCCATTGATAATGGCTTCGCTCCCCGTGACGCTCACCGCGACACGATCTGCCTGAAACTCCATCTGGCGCGACAGGGCCGCATAGACCATATTGATCACCTGATAGATCAATTGCATCAACTGCCGGATGATCCATACGATTGGCATGAGTAGCCAAGCAAAGATGGACACCCGTATGTCCGCTTGCTTCCATTGATCCAAAAATCTGTCCCAGCCATCTCGCTCAAATACCATGCTGTAGATGATGGTATTGGCGATGTAGATATAGCTGCCCAGTTTCATGCTTCTTTGTGAGAAATGCCCAAATTCGTGCGCCAGGACCGCTTTGAATTCCGATAGGTTGATGGAATTGACCAAACCGAGGCCGATGAGCAGGTTCTTTTTGACTGGCAAAAACAGACTCAGGATGGTGCTATTATAGAAAACGGAAGCATTGATTTCGTGATTGACAAATACTTTTTTGGGAAAGGGGGCTTTTACTTCTTTGCTGAGGGTTCGGATAAAAGCAAAGAGCTCGGGGTGCTCTTGTTCCGTGATTTCTACATTGAAAGGGCTGCTCATTGTGTGCTTTTTAAACAAAGACTTTAGGATAAAAATGAAGAGCATGCCCGCCATGGCGATGGTTCCTACATAAATAAGTAAAGTGTAAAATCCCCCAAGCGTCACCACTGGGTTCACGGCCAACCAATAGATCAAATAACCTGCCCCTACAATCAAGGAAATGTATAGGGCTAAAAAGAAGATGATGCTCACCAGTACCAAGATGGCGCGTAGGCGGTAACTTTTGCTGGGTTTCACCAGAGAAAGGTCATCTAGTTGGGGACTAGGAGGATAAAGAGAGGTGTTCATTAGAATAAGGCTTGAAGTTATTGAGTCCCTAATTTATGGTTTTTTGAACATTCATCAAATCTGACTTATCTTTGCGGCCCGATAAGAATTATTAGGAACCAATTTTGAATGAATGAATAATGAATTTTGAATAAATAATCAGTCAATCATTAATCAATAATTCATCCCTTTTTTACGCAAAATCAAACTACCTTTATGGGCGCTTTTTCAAAGACCTTCCAGCTTTCTACCTTGACGCCAGTGGCCGTCATTTCTCCTGAAATGAAGGCTTGGTTTACCACCAGAAATGTCATGTTTGACCAGGGAAACCACGAGATCTGTATATTGGACACAGAAGCAGTTCAGGGAGCGATTAAGGATGCAGGCAAGGAAAAAGCCTATAAGGCGAGCATAAAAAGCAGTGATAATTTTAACCTGCGCAGGTTTTTGCTGGAAACAGTGGGCTTAGATGAGTTTCAGATTGACGAACTTGTGACCCATCGCTGGCCTGCCAACGGCTATCGCTCGGGCAGCTTCAGCGCGATCCAGCGCGTCTACCAGGCCGAAGGGCAGCCTACGATCCCCGCCGCCCAACTGACGGAAGCCTTACATGCCGCCATGCTCTATGACTGGCTCGTGAGCGAAAAGGAAAACGGTGGCTCAGCGCAGCTCACAGCGTGGGTGGAAGGCATTTCATCAGCACATGATGCATGCAGACCCTTTTTCTCCGAACTCAGGACCCTCCAAGATAGCTATCGCCGCAACCCTGAGCGTCTCAACAAATACTCTATTGCACGCTTGGAGCACCTCCAAGAAAAGCTCGCAGAGCAGCTCAATGAGCACCTCAAGCTCACCCCGGAAGTGCTCTTTGGAAAAGAGGATGCAGGGAAAATAAACATCGTATCCAGTGAAGCTTTCGCCGCCAATGCCTTTGAGGTGCAGGCAATAGGAGGCATCCATTTGGAAACGGGAGATATCGCGCAGATCGGCCTTGCCGAGTCCGTCTCTCAAGACGCAGCGTCTTCATTTCACCTAGAAGTAGGGACAGGCATCAGCCATCCTTATCTCAAGGCATGGGAAGAAAAGCCTGAAGAAGAACTCCTTGGCGTCCTGTACGACTTCGCTTCCGAGTTGGCAGAGTTTGAGCGGGATTACCTCAGCGACCTGCTCAGGGAGCAGCGTTATGAGGACGACCGCAATAACCAATTGCGGTACAATGAGAAAGAGAACCTTGAAGCCCTTTTCAATATCTATGACAACTTCGTGGAGGAGGAGATAGACTCGGCGGATGACGATACGGCCTTCTTGCGGCTGCGCCGCGATGGGGCATATTATGGCCAGACATACGCCTTGGCTCTATTCCGTCAGGATCCCGACGCCTACGATCAGTTCATGCAACTCTATGGCTTCATGCCCGAAGGGCAGCAGCTCTCGGCCTTGCGCGCCGATGTCACGCTGAAGCTGGAGCCGAAGCGCGGACGCCGACAGCCTGCCAAGGTGATCCAGCCCTTGGGCTGGGTGAAGGTGCGGGGTTAGGGAATAAAAATCAAGCCTATTCGCAAATTGACAAGGTGCTGCACCAAATTGAGGCCTGCCAATTCTTCCCTATCGTCTTGACTTGCGATCCTTTGCCTCTTTCTGGTTGGGACTGCTTCCCAAGGGCCATACCCGCCTTCAATCCCATATGTGAGGAGCAATCCACGTCTCAAATGAATATTCCGGCCAATAGCTATTCGGAACTCCTTATTTATTGCAGAATATACCCTATTTTCAGGATCCCATTGGCTTTTTACATTACTGACTATACTACCGTATTGAAACTTTATATAAGTTCCAAAAGGACCAGTACTCCCCAAAAATGTTTTGAAAAAGATCCCATATCCTAGCCCATTTACCTTAACAGGATTGTCACGGCTAAGTAAAGAACTGATGGTATATTCTTGGAATTTTGAACGATAAACCAACAAATTTCCGCCCACTGTAAGTCCACCGCCCAACATGTACTCTACCTCCGCGCTATGTGTGAATCGAAATTTCAGGGAGGTAGAGAACAATGGAATGGTGGGCCTTTCCCGTACATTATTGGTTAGTAAATTATAACTGACCAAAACTCGTTTTCCAAAGTATGTTTGTCCAAACACTTTTCCCATGGTACAACATACTGCCAAACAAAAGATAATAAGGAGTTTGTTCATGAGATTAGTTATTTGATGATGATTTTTTTGAAGATTTCTTGACTTGACGAAGCATGTGGTAGATATTATTGCCAAGAATAGCGTCGTCTGCTTTTATTTTTTGGGTTTTTCTATACGCCATTACAGTCGTATTTTTTTCTACATCAAACACAAGGGTATAGGACAAACTCGCTTCTCGGGGTTTCAGTCCTGCATACAAAAAAACTGGGATAGCAGGCCACAGAAATAAGAGGTAGACCGAATACACCATTACTCCAGGGTGCTCTATGAGAATTGGTTTCATTCTAACAGAAAAGGCTCCCATATTCAAAAAGTAGGAGGATCCATATTTTTCAGAAAGGGCAAGAATATCCAAGTAATTGCTTGGAAACATTTTGACCTCACTTCTCAGCCGCTCATCATACCAAGTATAGGCTACTGCCGCATCATTGTACAGATCCACTTCGTTGGATTCTAGGGTTTTGGTGTCGAGTAGAATTACTTTCAATCCTAAGTCTTCCCCATTCTCCTCGATAAAATCGTGCAATTTCTCCTGTTGTTCTTCTGAAGCTATGTATTGAACTGGCGGTTTATTCTTCTTGGTGACATCGACACGGTAATATTGGGGGGCAAATACAATCACAGTGTCAATTCCGAGCCGATACCCTTTTCGTTGATTTTTCTTCTCCCAATTATAGATGACCTTGCGCCCTTTGCGCGTATTGGAAAACTCATCAAAATCATCCAATCGCTTACGCTCCTTGATACATTTATCCAATACTGGCGCAAAAGCATCTTGTGATCGAAGTTCTTCAAAAAAGTCATTAATGGTGCTATCACGCCTTGATTTGCCAGATATAAGGTTGGGGTAATCTTCTAGCAGGTCGACAAGGAGATCCTCTACGATTACCGCTGCATGCCGATTGTCGGGGTGAGCCCTGGCATAGGTCCAGGCATGACTCAATGCCATGACAGTAAGTTTCTTGCTATTGATTCGCTTAGAATATTTATAAAAAGCATGGACAACCCCTTCTAGGTCATCATAATTCAAATAATGATCATATTTTTCCCCCTCAATCTTGTACTTGGCTTGACCATACAAGGCCCTTATTTTGGCAAATTCTAGGAAGGTGCTATTAGGGTAGAGGTCTTTCAATGCCAGCACGTGATGCAGAGCATCATAGAATGCATTTGCCTGAAGAAAGATATCACACAATTCAAAATTGGCGATCTTCTGGATTCGTTCGAATTCAGCGGCAGAGATCCGGAATGTGGCCTCTCCTTTAGGTTGTAACTTGATCAACTCTTGAACGATCGCATCTCTGCGGGTATCTGGGCTAGGGTGAGTGGATAGCGATTCAGCAGCTTCTTCGTCTTCTTCCTCAGTATTTTCTCGTAGGAGTCTTCTCGCTTCTCGTCCACTCACCTCATCATCAGACTCATCGATTTCATCATCCGAATTTTCAGCCTCCACCTGAAGGATCTTTACATAATAAGTGTCAAAATCGTTCAGATCCAAGTCATCCGTATGAAAGATTGTCCCAGGCAGTTCAGGCAAAAGGTGAGGATATTCAGCATTTTTTAATATATCAAACACAGCTGGAATAGACTCTGCCGAATACTTCGTTTTGGCAAAGAGGGCAAACCCTTTGATGTCGGCTGCCATCTCGTGGTCACGCGAGTAGAGGTTTTTGAGCATCAATTTCTCATAGGCAGAAGATTTTCGGTATTCTCCTTTATTGAGGTCTATCTGCGCCGAGGCTACATAGCCTTCTATCACATGATGCTCCACAAAGTGGGCGATCTCGTGACAAAGGATAAAGGCCAATTGGGCTTCATTGTCTAGCCTAGGGAGTAGACCCATATTCACAAATACGATCCCCTGCTCAGTGGTAAAAGCATTGGGGATAGGAGATTTTAAGACATAAAAACGCAACTGCTTTCTCAACTCAGGGTCGTGGCTCAGGACCTCGTCAGCTACCTTGTTTAGGTATTTGCTGACAGCGTCATTGAATAATACCCGTCCGCTGAGCAGCAGGTCGTCAATGCCAAAATTGCTTTCGAGGTAAAACCGCTTGCGTAGGTTGCGCTCGCGGGAATTGGTATTCTTTTCAATGGCATCCACCGAGGCCTGGAACTTCTCTGTAGAGGAGGCCAAGAAGTCTTCTGGGATGGGGCCTTCTGCACGCAGGAGATGGTAATTGTCAAAATCTTGGCTTCTGACAGAGATAGTGAGCAGGCTTAGCAGGAAGATATAGGTAAGGATTCTGGGCATAATATTAATCTTAAGATAAGGAAGTAAGGCTAAAAAATGGGCACGATCAATCCAACTCGTAGGTTGACAGCGTGCTGGATGAGGTTGGCCCGCCAAACATTAAGTTCAAGGTTTGTCAGTGGAGGAGGGTTGGAAAACACTCCTGAAAAATCGGTCACATACGCCCCGTCTAGGGCGACGACTAGAAATAGGTTTCGAAAGATATGGGCTTGATGCCCGATAGATCCTCTAATATCAACGTCTCCCCCTCGTGCAATCTCTCCCTGTGCATCCAACCTTGTGGCCTTGGATTGTAGATATCCTAGCTGGAGTTTGCCAAAAAATCCAAAAGGTGCATTGCTTCCAGGATACCCTTTTACAAAAACCCCATACCCTAATCCTTCAAGGTTCATCTGGACCTCTTCACTTCGCCATTGGAAAATATTGGACCCAATCATGTGGCTTTTAAAGGTCTCAAAGGTGGTCGAATAGGTATATCTATTAACCCCAAAACTGACATCACTTGCCCATAGGTATTCCACCTCTAAACTTTGGATGGTTCTGAAAGTAGACGAGGTGGAGAAAAAATGGGTAATCGAGCCACCGTCAGGGATGTTATTTGTCAAAAAATTATAACTAACCAAAACTCTTTTTCCGAAATATCCTTGACCAAACACCCCACCTACCCCACAACTAAAAAGCACCCCTAAGATGATTATATACTTGAACATAATTTACCTATTAAATTAAATGTGTGATAATGATCCAAACTATTTTTTGACCTGGCGAAGCATATAGTGCACATAGTTCTCCAATACAGTTTGGGACATTTTTATCCCCTTAAACTTCCGATAGGCCATCCGAGGTGCATTTTTTTCCAAATCAAATACCACTGCGTATGTCAAGCTTTCGATATTGACCTTTAGCCCATAATACATGATGGCAGGTGCAAAAGGCAACATCAAAAGAGAGCCTGCAATATACCCCCCGGGGGTTTGGCGAAACTCCGTCTTGTCTCTGACTGAGACAGCTCCCATATTGGCAAAATGCGTGGTGCCATATTTTTTCGAAATCCTATCCATTTCCAGGTAGTTGCTAGGGATCATCTTGACAGATGAGCGTAGCCATTCGTCATACCATGCATAGACAATCGCCGCATCTCGAAATGCAGCTACGTCTTTGGCTTCAAGCGTTTTATTGTCCAGGATGACCACCTCAAGCTTAAGGCGTTTGGCGTTTTTTTCTATGTAATGGCGAAAATCAACCTGTTCTTTTTCAGACCGAAGATATTGGACAGGCGCTTCATTTTTATGGCGGAGATCCACATGAAAGACAAGTGGAGCGAAGACGACCAAAGTGTCAACACCCAAGCGGTGGCCTCTTCTGTCTACTTTCTCTCGCCATTTTCGGATTTTTTCTCGCCCTTCGGAGCTTTTGGTATAATCTTCAAATTCTTCTAACCGCTTTTTCTCTTTTTGGCATTTCTCCAAAACAGGCAAAAAAGCTTCTTTTTCCTTTAAGACGTTAAAAAACGCCACGACAGCGGTATCTTTCTTCCATTTTTTCACCCCTGCCAGATCTGGATAGTAATCTAGCAGCTCCAGAATTAAATCTTCCACAATCTTCTCAGAATGGATATTTTCAGGGTGGGCTTCATAATAATTCCAGGCGTGCGAAAGTGCCATGGCAGCGAACTTCCTGCGGTTAAGGCGCGTGCTGTACTTGAGCAAATGATAGGATTTTTTGTCCAATTCATCATAGTTGAGGTAATTATCATGGCGCTCCCCTTCCAGACGGTATTTGGCCTTGCCATACAAGGCGCGGACCAGCGCAAACTCCAGGAAGGAGGATTCAGGGTATTGCTCCCGTAAAGCCAGGGTATGATGGAGTGCATCGTGGAAGGAAGTTGTCTGTAAGAACAACTCACACAATTCAAAATTGGCCATCCGTTGGACATGCGTGAACTTCCCCACAGATACCAGGTAGTTTTCATCCCCTTCAGGCTGTAGACGAATCAGTTCCTGAATGATGGCATCGCGACGTTTTTGCGGGCTAGGGTGAGTCGAAAGCTTCTCCTCCTCTTCTGCCGCTTTTTCTTCTTCCTCCTTCTCTTTCTTCTTTCTTTTCTTCTCCTGCTCATCCTCTGCTTGCTCTTTCTCCTTCGCCATGTCTTCTTCTTCCTCTGCCTTCTCATCAGCTAGCATTTTCTTATGATACCGATCAAAATCCGTCAATTGTAGGTCTTGGGTGTAAAAAAGGGTTTCGGGTGTCTTAGGGGAGAGATGGGGTTCATCGGCTGCTTCTAGGATGTCAAATACCGCAGGAATGCTCTCCATGCTGTAGGCTGTTTTGGCAAATAACGCAAACCCTTTGATGTCCGCCTCCATCTCATGATCCTGAGAGTATAGGTTTTTCATCATGAGTTTTTCATAGGAGGTCGCATTTTTATACTTCCCTTTTTTTAGGTCAATCTCTGCCGATTTCACATAGCCTTCTATGACATGCTTCTCTACATAGTGGGCGATCTCATGACATAAAATAAAGGCCAATTGCGCTTCATTGTCGAGGCGTGGAAATAGGCCCATATTGACAAATATGATCCCTTGGTTGGTGGTAAAGGCATTGGGAACGGGAGATTTCAGGACATAGAAGCGCAGCTTCTTACGGAGCTCCTTATCCTCTTTGAGGATGACATCAGCGACGCGGTTTACATAGTGACCGATGGGATCATTGAAGAGGACACGGCCACTGAGCAGCATTTCATCGATATTGAAATTGCTTTCTAGGTAAAAGCGTTCCTGCAACTGCCGCTTGCGCGAATCGGTATTGCGCTCAATCGTCTTCAGCGACGCTTCAAACTTCTCGGTAGAAGAACCGAGGAAGTCTCCAGGGATAGGCCCTTTGGCCTGTAGGGGCTGGTAGTTGTCAAAACTTTGGCTCCAAGCTTGAGGGAGGAGGAGCAGGAGGAGGGTGAGGAACGATAGGAACTTGTACATATTGACATTTTATATGTGGATCAAAAGGGAAGAAAATGCCTAGCTCTTATGATATATTGAGAGCTAGTTTCCAGGCTTTCGCTTGATTTGATTAATCACCTTATAGACTTTATTATTAAGCCTTTCGTCTTTTAGGGTTCCTTTTTTATATTTTTTATAAATCATTTTGGGGGTGTTGTCTTTTACATCAAACAAAACTGTATAGAATAAATTTTGATCATGTGGCTTTGCACCCACATATATTAATAAAGGTGCGAGAGGCAGTATTAATGTGAACAAAATCCGTTCAGGATATTGGCGATATAAAGAAGGGGTTCTTACCCAAATAGCACCCATATTCGCAAAATAAGGAGTGCCATATTTTTCTGAAAGATTTAGTATCTCAAGGTAATTAGCAGGGATCAATTTTACCTCAGATTTGACCAATGAATAATACCATGCATAAGTAATGGATAGATCATTAAATTTTTCAATATCATGGGGCACTAACCTCTTAGCATCTAAAATTTCAACATTCAACCCCTGGGAATATGCATGAGAAAGAATGTATTCATGCATATTCTTCTGCTGCTCTTCTGATACCAAATGCTGAATCGGAGATGCCTCATCATTTAATTTCAAATAGATATGCAATGGGGCAAAAACAACTACTTTATCAATCCCTAGGCTATACCCCTTTTTGGCATTAATCTTTTCTCTATTTGCAATTCTCTCTTGTGCCTCAACTGAAGTATTATAGTACTCCTTGAGCTTCCGCTTTATCAAACACTTATCATAAATAGGGACAAAGGCTGGTTTCGATTTGATCAGGGCAAAAAAATCTTTTATGGGATTTTCTATTAGCCTGAATAATTCATAAAAAAGGGGAAAGCCTGAGTTTTTGTTCTTGTAAATGTCTAATTTACAAGTGCTTAAGACAAAAACAACAAAACTTTCCCATGTCAAATTTAGTTAAAAAAGGAT
>JAUIKF010000011.1 GCA_030430575.1 Bacteroidia bacterium | reverse complement strand
GATCCTTTTTTAACTAAATTTGACATGGGAAAGTTTTGTTGTTTTTGTCTTAAGCACTTGTAAATTAGACATTTACAAGAACAAAAACTCAGGCTTTCCCCTTTTTTATGAATTATTCAGGCTAAAATAGCCCGAGCAGGGATCACTATAACTTATAGGCAAAAAATGAAGGAAAAAAGACCTGTTTTGACCCTGATCTTAGCATAAAACGGCCCATAGGGGGACGCTAATCCCGAAATCATTTGCAAAATAGTACAAACATAGACCCTTTCGACAACATGACAGGACAAAAGTGAGATAATATTGGCAACTTTGAGAGTTTATGAATTATTCAGGCTAGGTCGTCTATTAATTCTCGTACCTGAAGGGCAATTAATGCCTCATTTGGGCCTTTAGAAGAAAGAGAATCTTTAGAGGAAGGTAATTCGGGGATAGTGCTTGACGGTTCTGTAGCAGTGCAAGCATATAGCCCTAAAATCAGGGAGAGGAGGATTAGGCTAATGGGTTTTCTCATATGGACTAATTCATAATTAAATATTAACTGAAAAAGCAATGGGTATCATATGTAGGTGATGAGAAATCTTCAATGATACAAGCGATAGGAATAAGGGGGATTCTTTTGGATGAAAGCTTATGGTACTGTTATTTCGTCTTGATCAATGGACTATATAAACAAACATACTTATGAGAATCCTAATCATCGGCGGAAACGGTACCATCGGCAAGCGCGTGAGAGATCATTTCAAGCAGAACCATGAGGTTTTGGTAGGCGGAAGGAACAACGCGGAAATAGCAATTGACATGGCTGATTCAGATTCAATCAAAACTGCCTTTGAACAGGCAGGCAAATTCGATGCGATCCTATGCATCGCCGGCGAAGCCAAATGGGCAAAGTTTGATGAGCTGACAGAAGACGACTATTACATAGGCTTTAGAAGCAAATTGATGGGCCAAGTGAATATCGTTCGAATAGGCCGAAAATACCTCAACCAAGGCGGATCTATCACCTTGTCAACTGGCATCTTAGCAGATGACCCTGTAGAAAAAACCACCAGCGCCGCCATGGTCAACGGGGCTATTCACAGCTTTGTCCAAGCTGTCAATTTGGAGATCGAGGATGAAATTCGCGTCAATGTGGTTTCGCTTGGGGTGGTCGAAGACGCCTATGAGAAGTATAAGGACTACTTTCCGGGTCACAATCCCGTCTCTATGCGCAAAGCTGTCAATGCTTATGTCAGGAGTGTGGAAGGAAAGGGCAGGGGAGAGATCATTAGAATCTATGAATAGAAATTAAAATGGAGAGATACTTCAAGAAAATTGAAGAACACCTGGCAAGCTTAGACCCTGAGACATTAAGCAGGTTGAATGATATTTCATCTGAGCGTATCTATCCCAAAGGAAGCTTCCTGTTGGAAGCGGGAAATATTTGTAGGCATTCCTTCTTTATGCTAGAGGGGACTGCGAGGAAGTATTCCCTCCATGATGGGAAGGAAATCACCACCGAATTTTATTTTAAGGATGACATTGCCGTTTCCTTTCGCTCCTATGGTTTGCAAATCCCAAGCGAAGAATATATTGAAGCAGTCGAAGACTGTAAGGTAAGCATCACGGACTATTACCAGTACGAAGCCCTAAAAAAGGAAAGCCTTCAAATTGCTACCCTTGACCTCCTCATCATGGAATATTATGCGCTTTGGCTAGAAGAAAAGCTGTATCAACAGCGCACAATGGACGCCACGGAGCGGTATGTATCTTTGCTCAACAAAAACACAGAAATCATCCAACAGATGAAAGTAGGGCATATTGCTTCTTACCTCGGGGTCTCTTTTGAGACCTTGAGTCGGATACGGAAACGCCTGAGTGCATGATGACAGCAATGATTATTTCATACTTTCATTGAGTACTCTTAATTGCTTCCCAAACACATTAGGAAAGATCCAAAAATAAATGGAACAATTAAGTACATAACCTACTGATAATCAGGGCGCATTTTGGTTTTTATTTTCATTTTCATTTTAATTCTTTCCTTATTTGACCTAGGTCAATTTATTTCCCCTCATCCCCTCAGATATTTGCAGGCAACAAACATATAAAGCCATGCAAATAACATCTGTGTTGAAGGAGTTTCGGTGGAAATTGTCATTTACCTTTTTGCTGATTCTACTAGAAGCAATCGTCCCAATATTTTTCCCCTTATTCATAGGCTTTGCCATTGATAGTGCCATCAGCGGAAGCCATACGGGGTCCATGTATTTGGGGGGATTGGGGGTCGTGGCCCTACTTTTGGGCGGCGGCAGACGATTTTTTGATTCAAGGCTCTATGCAAAGATATATGTCACCCTCTGCAACCAAGCGATCGGTTCCATCAAGGACAAAGCGGATTCTGTAAAGGCCGCTCGGCTAGGGATGATCAAGGAACTGGTAGAGTTCATGGAGAACGCCCTCCCAGAACTGATCGCCAATGTAATAGGCTTGGTGGGCGTGGTAATCATCATGGCAACCCTCAACCTGAATGTATTCCTCTTCAGCTTATTGGCTACCGGGTGTGTCTTCCTGATTTACAGAATCAGCCGCAGGAAGACGATTCGTCTGAATAAGCAATACAATGATGTATTAGAGGATCAAGTGGCTGCCATTGCAAGCTCCGATGGAACTAGGTTAGATGAAAACCTAAAGGGGCTGATGAAATGGAATATAAAGCTGTCGGATTTGGAGACCCTTAATTTCTCCATGTCTTGGCTCTTGCTCATGGCCTTCCTTGTCACTTCCATCATCCTTTCAGTGGATGCAGGCGTGACGCAATATGGCACCTTATTTTCCCTGGTTATGTATGTTTTTCAATATATGGAAAGCGTGATCAGCCTACCGCTTTATTATCAAAACTGGTTGAGGCTGACCGAAATCACAGGACGCTTGAAAGAATTTTGACAGGCTTTTGGATCTTTGACAGATTCAGTGGAACACCCTCCATCACACAAGCCGGTTCCCTCAAGGGAACCTTCGCACAAGGCCAAAATCTGCGCGAAAACCCCATTGAGGCATGCCCTGAGCGCAGTCGAAGGGGGGTTGAGGCACGTGTGATCGGGGGTGTTTCAAAGGAAAGCTAGAAGCTTATCACGGAAATTGTCAGAGAACCAGACTTTTTAACACTAAACCAAATAACAAATACAAAATGGAAGAATTGGTTCAAAAGATGGACAACAACATAGGGCTGATAGTCCTGATTATTTTTGCATTCTCTATGGTGCTCGCCATTGTAGAATTTTGCTATGAGGTGTATACTAAAAAAATCAATAAATGGCGATTGGGAGAGATGTGGGCAAGCTTCTCAGTTTTCCTGGTAGCCCAATTGACGGAGAAAATAGGCACAATAGCCTTTGCAGGTGCCTTCCTCTTTATTTCAAATTATATCCCTTGGGAGATACCTGTGAATATATGGACCACCATTCTCTGTATCTTGGTGATAGACTTTCTTTACTATTGGGAACATAGACTTGAACATAAAATTAGAATTTTATGGAGTTACCATAGCATTCATCACAGTTCTCCCATCTATAATTATACCACCGCCCTTAGGGTACCATTCATTGATACATTTGTCACTTGGGTCTTTTACCTGCCGGCTATCTTGATAGGGTTTAATCCCTATATCGTCCTCCTATCTGTCGTATTTATGTTAACCTATCAGTTTTGGTTGCATACTGAAATTATCGGGAAACTAGGCTGGTATGAAAAGATTTTCATGACCCCTTCCCAGCATCGGGTTCATCACGGGGCAGATGACATCTATCTCGACAAAAATTTTGGCGCAGTCTTATCGATTTGGGACAGGATGTTTGGCACTTTCCAGGAAGAGCTACATACCCCCACCTACGGCCTTACGACACCCATAAATACCATTAATCCTATCAAGGTGCACCTATTTGAATACATCAATATATTTAAGGATTTGCGGAAAGTGAGAAGTATCAAAGAAGCGTGGAACTACCTGATGAATAAGCCTGGGTGGAAACCCCAAGATTAAAGAGAGACCTCGGAGGATTCATCAGCAGTACGGGTGAAATCCTCCGAGGTCTTTTACGAGCCGCACAATCCATAAATGCGGCCCAGCACATAAAAAATATGCGTTTATTGGGGGCTTGCTTATGTAAGCTGGCGCGGATTTCGGCTAGTGCTGCTGTATGAAGGGTAATCCGCGCCTAGGCAGAACTAGGTCAAACACCACCTCCATCATAGGGAGACCGTTGTAAAAAATAAAGGACCTATGAAATACTTCTACCTCCTTCTTACCCTATTGATTGCGACCCATAGCTTTGGCCAGTGGAATAAACTCCCACAAGTGCTAAACAGCACCTTATATGATATGGATGCCCTGAACGAAAACGACCTCTATGCTGTAGGGACAGCAAGGGTTTCTAATAATGCCAATGGAATGATTTTCCATTCCAAAGATGGTGGTGCGAGTTGGGATACAGTTTACCATACCAACCTATCCCCGCCTAGCCAACTGCCGATGCTGAAAGTGGAAGTGATAGATACCAATATTGTCTATGCCACCAGTTTTATCCCCTTTTTATATAAGTCAGTTGATGGCGGAGGGAACTGGGATACGACGAAATTACATAACCAAGTGGGAGGCGTAATTGATGCCATGTGCTTCATGGATGCGGATACGGGGATTGTAGGTAGTTTTGGAGGGGAAATATTCAAAACCACGGATGGAGGGCTAAATTGGAATCGAATGAACTTCAGTCCAGCATCTACCCCAGTCTTTGACATTGACTGTCCGACAAACACGACCTGCTATGCAAGGACATCCATGCCTTTTAAGCTCATGAAATCTATAGATGGAGGCGATACTTGGGCGAGCTTACCTACTGCACCAAATACTTTCTTAGGTGGTGGAATGGATGCCATCAACAAGGACACCCTTATATTGGTGACTTCAGATGCCCTGATTTTCAGGTCTGTTGATGGGGGTATGGTTTGGGATACCATTCCTAGCCCTGTATTTGCGGATTTTAGAGATGTCCAATTTATTGATAATGTAGGATACGCTGTTGGGACGAAAGAGACGATTATCAAGTCTGTAGATTATGGGGCTACCTGGACAGTAGAAAACATGGACACCAGCAGTAGGGAAAGGATCAACTCCATTCACATGATAAGCAGCACCGCTGCAGTGGCTTGCTCTGATTTGGGTTCAATTTATCAATTAGATATTGTCAATTCTTTGGATGATTCACCCTTCGAGAAAGAAGCTTTCTCGATTTTCCCTAACCCTTTCTCCGATCAACTTACCATAGATTTCTCAACTCCAAAATCGGGTCTTATCACAGTATATGACATACAAGGTAAGCTGATTCGACAAATTGAGATTAACCATCAAAAATCCATTTCAATAGACCTCAGTCAGGTGCCCGCTAACTTGCTCACAGTTAGCTTTCTAGATGCTGATACGGATGTGGTTTCAACCAAACGAATTGTCAGAACCGGGAATTAAGAGGGACTTTAACCAAAAGGTTCACCACAGATTTCACGGATTTGCACAGAATAGAAGAAAAAAATCTGTGAGAATCTGTGGTTTTTTCTTATATCGTCTTTAAGTAACTACCTGCATAGAACCCATGACCCTAGAAGAAATAATCGCTGAACTCCACAGGCTAGCAAACCCAGAAAAGATCGCCTTCAAAGCGCAAAAATTTGGCGTACACTCCCACAACGCCTTGGGGATTTATCATAAAGACTTGAAGGAATTGGCAAGAAAAATTCCCAAGGATGACAACCTCGCCATTCAACTATTTGATTCAGGGATTTATGAAGCGCGTTTGTTGTGCAGCAAAATATTCCCCCTAAAAAAACTCACGGAACCCTTGATGGAGAAATGGGTCAAGACCTTTGAAAACTGGGAAGTCTGTGACTCCTTTTGCATGGGACTTTTTGCCAAGAGTAGCTTTGCCATTCCAAAAGCCATCGAATGGACTGAAAGGGAACCCGAATTTGAAAAGAGAGCGGGATACGTCATCATTGCGGCCTACTGTATGGCCGACAAAAAGGCTGATAACGAGGTGTTTGAGCAATTTTTTCCCTTAATTCAGCGAGAAGCAACAGACGGCAGAATTTATGTAAAGAAAGCGGTAAATTGGGCGTTAAGGAGTATTGGAAAGCGCAATAGCGACTTGAATAAAAAGGCCATAGAATGGGCTCAGCGCATCCAGTTGATCGACCACAAAGCGGCTCGATGGATCGCATCAGATGCCTTAAGAGAATTGACAAAACCAGATGTCCGCCTTTCTGATTACCCAAGAACTATTTATCGAAAACCACCTCTATGAACGTCAAAACCATCCACTACTCAGCCTATGAACACGGCTTGCCACAAAGTGGTAAGCATATTCTAGCCCAAGAACGGAGTGGCAATATCATTGTATACCAGGCATTTAACCCGCAGATCTCCGACTATGCCATTGCCCACCAACAGTTTGGCGGAGCGCACTATAAATTCACCCGAATGTCATGGATCAAGCCCAATTTTCTTTGGATGATGTATCGCGCCGGATGGGCAGAAAAAGTGGATCAAGAGCGGATACTGGCGATAGAAATAGAGAAATCGAGGTTCATGGAGATGCTCAAAAAAGCGGTTCATTCCAGCTTCAAGCCCAACCTCTACCCAGATCGGGAAACCTGGAAACAGCGCCTAGTCATCTCCAATGTACGACTCCAGTGGGATCCCGATCATGATCCTCATGGAAAAAAACTGGACCGCAGAGCGATTCAACTAGGGTTAAGGGGGCAGGTCCTTAGAGACTTTGCTACAGAATGGATTGTTTCTATCACGGATATAACGCCCTTTGTCAACGACCAAAAACAGAAGTTGGATGCTGGGATGTTAGATGAGCTGATGGTCATGGAGGAGCGCCCATTGGTGATTGAAGATGAAGAAATTCGGCGGAGAATTGGATTAGTGTAATCACTTATTTTTTAGGAAAGAAAAACGAATAGTTTATGCCAACGATAGAAATAGCAATATTTGAGGCTGATGTGTTTGAAATCAATCAAGATGATTTTGAGATGGCCATAATTATGGACCCCATTTTGGAAAGCCACCGGGCATTGTTTATTGATGAAATAGAACATCACGTAGGAACGATCTTACATTTAGGAAATCCTGAATTCAAGGGAGACGATGGCTGGATCTGGGGCAATAAATTGATATCAACAGAAGAAAAAGAAGTTGTGATACCAGTCGTTGATCCTAACGATCCTACAGATAACTGGGGTGCTAACCAACAATATGGATTTCAATGGGAAAACGCGTTTAGGCAAGAAATTGACAGATTGCTTCGAATGGGGATTCAACATTCAAGAATTAACAAGATTGGTTTTTTGACAGATTATCAATTTGGCCCTGAGAAAGGATCAAAAAGAATTGTCTATACTATTGAGGAGTTCTGGGAAATCCACGACCAAGAAAAATTGGTGCTAAATACGTTTTATGAGATGTATCGGGAATAATAGTGCTGAAATATGAGGACAAAGAAAATACGCGGCCATAAAAAGAAATGGGCAGAAATCGATGCTTGGATTGCAGCTAATAAGCAACTCGATATAGGAAATTTGAAAACCTATCAGAGGGACCATACCAAAATATGGGTTCACCCATGGAGCGGAATAACAGTGACTAATTCCCAAATTCCTGAACCCAAAAGAGAAACCAAAAGGAGAATCATCAAAGGGTTAATAGCCATTTATGAGGGCTGGAAAGCTAGCCTGGATCAGTTAAATGAGCCTTATTATTTGAAAATATGGTTGTATGAACCACGTCTCTTCAAATCTCAGGTTGTCTGCGCTATTGAGAAGGAATTGACCTTTTACGAAAACACGTTTTTTGCGCCCCCAGACCCCAAAGAATTTTACCCCGCACATTACGGTGCACTTGAAAATGCCCTCGGTGAATTTCGCTGGGATCACAGACTAGACGAATTCTATTTGGACAATACGGAGCTTCCAAAGCCAGAAGCATATTGTTATGAATCCGATAAAAAGTGGGTTAACAACATGATGAAGAAACCCCATCGAACGGTACCCTTCAGCCAACCGATCGGAGAGGCGACGGAATCCTATATGTTTCGACGAGGGGATGTTTGGGTTGGGGGGAAATGAAAAACCTTTAGGAAGCTGGCGAGGATTTCTGGACTTTGGAGCAATGGCTAGCGGGTAATCCGTGCCTCCGTAAAGTGATAAAAGCAATATTAGGGCAGCGCAAACCATGACATACATTTTTGAGTTGGGAACTGGATTTTGCTAAATGATCTCCCTTATTAACCTCAAAAATGATGATAAAATACCTGATAGTTATGATCATGCTGACCACATCTATTCCCCCTCAGACGATCTTCGAGTTTGATAAACAAGCCGATATTCAAGGGTGGCGAATTGTAGATGACGTGGTGATGGGAGGCCGCTCTGCTGGTACATTTGGTATAAATAAAGCAGGACATGGCGTATTTTCGGGACGTGTTTCTTTAGAAAATAATGGAGGATTTTCTTCTGTGCGGTATCGGCCTGACGCGATATCGGTCAAGGGCTTTACCAAGATTACCTTGCACGTTAAAGGAGATGGGAAAAAGTATCAATTCAGGGTAAAACCGAATGCCAATGCCTATTATTCCTACATCAATACCTTTGTGACTTCCGGTGAATGGGAAGAAATAGAGATTCCTCTCCATACCTTATACCCTTCTTTCAGAGGCATGCGCCTCAACCGCCCCAATTTTTCCGGTGACCAAATTGGCGAGATCGCCTTTTTGATTGGGAATAAAAAGGCTGAAAGTTTTGAGTTGTTGATCGATAGGATTGTGTTGGAGTAAAAAGATTTGGTTCTCAGACAATTTTAGTGGAGCGCCCACTTTGGGCTTACACATCTCCTGAACCTCACAGGCCCTCCTTCGACTAGGCTCAGGACAGGCTCCTCTTCAAAGAGGACTTCCCACAAGCCCTCGTTAGCGCGAAAACCCCTTTGAAGGGGTTGAGGCCTTGTGTGATCGGGGATGTGCCTGCCAGAAGCGACAAGCTTACCACGGATCTTCTCCCTATATCAAATTTGCCCAACACCTCAAAATAAACAAATTTGTTTATTTTAATGTATATTGGCATAAAAACATCTCTATGTTGCCAAATTTCAACAGTGTTAAGGGAATCCATCCTGGGGCCATCTTAAAAAGAGAGCTTAAGAGAAGAAATCTCAAAAGCAATGAATTGGCTAAATCCATCGATGAATACCCGCAGACGATTAATGCAATTACAAAAGAAAGAAGGGGAATTAACCCCAAGTTGTCCATAAAACTGGGGAAGTACTTTGAGACAAAGTATGATTATTTTATGCTACTTCAAGCTTCGTTTGAAGTGTCAAAGGCATTAGAAACCCAACATCCCATTCCACATCCACTGAAAGAAAAATTCAGAATAGCGCTATTTTGGGATACGGATATAGAAAAAATAGACCTTGCTAAAAATAAAAATTTTATTATCAAAAGGATATTGGAGAGAGGGAATGAAAAAGAGATACAAGCATTAATTGATCTATACACTTTGCCTGTCATCAAAACAGCAATCGACCAATTGCCCAATTCATTTATCCCGAACTACAGACGAAATGTTGAGAAGTATATCTTAAAAACAAATTGATGGCCATAAAAATCTATAAAGAGACTGTTTCAGCAGTACTTTGGGATACGAATACAATTTTTCGAAAGAGGAGCTGATTTCTCAATTGACGAATTTTGAGCACGCCGAGCACGATCCTAACCCCAATTGTTTGAAAGGGAAATATTGGGAATTGATCAAATTGGATATTGAAGAAATGGTTGATCGATGATGGGGCGCCACATCAGTTATTGTTTACTGTGAGTAGGGTTCGATTTTCTCAGTGGTTATTGGGGGAGGTCATACAATGATTTGTAAGACCAGTTTATGGGACGGTAGGCTAGGATTTCGGTGGGTTTTTGAGGGGAGAGTTGGGGTGTTTTGTTGAATGGAGGTTTGGGGAGACACACTTTTTTATTTGTATCAAGTGACAGTTAAAATCCTAATAGTTGTAATGGTTAAGCAATTTGTTTCTCTACATAATTTGAATTCAACAAACTCAAAACGCCCATATAGGTCAAGCCAAAGGATAAACGATCCCCAATTTTGTATTGGGTGCCTCTTTCTCCCAAATCGACAATGAGCATATCAGAACTAGCGTTGATGACTTCAAGTTTTTTATCATCTGGAGTCAAGTGTTCGGGCGAAATTTCTAGCAGCCCTACATCCAGAATCGCCCGATATGAAGACTTACCATAATCATCCTCCTTAATTTCAGTTACCTCTCCGGCCACATTGATACCAAGAGGCCCAATAGGCACTTTGGGTTTTTCTGTAATCTCAATAATCTCTGCATAAAGTTTAAAAATGTCTTTTTTCAGTCCTTTTAGTAGTTTATGACTGAGGAGATTAACGCCAAAAAATAGGCTTTCACCAACACGAAAGTGGTTGACTGCTGAAGGTACCTGCTTTCTAGAGAGGAGGGGAATAACAACGGAGGTTCCAGCTGTCACCCAGGGGATTTGTTTGCTAAATTTGGCTTCTACCAATTGTTTGTAGAGGCTGAGTTGGATTAGTTTATCTTGAGAGGGTAAAATCCCATTGAGGCAGGTGAGATTGGTACCAATGGCCACGACCTCGATGTGAGGTAATTCAAAGATTTTTTGGTAAAAATCTATCAAGTGGTCGCCCATTATTCCTTCCCTCAAATCGCCCAGTTCTATCATGATCGTTACACGATGTATTTTGCCTTGACGGCCAGCCTCTTCGGATAACAGATGGACGGTTTCTGATTCAGTGTTAAAGCTGACATCTGCATAGCGAACGACGTTTTTGATACTTCTTTTAGAAGGAGGCTTGATATAAACTGTCTGAATATCAGGATTTAGCTTTTTGATCTTTTTTAGGTTTTGAATTCTGCTATCACATACTTCCTTTGGATTCAACTTTAGGACCTCATTGAGAAATAACTCATTACCACACAGTAGCTTTGTAACTACAGACCAATCCTTGTGATGTTTCTTAAACAATAAATCTAGTTGCTGATAATTATGGGCCAATTTGGCCTTGTACATTTTTATAACTGCCATTGTATTTTTGTTTAATCGACTATCCGGCGGGGAATATCTGCAGGTAACCGAGTCAACAACTCGTAATTTACCTGATAGCTAAATTCGCCGAATGCAGAAACTGATATTTCCAAATCTCCCTGTTTCCCGATTATCACCACCTCATCCCCTTTCTTTACATGTTCAATTCGGCTTACATCGACGATCATCATATTCATATTAACTGTACCGATGACACTTACCCTTTTACCATGAATTAATACTCTTCCGCGGTTGCTCATAACTCTGCTAAAACCATGGCTATATCCTACAGGTACAGTTGCGATTTTCATGGTTGCATTGGTGAGGTAAGAAGTACCATAACCAATAAATTCACCAGTATTGACCGTTTTGACGGACATCACCTGACTTTTCCAACTCAGGAGTCTTGTGATAGGTAACAAATTAGATTCCTGCTGAGCGAAATAGTGAATCATGATTTCCTTACTGGGGAAAAAGCCATACTGTAGGATGCCAATTCTGACTAAGTCCATCCGCGTTTGGGGATAGCGGATAGCAGCTGCTGAACAAGCAGTGTGCAAGAACGCAGGTATGAGTTTATGTGCTTTAAATCGATGGGCGATTTTCCGAAAGGTTACGAGTTGAGATTTGACTCTCAGGTAATTTGCAACACTTTCTGCTCCTGCGTAATGAGTGCATAATCCGCTGAAATCCAGATGGTAGGGATTTTCTTGAAGTTTTTTGCCTACTGTTTCGAGGGCTTCTCTGGCAAAGCCTGTTCGATTCATCCCCGTTTCCAATTCAATATGGATTTTGGCTGGTATTCCTGTCTTATGGGCAATTTTTATTGCTTGATCGAGGCGGTCATGTTCAAATACAAAAAACTCTATGCCATTTGTAATTGCCCATTCCAGTTCGTCATTTTCCAACATGCCCATGATCATGATGGTACTATTCCCATGGCTCACTTTCGAAACGCGAAGGGCTTCTTGCGCACTAAAAACAGAAAAGTGATCAATTCCACATTGTTCTGCTAGTGGAACAAAAAGTTCAATCCCATGTCCGTAGGCATTTCCTTTGACGACAGAGGAGAGGCGCACTTCTGGCCCCAAGATGGAACGCAGAAAACGGATATTATTTTCCAAAGCGGACTGACTAATTTCAATGCAGGAAGTATGAAACATGTGTTGAAATAGTATTTATTCAATAAACTGTGTAGCAATGTGATAAAACATTTCTACCCCCGTCTGAATCAGTTCATCTGGAAAGTCATAATCTGGATTATGTAAGGCAGAGGTAGTTTCACCAGCCCCAAGACCAAACATTGCACCTTTGAATTTTTGGGTAAAAATTCCAAAATCTTCTCCCCACTTGAAGGGATAGTTTTTTTCATGCAATGAAAATTTCCCTGCTTCAGCAGCTTTACGTACTGCCTTCACGGCTTCTTGGTCATTATGATTGGCGCGGAAAACATGTGTCCAGGCTGTCTCATATTTAAGGTGATTGTTCTTTGCTATTTCGTCAATCTGATTCAAAAGGGCTTCTCCCAACTTATTCATCCCCCTGTCTGTCCATGTGCGAATAGTAAGTCTCGCCTCTGCATAACCGGGAGAAATTCCGTAGTCAGGACTCCCAACGTGTAAGTGGACAGGCGTAATCAGTGCAAAATTGTCCGTTTCTGCATCATTATTTGAAAGTTCAATAATGCTGGTAATTAGTTGAGAGATGGCAAATGCTGGATTAATCCCTTTTTCAGGTTCTGCGGCGTGGGCAGTTTTGCCAAAAAACTTGATAATCAAGCTTTTAACAGAAGCTGTAAAGGCACCGGATTTTACCACAATTTGGTGCATGGGATAGCCGGGTAGGTTGTGGAGGGCAAAAACAAAGTCTGGATTCAAGCTCTGAAATTGGGCATCCTGAAAGACTTTTTCTGCCCCTGCACCAGTCTCCTCAGCCGGCTGGAATAGCATGCTTATTTTGCCCTTTTTGGGGCGATGTGATGATAATTTCTGCGCAAGCCCTAACAAGATAGCCATATGTCCATCATGGCCACATTTGTGGGAGACGCCTTCATTCGTCGATCGATGCCTAAATGTATTTTCTTCCTGTATGGGAAGGGCATCCAGTTCTGCTCGGAACAGCAAGTGAGGGCCCGTTTTAGAACCATTGAAGGAAGCAATCACCCCATGCCCTCCAACCTGAGACATTAGCTGATCTGGTGAAAGCGTTTTTAAATAGTTTTTGATGTAAGCCGCTGTGTTGATTTCACCTTCAGCAACTTCTGGATGAGAATGAAGTGCTTTTCGACTTTTTTCCAATCGGTAGTAAAATGTAGAATTTAATAAGGCACTAATATTTTGTTCCATTTGAGCTATTTTTTTTAACAGAAGAAATAATCAGATAGATCAATGCAGAAATCAGAATTCCAGGTAAAATGGGGTCCAATTCAAAGGGGATGCTTAGCACTTTTTGTTCCACTGCAATAATTAATAATAAAGTGGATACCCCCCCAGATAACATTGCCCATAGAGCGGCAACATGGTTAGGTTTTTTTTGCCATAAAATACCTATGACAGGCACAAATAGCCCTGAGACCATAAAGGAGTAGGACATTAACATGAGGTCTAGGACACTTTGCATCATGCTAGCGATACCCAGGGCAAGGAGACCAATAATAAGCGTTACTGCTTGGGAAAGTCGCAATCTGCCTTTATTATCCTGAGGAAGCCAACCTGCCTTCCCAAATATATCTGTCACCAGATTTCCAGAGGCAGCCATCAGGCAACTGTCAGCGGTAGACATGATGGCAGAGAAATAGGCAGCTAGCATAAGCCCCATCAAGCCAACTGGCATAATGCTACGTAGCAACATAGGGAGTCCCAATTCCTCATCCATTCCTATTGCCGAAGAGTAGCCCAATTCGGCAAACATGCCTTGTTCAGCAGCTACTCTGGCAAATAACCCCAGCAGAACCCCCATAAATGCCATTACTGGAAACTCAAATAATCCAGCCATGAACCAAGCCCTTTTTGCCACTTTTATGTCTCTGCATGCGAATATGCGCTGATACAGCGTCATCCCGATAAACCAGATAGGTACGATGGTAACCATCCAGTTGAGCATTTGTGACCATTTAAGATTGGAAAGAGAAAGAAATTCAGCGGGAAGGATTGCTCTAATACTTTCTATGCCTCCAATTGACATATAACCGAGAGGTATACCAATAAATACCAGTCCGCCCATGAGCAAAGCCCATTGGATGGTATCAGTATAGATGACAGCTTTTAGCCCACCAAAAACAGTATATACAATGGAGACTACCCCCATAATGATCAGGGCATGGCCCAGGTCGAGTTCTGGAATGCTTGCAGAAGCCAGTTTCGCTCCTGCGAGAATTTGTGAGCTGGTAAATCCTAGATAGCCTATACCAGAGATAATTGCAGCTATCAAAGCCACTCTGGTACCATAATGGTGAAGGAAAAATTGAGGAAATGTAAGCCATTTCTCTGCTTTTCCCATCTTGCTGACCTTTGGGATCAGCAGGACAGCCGCAAGCCAAGCGCCAAGTAGGCCACTAAATAGCATCCACGACCCCGATAGCCCCATTATAAAGCCAAGACCTCCTAGGCCTATAGAAAATCCGCCCCCTACATCTGTAGCCACTACAGATAGCCCTATGTGCAAGCTGCCCATTTTCCGGCCTCCTACATAATAATCGTCTTCATCCTTGTTGGTTTGTAGAAAATAAATTCCTACCCCCAGCATCACAATGAGATAGGCAAGGATGACTGAAATATCTATCCAGTGCATCTTAGGTTAGTTTCTACTTAGTCTTTGGTTTTCTGTACCTTGTATTTTGCAGCTTCTACTTCTCGTCTTCTACGAGTAGAGGGCTTCATATAATATTGGTGTTCTCTTACCATTTCACGAAGCCGAGTGTTCTTCTGCTTTTTTTTATATCTTCTTAATGCTTTGTCTATATGTTCTCTTTCTCTTAGTTTAATTATTATCATAAATAACAGATACTGATTTTCTTCTTTTAAAAATGTTTGAAAGAACGAATTGAAAAACTGATTACTTGCTTAATCGCATTTCGAGATACTTGTTCTCAAACCCCAATTTCTCATACAAGTAAAGTGCTGGGTTATTAGGCTCAACGTGGAGTGCGATGTCCCCCTTACTTAGGTCAATGGCCTGTTGCATGAGTTTTTTCCCAAGCCCTTTCCCCCTGTGTTCCCGATGTACGGCTATATATACCAGTATATTTTCAGGTATATAACTTTCCATTCCAGTCTGATTGATAACTACAGCACCCGTGATTTCACGGCCTTCTCTGCTAAGCAGTACAAATCCGCCAGGAGAAATTCTGTCTTTCATCGCATAATCGATAGCCTTTCCGATAGCCTCCCTGTCATCACCAAATTCATCTAGATGACGTGATAGAAATTCAATTATTTCACTTTTTATTAGGGTATCAGCTTTTTCAAATGGTGTATATACTTCCAAGATATGTTTTCTCATATCCCTATAGGATAATAGAATAAATTGTTATTCCAAAAAATATTGAAAAACATTACACTTGGCGTGGCACATAGTACCTATTCCTTTATGATTTTTAGATTGGCAAAAATTCTACTTAAACCAGGGTTTAATCGAACCCTCACCGCACCCACAATCGCTTCGCGATTGTCCTTCCCTTCACGTCGAAGACGACAATCACCCAGCCCCTCTGCCATTGACCGATCGCCAAGGTTTGCTTGCCAGAGTCCAAATCCTCGCGCAGCAAAAGCCGCCCTACAGGGTCGTATACCGCCATCGAGATGGGCTGTGGAAGCCCATTAGGTAAAGAAATCGTCAGGAAATCTGTCGCAGGATTGGGATATAACTGAATGGCTGAAGCCGCGATATCAGGTGAAATAGCTGTCCCCATCCCCGTGACCCGCGCAGGGTCAAGAGCGGTGAAATAGGAACGACTGGTTTCGTGGAGGGTGATGTTCGTGGGAATAATGGAGTCAGGACGCAGGTAGATATAGGCTTGGTTGCGAATGATCGTATTAGCAGGAAGCCCCGCTTGTGGTTGTAGGGAATAGCTGAGGTAGCCTTTGTCAGTAGGCAGGAAGTCGTGGTCGTAGAATTTGAATAGAACTTGGGTAGGGTTATTGTCAAATACCACTAGTTCATAGGAATGGCTGGAAGGGCCAGCCTGGAAGGTGCTGAAGTCTATTGCTTCAGACAGGGTGTCAAGAACAGCAAGACAATCCAGCGTATCACTTGTGAGGTTTTGGAATTCGATGCGGTAGTGAATGCGCGTGGAATCGGTGATCAGGTAGGGGAGGGCAGGCCCGTAGGGACTGGCCGATTTGTGGTTGGGGGCTTGGAGCGTGTCGATATATTGGCAAATGATGTCCAGGTTGTGTTGGTGTTTATCGTGGGTGGCAAAGTGCGATACAAAGCCTTGACTGACGCTCAGGCCGATATTTGTGCCGCAGGCTTCGACGGTGGAAGCCATCCAGCGATTGTCGGGGTGGTGGAGTTCTTGATCCAGTTCAAGGCGGATGGTCTGTCCCAGGCTGCGGACTTGCATGCGGTAATAATTCCCTGCCAACAGATAGGTCTTGCCCACATCGATAAGGGTATCATCGGCAAATAGTCGATAGCCCACCGAGTCAGCCATATCTGCGCTGCCCACATTTTCAATGAAAAATTCCACCAGATCGGTGCCGCTAAGACAAGTGCCTTCTACCTGAATATCAGCCCCTGACCACAGCGGATTGGGATTGGGGCAACGATTGTTGGCGGGCGTAGCCCACGCTTTGATACAGGGTGTAAGGCCCTGTAAGTCGGGATCGCAGCCCAAGGAATCTGTCAAGGTGATGATGCCTTCGGCATTGGGGAGGAGGTCGCCGATGGCGAAGACATACTGCCCCTTGGCATTTTGAGTGAAGCTATGGCTCGCGCTGCTGACCGTCATATAGTCCGGGTAATCGACGATGACTTTCGCTAACGGGGCGACTGCTGTGCCCGTGTTTTGGTAGCGTATGCTGGTTGTACCCGCTTGGCAAAAGCCGCGCGATCGGCTGCTGAGGGCTACTTCCAGGTGGTGACAGTCGGGTAGCTGGAAGGCAAAATCGAGCCCACTGCTGTCGCCGTCAGTTGGCAAAAACTGGACCTGATGTAGGCCTATGGGGGGGCAGGTATTGCTGGGACTCCAGTTACGGCCTTGCAATGGGATGGCCTCAACCGTAAAGCTGCCGGTGTCAGCTTCCAACGTATAATCACCGAGGCTATCGGTGAAGGCAAAAAAACCATTGGACGTCGTAATAAGCATATTGCTTAGCCCTAAATCCCCTGCATCTTTGGTACAATTCCCATTCACATCAGAATATACATTCCCCGACACTAAATGTGGAAAAGGCGCCCATAGCAGATAAGGAACCTCTGTTTGTGGAGCAATTAAGAAAAATTGCTGGCCTGTCATAAGGCTTTCCTCAAGGGTCAAATTGGGAGAAACAGTATTATTGATAGTTTCCATGACAAAGTGGTAGAGCGGTGTCCACGTGGTAGGCACCTCGGTCTGGGCAGCAGGCGACGGACCGAAGGCCAGCAGGTTGTTTTGCCAGGTGATACCGAGGCGGTTGTTGGTATTGTCGGCGAGGTTAACGGTGATGTATTTGGGGCCTACAATGGACATTTCATTGAGAAGGGCAAGGTGAGTATAAGTCACCCGCCCTGCATTGACGGCCGAGTCCCCAAACACCAATTGGTTGTAGTTGATGTAGACCTGTCCTCGGCTGTGAAACGTATTGGGCTTATCCGCTTTTGCATATATATCAAACTCAATGTTTTGCCCGACTACTTGCAAGTTTCTAAGGGAAAAACCAATTCGCGCCTGGGCATATAATTCGCCAGTGGTACAAGCAAGGAAGCAAAGCAGTAAGAAGATATTTCTCATGGGGGAGGAAATGAAGAAATGATAGAATTAGAGGATGAGTGAATGATAGAAGAAAAATGATAAAATGAGTAGATGATAATATGAGTAAATGGGATTTGGAATGATGAAATTGTAAATAGCTGATAGTCAGTAGATAGCACTTTTTTAAACCACAAACCACAAACCACAAACTTGCCTCTAAATCCCCTTAGTGATCGATTGAATGATCTTAAACTCACTTAAAAACTCCTGCGCCAAAGCGCGGAAGATCGTATAAAAGGGAATCGCTAGGACCATCCCACCTACCCCTGCCAAGGTGCCTGCCATGAGGATGACGAGGAAAATCTCCAAAGGGTGGGCACGGACACTACTGGAATAGATTAAGGGTTGGAAGACAAGGTTGTCAACGAGTTGTACAATGCCAAAAACGGTGAGTACCTGAAGGAGCATTGGAAGCATTTCGCTATAAAAATCGACGCCTGTATTGATGCTGCCGAGCATGGTCAAGATGAGTCCCAGGATGGCACCGATGATAGGTCCTATATAGGGGATCACATTGAGGGTGCCAGCAAACATGCCGATGAAGAAGGCATTTTCGACGCCAAGTAAGGCGAGGCCAAGTGAGATCAGACTGCCTACAAGCAGTACTTCTATCAGCAATCCAATAAAATAGCGGGTGAGCAGAGGTCTGATTTTGATGAGGACGCGGGCGACACTCCGCTCATAACCGGAAGGCGTAAGGGTGAGGATGATATTATACAAAAGGCGCGACTCTTTGAGCAGAAAGAAACCGATAAAGGAAATGGCAAAGAGCCCCACAAAAAAGTTTCCGATAAAACTACCAATAGCCCCAAAAAAGGAGGAAAATTGAATATTCTCAGTCAGGGCGGTCAATTCTTGGGTCAGGTAATTTTCCAATGATTGGCCGTCTGGGAGTAGCTGATAGCGTGTCAAAAATCCGCGAAGCTCTGCCACCGGTTCACTAAACCGTTCACGGATCAGTTTCTCATTGATCTCAATTTCCGTAAGCGCTTCTGCCTGTCCACCTACAATGGGAATGATAATGATAAAAAGTAAGGTGATGACAAAATATACGCCTAGCAGGGATAATAAGGCACACAGGCTATTGGGGAGACGGAATTGCCGAATTTGTAATCGCTGTAATGCCTTCATGATAGGCCGTCCCATGAATGAGACAATAGCCGCAAGAAGGAAGTAGACGATGATGGATTGGAAAAAATAAACAAAGGCAATAAAGGCAATGAGGGAGAGAATAAGTATGACAATCCGCGAGCGTGGTTTCATAAGATGGAATTTGCCTGAAAATAAGGGTTGATAGGCTAATAGTCAACTTGTAGCTTTGCAGGCAAAATTAAAGTACCATGTGTAAAAAAATAATTTTTATAAGTTTCCTTTTAGCTAGTTGTATTATTCTAAATGCTCAAGATACTACGTTGCTTGATAGCGTGGGGCCTTTTATCGAAGTGCCGGTTGAGGTTGAGGACAGCGAACAACCGACGTTTAGTTTAGCATCGCCACGTGCAACCATTTCGAGCCATTTGATTTATCTCCAACAAAGCAATTATCAACCCGACCTTTCTGCCCAAGCGCTCTATCCTGGGGATCTAAGCCCAGCGCGTTTGAAGACTATAGCCCGGATGCTGATCCAGATATATGACGGTGCTGGCTATTTTATTGACCCTGATGAAATCCCCAAAAATGAGACCTTTGTTGACTCTGCGGGCAGAAATCGATTTGTTGTTTTTGATCAATATCCCCAAATCTATGTTCAGAAATACGGAGATCAATGGCTATATTCCCGAAGGACAGTTCAGGCTATCCCCGCTATCCACAAGGAGATTTATCCTTATGGGGCAGATTTGCTGGTGCACCTGGTACCTGCCTCTATTGGCAACAAAAGCTTCTTAGGCCTTAAAGTATGGCAATACGTAGGCATATTGCTCCTATTGTTGGGGGCTTTTGTCCTGTATTACGTAGTAGATAAGCTACTTTCTTGGGTACTCAAACGCGTAGTGAAACTGATTTCTGCCCAATTAGATATGTCGATGAAGGACGTCCATCCTGTGGCCAAGCCCCTTAGTTGGCTGCTGGTGACGTTGGTGATTGCAAAATTTGTCCCCATCCTCCAATTTGATATTGCCTTGAGCCAATATGTGACATCGGGCCTACGCATCCTCTCTTCCCTCTTTGGCATCATGGTGGCTTATCGCCTGATCGAGCTGGCGGCTAAGATCGCTGCCCTGATGGCCTCACGCACCGATACCACCATGGATGATCAACTCATCCCTCTTCTGACAAGGATTGTCAAGATCATTGTGGTGACCTTTGGTTTGATCTTCATTTTGCAAAATTTGGGGGTAAACGTCACTGCTCTACTGGCAGGGGTTTCCATCGGTGGATTGGCTTTGGCCTTGGCGGCACAGGATACGGTGAAAAACTTCATCGGTTCACTCTCTATCTTTCTAGACCGTCCGTTCCAGATCGGAGATTATATCGAATCGGGTTCGATGGCTGGGGTGGTAGAGGAAGTAGGCGTCCGCTCTACTCGTCTGAGAGAACTGGGCGGTTCGCTGGTTTCCATTCCCAATGGAACATTGGTCAATATGACCATCACCAACCATGGCTTGCGTTCACATCGTCGCTTATCTACGAGCCTAACAGTGACTTATGCCACTTCCCGTGCCCAAATGGAGGCGTTTGTGGATGCTGTGCGGGAGATTGTGGAAAGTCGTCCGGACGTTACCCCTGGCAAAACGGTGGTCCAGTTTAATCAAATGTCCAGCTCATCCCTGGATGTAGTGTTGACCACCATTTTTACCAAACCAGACTACGACTTGTATATGATAGCCTGCCAAGAGATCTACCTAGGGATCATGGACAAGGCTCAAGAAATGGGCGTTGAATTCGCATTCCCTTCTACATCGCTGTATGTGGAGCAATTGCCGGGTAAGGATTAATAATTATGAATTGATTGATTATTGATTGGGGAATGCTGTGATTAGTCTCCGATAAGATTTAAAGCGAGAGAATCACCACAGATCGCACTGTCCGGAAATCCAGCCCAGCGCATAAAAGATGCGTAAATAGTGCGTTTTTAACGTGCTGTCGTGGATTTCGGCTTGTGCACTTGCTTGTGGGTAATCCGCGACTGTATCATAAAAACGGCTACGCCAAATCAATAATCAGTCAATCAATAATTAATCAATTAATCATCCAAACCGAATCGCCTTCACAGGGGAGATACGTCCGATGATGATTGTAGGCACGATCATAAAAGCCGTACATACCAGGATAACTCCCAGGTTGACCAGAAAAAAGCGTGCCCAGACCCAGGCGACGGGAATCACATCGACGAAGTAATTCTCTTGGTCCATCCTGATAAACCCAAAATAGTCTTGGGCTGCCAATAAGCCTAGTCCCAACACATTCCCAATTAAAACGCCTATTAAGATCAAGAAAAAGGCATTCCAAGTGAACATCTTCTGGAGGCGAATATTGGAAAGACCTAGGGCCTTGAGTATGCCTATATCGCGTGTGCGCTCGATGATGAGAATGAGCACGACAGAGGTCATATTGATGACGGCCACGATAGTCATTAGGATCAGGATAAAATAGACATTCTGGTGCTGTAGTCTGAGCCAGTCAAAGATTTCAGGATGTAATCTTGTGATGGGGTACACCGCATACTTGATCGACATCTCATTGATGGTGTCAGCAGTGGTTTCCAGTGTTTCTAGACTAGTCAAGTTGATTTCAAAGCCTGTAACCTGTTCAGGTTCCCACCTCCGAATGCGCTGAAGCATCCGCATGTCACAGATGGCGATATTTAGGTCAAATTCTTCCATGCCTGTCTCGTAAATGCCCTTTACGACCACAGGACGCCGCCTGGGCGGATCGTCGAGGAAGAAAAGTGTGGCTCGGTCGCCGACAGAAAGGGCGAGCTGACGGGCTTGTTTACGAGAAATTAGGATGTCTCGGGAAGGTTTCTCTTGATTGAAATTTGGCAATTCTCCCTCTACCAAAGCAGAAGAAAAGAATGTCCAATCAAAGGTGCTATCCACCCCTTTCATGATCAAGCCTATTTTGTAAGCGGGATGTGCCTCGGATTTGCGGGTCTGGAGAATGCTCCATTTGAGAACGTATGGAGAAATAGAAACAACAGAAGATAGCGCATCTACTTGTTCCATAAAAGCCGTGTCGATCATCACGGGAATTTCCTCCTCGTCCATACTGAAATAGTTCCCAATCTGGATATGGGAGCCAAAACCCACTACTTTATTCTGAATCTCCGTCTCAAATCCCTGAACAATGCTCAGCGCAATTTCCATCACCGCGATCGCCAGAGCGATACTAAATACCGCTAGCTTCACCACCAGGCTCGATACAGACCGTTGGTGCTTGAAGGTGATACGTCTCGCAAAAAAGTATTCGAAATTCAAAATTTGATCTTCCTTTTCCTCGCTGTAACTTGCTCTAAAGAATTATTGAAAATGAGGTCTCAATTGAAAAACAAAACTAGCATTTATTTCCTAATCGCCATGTGTCTATTTCTGGGGGTGGCTTGTAGCAGTGAGCCAACTGGAAGCACATCACAATTGGGCGGAACCGATTCTGTCAATTCTGTTTCAAATATAGAACCCGTCCAGGAAACCCATGATCCAGTAGATTCTGTAGCCGATGAATTGCAGGATTTTGTGATTGATACAGTCGAGACGGATTATATGGCTGTACTGGAGGGGATGAGAGATGGGCCAAAGGTATTGGTAGGGGCAGAAATGTTGCTGAATAAACACTTGAAGGACCTTGAGGGACTTCGTGTGGGCCTTGTCGCCAACCATACTTCTCAAGTCTATCCTGGGGTACATTTGGTGGATACCTTGCTAGGAAGGGGAATAGCCCTCAAGAAAGTGTTTGCTCCCGAGCATGGGTTTCGGGGTACAGCTGATGCCGGAGAAACGGTCAAAAGTGGCCTAGATAAAAAAACGGGTTTGCCCATCATTTCCCTGTATGGCAAAAATAAAAAGCCTACGCAAGAACAACTTGCGGGGCTAGACATTGTCCTTTTTGACATTCAAGACGTGGGGACACGCTTTTACACCTACATCTCGACGATGAGTTATGTCATGGAAGCATGTGCCGAAGCGGGGATTCGCTTTATGGTCCTCGACCGTCCCAATCCCAACGGGTGGTATGTGGATGGGCCTGTGATGAAGCCTGACTATCAATCGTTTATTGGAATGCACAACATTCCTATCGTGCATGGCATGACTATCGGCGAGTATGCGACGATGGTCAATGAAGAAGGCTGGCTGCCCAATGGCGTCAAAGTACCTCTTCAGGTCATCCCCGTTGAAGGCTATACCCACGCGATGCGTTGGACGGAGACTGGGCTGCCATGGATCGCGCCCTCGCCGAATCTGGCTACCGAGTATTCAGCTTATCTCTACCCAGCCATTTGCTGGTTTGAGCCTACGCCGGTGAGTGTAGGGCGCGGGACGGATGATGCCTTCACCATGCTGGGCGCTCCATGGTTTCGTGGGGACGAATTTGCTGCCGCGCGAAGCGTGGAGCAGGGCATTGACATCTATGGGATGAATATTTTACCCCACCAATTCCTGCCTATCTCCCTTCCAGGCAAGTCCAAATACCCCAAGCACGAAAACAAGATGTGCCAAGGCATGCGCTTTGAAGGGCGGGTAGATGGTAAATCGCTTTTCATGATGGGCATTTATGCCATGCGGAGATTCTATAGCGAATTTGAAGTGACGGAGCAGGAAGGGAACTTTTTCAAGAAAAATTTTGAACGCTGGCCAGGCTATAGTGGCTTTCGCCAGGTCATTATCGATGATGTGAACCCCGAGACGGTGTATCTGAGCTGGCAAGCAGAGGTGGATCAGTTTAGAGAAATTCGGAAAAATTATTTGCTGTATGAGGATTTTTGAGATACATTCTTTGAAACCATATAAGACATTTAAGGGCATTTAAGGTCAAAATATGCGGTTATCTTATATGTTCTTATATGCCTTATATGGTTTAATAAATTTCACCCATGAAACTAGTTTTTTGTATCCCAATAGCCGTTTATTGCTGGCTGGCCATTGCCCCCTTCACGCTGCATGCCCAGCTCGGCTGCACAGACCCTTGTGCCTCCAACTATAATGCTGCTGCTAGTACAGACGACGGCTCCTGTACCTACACCATGACCACTGAGGTCAATTTGCCGGCCCAATTGGCAGAAATCTCAGGCCTGGTTCAGTGTGGCACTGATCTTTGGGCTCAAGCTGATGGCGGTAATCCTAATGCATTTTATCGAATCAATCGAAGTACAGGCGCTATCCTTCAGACTGTGACCATCACCAACGGTACCAATACCAGTACGGGTTCGGTGACCACAACGGAAGATTGGGAGGATATTGCTACCTCTTCCACCCATATCTACCTGGCAGATGTTGGCAATAACGATGGCAATCGCGAAAACCTCAAAATCTATCGCGTCGCGAAATCGAGTATAGGAGCAGGGGCAACTGTAAGTGTCATAGCTGATGTTATCAATTTTTCTTACCCCAACCAAGGAATGCCTCCCTTTGCCTCCGCCCCTCAAGCCAATGACTTCGACTGCGAAGCCATGGTCTATCACAATGGGAAGTTGCACCTTTTTACCAAAAATTGGCTGAATAACTGGACGCGCCACTACAGCGTGCCTGACATGGCGGGGACCCATGTAGCGACATTAGAGGACAGCTTTAATGTATCGGGGTTGATCACGGGGGCCGATATTGCCCCAAATGGTGCGTTAGGACTGATTGGCAATAATGTCAACACTGCCAACCCACAGGTTATCATGTTCTATTTTGATGGCTTTAGTGGATCTGATTTTTTCTCAGGCCAAGTACGCCAAATGACTTTGGGCGCTACCACAGCTCTCGGCCAAGTGGAATCCTTGGCATTTATGTCCAGCTCAGAAATCTTGGCTGCGACAGAATCAGTCAATATTACCTTCCCTCCTTTTCCCCCCTTGATCATTCCTCAAAGGACTTATTCGTTGACGATTTGTCCTTTTTCGATTTTGGCATTATGGCCTGAAGAAAATAGGGCAGATAGTCTTTCAAATTTGCATACCGAGGATTTTCTTGTTGATGTGAAGTATGAAGATAACCTGTTACTGGTGAAAGCAAATAATTCCTGTCAGGTGGCTTTATTTAATATAAATGGAAGCCAATTGATGAAGCGCTATATTCAGGCAGAATCCCCTCAGACTATTCCTATTGGAAGTATTAGTAAGGGCCTATATGTAGCGCGATTTATTTCAGGTAAAGGGGATATTCAACAAAAGTATTTAGTGGTAAGGTAAGAAACGGAATATTTCCTTCGAAAGCGTTTCATTCGACCTTGTTTTTTTCACAGTGAGGACTGTGGAAATAACAGGGCATGCCCGTATTTCATATGCTAAAGTATTCAGGATATTTTCTAACTTTGGTCCTTTAAAAAAGAGGATTCATACCTATAGTTAGTACCTAAATACATTATGCAACAAATAAGACAATACGTAGAGACCCACAAATCCCGCTTTTTAGATGAACTCGTTGATTGGTTGAAGATTCCGAGTATCAGTGCGGATTCAGCTTATAAAGGCGATGTGGAGCGGGCCTCTGATTGGTTGGTCGCGGAGTTTGGAAAATTGGGAATGGATAGGGTGGAAAAATATCCAACAGCGGGACATCCGATTGTATATGCTGAAAAGATCATAGATGATCAGCGTCCTACCGTCTTGGTGTATGGGCACTATGATGTCCAGCCACCAGATCCGCTAGACTTGTGGACGAGTCCTCCATTTGAGCCTGTCATCAAAGATGAGAAGATCTACGCGCGTGGCGCTTGTGACGACAAAGGCCAAGCCTATATGCACGTGAAAGCCATTGAGGTCCTCAATGATCAAGGGGAACTGCCTTGCAATGTGAAATTCATCATTGAAGGTGAAGAGGAAGTCGGTAGCGTCAATTTGGGCGATTTTATCCGCACTTATAAGGACATGTTGGCAGCTGACATCATCCTGGTCTCCGACACCTCTATGATTGCCAATGACACCCCATCAATCACAGTAGGCTTAAGAGGACTTTCCTATGTAGAAGTTGAGGTAGTGGGGCCAAATAGAGATTTACACTCTGGCGTATATGGCGGTTCTGTAGCCAATCCTGTGAATGTATTGTGTGAAATGATTACAGCGCTCAAAGATGAGCAAGGCAAGATCACCATTCCTGGTTTTTATGACAAAGTAGAAGTATTAAGTGATGCCGAAAGGGCAAAACTGGCCGAACGCCCATTTGATTTGCAAGAATTCAAAGATTCTATTGGCATATCAGCTACTGGCGGAGGAGAAAGTGATTATTCACCGCTGGAAGGTGCTACCATTCGTCCTACCTTGGATGTCAATGGCATCTGGGGAGGATATATCGGAGAAGGAGCCAAGACAGTTCTGCCTTCGAAGGCTTCTGCCAAAATCTCTATGCGCCTGGTCCCCAATCAAGACTCAGATGAGATCACTAAGCTCTTTAGTGACTATTTCTCCAGCCTTGCACCTGATTCCGTCAAGGTCACGGTGAATCCTCACCATGGCGGCGAAGCGGCAGCTCTATCAATAGAATCCATAGGCTATGAAGCTGCTAGCAAAGCGATGGAAGATAGTTTTGGGAAAACGCCCATTCCAACCCGCGAAGGAGGATCTATCCCCATTGTGGCGTTGTTTCAGGAAGTCCTAGGACTAAATACCGTATTGATGGGCTTTGGTCTACATTCTGATGCGATTCATAGCCCGAATGAGCACTATGGGATCTTCAATTACCTGAAAGGAATAGAGACGATTCCTCGATTCCATCAGCATTTTGCTGAGATGGCGAAGAAGTAGAAGAAGGTTCTATAAAAAGAAGATGGTTCAAGACGTTCAAACGGTTCAAGTCGTTCAAGAAAGGAATGATATAGCTCGTTAGCTTTTGAACGATTTGAACGCTTCTTGAACCCATAGAATGATATACAAAAAAGCCACCCTCTCAGGTGGCTTTTTTAGTAAACAAATGGTCAGTCACTTTTACCGTTTTGCCAATCTGTCGACATACACTTTTCCATTAGGGTCTGCCCAGCGAAGGATATAAATCCCTTCGGCAAGGTCTGTCAAATCTAAGGTTACTTCTCCTTGATCTTCTGGAGAAATGGTTCCTCGTTTGAGCATTTTGCCGCTCAGGTCATTGATTTGATAAGCATACGTCCCCTCCAATGATCCATTGACCCTTAGGGTAGTGGAGGATGTAACGGGGTTAGGGAAAGCTGTAACAACGGGCAAAGAAGAAAGGTCAAAAGATATCTTGATTTCATCTGAGTAGGCAATGCCACCATTCAGATTGACTTGTCTCAGTCTATAATAATTGTCCTGTCCCATAGGACTACGATCGAGGTATTGGTAATGCGTGGGGACACTAGTGGTCCCAGCACCATTTACTGTTCCAATTTCCTCATATGTTCCTTCTTCCCCAATTTTCTTTTCAATGACAAAGTGGTCATTATTCGTCTCTGAAGCAGTAGACCAGTTCAAATTGACTTGCTGATCATTTAGTTTCTTTCCTGTAAAGTTTGTCAATTCTACAGGGAGCACACCGTCTGTATAAGGTGTCTCTGAATTAGGAGCTACCAGATAAAACTGCTGATTTACCATCAATCCAAAGTCAAGTGCGAGGTTGGCAGGTTTGGTGCCATCTTGGATCGCAAGCCTGACGTGATAGAGTGGGGTAGGAGTAATCGGTACTTCGTTGTGTGCAGAAGTAGAGGGATTGGCAGCGCGGAAATTGGTGCGCCAAGTCAGGGCCACCCTAGGGCCGTTATCAACAAAGGTAAGAGTCGTGTATTTAGGACCTACTACAACATTGCTAGGAGGTACGATTCCATTTCCATTCAAAAGAGAAAGGTGCGAATAAGTAGCATTTCCATTTGAGACGACTGATGATCCAAAAGCATCAGGATTGTAGTAGACATAAACTTGACCACGGCTATGAAAAGTCCCCGTTTGGTCAGCATACATATATACATCAAATTCGTAAAAACTTCCGTTGACTACCTCGTTCTGAATGGTAAAATAGATATTTACCTGCCCCCAAACAGAACTAGTACAGATTCCAAGACACAAGAGTAAGAATGATAAGGTTTTGCTTTTCATTCGCCAAAAAGATGAACGCCACATGGTTGAAAGTATATTGTTGCTTTTCATAAGGATCAATTACAATTGGCTATTAATGGTTTATATAGAAATATGGCGATAAAATATGTAAGAAAAATAGCATTAATTGGTATGGTGTACACTAGAACAAAATATAGGCCAATTCGTGATTTTTTTAGAATAAAAATTGAAAATATAGGAAATAGTCCATGAATTAATGTTTTTTTTTTATCTCTCAATCAATCACACAAATCGAAATGATAATAATTAATGATTAACATGGGTAAGAAATTGCTGTAAAGCTAGGGGGAATTGAGATCAACCGCAATCCTTTCTTATACAAAATTAAAAAAATAGAATAAAAAAGAGTGCGCCTTACCCAGGCACACTCTTTATATATATTGAAAATGGATTTCTATTTTCTAATAACCTGTTTTCTAAAAGTAGACCCATCTGTATGTTGGAGTTCTATTAAGTAGATTCCTTTAGGATAGGTAGCCAGGTCTACTTCAATTACCTCAGCTGATGGTACAGCCGTTTGTGATATAAGCCTTCCTTGCATATCGTACAGAGATAAATGTTGTACCTGAAGGGACTCATTCATAGGCTGAATATGGATCAAGCCATTGGTTGGATTGGGGTAAATGGTATAAGGAGAACTGGTGGGGAAGAAACGATGTAGATGGATGACATGCGAATAGGCAAAATGGCCATCCATGTTGACGGATTTAAGTTGATAGAAGATGTCTTTCCCGATCGCAGATTTATCTATAAAGGTATATGATCCACCCGCTAATTCATCCATGGTAGGAATCATTGCTATCGGCTTAAACGTTCCATTATTGCCAATTCTACGTTCCAGCACAAAGTGGCTACTATTCCGCTCCATCGAGGTCGCCCATGTCACCTTAACTTCATTTTCCTCTACGCCTGAGGGCATAGCATGGAAGTCAGACAGCAGAATAGGGAGAATCCCGTCAGAATAGGGAAGCTCACAATCTGATGGTTGAGGATTTGGCGGAGGATTAGGATTGACAAAAAATTGCTGCCCACCCATCAGTCCGCCATCAAATAATATATTCGCAGGCTTACTGGGATCCTTCATCCGAAAAGTAAAGTGGTACAGTGGGGTAGGTGTATCAGGGACAATGGTATAAATAAGTGAAACCGATGCAGGATCACACCCCCCAAAAGCAGATCCCCAGGTAGCTACCACCCTATTTCCATTGTCATTTAGGGTAGTATTATACTGGGGCGTATTGAAAGGAGGACCAATAATGCCATTTAGCAAAGTCAAATGCTGAAAAGTAACCTTTCCATTATTTACTAGGGTTTGGCCAAAAGCGGCAGTATCATAATACATGTATACCTGACCACGACTATGATAGGTATTTAACTGGTCAGCATACATATATACATCAAAATCATAGTCAGAACCGTTCTGAACTTCGTTTTTGATTTCGAAATAAACTGTCTGGCCAATGAGACTTGGCCCAAAGCCAGCAACCATGAAAAGAAACGCTATTAGGCGGAAGAAAGGCACTCTAATTACAGGAAGCAGGGGTTTTTTAAAGTAATGAGAGAGTGCAACAGGATGCTTCACGAGTAGTGTATTTTACATAGAGTGGAATAATAGATCAAGCTTAGCGCAATTTACGTGGATGAATCGGCTTTTGCAACAAACCTTAAATCTTTACGAGTTTTACATACTGTACTTCTCCTGAAGGCCCTACTAGTTGCAAATAGTACACCCCTGCGGGAAATTCTGTAAGATCTAATTGAATCTCTTCTTGACTGGTCAAACCCAATATTTGCCCACTTGTCATGCGCTTGCCTGACTGATCTACTAGCTGGTAATGAAAATCTTCTTTCTCCACCGAATGGAGTTTAAGATAAGCTATATCGGTAGTAGGATTAGGATAAATAGTAAGATCAAAGGCTTTTAGTTCCTCAAATTTTACCTCTACCATACCTGTATAGCTAAACAGGCCATCAATATCGACCTGCTTCAGTCGATAATAATTCACCACATCCATGGGAGACCTGTCAATAAAGTCATAAAAAGTGGGTTCGTCTGTTGTCCCAGCTCCTTCAATTTGGGCTATTTCCAGGAATGGGCCTTGTTGACCTAGTCTTTTTTCCAATACAAAATGATCATTATTGATTTCAGACGAGGTCGACCAATCTAGCTGTACTTCTTGGTCATTGATGGGACGCCCATCAAAATGCATCAACTCAACTGGCAAAGGCCAATCGTGATAAGGAACTTCCCAGTTCGGAGCTGTGATATGAAATTGTTGTCCGATCATCAGATACTCAGCTAAGGACACCTGGATAGGGACCGTGGTGTTCTGGATCTGCATGGTTATATGATATAAGGGCGTAAAGGCTGCAGGGACCAAAGTATGGGTCAGCGAAGTCGGAGAGGCCGCAGGAAAATTGGTCTGCCAGGTAATAGCGAGACGACTAGGGCTATTGTCAATAAAACCAATAGTCGAATACTTATTCCCAAAAACTGGGACGGTTTCACTCACCAAGGACAAAGGAGTAAAGGAAACATTTCCTCTATGGACAATAGAGTCTCCAAATGCAAGCATGTTGTAGTCAAGGTAAACCTGACCACGGCTATGAAATGTATTGTTCACATTGGCAACAGCATAGATGTCAAACTCAAGTGTGTTGCTGGAGACAACTAGATTCTGAATGGAAAAGCCAAGTTTTGCTTGACCAAAAGTAAGATTAAAAGCTAGGAGGGGAAGTAAGATGAATAAGAGTAAGGATTGATAGTTCATGGCACGCTGGTTATTTATGCAGTATGTCGACAAACTTACCTTTTTTTAAATGGAACTTTTAAGTAAAAAAGTAGTTGGCGCTAACGCAGCATCTGGGGTCCAGCTAGGAAATTAGTAAAACAAGTAGTCTGTGAAATCGGGTACAATATCTACGTATTTGTGCGTAGGTGAGGATTCGTGTGAAGGAAATACTGTAGAAAAAGAACACTATTAGGGTCAAATATATCATTTTTTTTCGGTCAGGACCTGCATTTTGGGCAAAGAAACTAACAACCTTATACCCTTGGATATTTTGATAAATTCAAACATTTCTTCCAACGGTTGCCCAATATTGGGCAAAAATAGGGGAGGAGTAGAGAAAATATGTTACCCTTTTCTTTTAGCGATTAGACGTTAGATTTGAATCAATAGTGTAAAAAACTTGCCTTTACGAAGACTTTCGTATATACTTGTAGTACGAAATTGTTCGTAGTAAAAACGTATTGTGCGATATGGCCGACCTAAAACTACCCCGTCCCACGGATAAAGAATTAGAGATTTTACAAATCCTATGGCGCCAAGGCCCTTCAAATGTGAGAACGGTCAACGAAGCCCTCAATTTGGCAAAACCTGGGGAGGTTGGATATACCACAACCCTCAAGCTCATGCAGATCATGCATGACAAAGGGCTACTGACTCGATCCAAATCTGGAAAGACACATATATATAAGACTTTGGTAAGTGAAGGAGATGCTCAAAATCAGCTGGTAGACAAATTGATAGATAAAGCTTTTCAGGGGTCTGCTTTAAAACTGGTCATGCAAGCACTTGGCAATCGAAAGTCGACTGCTTCGGATCTCAACGAGATCAGAGACTTCTTGGATCAATTAGAAAAAGGAAAGTGAAAAGGTGATTAGGCTTTTCTAAGGATTTTCAAGGTAGACACGCCTACAAGCGATAGGTAAAGAAATCCTATTGCTCCCCAAAATAATCTCTTATGATGATCATTGATCCATTCTGAAATGGATGGAGCTTCTGTGGTAGGCACTACAGGCGGGTGAAAAGCACTCTTTTCGAAATTGAAGGTCCTTGCCTGGCAAGAACTAGGGTGCGGAACGCAAGTAGGTAAGTATATGTCGGAAGTATTTGGGGAAATACTCATTAACATAGGGGCAGCTGTAGTTGGTACAGCTATTGACAAGAGGAGGCAATATATAAGCGTTTTAAACAACTTCATGAACTTCTGGCTTATGGCATCGAAGAAATTCAATACTTTTGTATGCTAATGACATCAATAAACTGAACTTCGTTGCATGGGATTAGAATTAAATGTGAAAATTTTTGGTCAAGGCCCTGCTTTGGTCATTTTACATGGTCTTTTTGGATCACTTGACAATTGGGTAAGTCTTGCCAAGAAATTGGCGGAATCCTATAGTGTCTACTTAGTGGACCAGCGTAATCATGGACGATCTCCACATCATGACCGTATGGACTATGAAGCTATGGCAGATGACTTACTTGCCTTCCTGGATGCACAGGGGATTTACCAGGCGCATTTGCTCGGCCATTCTATGGGGGGGAAGACTGTGATGCATTTTGCTGGTCAGCATGGAGACCGGATCGACAAGCTTGTCGTTCTGGATATGGCGCCAAAAGCCTATGAACCTCATCACAATGTCGTGCTGGAAGCACTTGCAAGCCTTCCTTTGGATCAGCTCAGTAGCAGAAAAGAGGCTGCAGATCATTTGGGAAAAACCATTGTGGAACCTGAGGTTCGTCAGTTTTTACTGAAAAGTTTGAAACGGGATAAAAACAATCAATTCCAATGGAAGTTCAACCTTGCAACAATTTTGGCGGATTATGAACACATATTAGCTTCTATAGAGATGGAAGAGCCCTTTGACGGGGAAACCTTGTTTTTAACAGGAGGCGCTTCTCCGTATGTGGAGAAATCAGATCATGAAGCGATCACAGAGATGTTTCCCAATGTGCAGTTTGTCACTTTACCTGGCGTCGGGCACTGGGTGCACGCAGAGGCACCAGACGCTTTTTTGAAAGAAGTAATAGCTTTTTTACAGTGAAAAAAGAAAAACAATTATTTGGATCGTCCTTATTGATTGCTGGAATTTGGGTAGGAATTCTATGGGCAGTAGAATTGATAGAGATATTCTCTGATACTAGTTTTAGCCGGTTGGGAATTTACCCTCGCCATGCCGAGGGGTTGGTCGGGATTTTGACGGCTCCCTTTGTCCATGGGAATATCATGGATCATTTACTTTCCAATAGCATCTCCCTTTTACCTTTGGCGGTTGCGCTCTTTTTCTTCTACCGACCCATTGCTTGGCAGGTAGTGATGTTTATCCAAATTGCGAGCGGTGTATGGGTCTGGATAGCTGCCAGAACTAGTCTGCATATTGGAGTCAGTGGGATAATTTACGGCTTGGCATTTTTCCTTTTCTTTAGTGGGGTATTTAGAAAAGAGTTAGTAGCTATGGCAGTTGCTCTGGTAGTAGTTTTTTTTCATGGTAGTATGGTATGGGGAACCTTACCCTTTTTTACCCCTGAACATGTGTCTTGGGAGTCTCACTTATTTGGAGGGATCGCTGGAGTAGTGGCCGCATTCTTTATGCGCAAGCAAGGCTTGCCCCCTCAAAAGCGCTATGACTGGGAAGATGCGCCTGATAAGGAAGATGAAGGGTTTGAATATTGGAATTATCAGAAAAATAACCCTCCCCCATCAGGCTTCCAACATCCTGACTAATACATACTGGGTTCGGCATATTTGGCCTCCTCATAGGAAGGTAAAATACATCCCCGAAACCAAAATTGCTGTAGCCAATAAGTCAAATTGACAAATTCCTCAAAATCTACGGGCTTCGCTATATAGCTATTGGCACCCAATTCATAACAGCGCCTCACTTCCTGGAAATTGGTAGAGGTACTGAGGATAATAATGGGGATATAGCATATTTCTGGTGTATTGCGCACCTCTTCTAATACCTCAAAACCCGTCTTTTGTGGGAGATTGAGGTCCAGCAATACGAGGGAAGGAGTTGCAGAAGTAGAATAAATACCTCTTTTTTTGAGAAAGTCAAGGCCAGCCACGCCGTCACTGGCAGCATGTAGGGTGATTGGATATTGAGGTGAACTGTTAAATGCTTCTTGAGTCAGTAATACATCGCTAGGGTTATCCTCGATCATGAGGACATTGATGGGTTTCTGACTGGGGTGTTCCATTCAGCAATGATGGGATTAAAGGAGATGTGTGGGTATGGTTTCCGTTTTGCATGGTCTGGATTTGGTAGGATTGTAAATCTAACCTTTTTAAAAGTAATAGATTATCAATTCAACCGCAAATTACCCCGCTGTAATACTTGTAAGAAATTCAACCAATTTAAAAGATTCTTCCTATTTTCGAGGAATGTCTTCAAGAAGAAACTTTCTCAAAACCACCAGCGTTGCGGGCTTAGGAATGGCCCTTATGCCTTCCCTAATATCTGCTCCAAAAACAAATACATGGGACGTAATTGTCATAGGTGCCGGCCTCTCAGGCCTGATGGCAGCCCGTGTACTTCACCAGGCAAACGCCAAGGTCCTCCTGCTAGAGGCACGGGATAGGGTAGGGGGGCGTACCTATAATCAAGAGATGACAGGAGGAAATATAGCTGAAGCTGGTGGGCAGTGGATCGCCCCTGGACAGACGGAAATTCGCCGGCTTATGCGTGAGTTAGACATCAAAAGCTTCCCTTCTTTCATGGCAGGGCGAGCCATAGGTGGAGGGAGTATGAATAAGCCCCAAGAATTAGCCTTTGCCAGGTTGGAAAGCCAAATCGATGAGCTAGCCTCGGTCGTACCCCTAGAAGCTCCTTGGTTGACGCCTTATGCAGCCGAATGGGATAAAATGAAAGTAGGGAAGTGGCTAAAAAAGGCAACTGATTCCATGGCAGTTCGGCTCGAAATGACCTATGGAATAGCGAGTTTCCTCAGTGCAGATGTCAATGACTTATCGATGCTGTATTTTTTGTTCTATGTGAAATCTGCTGGGGGAATTCACAATTTACTTGAAAGTGCTCAAGACCTTCGGATTCGAGGGGGCGCTCAGCAGATATCTCAAAAAATGGCAACTCAATTAGGGGAGGTGATCAGGCTAAAGGCTCCCGTGACAAGCATAAAAATAGAAAATGATGAGGTGCTAGTCACCGCTAATGAGAAACCCTTACGGGCTAAACGGATCATTGTAGCCATGATGCCCAAAGACGCCCATAAGTTGGGATTTGACGCTCCACTGCCCCAGCAACGACAGGACTTGATGGCCAACTGGCCGACTGCCTCAGGTGCCAAATGCAGTTTGCTATATCCCCGACCATTTTGGCGATCTCAGGGATACAGCGGAGATGTATTCTTAGCGTCTGGCCCATTTAGCATGGGTTTTGACAATTCCCCATCAGACGCTTCAAGTGGCATCTTTACCTGTTTTGCGAATAAAAAATTATTAACACTTTCCAAGGAAGACCAGCAAAAGTCAATTATCAAGGAATTGAAGCGCCTTTGGGGGCCAGAAGCCGACAATGTTTTGGATTATGTTGTAATGGATTGGGCAAAGGAGTCCTATACTTCAGGGTGTGTCTCTCCCTTAGGGCCTGGATTTTTGACAGCGTATGGGCCGGCACTTCGCACGCCAGTGGAAAGAATTCATTGGGCTGGGACAGAAACTGCGACTGTATGGAATGGGTATATGGAAGGAGCGATTCGGGCGGGGAAGCGCGCCGCAGATGAAGTAATTGCCAAAATTAGGCAATAGGGTGCTGACGAATAATTCAAACTCAAGTACAAGTTCAAATGCAATTGTTTTAATTTTCATTTTAATTTTTATTCCTTCCTCAATATTCCTCTGCGTCTTCCAGTATATAGTGCATGTGGTTTTCGTCGTCCCTATTGAGGCACAGCCTTCCCTTGAATCTTTTCCACTCATCCGTCCGATAATTTCTCGTGGCATTTTTTAACTGGAGTTCCATCACTGACTCTGGACCTGCACCTCCACAAAAGAAGCAGGAAGCGTTAGGAAAAGCTGAGATTACATAGATATTTTGTTGGAAATCTAATGGGATCACATATCCCGAAATGTAAATCTCTTCGCCATCCATCCATAATAAAGATTGTCCAAATATCGGGAGGAGATACCCTTCACTTTTCTCCTCAAATCTAACATCATAAAAATCATCCCAACTCATTTTGTGCTGTCCTATGGCACAATAAAATGAGAAAACCAGGTAACTTGTTAGAAGAAGGCTAGAAATGTGCATAAAATTCCAGTGTTATTTTGGTGCAAATATAACAATTCGTATATTCACGTATACCACCTCAGTAAAAATACGGCTTTCTTGGTAAAATGTCCCTTTTTTTAGGATGGAAGGCCCTTTTTATTTCCACCTCACTTATGAATGACCATTTTGGTCATAAACCTTACAGGCTTCCCAATCATTTGGGGAGATAAAAGGTATTACTCAAGGGAAAAATATTTCGTAAATAATTTAGTTTGCGAATAAATTTTCTCGCAAAACCACACAGATACCTCAAAAAATCTGCCACAAAAATAGACGCGCTAAAGGATTATTGTAATATAAATCTTTCATAATCATAGAGGTAATATATCTAAAAAATGCGGGAGGATTCAAATGTATCACCCAATAGCACCTACCATCTATCCTCCTTTTCGGATAGTGATGGGGAACTATCGCGGCTGAAAAAGCAAGCGGCTCTACTTCCTAAATTGGAATTAGAGTTTTTGGTGCGTCATGGGATGGCGCAGGATATGAAGGTGCTGGATGCAGCTTGTGGGCCTGGTGTGGTTAGTTTTATGATAGATGATTTCCTTACGACAGGCTCTGTTGTAGGGGTAGACCTTGATCCTGAATTGATCAAAGATGCCCAATCCGCAGCAGCCAAAAGAGGAAAGGAGGTGGAGTTCCATCAAGCCAACGCGCTTGAACTCCCTTTTGAGAATGAATTTGATTTCATCTATTGCCGATTTCTGTTCCAACATTTAGCAGAACCTGAAAAAGCGATGAGGTCGCTTTTTAATGCCCTCAAGCCTGGTGGGATCTTGTGTATCACAGATGTGGATGATGAATGGTTGTTTCTTCATCCAGAAGTGCCTGCTTTTGATCAATTGCGGAAGTTGGCGGGAGCGCATCAGGCTCTACAAGGGGGAAATCGATATATAGGGCGGGCCTTAAGGCATTTACTCAAAGGAGCTGGTTACTCACAGATCAAAAATGACATTATACCAGTGAACTCTGATATGATTGGAATAGATACATTTATTCAGATCACAACACGATTTAAAAAGGAAATAGTACGCAGGGAGACTGGCACATCCCACCCAGACTATCTGCTGAAGGAAATTGATGAAGCCATCGCTGCCCAGGATATTTTTGGAATGATCGGCGTTTTCAGCGTTTCCGGACAAAAGCCATTTCCTTGATCTATAGAACAATTTATTTTTTATCCTCCACCTGTTATCCAGAAGAGCCCCGAATTATGTACGATACTATCACCGTAAGACCTGCCACCAGTAGACGAGAAATGGATGCTGTATACCGCCTAGTCCATGACACTTTTGTCGAAAGAGGTATCCTGTCCCCGCAAGCGAATGGACGCTTGATGAATAATTTGTCACTCGACCGTTCGCCAGACACCACTGTATTTGTGGCTTATTGGGGGGAAGAAGTGGTTGGAACCATTTCTTTTACTGTACATAATACCTCTGAAAAGGTATATAATTATAAAGTGTTCAAAGATGCATTGGATACCCATGTAGAAGATGGGGATATGAGTTTTTCGGGATGGAGGATGGCGACCACCCTCAAAAATCCTCGGATGCAACCCTTGATCGCGATGCGCTTGGTAGCAGCCGTACATAAGCACTCTTTTGAAATAGGGGTACGCCAGTCTTACTTGAGCTTTGTATCAGAGCATACAGGTTTTTATGAAAAGCTCTTGATGGGAGGCCAAGTCATTGATAAAAAGCATAAAAAGACCCAATTTATCGATGGTGATCTATGCTTAATGAAATATACCACAAACCCTATGGTGCATATTCGCTTAGAAGAACGTGCGTCCAAGATGGAGGCTACCTTGCTTCCACGCCTCAGAAAAGCTGCATAATCATTTGGGAAATTACTTGTTCTGTGGGACAAGCATTTCATCTACAGCCTTTCCCAGCCAAGTGCTCAATGCCTTTGCTCCCCATTGATTGGGATATATTGAGCTAGAATCCCTACTTACCTCCCTCGATTCCTAAAATCCGCAATGTGCGTTATTAAGCGCATTGCGGATTTTAGGAATTATTACCTTGCCAAAAGTTAAAGTATTTTCAAGCGTTTTGAACGTGGACTAGACCTATTGCTGGTCCTGCAAAATAGAAATCAGAATTAATCCCCAAAAACACTCATCCTAAAAGCGATAAAACATATAACTTGCCAACAGAGGATCCCTGTCTCAAAGGCACGATTTATGCCTAATAGTATCCAGTATCCTTTTGAAGCCTTGGCTTCACCTAATTGAAAATCAGCACCCATAAATAAGTACAGAAAATATGCCCTTCGCCTTCATGAAGCCACTCGAAAATGTTGTCCGAATTTCCCGGTATACAGGGTTCCTGCCTTTCTCCAAAATATTTCTATTAGGATGGCTGGGAATCCTTTGTTGGCAATTGTCGATCGGGCAATCCTCCGCAAGCTCAGGTGCCCCTCATCAAACAGAACAACAATGGGTGGACAGTGTCCTGGCGCAAATGACCCCTGAGCAGCGGATCGGTCAACTATTTATGGTGGCGACCTATTCCAAAGGTAAAGCCAGCGAAGCGGCTTATGTGAAGCAATTGATCCAACAACATCACATCGGGGGAATTATTTTTATGCAGGGAACCCCTAGCGAGCAGGTAAGGCTCAGCAATGCTTTCCAAGAAGCCTCAGAACTTCCCCTTATGATGGCCCAAGATGCCGAATGGGGCCTCAATATGCGATTGAAAGAGACCGTTGGATTTCCCCGAAACATGACCCTCGGGGCGATTAGGAATGATTCGCTGCTTTATACCCTAGGTACACAACTAGCGACACACTTGAAGCGCGTGGGCATTCACGTGAATTTTGCCCCAGTCATTGACATCAACAACAATCCACGGAACCCCGTCATCAATACACGGTCTTTTGGGGAAAATAAATTTAATGTAGCACGCAAGGGCATTATGGTGAGTAGAGGGATGCAAGACCATGGCGTCTTGCCTTGTATGAAGCATTTTCCTGGGCATGGGGACACCGATACAGACTCCCACTTTGACCTGCCAGTCATCGGCCACAGCCGAGAGCGGTTGGATACGCTAGAACTGTATCCCTTTGTCAAGGGCATAGAAGCTGGTGTAGGAGCGATGATGATCGCGCATCTTTATATCCCCGCGATTGACCCTACCCCAAACAGGGCCTCAACGCTTTCTCCAGTAATTGTCAATGGCCTTGTCAGAAAGGGCCTGAAGTATGATGGGCTGATCTTCACTGATGCATTAAATATGCATGGCGTCACCAAGTATTTTCCCTCTGGGGAAGTGGAGGTAATGGCGTTTAAGGCTGGAAATGATGTCTTATTGTATTCTGTGAACGTTCCCAAGGGGATTGCCGCGCTTAAGAAGGCTTTGGAAGAAGGAGAAATTTCTGCGAGTGATTTGGAGCAAAAAGTAAGGAGAATTCTGGCTGCCAAATACCGCGTAGGACTTGCCGATTACTCGCCTCAACCTGCGGATAGCCTGGACCTCGTTTTGCGGAATCCGCAGACACGCACACTGCGCAAACGGTTATATGAATCAGCATTGACCTTGGTCAAAAATGAAAACAACTTATTGCCCCTCAAATCTTTAGACAAACGCAAAATCGCTTTTGTTCAGGTGGGGGGAGCCGCAGAAAGTGTCTTCAGTAAGGAAATGAAAAAATATGGCCCTGTGAAGGGCTATCGGTTGCGTAAATATTTCACTCCGTCCGATCTGAAAAAATTGTTGGCCACTTTAAAAAATTACAATACAGTGATTTTGGGGGCACATGACATGAATCGTTCTGCTTCGAAGAAGTATGGCGTGACAGAGCAGATGACGACGCTGGGACGATCCCTGCGTGAAGCGGGAAAAGAAGTGGTCTTGGCTATTTTTGGTTCCCCTTATTCTCTCAGATACTTTGGGGAAGAGCATGCGATCCTTATGGCTTACGAGTCTGCTGGAGACGCTCAGCGTGCTACAGCATCGGCTATTTTTGGGGGACTGAAGGTAGATGGGCGCTTGCCTGTTACGGCCTCTGAGCGCTTCCCAGAGGGGACTGGCGTCAAGATAGACGAAGTGGTCCGGTTTGGATTTGCATTGCCTGAAGAGGAAGGCATGGATGGGACAGTATTGGCGCGAATAGATTCGCTTGCTACGCACTATATCTCTCAAGGGGCTTTCCCAGGATGTGCGATCTTGGTAGCGCGGGGAAATAATATTGTATATGAAAAAGGGTTTGGGCAGACGATGAGGGGAAGTACGGGAAATGCCATTAACCCTTATTTACATACATACGATCTCGCTTCCGTGACCAAAGTAGCTGCCACGACTTTGGTTGCGATGAAACTGGTAGAGAGCAATCGCCTGAAACTCGATGAACCTATCGTGACTTACCTTCCGGAACTGAAGGGGACCGAAAAGGCCAAAATTACTGCTCGAAAGCTCCTGGAGCATTCATCAGGGCTGCCTGCCTGGCATCCCTTTTATCAGCAAACTTTTTCTAACAAACGATCCAAAATACTCAATAAGCATTTTTATAGCACGGTCCGGAAGGACAGTTTTACCATGCCTATTTCAGATAAATTGTATGCCGTTCCTAGTATCAGGGATACGGTATGGAAATGGATTGAAGGCATGGAACTCTCTAGGCGAAAACGCGTCCGCTACAGCGATATCGGAATGCTGCTGTTGCAACGTGTCATAGAGGCGGTTATCGGGACGAATATCGACCGCTATTCGCGATTTATCTTTTATCGTCCCATGGGGATGAATAGTACGTATTTTCAGCCTGCGTTGAAAGGATTAGAAAAGCGCTGCCCACCTACCGTCAATGACAATTATTGGCGGATGGGCCGCATACAAGGGTATGTACATGATGAGACAAGCGCCATATTGGGCGGACGGACCGGCCATGCTGGCCTTTTTTCCAATATCTATGATCTAGCCAAATTGGGCATGATGCTCAAAAATGGCGGGAGGTACGGAGGAGAGGAATTTCTTTACCGCCACACCATTGAGACATTTACCCAGAAGCAACGGGCAGATAATCGAAAAGGGTTAGGGTGGGACAGGCCTGAAACCAACACCGCCAAGTCAAACCCAGTATCTGAGTTTGCCTCCGAAAAGACATTTGGGCATACGGGTTTTACAGGGACGTGCATTTGGATAGACCCTAAAGCCGATATCCTATATATTTTTCTTTCAAATCGAACCTATCCCAGAGCGAGTAACCGCCTGATGCTAAGGAATCACGTACGCATCCAGGTCATGGACCAGATTTACACATCTATCAAGCGTTTTACCCAAAAGACTGAAAGTTGAAGGGAAAGGATTTAGGCTAATATTTCTTCAGGCAAACAAAGGAGAGAAGCCGAAGTTATTTTCAAAAACTAACAGATCTACTACACATGAACATCGGCATTGTATGTTACCCTACCTATGGAGGAAGCGGCGTCGTAGCCACAGAACTAGGCAAATCTCTCGCTGACCGAGGGCACACCATTCATTTCATCACTTATAACCGACCTATTCGGCTAGATTTATTTTCTGAAAATATTTTTTACCATCAGGTCCGGACACCTAATTACCCGTTATTTGAGTTTTCCCCTTACGAATCGGCCCTAGCCAGCGCAATGGTCGAAGTGGCGCGATTCAATAATTTGGACGCATTTCATGTCCATTATGCGATTCCGCATGCTTCCGTGGCGTTTCTCGCCAAGCAGATTTTGAAGCGCTACCGCCTCAATATTCCGGTCATAACGACCTTGCATGGGACAGACATCACCTTGGTGGGAAAAGACAAGAGCTTTGAGCCAGTGGTGAGCTTTTCCATCGATCAGAGTGATGGGGTGACTGCCGTATCGGACTTTTTGAGAAAAGATACCCTGGATCATTTCCATGTGGAGAGAAAAATAAAAGTGATCCCCAATTTTGTCGATATAGATCGCTTTCAGCGCCATGACAAAGATCACTTTCGCAAGATGATTGCCACTCAGGGAGAAAAATTATTGCTCCACACCTCCAACTTTCGCAAAGTGAAGCGAATCGGCGATGTGCTGAAAACGTTTGCCCGCGTACGAGAAAAAATTCCTTCCAAACTCTTGATGATAGGAGATGGCCCTGAACGAGGCCCCGCTGAAGCCATGTGCCGTGAGATGAACCTGTGTGATGACATTGTTTTTTTGGGAAGCCAAAATGCGGTAGAAGAAATTTACTCTATTGGGGATCTATTTATCATCCCCTCAGGATCTGAAAGTTTTGGACTTTCTGCCCTAGAAGCCATGTCCTGCGGCGTGCCAGTCATCTCCTCCAATGCAGGCGGATTGCCAGAAGTGGTGATAGATGGGGAGACGGGATTTACGAGTCCTATAGGAGACGTCGATAAAATGGCCAAGGACGCCTTGTCCCTGCTGCAAGACGACAAAAAATGGCAAATTTTTTCAAAAAATGCACGTAAACAAGCAGAGCAGTTTTCCCTTGCGTATATTGTACCTCTTTATGAAGACTACTATCAAAAAGTGGTACAACAAGTAGGGAAGAAAGTAATCGCCTGATGAATATAGGAGTTTATCAATAGAGCGATATTTTTGTTTTGATTTCGATTTTCATACTTCGGTAAACTCAGTACAAGTTTTAATTGTTATTCCATGGGATTCTTCGGTTGGTTTTTCTTGATATTATTTGCTATCTGGCTGACATTCAGGCTGTTTGGAAAGCAAATAATGAAATTTGTGCTAGCCCGTCTTGCCCAGCGCATGGGGAAGGAAATGGAAAAACAAATGCAGGACTTTCAACGAAACTATAGCGGAGATCCTTACCATGACCGCATCCATGTCAATGATGAAGTAGAAGTGAATATTCCTAAAAATGCGCAGCAAGATGCGACTCCAGGATTGGAAGACGTAGCTGAAGACATAGATTTTGAAGAAGTACGCGAGTAAGGGGAACCAAAAAATAATTTGTCCATGTATTAAGGGCCGCACATTGTGTGGCCCTTTTTTGTACAATTTTACGTTGTTTTGGGTACCTTGAAAATTGTCTTTGAGACCCTCAAATTTGCTTTCGTCTCATCCTTAAATGAAAACCTATGCACAGATATTTACATGAATTCCTTATTTCCCTATTTCTTTTATTTTCTGTTAGCTTATTATCTGGACAAAATCCTTCTCACAAACCTGGTGAAATTTTGGTGCAATCTACTGATGTAGAGGCGATTGTGAGTGACCTGCAATTTGTTCGTGGCAATGAATCTGGTCTTTTTATCCGTAAAAAAATCTCACATCCGCTTGATATTTGGTTGCTGGGATTTGATGAAAAAACAGTGAATGAGGAGGTCCTGCTATCCGTTATCCGTAACCACCCCGCCACTGCGCTTGCGCAGTTCAATCACCTGGTCACCCAGCGCGCTACCTTGCCCAATGACTCCCTCATCAATCGCCAATGGCAATACCATAATACGGGGGCTGGCGGAGGCAGACCCGATGCTGACATAGATGCAGATGATGCCTGGGACATCACCACAGGAGGGGTCACAGCGCTGGGGGATACCATTGTAGTATGCGTGATAGATGATGGAATAGACCTTCAACATTCGGATTTTGGAGGAAACCTGTGGGTCAATCGTGCGGAGGTGCCTAATAATGGTATGGATGACGATGGCAATGGGTATATTGATGACTACCTTGGCTGGAATGCCTATTCAGATAATGACGATGTTGGCGATATGGGCTTTGGGGGAGGTCATGGCACCCCTGTGGCTGGCATCGTAGGTGCCCGTGGCAACAATGGAACAGGCGTTTCGGGTGTCAATTGGCAAGTAAAATTGATGATTGTTGTAGGTGGTGGCGATGAAGCAGAGGCGCTGGAAGCCTATTCCTATCCACTGGAAATGCGGATGCGCTATAACCAAAGCCAAGGCGCTTCTGGTGCCTATGTCGTTGCTACCAATGCCTCCTGGGGCACAGATTTTGGCCAGCCAGATGAAGCGCCACTTTGGTGTGCCATGTATGATACGCTAGGCAAATATGGTGTTCTGAACGCTGGAGCAACGATCAATGATGAAGTAGATGTAGATGTGATGGGGGATCTTCCTACAGGTTGCCCAAGTGATTACCTAATCAGCGTTACGAATACCAATCGGAACGATAATAAAATCCGCTTTGCGGGCTACGGGGCTATCAGCGTGGATTTGGGAGCACCAGGAGAAGGTACATTTACCACAGATTATGGGGATGATTATGGCCCTTTTGGAGGTACCTCTGGTGCAACACCACACGTGGCTGGGTCAGTAGCTTTGCTGTTTTCCGCTCCTTGTTCTGCCTTTGCGAAGGTCGCTCGCGATTATCCCGAATACACGGCTTTATTTATCAAAGAAAAAATCATGCGTGGTGTAGATCCACTTCCCTCTCTCCAAGGGATCACGGTCACAGGAGGTCGATTAAATGTGAACAATAGCTTACTGGACCTGATGTCGGAATGCAGTGACCTTCAATGCCCTAAGCCGTTGGCAATGGACCTCAAACGGGTAGGGGGAGATAATTATATTGTCTCATGGCTTGGTGCTGGTGCTACTTCCTATCACCTGCGCTATCGCGCAGTAGGAGACACGGTCTGGACTGACCGCCCTCAACTGCTCAATGATGCAGTCCTGGTCAATGGCTTGCCTGTTTGCACGGAAATGGAATTTCAAGTAGCAGCCATTTGTGATACGACAGGGGGGGATTTTACGCGTTCCTTTACTTTTATGACGGATGGTTGTTGCAGAATCCCCGATAATTTGGATGTATTGGTCGATTCTAATCTAGTAGCACACCTGAGATGGGATTCCGTCTATTTTGCGGCCCAAAGCTATAATGTCGAATTTCGGAATGCGAAAGATCCCAATTGGAACTTAGTTCCAGGCATTACCCAAATCCCTTTTCGTATTCCTGGCCTTCCAGCTTGTACCAAATTTGAATTTCGCGTCCAGGCCCTCTGTGACACAGCATTGACACCATTTTCGGACATTTACGAATTCGAATCCGGAGGATGTGGAGACTGCGCGACCTTGAACTATTGCGTGGGAAGCATCGTTGACGCTTCCTTGGAGTGGATCGAGCGTGTCGAGATAGGAACGATTGACAATACTTCTGGCCCTGATGGAGGATACGGTCGATTTTTCACTGAATCTACTGTACTAGATGGTGGCCAGACCTATCCGCTATCCCTCACGCCAGGCTTTCTGTTTTTCCCTTTTGGTGAATACTTCCAAGTCTGGGTGGACTATAACCGGGATGGCGACTTTGATGATCTGGATGAGCATGTTTATAATGGCGTGACATCTACGACGACGACGATTCAAACAAGCATTACAGTGCCTATGCACTTGATACCAGGCCGCTCGCGTATGCGTGTCGTCATGATAGACAGCATGGCAGCCACTGCTTGTGGGAACTACGATTTTGGAGAAATCGAAGATTACTGCGTGGATCTAACCGGAGGAAATTCGGGAATCGGAGATTTGTTTAATCCTATTTCACTGACTGTTTTCCCAAATCCAACTTCAGGACAACTCACATTAGCAACCGATCAAAAGCTTGATGAATTCCACACGATGGAATTGATAGATGTGATGGGTAAGAAGTTGATTATCAGTCAAATGAGTGTCGGAGAAAAAAAGTGGAAGGTTTCGTTAAACAAATTGCCGCAAGGGATATATTTCTTGCAAGTAATAGATCAGAAGGGACGATTGCGCGCTGTGAAGAAGGTGGTGAAACATTAATTCATCTGTGTGGAAATAATAGACCCCGTAGGTTTTGAAAACCTGCGGGGTCTTTCTTTTGACAAGAGAAAAACCCCTACTTAATCACCACCCGCTTATACCCTTGCCCAGTAGAAGTCTGCACGCCCAACATATAAATTCCAGGAGAAACATTCTCCAAGCTTACTGTTTTGTGGAAAACATTTACATTTTCCGCTTTTTCAGTATAAACTACCTTCCCATTGATGTCATAGAGAGAGATTGCTAGGTCATCTACACGATTCATGTCTATCTGATAGGTGAATGTGCCGTTGCTTGGGTTAGGGAATATATTCATTCCATTGATTCCCGCATTGAGCATGTCGTCGATGCCTACATTCGAAAGGACATCTATCGACCCATTGGTAGGACAACCACTACAATCCGTGACAGTCACCGTATACGTGCCAGCAGAAAGGCCTCTGGCGGTTTGGGTAGTCTGGCCATCAGACCAGAGATAAGTATAGGGACCTACACCACCAGTCGCAGTCGCAGTCGCTTTGCCATTATTTGTGCCATTGTCGGGCTGCTGGGTGACGGTAGCAGAAATCGTTGGACATCCCCTCGTCGCATAAACACTTTGAAAGATCTCCTTTGTCACAATATCCTGGACAAAGACAAGTACCTGAAGGTTGCAGAAGCTTTCAACACTATGCTCTGTGAAATGGCTGATAGGATCTCCCGAATTCATAGGAAGGCGATAATTGCCTGCAAAGGTATAAGGGGGATGTGTAATAGGCCTTTTAACCCCTTTGGTTAAGCCCCCTGCTAATAAAGGAACTCCAGTGGTACTAGGGACCATTTTCTTTAAATAATGGTACCATACTGTTTCTCCGTTAGGGGAGACGGTGGAAGCGTTATTGCGAGAAGTGTCCTCAAGAATCATGGTGAAGACCGTAAGGTTAGGACTTGTATTGTCTTCAAGCGGATCTAGTTCAATATCAATCTCTACCGTTTGGTCAGAAATCGTATAGGTCGCATTGATGTCGATGAATGATGGGACAGCTCGAAACTGGTCATAAACACCTTGGTTATAATTCGGAGTGGTATCATTCCACTGACCATCTACCAGCAGGCGAGGGAAGCCCCCTACGCCATAGAATCCCCGACGGTCATTGCATTCCGCAGTGAAGTAAGGATCTCCGAGTCCTGGCGAAGTCATCGGATACATGATCAGCGTATGGTTAGCCGCAGGATTAGCATCTAATATGCCCCGGAGGGAGTTATTTGCTGGTAAACTGGCTGTGCCAGATGAAGAGGTGAAATGCTCATGCAGCACTACGCGGTTGGCTGAAGGCCCGTGAACAAATACTGATTTTGAAGTCCTATCATTGTTGGTAAACCCGTCGGGGTTGCCGTTGATATTGGATGCCCATATCTCTATGGTGAAGTTTCCAGTAGCTGGTGGTATCCACGGGTTAGGGGAGGAGGCATTTACCGTGCTATTTGTAGGAGTTGAAGCGACGGTCACATTTCCGGTCACAGGCGTACCGCCATTGATGGAGTAATTAAAGTCAAATGAGGTGACAGGGGCTGTGCCAAGGTTGAGAAAGTCACCAGAAATGGTAAAGGGATTCGAAGCAAAGGCAAGAAAACTTGGGTTAGTCACTGCTGAAGCAGACATATCATGGGCAGGAGCTACTCCTGGGGTGAACTCATAATAAATATTGTCCATTGGGCTACGATCAGTTGTCGCCATAGGGGCATAGGAGGGGGATCCCATTACCTGTACTGCCGAGGTACTACTCACTTGTACACCCAAAGTCAAGGCAGGGGTACAACTTGAAGCGGTATTGTGACGCTGATCTACGATATAGATTTTGTTTGAAGTCTCTTCAAGCACAATACTGAAATAATTCCAACAATTATTCCCAGCGCTTGGATAGCTATAAGAGCTAAAGAAAATCCAATGTTGACGATTGGGAGTTGTACCAAAAGTCTTTGTCACAATATTGTCATTACTCCCCGCACCTGTAAGTCCCCAAACGCAGATGGCATTATTAGGGACACTCGCACTTGGGAGTGAAGAATTGGCTGCTGTAGGCAGGGTTGACGACCCCGTATCAAAAGTCAATACACCGGTAGAAGACACCTTGTAGAACGATACGATTGAGCCATTAAAAGTGAAATTAAAAGGGATACTAAGGGTTGGAGACCATGCTGGAACACTTTGCACAGGCCCCAAGACCACTAACCAAGAAGGGTCAAGGCCCTGTCCGACTGGGTTTTCGTCCAAGGTGTTGAGGCCTCCAGGGTTCTGCCCATTTGAATACGTCCGATAGTAATACTGCCCATAAGCGGTTAACATACTGCTAACAAGCAGAAGCGTAAAAATCATTTTTCTCATAATAGAGGGATTTGGTGGTGGGTAAGGAAAGAATCAAAATGAAAATCAAAATCAAAGTATGATCTGATTATCAGTAGGTTATGTGCATTTTGGTTTCATTTATTCTGAAGCTTTCCTAAAGGTTGTTAAGTAGAAATATTTGGCCCAAGAGCGAGGCGTTAAATCTAAAACAATGAGGTTCCCTCGATTTTCGTCCTGGCAGTTAAATTGAAACAAAAACCTAGGAACCATTACTCAATTTAAGTTTTAGATATTTCTCATACAAGGACGATTTGTTTGACTTTCCTCAAAGCCCAAACCCCGAACTTGAAGAGGACCGCGGGTTTTACGGATTAAGCGGATTTTTACAGATCAGAAAAACTATTTCCCTAAACCCTAAACCCTAAACCCTAAACCCTAAACCCTAAACCCTAAACCCTAAACCCTAAACCCTAAACCCTAAACTCAAAAAGCCCCTCCATCACTGGAGAGGCTTTTTTTTGAGATAAAATGGTAGTGATTACTTAATCACTACACGCTTATATCCCTGACCTGTAGAAGTCTGTACGCCGAGCATATAGATGCCAGCAGAAACATTCTCTAGGCTTACTGTATTGCTGAATGTATTTACATTTTCAGCTTTGTCAGTATAAACAACTTTTCCATTGATGTCATAGAGAGAAATCGCGAGGTTGTCTACGCGGTTCATGTCTACTTCATAAGTGAATGTACCATTACTTGGGTTAGGGAATACATTCAAGCCATTGATGCCAGCTTCGAGCAGGTCGTCGATGCTTACATTAGACTCTACGTCAATAGTACCGGTAGTAGGACATCCACTACAGTCTGTGATAGTCACGGTATAGGTACCTGCAGCAAGGCCATTAGCCATAGGAGTAGTCTGACCATCAGACCATAGGTAAGTGTAAGGACCTACACCCCCTGCTACTTGTGCAGAAGCAGTACCATTGTTAGAACCATTGTCAGGAGTCTGGGTGACAGCAGCAGCCATCATCGGACATCCTCTGGTCGCACGCGTACTCTGGAGTACTTCTTGCGTAGCATTGTCCTGGACAAATACGATCACTTCCAAGTTACAGAAGTCCTCAACGTTGTGCTCAGTAGCGAGGTTCACCGCATCACCAGAGTTGTTAGGTAGGCGATACATTCCTGGGAATGTATGTGCTGGGAAAGGAATGGTTACTTTATTACCAGCAGTCAATGGCTGCAAGGCAGTTCCACCAGCATCAGGAATCATCTTCTTCACATAGTGGTGCCACTCAGTCTCGCCGTTAGGGTTGTCATTTGAGCGGTTGTTGTAAGAAGTATCTTCCATGATCATGACATGTAGTCTGAGGTCATTGCTCGCATTTGCTTGCAATGGATCCAATTCTACAGTGACCTGAACAGTCTGGTCAGAAATGGTGTAATCAGCATTGATGGTAAGGAAAGAAGGAACTTCCTGGAAAGAATCGAAAATACCCTGTGTATACACATTAGGGTTTCCGTCCCACTGACCATCTACGAATAGGTTAGGAATGGCATTTACGCCATAATACGTACGACGGTCATTGTTCTCTGTAGTATTGTAAGGGTCACCTGTGCTAGGCCATGTCATCGGATAAGAGATGTACGTATGGTCAGCAGCAGCATTTGCATCCAGTACCCCACGGAGCTGGATACCACCAGGTAGACATGGAGGGCATGAAGAAGAAGTAAAGTCTTCATGTAGGCTACGACGGTTGATCGCAGGTCCATGGACATTCACCATCTTAGTGACCTTATCATTGGCAGTATTAGCATCAGGATTGCCATTGATATTACTTGCCCAGATTTCAATGGTATACGCACCTGTTGCAGGAGGCGTCCAAGTAGTAGGAGAAGTAGCATTAACAACGCCTTGTGTCACAAGTGGTGGACTGGTGATGTTGGCCGTAACAGTAGCACCACCATTGATACTATAGTTGAAATCAAAAGAAGAAATGGTAGCCGTACCATAGTTCGTGAAGTCACCCTGGATACTGAATGGTGCATTGGCAAGTGCCATCCACGTGCCGTTAGTCACTGCAAGAGCAGACATGTCATACTGAGGCTGTACCCCTTGGATAAACTGATAGTAAGTGTTATCCGCTGCGGTAGGGTCATTGTCAGTCGCCATAGGTACATACGCAGGAGAACCAGTTACAGAGTGCGCACTCATGTTGTCAATCTGGATTCCCAATGTCAGGGCAGGCGCAGTACAGTTAGCCGTACGCTGGTCAACAATGTAGATATTGTTGGTACTTTCTTCCAGTACGATACTGAAGTATACCCAGCAGTTATTAGGTCCACCAGTGTAGTTATAAGAAGTAAAGAATACCCAGTGCTGACGGTTAGGCATATTACCAAATGTCTGAACCACGATGTTGTCATTGGTACCAGGACCTGCAAGCCCCCATACACATACTGATTGGTCTGGGACACCAGCATTTGGAAGGGCAGCATTCGTACCAGAAGGAACAGTTGTAGCAGCTACGTCAAAGGTCAAAACCCCTGATGAAGATACTTTGTACTGCGTTACAGCAGAACCATTGAAGCTAAAAGGAAATGGAATGTTGATAGTAGGAGACCATGCAGGGACAGTTTGGTTAGGTCCCAAGATAGTCGTCCATGAAGCATCAAGTCCGCCGCCTACTGGAAACTCACTCAAAGTGTTGAGGCCTCCAGGATTTGTACCATTAGCATGCGTCAGGTAATAGTACTGGCCATAGGATGTCAGCATACTGCCGACGAGAAGAAGCGTAAAAATTAATTTTCTCATAGTAGAGCGTAAATTTTGTGATAGTTAAAAACAAAGCTGTTAAACGGAGTTAATAGCAAAAGAGCGAAAGGTTAACAAAAGCCAAAACCTGTATTTGGATTCCTTTTGTATAAATTTAAGGTACAATAATAAGCAATCTTGGGAAAATACACAGGAATTACTTCAAGCTTATCTTTTCCACCCGCTGGCCTTCGGCTGTTTCTACTTTGACGAGGTAGAGACCACGAGCCAAGCCTGTAAGGTCTAGTTGGAAAGAAGCAGTTCCTCCTCCTACATACTGCTGTTGCGTATAAACCTGGCGACCATCTGCTTGGTAGACAGTCATGGCAGCATTGCCTGGAAGGGTTTGCTGCAGGGCTACAGTTAAAAGACCATTGGTAGGATTTGGGAAAATGCTTACCTGATCGGCGCTGAGTTGAGGAGCAATAGCATTGGTGCTTTCCACAGTGAACTGATAGCTCAATCCATCTCCATAATATCCTCCTTTATACATCACATCTGAACTGGGGTCTTTTAACTCAACCCATCCGTCAGTTCCCAGTCCGTCACCAAAGCTATCGTAAAGGTGGAAGGTATAGCAATCAGGTTGTAAGTTGATGCGCTTATTGATCAAGAAGAGGTTATTATTTTGGTATGGACCTCCTGAATACGCAACATTCCCAGCCCCATCTTTCAACTCCCAACGAATTTCTGAGCCAAAGTTATCTGGCTGGATGCGAATGCGATAATCGCCTTCTAAGCGTGTAGGCGCATCCCATACATAATTGAAGAAATTATTGCTCATATCACCGTCATTGGTCCCATTAGGACTAGTGAGCTGAATGACCAGGGAATTATTAGAATCTAAGGAAGCATAAGAAAGGCCAGGGAGCTGGATGGCTTCCACCTCATTCATCCCCAGATTTCCAGTCCACTGGAAAGTACTATTGGTACTAGTATTAACGATATAGCGAATGTCGAGGCTAGTCAACGGATCTGTGCCAAGGTTGCGAATTTCAATGTTGGGAGCGATTACGTCCACACACTGTCCACTCGCATCTTGATCGGCAAAGCCTTCCATCGCTACATTGACCGCATGATCATTGGTAGAAAGGTCTGAAGTCAGTCCTTGATAGATGACTTTATTCGAACGATTTTCTACAAAGGCGACGATCTGCATATTTTCTTTTACCCAATTAGCGTTCAGGGTAAAATTATGGGTAACAGTGGTAGGCGTGTTCAGTGCGAGGTTGACACTAGTTCCTGCATGATTGGGAAGCATGAGGCGGTTTACGAAGTTGAGTTCCTTCAACCCGAACCAGTTGGCAGCGATGTGCGATTCTGTCAATACAAAATGTACGGAGAGATTTGCCGGTGCCACATTAGAAACGCGCTCCACTATCACTTCAGCGGTATATCCACCCATGCCATCACTGGTGAGTTTCAAGTCCATGTCAATCGGGCTAGGCTGATTGATCAAGGCATTATAGGGCGGTATATACTGCCTTACGATAGAAGAGGTCAGATCACCCCCTACAATATCAGAGCCTCCATCAAAGTAGGTCGTAGGAAAACCCGTTATCCCAAAATAGTTGAGGCGCGTATCCGAATCAGTCGTAGTATAGGCATCCCCGTTGTGATGCTCTATGATGGCGACCTTTTTTCCAAAATGAGCCATGTCGTCAGCTGCCAAGGCAGACCCAGGACAGAACTGGCACCACGTACCTGTTCCGATCTCAATGACGACTACGTTTTTGTCTACATTTTGAGCGGAGAGGGAGATGGCTAGAAAGGAAAAAAGAAGTGTGAAAAAAGTAGAGGAAAAGTTTTTCATAAATTAGACTTTTAAAGGGTAGCCAAAAGTTTTTAATCCCTAAATATAATTACTTTTCCCCTAGATCGCTAAAAACCACTAAAAAGTTTGCACCTCACACTTTTATGTAGGTAGGTGAAATAAGATGGGCCAGTTTCTCTACAAGGTATATAACCTTCTTTGAAAAACTGGCCCATCGCCTCTTAAGGGAATGAACGAGAATTAGTTAAACCTCGTCCGCTGACATAACTTCAACATCTGTCGAATCGGATGCTACATTGCCGTTGCTCCCTCCAGTATGATTCTCTTCCATCAATGCGGCTTTTTTCTCTTCGTCAAAATGGATGATTTCATCGCTGTTATTGTCATCAAATTCTGGGAAAGGATTGGAAAAGCCGAGGGCTTTGAGGACTTTCTCATTAGAGTGGTGGACGGCAAAATAGAGCACAGGGACGAATATCAATGTCACCAGGGTAGCAAAAGTCAACCCCCAAATGATGGTCCAGCTCAGTGGACCCCAGAAGGCCGCACTATCTCCTCCAAAAAACAATTGTGGATCGAGGCTCAGAATCAAGGTCTCGAAGTTGATGTTCATTGACAGGGCCAATGGTACCAACCCAAGGATAGTCGAGGATGCTGTCAGCAAGACAGGCGTAAAGCGGATTGATCCTCCTTCTACTACGGCTTCACGCAATGGCAAGCCATCTTTTCGCTTGATATGAATAAAGTCTAGCAGGATGATTCCATTATTTACCACAATCCCCGCCAGTGCAATAATCCCAACCCCATTCATGATGATCGAAAAGTCCATGCCCATCATGATGATGCCCAAGATAGCCCCTATGGTACTCAGCAGTACCTGACTGAGGATGATCAAGACGTTGATCAGTGAGTTGAATTGGGTAGCGAGGATTAAGAAAATAAAGAGAATCGAGATTAAAAAGGCCATTCCGAGGAATGCCATCTCCTTGGCTTGATCCTCGATCTCTCCCCCTGCTTTTACACTAACTTCGTCGCTAAAACGCCCTTGATTCTTAAATTCATCAATCCAATAAGCGATCTCATCATTGACTTCTTGGGCATTATACCCATCCAAGACATTGGAAGAGAGGTTGATGGATTTTTTGAGGTCGGTACGGTTGATACTTCCATAAGAAGAAGAGTAGGAAATGTCGGCTACAGAAGAGATCGGGATCGATTTGAAACTTCCCGTTGACTGGTCCATGAAGGTAATGTTCATGTTCAGCAAAGCCGAAATATCATCTCGGTAGTCTTCGCCTAACCTCAAAATGATATCGTACTCATCCTCCGTATTTTCAGGACGAAATTTGGAGATTTCTTTTCCAAAGATGCCTGTCCGTAGGGCCATTCCGATTTGTCCAGAACTCATGCCCAATTGACTGGCTTTGACTCGGTCGATATTGACGATCAATTCTGAACGCTCATTTTCCTGATTCCACTTCAATTCTTCGACCCCACCGATGTTCAAGGAATCAAGATAGGCCAATAGGCCTTTAGCTGTAGTGACCAATTCTTCAAAGTTTTCTGAAGTCAAAAGTAGGTCTACTGGCTTTCCTACTGGAGGGCCACCAGCTTCTTTATCTACTGTTACTTTTGTCCCAGGGATGCCTTTGATGTTCTGACGAACTTCCTCCATCACCTCCAGCGTACTGAATCCATCTGCACGTTTTTTGAATTCGACGAACTCTACTGTGACTTTGCCTTTATTGGATTTTGCGCCGCCCTGATCAAAGGAGTTAGGGTCCCCTGCGCCTACAGCGATATTGGTCACTACTGACTTTACATTAGGATTATTATCTCCAATTACTTCATAGACGCGCTTTTCGATAATTCTCGTGATGGAATCTGTGACCTCAACGGTAGTCCCCACAGGCATTTCATTATAGACCATAATGAAATTGGGGTTCTGAGCAGGGAAGGTGATGACTTTGGGAAAATTAGCCCCAATAAATCCAAAGCTCACGATGAAGAAAAGGAAAGAACCTGCCAGTACCCATCCTGGTCTTCCAGGTTTCAAGCACCATGCGAGGATATTTCTATAGCCATTTTTGAGGAAAGGAATGACTTTTTGCTGAAATCGGTCAATCAATGGACGAAGGATAACCCCATTAAGCCAGACAAAAGCAATCATGAAGAACATGAAATTGCCCATGAGGGGACTTTCTCCCAAGTGAAATAGAATCCCTAGGGCAGCCATTACTGCACTATAAATAAGCAAAGTCTTATAACTCACCTTTTGCTCACTTTTGGGCTTCATAAAACTCACCGCAAATACAGGACTCATGACGTAGGCAACAAATAAGGAGGCGAAAAGCGTAATGATCATCGTCATCGGCATGAAGCCCATAAACTCCCCAATGGCACCAGGCCAGAATAGCAATGGCGTAAACGGAGCCACTGTGGTCAGGGTGCCTGAAAATACAGGGGCGATCACTTCGCCAGCAGCTTTTTTGGCAGCAAGCTTGATCGGAAGCCCTTCTTCATGAAAAATCCTGTGGGTATTTTCTATCACCACGATCGCATTATCCACTACAATACCCATGGCAAGGATAAAGGTAAATAGCACAATTAAGTTGAGGCTAAAGCCAAAAAACGGAATCACCATAAAGGCAATGAGGGAGGATAGCGGAACGGCCAATCCAACAAAAAGCGCATCTCTTACCCCCATGAAAAACATCAGTACCAGGGTCACTAGGATAAATCCAATGATAATGGTGTTGGTCAATTCATTGAGGGTATTCTTGGTCATGACCGACTGGTCTTGAGCGACAGTGACAGTGAGGTCTTCCGGAAATTCTTCTGCCCTCATCTCATCGATGATGGTCTCTATCTGTGCTGCGGCATCGATGAGGTTTTCGCCTGACTTCTTGATCACACTCATCGTGATCACAGGGTCTCCATTCAATCGCGCCATGCTTTCACGGTCTTTAAACCCATCCGTGACAGTGGCGATGTCCTTCAGGTAAAGGGTGTTTCCTTTTCCAGATTTGATGAGCAGGTCGCCGATGTCATTGACTTCGTTAAATTCTCCGTTGATGCGGACCGCAATTTTCTGCTGATCCACATCCATCTCTCCTCCAGAAATGATGACATTTTCCCCTGCTACTGCTTGCTCCACATCTCCAAAAGAGATAGAAGCAGCCTGCATCTTATAAAGGTCCAGGTCAATATGAACTTCTTGCTCTAGCGCACCGACGATGTCTACTCGTCTGATCTCGCTCATGTCCTCAATCCGGTCCTGAATAGCTTCTGAATAATCCTTCAAGGCCACATTGTCAAATGGACCTGATAGGTTCAGAAACATGATCGGAAACTCCGAAAAGTCAATGTCCATGACCTGAGGTTCCGTAGGCAAGTCGTTGGGGAGTTCTCCACGGGCGCGGTCGACGGCATCCTTCACATCGCGCTTCGCTTCCGACAAGTCTACGCCCGTTTCGAATTCGACAAAGACGCTTCCATAGTCCTGAACAGCAGCACTGGTGACTTTTTTAACCCCGTCAATGTTCTGGACCTCGTCTTCGATCTTTTTGTTGATCAGTTTCTCTATGTCTGCTGGCGCGGTGCCAGGGTAGGGGACAGAGACATACATGACTGGCCAGAAAATTTCAGGGAAATTTTCTTTGGGCAGTGATCTATAGGAGCTATAGCCCAAAAGGACAATCACCAAGGTCAGGAGAAAAATGGTGGTTCTATTGTCAATGGCCCAGCTCGATATGGCAAATTCTTTGAATTTATTTTTCATTGTTTAATACAATCAATGATTAATCTAATCAATTAATAATTTCATCATTACTTGGTGGCTACAGGGCCGGTAGGGGAGATGAGCTGCCCATCACTGAGGCCTTTGTATCCTGAAGTAATCAATTGATCCTCGGCTGATAAGCCGCTTTTGATTTCTACTTGACCTTCATAGGTCAATCCTATTTCCACTACCTTGAGGGCTGCTGCCCATTCGCCAGAAGGCTTTTTCTCTGCCACAAAGACATAATTGCCTTTCTCTGCTTTTTGAAGCACACGCTGCGGTACCTGGATGGCATTCTCAGTCACTCGGTCATTGATCAAAAGCTCTCCAAACATATTGGCTTTCACATCTGGGTTTTTGGGCAATTTGACTTCGACCGTAAAGGTTCGACTCTTGGGGTCTACTTGCTGCCCCACACGTGATACCGACGCTTCCAGTGTCTTGTCAATGGTAGGGAAAGCAACTGTTACCTTATCACCTCTATGAATATAGGGAACATAGGATTCAGAAAGTTGGGCCTTAAGGGTCAACGCACTGCCATTCACAACGCGGAAGGCAGGAAAACCCGGAGAAACCATTTCGCCAGTTTTGGGCAAAATTTCCTCCACCTCTCCCCAGATGGGGGATTTGATGTTGGTGCGAGAAATCTGCTCTTCTAAGGTCGCCATCCGACGCTCTAGGGACTCTTTGGCATTTTTGGCTTGCAGGTACTGTACTTCGGTACCGATTTCTTTATCCCAAAGTCTTTTTTGCTTGTCATGCATGATATTGGCCAGGTCAAGCTGAGTCTGAATCTCTGCTAGGCTGCTGCGCATGATAGCGTCATCCACTTTTGCCAAGGTTTGACCCTTTTTCACATTTTGCCCTTCCTTAACATAGATTTTGGTCAGGATCCCTGCTACTTCGGGGCTTACCAGGACATTATTGTCTACTTCGACCTGTCCCTGAATATTGACATAATGTTTAAAAGTGCTCGCCTTGACGGACTCCATGACGATAGGCACTGTCTTGGCCACTTGAGAAGTATCTAGCTTGCCCACTTCAGCTTCCAAATCTTTGATTTTTTTGCTCAGGGCAATTTGCTGTTTTTTGAGCTCCTTGAGCTCTGCCCGTTTTGCTTCAGGCGTATTGGCTTCTTCTTTGCCGCCACAAGCCATCATAATCAGGCCTGTGAGTACGATGAGGGTAAGTGAAAGGAATTTGCGTTTCATAATGAGAAAAGTTCTAAGTTTTATGTTCAGGGTTCTAAGTTTTATTGGAGTGTTCAGAGTTCAGAGTTCAGAGTTCAGAGTTCAGGGTTATATGTAGATGAGCGATCCTAGAACTTAAAACGTAGAACCTAAAACGGTTTTTAGTGGTATTTTGAAAATTCGCCACGCGCTTTTTGATAATCTGCTTTATTGTTGAGGTACTCAAACATGGCGTTGAGGTAATTGGTCTCTGACTGTTTGAGTTGGGTGTCTGCGTCATTGATCTCCAGGCTAGAGCCTACGCCTTCTTTGTATTTTTCCTCCGAAACCTCATAGACCTTTCTTGCTAGATCCACATTTTTGCGGTAGACCTCCAGGTTATTATAGCTATTCATGAGCTGTGCCTGGGTGTTTCGCAATTCGAGGTTGATAGAGTTTTCCAATAAAGACTTGCTGTTGGCGAGTTGTTGAAGGCGTAGGTTGGACTGCTGGATCTGGTGTTTTTTCATCCCGCCATCAAAAATCGGAATGTTCAGATTGAAGCCCCAAACTCCGATTTGAAACCAGTTTTCATTGGTGTTGAAGAAGTTGAACTTATTGCGCTGAGCATTGAACTGATAAGAACCAAATAAGTAAAGGGTAGGTAAATACCCCGCCTTGAAGCGGCGCATATTGAAGCCTTCCAACTCTTGCTGGGTCTCAAGGAGTTTATACTCGATTCGGTTGCTGTAACTAAAATCTTGAGGCGCAATGGCGACTTCTGGAGCGGCATTGAGGTCTCCGACCTTTTCAGCTAATGCCAAGTCTTCTGCTACAGGCATGCCCATCTGAAATTTCAACAAATCCTTGCTGAGAGCTGCCATACGCTCTGCTTTGGTGCGCTCCAATTGGAGATTGGTATAGGTAATCTCCAGGCGTTCTACATCTAGCTTTTCAGCAAAACCTTCTTCATAAAGCGCTTTGGTATCATCGTGAAGTTTTTTGACGCGCGCCATATTGGCATCGATCAGCTTGAGGCTTTCTTGTGCGATCAAGGCGGTATAATACGCTTTACTGACTGTCAGGGCGATGTCTTCTGCGGTGGCGTCGATCTGTCTGGAAGACAATTCTACAAACACTTCCGCAGCACGAAGGCCCAAAAAGAATGTTCCATCAAACACCAGTTGGCGTCCTGAAATACCCGCCGTCGCCTGGAAAGGTGTACCAAATTGAACTTCAAGGTCTGGCCCTGGAATAGGCTGGCCCGTTTCTGGATCAATTTTGGGAAAAGCGAGGTCACGGCTGCCATTAGTTGTCAAAACAGACACCTGCTCTTGTTCAGGGCTGAACACACCTGGAAGGATAGAAACAGGGAGTTTTGGATAATGGCTGAAGTCCAGGGCAGCATTGATTTGGGGGTACCCCATGGAGATCAATTCCTTGGCCTGATGATCAGCGATGTACTCACTGAGTTGGGCATTCTTGAGACTCACACTGTTTTTCAGTGCAAAATCAATAGATTGTTCTAGGGTAAAGCTGTTGGCCGAAGTAGCGGTTTGGGCAAAAGAGGCCCAAGGGCTCAGCACAAACAGCATCAAAAACAACTGCCAAGGCTGAATTCGGTTTTTGAGAGGTCGGTAAGAGGATTTCATAAAGAGAGTTGAGCGATTATATGAGGTAATGGTTAATTGTAAATGGTTAATGGTCAATGTATGTCTTTAAATCAGGCGTTTTCTTACTCCTAGAACCTAAAACCTAGAACCTAGAACCTAGAACCTAGAACCTAGAACCTTCTTTAGTCCAGGTCATACTGTTGAAAGTAAGATTCTAAGACTTCCTTGCCCTTGGGGGTCGTGATGCCATGCATATAGAATTTGAGCATTTCTACTTGGACGGGCAGTTGACCGAATTTTTTCCTTGGAAAAATAGTTTCATCAAAACCAATATCTACTTGAGCTACGCGCATCCGAGCCACGATTTCTACATTGATATCAGGCCGATAAAGCCCTTCTTCAATGCCCCGTCGTAAATTGTCTTTAACCTCTGCTAGCACAAATTCATTTTCATAGTGATGAAAAGTCTGCCAAGCATCTGGGTAATATTTTTGAATTTCATAGATCAGGTTAGGCGCCATTTCCTTCAGCGTCTCTACTAGCCACTGCATGATTTTCACCAATTCGTCAATGGCATTTTTGGCATCTTTTGCAATGGCTTCAAACTCCATTTCATTCTGGCGGCAATGTGCCTGGGCTACTTCTCGAACGATATGCGCCTTGTTATCAAAGTGTTGATAAATAGTCTTTTTGGAGATTCCCAGTTCCTGGGCGATATCATCCATCGTGACACTGCGCACGCCGCGCTTCATAAAAAGCGCCATAGATTGCTCGAGAATGCGGGTCTTGGCACCGCTTTCTTTTGGTTCGGTAGAGTGCATATAAAATTTGGAGGAAAAATGTGTAGGGCAGGGCGTTTTCTGGCTGGAAACTCTGAATACGTTCAAAGTTTCCGTGGTGAAAACGTAGATGGGCTAAAAAGGTTGGGAATAAGGGAGGGTATTTGTAAACATTTCAAAGAAATATTTTCTAACATTGTTATATGGTAAAATAAGGTCAATTTCGGAGAAATTTATTTGACTATTGCACGGTCTTTTAAGGCCGTGCAATAGAAGAATTTTCAGAAATAGCTGGAAACGGGGGAGGGGTTAGGAGGGATTTTTGAGGGCTTCAAGTTCTGCTTTGAATTTTAGGATGCCTTCGGCAAATCCAATGGTTTCAGCGATTTCGAGTGCTTGGCGGAGGTATTTTTCCCCTTCGTCGAGTTCGCCTTTGGTTCTATATATCACCCCGATATTGCCCAATTGATTGGCTTCTCCCTGTAGATAGCCGATTTGTCTGTAAAGTTTTAATGATTGAATGAAATACTTCAATGCTTCATCAACTTCACCTTTATCGAAATGGATCGTGCCGATATTGTTTAAGTCAGAGGCTTCTCCCTGTAGAGAGCCGATTTGTTCATGTAATTCTAAGGCTTTCGAGAAATACTCCAATGCTATATCGAGTTCACCTTTAGTTTTATAAACCACACCAATATTACCTAAGTCAGTAGCCTCTCCTTTTAAGTAGTGAATTTGTTTACTGATCGCTAATGCATGTAAGTAATACTTCAATGCTTCGTCGAGTTTTTCTATTGCAACATACATAGAGCCGATATTACCCAATTGGTTGGCTTCTCCCTCTAGATCACCTATTTGCTTGTGTAACTCCAAGGCTTGGAAGAAATACTTTAATGCTTCATTGAGTGCGCTTTTGTTTTTATAAATCACGCCGATATTGCCCAAGACAGTGGCTTCCCCTTGTAAGAAATCGATTTGTTTATAGATCTCCAATGCCCGCGATTGATACTTCAATGCTTCGTCAAATTCGCCTTTGTCGGAATAGATCAAACCGATATTTCCAAATTGATTAGCTTCTCCCTGTAGGTAACCGATTTGTTTGTTTAAGTTCAAAGCTTTCAAGAAATACTTTAACGCCTCGTCGAATTCGCCTTTGTTTTTATAAATCAAGCCGATATTGCCTAAGGCAGAGGCTTCTCCCTTGATGAAGTTAATTTGTTTATAAATCTCTAATGCATCCGATTGATACTCCAGTGCCTTATCGAGTTCTCCTTTATGGGAATAGATCAAACCAATATTACCCAATTGATTCGCTTCTCCTTGTAAATAACCGATTTGTTTATTGATCGATAATGCTTGGCGGTAATACACTAACGCCTCATCGAATTCACTTTTGCTAGAGTATATTAAACCGATATTGCCCAGAGTAGATGATTCCCCCTCTAAAAAGCCAATTTGTTTATGCAGATCCAATGCCTTTAAGTGATTCGCTAATGCCATATCAAGTTCCCCCTTTACAGAATAAATCAAACCAATGTTGCTCAAGGCTAGGCTTAGATATTTATCGTCTTTGAGTTCTTGAGCCTTTTGAATGGTTTCCTTTAAGGCAATAAGGGATTCATCTAACCTAGAAATGTTATAGGCAGCCTTTGCTAGTTCAAAAGCTTTACGCATCTGGGTTGATGCTTTCCCTGATTTATTGTCCTCATAATCAGCCTTTGCCTCTTCATACGCTATTTCTTCTGCTGACTTCCCTCCATAATGACTCAAATCCTCCTCCACCGCCGCTGCCTGATCTTTGAAAAGATGCCTAAAGTTGGTAGCAGAAATAAAGTCATATGCATTGTCTTGAATAGCTGTATAAAGCCCCTCGCTGGCTATTATGAGAAGACGAAGATTATCGTGAACAATGCTGTCTCTATGAAAAAGAAGTTCTGCGGCTAGGGCAGAATCATGAGCAGCATCTTGTTGATACAAAGGGAAAATCAGGAGGGATTGACTATTGGGCAATGTCGCAAAAACGTCCCGTAATACACGTTTAGGAGGAGGATTTGTTAATACATAAGCCTCTGGATATAGCCTGTTAAGCTCAAAGAGAAATGCATCACCAAGTCGATTTGAATTTACACCGAGTAAGAAAGCTGCAGGTAATTCTGGTTCTAGGTAGCCCAAAGCATCTACCAATTCACTATAATGAATTTGGTCATTACGAGAGATCAACTGTAACAATTCATTCTCTTGAAGCATTGGCGTAAATTCTAACCGTATTTTCTATAATGGGGTTAATGGCGTACCAAATTGGGTCATTGTGGTAGGCAATGATTTGGTTCCCAATAATCAATCCCAGGAAAGTACTATTTTCTAATTGCCCTGGATAATAGGAGGTTAAGATTTTGGCAAGTACATCGATTTTTTCTTTCCCAATTATTGCACGCTCTAATACCGTTCTACGAAAGTGATCTACTGAGAATGTAACGTCCTCTTTACTGATTTGTGAGCCTTTCAATCTTCGGACTCGGGTTGCTGCACCATGTAGAATAGAAATAAATTGCCTTGTAATGCCACCTGACTTTTCGATTGCAAGGGTAATCGCTTCGTCAGTTATAAGATTTGCATTCGTAGCTATTCGATTTAGGATCACTTTACGCAATAAATTTTCATTATAAGTAATGGCTTCTTGGGCTTCCTTGGACCTTACAGGTGAATTGGGGTTGTGGCCTAATTTTAATCCTAAATACTCAATTTCAGAAGGGAAAGTAGCATTTGCCATAAGGGTAGAAGGCACAGTTATTACTTTTTTACACTGCACACTTTCAAGATAATACCGGTTGTTTACAAATAAATCAGTAATCTGAGATGGTTCCTTCATATGATCCAAATCGCTGATTAGCAAAAGCAATTTTTTATCAGAAGATTCCAAGTCTAATCGCGCACCGATTATTTCATTTACAAGGTTGAGTAGGTCTTCTTTTAGGATTTCAAAGGCTTCTCGTGTAATTCGGCGATACTCTTTATTTCCTCTATAATTGGCAAAAAAATTAGTCTTGAATTCAAATAATTTAAAAAAAGGCTCAAGTGCTTCTAGTTTCAAGTTTATTCCTCCCCCTCCATCCAATTTGTGATGTTTCCCTCTTTCTACTTCTTCAGATAAAATACCTTGATTTTTTTTGCGAAGCTTTTCTAATCCTTTCCTAAAGCGATTCTCTAGCTTTTTTTCATCCTTAATTAGTTCATATGCAAGCATGATCAAGACATCAATAATATCAACATCATATAAATCAAGCAGATTTTCAGCTCTAACAGGCAATACAATAAATTTTTCAGCTATCTCATCATTTGGAAGAAAATTCATTGCAGTGCTTTTCCCTGAGCCAGACTGCCCCCCTGCATAAAGTGTTTGGGAGTGAAATTGGTCATGTATCAAACTATCCCGGAAGGTTTGAATAATTTCATCATACATCGGCACATATAAGTCTCTATCCTTCTCAGGGGTCAAAAAATAAATCGGCAGCAAATTATTCGCCAATTCATTGATAGTAGTTGCTGGTTTCATGGACAATTGTTTCTTTCTTTGTCAAAATTGAATAAAATATCCTTGATATGAAAACATACTGCTGGATTATCTCCCTCCTCGCCCTCAGCCTTCTGGCCTGTTCTCCTCAGCCTACTGCTGACACAAACCAAGCCACCGCCTCCGAAGCCACCGACCCCAACCCGCCTGCGGCGGGTTTTGACCTGGAAGGCTCCGACTCGCTGGCTATCGCCATCGCAGATGAGGTCATGGAAGCCATGGGCGGCCGCAAGGCATGGGATGAGACGCAGACCATCCAGTGGACTTTCTTTGGACGACGGGCCTTGAATTGGGACAAGCAAAACAATAAGGTAGGGGTGACCTATTTGGATTCTTCTTTCATAGCTAATTTAGACATGAATACAGGCCAGGGCGAAGTCTGGCTTGACGGCGTCCAACAAACCTCCAAAGATTCCTTGGATAAATACCTCCGCCGTACCGAATCTATCTGGATCAATGACAGCTACTGGCTCGTCATGCCGTTTAAGCTCAAGGACTCGGGCGTGACGCTCACCTATGTAGGCAAGGACAGCACAGAAGCTGGACAACTTGCTGATGTCCTCCAACTTACTTTCAAAGGAGTAGGCCGCACACCTGGCAATAAGTATTGGGTATATGTCGACGAGACCAGCAGTCTTGTCACGCAATGGGCCTTTTTCCAAAAAGCCACTGAAACTACCCCCAACTTCGTGACGCCATGGGAAGGGTATGCGACTTATGGAAATATCTTGCTTTCAGGAGGAAGGGGCAAAATGGGGCTATCAGAGATAGGTGTTGGGGGGGAATAATTTTGAGTGATTGAATGGTGAATTTTGAATAAAAGAGGATGAAAATTGAAGGCTAATCAAGATAAAATTAGTGGTCCTAATCTGCTAAATCAGGAAATTTACCACGGATTCCACAGATTCGCACGAATGAAACAAAAGAATAAATATTGAGAAAAACCCCAGATATGGGAGTAATAGCAATATTTTATCATTTACTCATCTATTCATTTTATCATTCTGCCTTTACTCATACTTCTCCACCCACTTCACGAGGTCTTGAAGCTCTTGGGCGTGGTCTTCGAGCCAGATGTCTATTTCAGATTGAAATCGGGATTGGCTGACGTAGTAGGCGAATGTCCGTGCATAGCCTGCCTTGGCCATTCCTGCAAAAAAGTCGCCATACACATGCCACCAAAAGCCGGTTGCTTTAGCCCCTCGCTTTTCTCCTAACACCTCAAAAAAAGAAACGGTAGATTCTGAAAATTTAACCGCTTCACTTTTACGCACATTTTCATCCAACCCATTGGACGCTTCTATCAAGGCGAGGGCAACTTCGATGGCTCGAAAATCGGCCCCTACTTCTTCTACATTCAGGTTGATATTCACCTGTTTGGGAAATTCCTGATTGACGCCTTCACGCATGAGGGTGCGCAGCAAGTCATATGCCTGCGCTGCTCGACTCGATCGGGGTTCAAGCATGAGGAAGTAATAAAGCGGCATGACGGCTTGAGCGCGCTTTTGCTGGTCGCGCATGATGTAAGCCATCAGCAGATGGCTGCTGGGGTGATTGGGATTCGCTTTGATGGCTGAGATGACTGCTTGTTCAGCTTGGCGTAGCAGGTTACCATTGAAGCAACTGAGGCCCAGATTGTAATGCAACAAATAATAGGAAGGGAACTGACGGATACCTTCTTCATATACTTCGATAGCTTCCTGGGTGCGACCGAGGTTGTCAAGGGCAGACCCCTTGACCAGGTAGGCCCCTTTTCGATAAGGCGAAGGTGACCGGAGGGTCATGTTGCTATAGCGAATCGAAACGTCATAGGACCCTACTGAAAAATGACTCAATGCCATTTCATAATTAGCCTTGGGGTGTGTGGGCGAAATTTTTAAGGCTGCTTCGTACTTATCTATTGCGGCTTTAAAAGCTCCCTGGTCATGCAAGCGCATGCCTTCCGAGATGAGGTCGTCGACCTGCTTCGGCTGTGCCATTAGCGCTACACTCACCAATAAGAGCAATAAGCCCAGTAGATATTTCTTCATATTATTTGCAGGAATCGAGGAAAACCTCTTTTACTTTTTTGGAGCTCTTGATAATTTTAAAAAAATCCTTGATGCATTTAGTCGCTTGCCCTTTACTTTCTTTATTGAGCAATGAATCTTCTTTGTATAGGGTCAAGATCGTTTTCTTGGCACCTTCCAAACGCTCGAAGCACGCCAAAAATTCTTCCTCTGATCTACAAAGTCGTTTAAATCTACGTTTGCTGAAAAGCTTGCCCGCGCCCAACTTGGTATAGGAAGCGTCCACAGCTAAGGAGAAATCAAAATCATACGGGATCGGCAAAAGCGGTTTTTCTGGATCATTAAAATAAATCAATTTGGTGTTCTTTTGGCGTTCAGGGCTGTGATCGGGATTTCCGATCATATACTGAAATACATGAACCAGCGTCAATTGTTCCCGATGAATCTGATCAAAGCTCACAACTGAGTCTTCTGGTAATAATTGTCCCCCTAATCTTTCAGCAACGGACTCTACCGATTCTATAAAAAAAGCATAGTGCGTTTCGGGATCCAACACCTCTTCGCTATCATGGTAGGTGATTTTGCACAGTCGGACACGAAGACTATGTTCTGTCAGCTGCTGGAAAACCTTATAGATCATGTATTCCCGCAAAATATACTCGTCCTTTTGACAATGTGTAACCAATTTTAGTTTTTTATTTCCCTCAAAAGGTCCTAGCGTATCATTTTTCGAAAATCGGACACGAAGCGGGGGGAAAATACAGGTTCCATCACTTCTGCGAAAATTTCCTCTCGCTTTTACCTGTACTTTCATGTCATAGGTAGTGCCATCTTCGGAGATCCCTGCTATTTTTGCATCATGATATTTGGGGTCTATATCCCTATCAGCTTGGATTTTTTGAATATCAGTGGTGAGGTTTAAGGTCAAAATAGACGTTCCCTCAAAGAGGCCTTTGGAGTGTTGAGCGGTGGCTGGTGACAATAAAACTGTTAAAAAACAGGTTGCGAGAATAAAAGTATAACAAATTTTCATGAAATTGATGCTTAAAGTGTCAAGCTAATATACAGCTTGTGATTTTCCTAAGAAGGAATTTTGCTAGTTTTGCGCTACTAATCTTCAAATGACATAAAAAGATGATGAACAAAAGGCATTCAGAAATTCAAATGAATGGTATGCAACGGTTGGCTAGGGTTGGATTAATAGTCATGCTAGGGGTGGCTATGCTGAGCAGTCCAGCGTGTAAGTCTAAAAAGAAGCTACTGCAGGAACAACAAGCCGTGGAAGCCGCCATGGAAGCAGATCGCATTGCCAAAGCTAAAGCCATTTTGCTTACCCTCCTAGATGATAATAGTGGACTCACCCTGGAGGAGAAGGAGCGGCAATTGGCTTTGGTCAAAAATCAAAACATAAACGATCCTGAGATCAAAGAGTTGATCAGGCAGGTCGAAGCTAAGCTGGTCCAGGAGCGGGCGGAGCTGGAGCGCGCGCGAAAAGCCCGCGAGCGGGAGGAGGCCCTCGCCAAGGCGCAAGCCGAGGCGGAGGCGCGAAAACCGCGTATCGCCAACTATTTTAATCAAATCGCTAATGCAAGTAGTATAACCACTGCCAATTCTCATATCGAAGAATGCATGAAACTATTTGCTTCAAAAGATATCCCCGTTTTGATTATCATTAATGAAAATCGAAACGCAACAGACTACGATCGTCCTACTACGATCGGCAGGTACCTCGAATACCTAAAAGATCAGAAAAAAAATATTAATCGTATTAAATCCCTAGCTGTAAATATCGATGGTAAAATCACTGAAATGATCCTTACCAAAGAATAATCAACACACAAAAGCATGCATCGTCAGACCTTTAATTTTATCCTCGCCGTCTGCTTATTGATGGGAGGACAACTCTATGCCCAAAGTGATATTGGGCCCGACCGTAAAGCAGCCATTGATTCATTGGCCCTTGAGAAAGTCAGAGACCTCAGCAAGTACATCAGCATTATTGGCAATAAAGAGACCCCGTGGTCTGAGGCCAGCCGCGTCATCGACCGGGCTACAGAGCTATTTGCTGAAGGCAGTGAGATTGGCGTCTCTTCCCTGTATCGAAAGGAAATTCTCAATTTCCCTGTCAAGAAATATTTCCTGCGACTCGCAGCCTTGAACTACGACCGCGTCACCATCAAATGGTTCAAAATCCAGTATATCAGCGACCTGGAGCTGCAACCCGATGGTCGATATGTAGGCGTCATCACGATCTACCAGCGATTTGAAGGGACGTCAGGTGATGGCCTGAAATATATGGATGTCACCAAAAAAGACATTACCATCTATGTCGAGCGTAAGCAGACGCAGATCAGTGGCAAGCTCGTTGACTTCTGGGATGTGTTATTGGGGGATATTCGGGTTAAAGAAACGACAAGGTAGAAGAATTGAGCATGAATAATGGAGAATTAAGAATGGAGAATGGCAAACGGTTTTCTCTACGAGTCTGCCTGGTGGTATCCATTATCACCTTATTCCTTCCACTTATGGGGCAAGGGCAGCAGGGAATAGGCGACCTCGATGACGACGGACAATTCGCTGCTGAAACTAAACAGGTCAATCAATTCTTTCGTCGGTTCAATTGTGAGGAATCCATCAAAGGAGAGCGGTATTATCCCAATGACAATTTGTACAGGAATGCTGAAATGCGGAAGGCCTACGTAGAAGGCTTGTTTGATGAACAAAACCCTTATTTGACGCGGGTGCTTCGAGAGACCTTCATTCAGGATGTCACGGATGAAGAAGCCCCTGCCTTTCTTGATTTCCACGGGGGAGACTGGTTCGCCGAGGTTCATGCGACTTTTACCTTTGAAGGGAAAGAGGAGCAAGCGCTACTTTTTCTGAAGCTCCAGGAGCAGGAGATTGGCTCTAAATGGGTCTTTGATGGGGTATACCTGGATCGATACTACCAATTCTATTTACCGCCTGATTCCATTCCTACGGATAGCTTTCTCCACCCATTGAGTCATGAAATTGATTTCATGAACCTCGAAAAGCTTTTTCGTCGATCTGATAAACTTACTCCTTTTGCTTCGAAAGAGTATCAACCTGATTTCCTCACCTTGTTTATCTATGAAATGCAGCAGGGGAAATTGCGGTTTCAAACTATTACGGAGGTGCGTTTTCACTTTTTGCAAGTCCCTAATTGGTACTTCGAAATCGCTCAAATCATCCGGCCCGGTACCAATCGTGGTTGGCTTATTTCCAAATTGACTCAGATCCCAGAAGACAAAAAAGACATCCTTACCCGTTACATTTACAATAACTACCAATAAAATAAGGAGACTTTTAGGAATTATTAATTATTAATTGACTGATTATTAATTAAAAACGAAAGTGTTATACGTTGATTGCCAGCTATTTACAATTAGTCAATCAATAATTTCCCCATTCCTTAATCGACCACATATGATATACAAAGCCATTAGTATGCTGCTGGCGTGTCTGCTCCTTGCTATTTCTTCAGGAAATGCGCAAGTACCAGACTCTGGTCAAGAAGTGAGTGGGTTGGTGGAGCAGTATAAAGAAGAAGCCAGCTCTCTGGTGTATTTTTTGGAATACGCACTGAATGTACTCGGAGACCCTGCTGCGGCGACCGCTGAGAAGGAGGTGATAATCAATGAAAGTTATCTGAAGGTATTTCGAGATGAAAAGGTGCAAATTGAGGATGACCTGGTCCCTAGACGTGGGGTCGTGACCTATAAGGACATCCCCGCCTATCTCAAAGATGTCAACTTCTTTTTCAAAGAAGCGCATTTCGAATTTACCATTGATGAGGTGACGCATCACTTCTCTGAAGACAACCAGCTATATTTTCTGGTGACCATGACGCGCCATCTTAAAGGCTTGTCTGTAGAAGGTGATTCTATTTATAATACCCGCCAGCGGTTTGTCGAACTTAACCTCGATGAGCAGGAACGCTTGCTAAAAATCGTCAGTATATACACCACCAAACTCAGTGAACAAGAGACGCTCAAAAGCTGGTGGAATAATATGACCGCCGACTGGCAGATGCTTTTCGCACCGAATGTGCAAGTGAGCGAAAAACTCAATATGGCGGAGGTCTTGGCACAACGCCCAGATATTAAACTGGCAGACACGTTGTTTATTCCCCAAAACGACACCCTCTCTGATACGCTATTGCTCGACAATCCGCTGATTTACAATAGCTTAAAGCATATCCTGGCCCAAGAAGAGCTGGACCTTTCAGGCAGGGTTTTGCTTCGTAGCCTGAAGCCGTTGAGCAAATTTACGCGTTTGAAGCGGCTAAATATCTCCAAAACACTGATCAGCGATTTGGTGCCTTTGCGCAACCTCACGCAGCTCGAAATGCTAGATTGCTCTAGTTCGCCAGTGATCGACCTGAGCCCGTTGCGTTATGCCATCAATATGCGCGAGCTATATCTGCAACGCACCCAGATCGCTGACCTGTCACCCGTGGCTAATTTTTCCCAATTAGAGATTCTGGACTGCCGCTATACGCCCGTTCAAAGCCTTAAGCCGCTGGCTGGGTTAAAATATTTAACGGACCTGCGTTGTTCGCACACGCCCATCGATGACCTCGATGGCCTGAGTGGCGTTCAAGCCCTTAAGACTCTACACCTTTCGCATACAAAGATCCGTCAATTGGATCCGTTGCGCATGTTGAATGGATTGGAGCAATTGCAAATAGATCATACCGAGATTTCCAATCTAGGCCCTATAGCCTACGCCAAAGAGTTGCGAGTCCTCTATGCGGACAATACCCGTCTCCTGAGCCTGGAACCACTAGGCGGACTGGAAAATCTGACCAAGGTGTATTGCGACAACACCCCAATTCCCAAATCTGAAGCTACACGTTTTATGCTAGCACATCCGCGCATCCTGGTGGTCTATCAGTCTACTGCCCTGACCAAATGGTGGACTGACCTTCCCGGAGAATGGAAAACTGTCCTGCGCCGCTACGCACCGTTGGATGAAATGCCCAACAAAGAGCAATTGCAATTGCTCGTCAATGTGGATACCATCAACCTCGATGGCAACCGCCAGATTACCAGTCTTGAACCCTTAAAAGAGTTCCGAAGCTTGTTGCAACTTCGCTGTCGCTGGACGGGGATTTCGTCTTTGGGCCCGATTCGAGAGCTTCGAAACCTAGAATTGCTGGATTGCAGCCATACGCGGGTCAATAGCCTCGCACCTATTGGCAACCTCACAAATCTACGCGAATTATACCTGCAAGAGACGGCTATCAGTGGGGTAGAGGCACTTGCCCCTCTGACCAAAATAGAAATCCTGGACTTGTCACAGACAGCCACAAGCAAATTTGAACCGCTACTAGGAATGGAACGCTTGCGCTTGCTCTATGCCGATGGCACGCCTATGGATGAGGTCCGTGCATTGCACTTGATGACAGAGTTGGAGGAGGTGCTGGTTGTTTTTAAATCAACAGGGCTTGCAGCATGGTGGGAATCCCTCCTGCCTACCTGGAAAGGCATTTTTCAGGCTCATGTCAACGTCTCTTCTCCCCCTGCTCCAGAAGAATTGCATCAGATGGCCTACTTGGAGAAAGTGACTTTCTCTGACAACCCCGCCGTATTGGATTTATCGCCTTTATTGGGATTGTTGCGGTTAAAAGAGCTGACCTTTGACAATACACGGATCATCAGTCTGGCGCCGCTTAGCCGCATGACGGACCTGGAGGTCCTCCAATGTAGCCAAAGCCCTATCACTGACCTGATGCCGGTCAGCAATTTGAGAAGTTTACGCGAGCTGGATTGCAGCAATACGCCGGTCGAAGACCTCGAACCGATTGAGGCATTGATTCAATTAGAAGCGCTAAATGTGGCAGGGACACAAATCCGCGACCTCAAAGACCTGCGGTCTTTGGTCCACCTGCAAAAACTCAATTGCAGCAATACGGACGTCAAGACGCTTAAGCATATCAATGGCCTCAAGAACCTCAAGGCGATCCAGTGTTTCAATACGCGGATTCCTGCGTCGCAAGTGCAGGAGTATAAATTGGCGCATGAGGGGACGAAGGTGGTGCATTATTGAGGGCATGTGAAGTATGTCGCGTAGCTTTGACCTGTAACAGATTGAAGAAAATCTGTTACAGGTCTTTGGCTTCAAAGCCAAAATTGCCTTGCTTTAATCCGCTCCCCCCATCAAATACCCAAAAATCCCGCCTGCAATCGCGACATTGAGGCTTTCAGCCCCATCAGCTCCTGGAAGGTGCACCTTCTGTAAGTGGGGAATCGCCCGCGTCTCAGGTGAAATGCCATTGGCTTCATTGCCGAGCAGGACCCAGCTCGACTGGTCGAATGGGACTTTGGAGGCAACCGTTCCATCCATATCAGCCAACCAGACACGTTGGGAAGCACCTTCCAGTAGCTCGCGCCAATTGGAAACATACGTCACTTTTACCCGAAAAATCGACCCCATACTGCTTCTGAGGGTTTTGGGATTGAGGAAATCGACAGTACCTTCTGAACAAAAAATATGGGGGATGCCAAACCAGTCTGCGGTCCGGATCAGGGTGCCAAGGTTGCCAGGGTCTTGGAGTTGTTCGAGTAGAAAGCCTTGGCTTTGAGGGAGATCGCGGATGATTTGCGGCTTGCAGAAATGGGGCGTGGGGAAATGAACAACCGCCAATATGCCTTCAGGAGACTTCTGACTACTTAGTTTGCCAAAATCTATCAAATTGGTTTGTAAACATTCGGCGCTGGATACTTCATCTAGGATGTGCCCGTTTTGTTCCAAACTATGCTCCTCACAAATGATGGCTTCCAATTTCCAGCCACACATCAGGGCTTCTTGGACCATCTTTTTCCCTTCGATCAGGAATAATTGATGCTTTTGGCGAAATTTTTTCGCCCGAAGGGAAGAGAAAAGTTTTAGTTTTGCTTTGGAGAGAACATTCATGGAGACAAAGCTAAGAAAATACCCCCTTATCACGCTACTGATGGTAGGCATCTGCTGGATAGCAACGTCCTGTCATGTGACGCGTTATGTGCAGCCTGGTGAATATTTACTCAAAAATCCAGTCGTCATCAAAGGCGCAAAAGACCTTGACCTCACTTCCGCTATTCGCACCAAGCCCAATCGCCGGATGATCAGTCCCAAGGTTTACCTTTCCATCTATAACTTTGGCACTACGCTGGAAAGAGATTCCTCTCTTTTGAAACGCCTATACCTCAAGCACCCTAAGCGCAAAGCCTTTGCCGAAAGAACGATCAAATGGCTGAAATATAATCTGGGGGAACCACCTATTTTGCTTAATAAAGAAAGCATCACACGAGATAGCCTCAACCTCCTCAATGCCTATGCCGCAAATGGCTATTTTGATACCCAAATTACCCCACGTATTGACACCATAGACAACTGGTTTGATGGACGAAAAGCCAATGTCTATTTTGACGTTCAGGAAGGGCAGCCTTTTCATATCAGGCGGATTTATGCTGAATTTGAGAATCAAAGGCTCGCCCATTTTTATAAGAGTCATCCAAAAAATGCTTCTATAAAAGCGGGTAATCGGTTCACGTACACCTCTTTGGCTGCCGAACGGAACCGCATTACCCAATTGCTACGGGACGATGGGTATTTTGCGATGAATCCCAACTTAATCACTTTTCGGGTAGATACCTTTCTGAAAGGTGAGGGCCTATTGCCGACAGCCATTTTGGTAGAAAAAACACCTCCGTCAGATGGGACCAAGTGGCTTGATCTAGTGGTAGAAATGGAGAATGATCCGCAGCGATATACAATTGATAGGATCACTGTGGAACTTAAAACGAATGATTATAACCGAGATCGAGATGGTAAATTGATAGATCTTTATGGCCCAGCTTTGACTGCTGAGAAGAGAGAAGAATTGGACGTCAGGCAAAAGCATTTAACTGATTCTTGTGAAATCTTATTCAAGGTTTCTCCCATGTTGGTGAATCGGGTGAACTATAACTTTTTGGCTGAAAGGGTCTATTTTAAGCTGGGCAAAAAATATAAGCAGCAAGATGCGCGTAGGACGCAAAGTCGCCTTCAGGAATTGAGTATGCTGCAGTATGTAATTGTCAATTACCAAGTGGACGATTCAACAGGCAAGCTTGCAGTCTTCATAGAATCTCGGATGACGCGTCAGTTTCAATTGCGGGCCGGTACAGAAGCTTATACCAATGATATTGCCGCTTCTGCGATTTTGCCGATAGGGGGTGCTTCGTTGAGTTTTCGGAACAAAAACACTTTTAAGAAATCTGAACTCCTGGTCCTGAGCGGGTCAGGGGATGTTGGCCTTTATCCAGTGAATGACTCTTCACAGAAGGTCTTTTGGCAAATTCAGGGAAAAGGAGAACTGAATTTTCCTCGTTTTCTACTACCTTTTCCCAAAAGGTGGCTTCCCGTCGAAAATCGTGACCTAAATAGATATAGACCTGTGACTAACCTTTCGGTGGTCGGGCTACGGGAGCAGCGCGAAGAGTTTAGCCGATTTACCCTGAATGGCAATTGGGGCTATCGATGGTTCAATCGAACCTTGAGTGATAAAGAGCGCACACAGCTCTCGCCCATGTCCATCGAGTATATCGATGTGACCCTTGACTCGACGTTCAAGGCGGAAGTTGTAGATAGCTTACCTTCTGCCATCCGCCGTTCTTTTACTTCTCGGTTCAATTCTCGCTTGAATTTGGGATATACCATTTCAGATTATGGGACCTCGAAGTTATTCCCTACCACGATGCTCCGCTTTAACTATGAAGGGGGCGGTAATGTCCCTTACCTCATAGAGTTGCTGACCGAAAATACACCAGAAGATCATACACTCTTTATCGGTCAGGACGCGGCAGGGCTTTCTTATGGGCAGTATATCAAACTATCGATGGAGGGTCGGGCGATGTTTCCGCTGAAAAAAGGCGTCGAACTCGTGCTCAGGGGTGCCATAGGCGGCTCCGCAGCCTATAATTTCACCCAGCTAGTCCCGCCACAGAGTCGCTTTTATAGTGGTGGTTCCACCTCCATGCGCGGCTGGCAGTCCAACACACTAGGCCCAGGAAAATTGTCCTTGGAAGATATCCAAGGCAGTGATGCCAATACCTCTTTCAGTAGCCTGCTGGCGCCTGGGGGGGAATACTTGATCGAGGCCAATGCAGAACTGAGATTTGATGTATGGTCTTACCTCGAAATGGCGATTTTCAGTGATGTGGGGAATGTCTGGTTCAACAACCCTGGCCAAGCCAACCGAAAAATAGAACTCGCCGAGGAACTCGGAGATGACCCCGACGATCCTCGCTCTACTTTGAGGTGGAAAAACTTTTTCTTTGGCTGGGATGTAGGCGTAGGATTTAGGCTGGATTTTTCTTTCCTGATCATCCGCATCGACCTTGCACAGCAGCTATTTGCGCCCGACTTAGTGGATGATCCCATCCACAAGGGATGGGTCATTCGGAATTTCCGCAATGACCTCGGCGGCAGCCGCTTCCAATATCAACTCGGGATAGGGTATCCGTTTTAGGGGAAATGATTAGATGATAAAATGAATAAATGATAAAATGTGGGATATTTTGCCATTTATTCATCTACTCATTTTATCATTTCTTTATTCAGAAACACTCTTTCTTGCTTTTGTAACTATTGCGAGGATTTCACTACTCTCTAATAGCAAATTCTTTAACTCCTCACGATCAAAATTCACCTGAGTTCCCTGAAGAATCTCTAGCCAATACTGGCTTTCATCTGCTTCTTCCACAGTAATACTGATTTTGGAACGAAATTCAGCCTTGGATCTGGCACGGCAAGATGCTCGATAATTTGCACCCGTTGAGGTGGCTGATCTGATAAGTTGGAAGGAAATGGTGCGACAGGCTTGTGATTTGGGTAAAGCATCGCAGAAGTGAATAATGTCAATCGCAAATTGCTTGGTCTTGAGCTTCATCTTCTCAATGAAGGCTCCTTTCTCAGTTTGATTGTATTTCATGATATGGGGCTTTGGAAATAAACAAATGATAATATACGGAATTTCTTGCCATTTTATCATTTATTCATCTACTCATTTTTTCATTTCCCCCCAAAAAAAAAGAGCCGCCCAATGGACAGCTCACTCATCTGTGTAAAAATGCATTACGTGCGTAGTGGCACTAGTTTTTTCTAGAAATCATTTCTAATATCACAGGAATTTAGGCGAATTCCAAGCCGTGGCCTTGGGCCAGAAATCTATAAGAATTGATAATTCATTAATAATTGCAGTAAAAAAAATGACCCTTTTTAAAAAAGGGAGCACGGATCTACATTTTGTATAAAAATGCCCTATTTTGCTAATGAACTATCAGGCACAATTTTGTTAAAAAACATCAAACTATATGGCAGATACTACTTTCAGCAGAAGGAAATTCCTTCAGACAACAGCCGTGGCGAGTGCTACGCTTTTGGCCCCCAATTTCTTGCGGGCACAAGATGACAAGAAAGTGCGACTTGGATTTATCGGTACGGGCTATCGTGGGCGGGACCACCTGCGGCTCTCGTTGGTGAGGGAAGACACAGTAGTAAATGCGATATGTGATATCGATCCTCAGGCCATTCATCAGGCATTAGAAATCTTCAAACACTCAGATCGCCCGAAGCCGGCAGTGTATAAAGATGGGGAATTCGCTTTTTTAGAAATGCTCGCCCGAGATGACTTGGATGCTGTCATCATCGCTACGCCGTGGCTATGGCATACACGCATGGCCGTAGCGGCCATGAAAGCAGGCAAATACGCGGGCGTAGAGGTATCGGCAGCGATGACACTAGAAGAGTGCTGGGACCTTGTAGATACTTTTGAAGAGACGGGCGTGCCTTGTATGATTTTGGAAAATGTCTGTTACCGCCGCGATGTCATGGCGGTGCTCAATATGGCGCGCCAAAACCTATTTGGCGAATTGGTGCATGCCGAGTGTGGCTATCAGCACGACTTGCGCGCTGTCAAGTTCAACGACGGCAAGCAGTATGCGGGAGGAGGGGTAGAATTTGGGGAAAAAGCGCATGCAGAGGCGCGTTGGCGGACGTACCACTCTCTCTATCGCAATGCCGATGTCTACCCAACCCATGGACTCGGTCCCATAGGTACTATGCTCAACATCAACCGGGGCAACCGTTTTGTTGCCCTTACTTCAACTGCCTCGAAAGCGCGAGGCCTTCAAGACTACATCGTCAAACAAGCAGGCGAAGACCATCCCAACGCCAAGCTGAAGTGGAAGCTGGGAGACGTCATCACGACGGTCATTCAAACCGCCAACGGCGAGAGCATCATCGTGAGCCACGACACCAATCTGCCCAGGCCCTACTCCTTGGGCTTCCGTGTGCAAGGCACCAATGGCATCTGGATGGATGTCAATAAGTCACTCTACATCGAAGGGACCAGTCCTGCGCATCGCTGGGAAGAGGCTGCGCCTTATTTGGAGAAATACGATCATCCCTTGTGGAAGAAATATGCTGCCTACGCCGAAGGCGCAGGCCATGGCGGGATGGACTTTTTTGTCCTGAATGCCTTTATAGAAGCTGCCAAGCGGGGGGAACCAACACCGCTGGACGCCTACGACGCAGCGGCGTGGAGTTCTATTACGCCCCTTTCTGAGGAGTCGATCTCTCGTGGCGGGGAACCTGTTCAGGTGCCTGACTTCACGCGTGGGCGTTGGATGCGGAGGAAGCAGACGTTTGCGTTGGGAGATGATTTTTGAGGGAATCAAAGTTAAAATGAAAGTTAAAATGAAAATAGGAATTGTCTTTAAAGCAGCTGGCGCGGATTTCTGGATTTGTAGGGCTGATTTGTGGGTAATCCGTGCCTCTTTCGCAAAACATTTGTAACTGAATCTTATGACCCCAGAAATTTTCACCCAAACCTTCGAAGCCTCCCGCGGCCAGCTGAAGTCCTACATCCTTCGGATGACTGCCAGTGTCCAAGACACAGAAGACATTGTTCAGGATACCTATCTGAAGGCCGTAGCGAAGCTAGATACTTTCAAAGGAGATTCCTCCCTCAAAACTTGGATATTCGCCATCGCTTCCAACCTCGCAAGAGACCTCTTACGGGCCAAAAAACGCTGGCCGGAGAATGTCACGGACATTTGTAGAACGGCGGCGCTCGGCAATCGCGAATTTTTCCAAGAAGCTATGCAGATCCGCCAGACCTCTCCACAAGGACATTTTGAGATCAAAGAGCATATTGCCTTTTGCTTCACTTGCGTGTCGAAGTCCTTGCCCCTGGAGCAGCAGTTGACGGTGTTTTTGAAGGAAGTGTATGCCTTCAAAGTCAAAGAAATTGCTATGATCACCGACTTAACGGAAGCGATGGTGAAATACCATTTGCACTTGGGGCGGAGCAAGATGATCGCCTTGTTTGATAAACGCTGTTCGCTGATCAATAAGGAGGGCGTATGCCACCAGTGTACTGAGCTGAATGGCATCTTTAATCCGAAACAAAAAGCGGAAGAAGCCCTGGTGGAAGTGAAAATGGCGCGGGATGCAGAGAAGAAAAATAAAGAGGAGCTTTTTGACCTGAGAATGCAGATTTTGCAGGAATTGGACCCATTTGAGTCCAAGGCTGCAGCCCTACAATTGCACCATTTGGAACACAATAGAGAGGTGATGGAAAAATATTTGGAAAAAAAGGTTCATGGAGATAATTAGTGGAATAATCATTTCACCCCTAACATGCACCACAGATTACACAGATTTACACGGATTAAAGAAGAAAATCTGTGGGAATCTGGATAATCTGTGGTTTTTCTTCTTTTTTCTGCAAAAATCCTATCGTTTTGTTTGGCCCAGTCGTCCAAGAGGCAAAACGATTTACCAATGAAATATTTATTCATCATTCTCATCATTATGACAACTTCATCGGCTATGGGCCAAGACGGCCAAGCGACCACCACCAAGACAACTTTTAACCGCGAAACCACAGTCAGCATCAAAATCCAGGCAGATGTCTCCATCATCTGGAGCCTACTGACGAACGCGGCTGATTTTCCCCGCTGGAATAGCACAGTTGTATCACTGGAAGGAGAAATCAAGCAAGGCGAAAAAATTCGTCTCAAGTCTACATTGGACGAAAAACGCACCTTCAAACTGAAGGTCAAGGAGGTCGAACCTGAGACACGCATGGTCTGGGGAGATGGCAAAGGCAACCGCGTTTACACCCTTCAACCCGACGGCAATGGCAATGTGATTTTCACCATGACTGAAAAGATCGGTGGCCTAATGTTCCCGATGTACGCCAAGTACATCCCGCCATTCGATGAGGCATTTGAACAATTTGCGGCAGATCTCAAGAAAGAAGCAGAATTAATCAATAACAACTAATCAACCATGGAAAAACGAACCAAAGAAAACCCTTGGGTGCTTAAAACCCCTCCAGGCACCTCTGAATATACGATGCATATTGGCGAAAAAGACGGCAAAGAAATCATCGTCTGTACGGTGGGAAAAACCGTGTTGCATTATGACTACCGCTGCCTGGCAGACCTTCACGCCATGCTCAAAGAGCATGGAGACTGGATGCTCCTGGGAAGCAAAGACGAGAAGAAAGAAACTAAAGAAGGCACGGTCGAGCACTGGGGACGCTCGGAAAGCAATCCCATCGGTGGATGGTATGGGTTAAAGAAGGGCTTGCGCGGACGATTTGGGATGTATATCCCGCCGCTTATGGAAGCCTTAGGCTTAGCGGAGGTGGAGCATAATAAGCGCAATAATAGGATGCGGGCAGTTTAGTCGATGCAGCAAGAATAAGCCACGGATCACACGGATTAGCACGGATATCTTTTTGTCTGTGAAAATCTGGGTAATCCGTGGTAATTTTTTTGTCCTAAATGATTCTGGCCTGTTAACCTTTTGGAAGGTATTCCCATAGCTCATAGAACATAATACCTAGAACCTAGAACGCTAATCCTTAACCTTCCATGAAAAGACATCAACTATTTACCCTCCTTCTCGCTTTATTTATCCTAAATCCTCTATCCGCCCAAACGGACTTTGAATGGGGCCTCAGCCTTGGCAGTGGCAACCGAGATGAAGTCACGGACCTCGCCATGGATGCCATGGGCAATACTTACTTCATAGGCACATTCGAAGATTCATTGGATGTAATTGATGGCTCAGGTGTAGAATATGTGAAAAGCAATGGCTGGAGAGACATTTTTCTAGCGAAATACAGCCCTTCGGGCGATAAGCTTTGGGCCTATGCCTTTGGGAACCTCGGCTGGGACCGAGGGTGGGCTATGACCGTCGACGATCAGGGAGCGGCATATATGGGGGGCGTTTTTACACGTTCCGTGGACTTTGATCCAGGACCAGATTCAACCATCCTCACCTCCAATACCGCAGGCTTCTGGCCCGATGGCTACCTCGCCAAATACGATACAGACGGCAAGCTCGTCTGGGCAAAACACCTGCTCACAGCCCGAGACCGGGCTGCTAGCCAGACCGCCACGCTCCTAGCGATTACGACTATGGAAATTGACGGAAACGGCGATTTGGTCATTGGTGGGGCTTTTTGGGACACGGTATATCTTTCGCCTACCAAAATGCTAGTATCAGATGGGCCCTTACGAGACATGTTTTTGGCAAAATACGATAGCAATGGCAACCTGATCTGGGGACAACAAATGGGCGGTGCCTCCGACCAGCAAATTCAGTCCCTGGCCATTGACAATTCGGGCAATATCTTTACGACAGGCTACTACTTTGGCACGCCGGACTTCGACCCGGCAGGTGGTGGAAGTACGCTTTCAACGATCGGCGCAGAGGATATTTTCTTGGCTAAGTACACCGCTACGGGGGCACTCGATTGGGTGAAAGGTTTTGGCAGCGTCAATGGGGCCAATGTAACGCCAGAGATGGGCATGGATGTAGGCACAGATGGCATGGGCAATGTGTATGTTACAGGGCGCTTATTAGGAGAAGCAGATTTTGATCTCACTTCTGCAAATGGGACGATTACCCCCATGACCTCCATCGCTACATTTACGGCCAAATACGATGGACAGGGCGCTTACCAATGGGCCTATACCTTCGATGGGCCAGGATTCCATAGAGGAAAGCAATTGGAGGTATTTGCCAATGGGGACTTCTTCCTAGCGGGGGAATATGGGAGTTCAGTTCCAGGAATAGACCTCGACCCTTCTGCTGACTCAGCGAAGATCACCTCTCTGGGAGGAACGGCCGATATCTTCGTAGCAAAATACGATGCGAATATGGCCTATCAGTCCAGTTGGATGATCAGGGGCTTGGGGGATGCCAAGGTTGAGGGGCTGGCTTCTAATGGCAAAGATGTCGCAGTGGGGGGCTTGTATTCTTCCTCCATGCTATTTCACCAGCAAAGCGGCGACCTGCGCTTTTCCAAAGGTGACTTCGATATGTGTGTGTTGCGCTATGGAGATGGGGCAAGTGGGTTTGGCGAGGAGTTGGTAGAAGGCAATTTAAAGGTTTTCCCCAATCCCACCAATGGTTCTTTTTCCATTGAGGCAAATTGGCCCAAGCCGCAAACAGCTACAATCCATCTCCGCAACCTGCAAGGCCAAGTTCTTCAAACATGGGAAAATGATTTTTCGAAGGAATTGAAGGTCTCAGTGGAGGCTGAGGGTTTGTCGGCTGGATTTTATTTGGTAGAACTGGTTTTAGCTAAAGGGAGGGTAGTGGAGAAGGTGGTAGTGAGGTAGGGTAAAGTGTTGATTATCAGTGCATAAACACCTCGGAGGTTTCCAAAACCTCCGAGGTGTTTTTCTGCTATCAAAACGAACAATAAGTTTTAAAAAAACTACACTCCTTAATGATTTGTCGATAAAATTCAGTGTCGCTATAGGCTGCCTTGAGTTGCTGAAAACTTTGCTTATAGGGCAGGGTAACCTCAGTAGGCTTTCCGCTAATTTCCCTATACCTTAATTCTGCCCTACCGTGTGTATTGTACAAGTCATTTAGCTCACATTTAGCCATCATATAATAACAACGCGCATTCAATTCTTTATTGGTGGAGTGGGAAATGACTTGTTGGTAATGCTTCATGGCGTGTAGTTGCAGGCCAAAGGAAGACGTGTAAAAGCGGTCTATTCCAAAAAAATTATATCCTTTTCCTGTTGTTACTTGGTCCTTCGCGGCTATATGGCTGCTTGGTTCATAAAAGGCATAGTCACCGTGGCAGCAATTGTGTCGCTCCCACAGCAGCCCCCTGTAGTATCCCGTGTTCGACACGTTGAAATAATAATTGCCGAGCAGGTAATGGGCAAGCTTCTTTTTCCAATCAGTCGCATGCTCAGCGATGGAGTCTAGTTTGATCAGATAAGCCGCCAATTCATACTTTCTAAAGCGGTCTTTGATAAAAGCAAAACTCAGGTAAACAGAATCAACCATCACCTGCTCCTCAGGGCAGCTAAAGCACTCCATTGTATTGTTGCTGAATACCTTGGCCGAAACATAGCCGCCGAGTGGATAGCCAGTCGCAGTTTTGACAGTTAATGGAGCTAGGGCCATCTCAGGCTTTGCCTGTTGGAGGTAATAAAGGCCCTTTAGATAAGTGATATAAACTTTCCCTTCATAGCCTGTAGACTTGGTCTTGCTTCTTTTGGCTAAGCTTTTTTCAAAAGTATTCTTATCTGCTTTATCCATAAATACCAGCAAGTCATCCAATAAAGGGAGTGAACCGATGCGATCTAGTTCTTCTATGTTATTGTGAACCAAAAAAGCTTTGGCCAATTGACCATTTTTGTAATAAATATGGCCCACACGCTCCAATATAAAGCCTTGCCAAGTGGAAGGAAGTATGTCATAATATTCCATGGATTCCTGTGAAATAAGATCACCTAACATCTCATCCAGGGATTGCTCTTCTTTTGTCCTAATGTTATCCCAAGAAAACACCTCGTAGACACGCGCCAATAATTGCTTCTGCGCTTCATGCTGGTTCCCATTCAAGCGGTCTAACTTCTTTTGGGCTTCAGGAATTCTCCCTTGAAGGAAGGAGAGATAGGAGCTTGTAAGTTGCCAAAAGGAAATGTTGGTTACTGCTGGGGCAGCCATCAGCTTTTTGGCAAGGTCATCAAGGGCCTCGATACGCAATTGGGTTTTGGGTTCAATGTGAGGGAAATCTTTTGCCTGCATGCCTATCTGAGTAGGCCATACTTCCCTTTCTATATCATTGAGGGTACGCATGAATAGCAGCTCCACGCGTTCGTCAGCTGGGGCCATCTCCGCCAATTCTTTAAGCACAGCCAACCCATCAGAGAATCCATTAAGACTTTTTAGCAAAACAAAATCCAGGCTGTCTGTGGCTGTTTCCAGGTATTCACTTACCTCTAAGGATTCTTCACAGTAGCGAAAACTCCTATAGGCAGACGCCTTGCGGTCTCGACTGTGAAGTACCACTTCCATGAACAGACGCCCTGCCTTGGCGCGCTCACCAAGGGAATAATAGCACCCAGCTAACTGGTCAATGAGGTAATAGTAAATCTCTGTCTTTTGGGCGGGAGGAGGCACTTTTTGTTCAAAAAAAGAGACGGCTTCCTGATGGTGTTGTGTGTAATGAAGAATCCGCACGATTTGGTAGGCATAGCGGAGCCTGAGCTGTTGATTTTTTTCAGCCTGATACAACTGTATACCTTCTTCCAATAAAGGCCCTACCTCTACTGTCTTTTGTGCCAATAGTTCTTCATAATCCCAAGATCGATCACTTCGGAAGTTGAACACATTTCCACACTTCAGCGCAAAGGAGATATAGGTCTTCGCAGCTACCTCTAAGGCCGTATTTCGCCCATCCCAAAATCGTTGCCATTCAGTAGGTCTTAGCGCATAAAGCACCTTTTTTATCTCTTCCGGTGTCCACTTGGGAAGCAATTGATTCCATAGTTCGATGTTCCCGTCATATCGCCAATCTTCGTATGCAGGGTCCATATAGAATAGCGCATCGTCCGTCCGCAAAAAGGGATAATATACTTCCGAAGAGATAGCGGTTTGGTCAAAGATATTGTAAAAAAATTGGCCTTCTTCCTGTGACCAGCCACAAGGCTTTGCCACCAGGGTAAGCATAAGGAGGGCAAAAGTCAGTGCATATTTCATAATTTTTCCAATAATTTATCTAACTCAATATCGGCCAAAACAGCATCCGCCAAATGGTAGAAAATGACGCCAGAAGTCTTTAGCTGGCTATCTTTGATAAGCGCGTATGCCGCAATTATTTCCTCCTCGTCTGCCTCCTCTAGCTTGATCTGGTAGCCTTTTGATAAATAAAAACCGCTGTACAGGGTGTCATTTTTGACTTCGAATAGGGTAGGAGTGACTTGTTCAAAATGGTAACGATCCACTTCAAATAATGCCCTTTCAGCTTCCGTGATAATTTTGATCTGGTCGCGATTGCTTTTGAGAATGGTTTGAGAAAAAAGGGGCAATGCGATAGTCAATTCTAGGGGGTAATCAGTCTGATGATCAATGTATTGGCGTACAATATCCGCCGATACAATCGAATTTCGATTCATGTCAGCGAGGTCCCCCATATTGTAAAGCATCAAAGTGCCGTTGTCTATAGGCGGCACGCCAGTTTTGTCGGGGTATTTGATCTGGTGGAGACGGATGGTGGCACTTACGGTGTAATGCATTTTGAGCAAATTGATAAGCCTGAAGAAGCGCACCTTCGTACTTTCTGTCCAGTCGCAGTCCAGCTGTATTTCGGTATGTTTTTGGTGAAAATGGTGTAAGCTGATTTGATCTATCAGTTCGCGAATCTGAATGCTGAGTGCCAGCAAGTCAACTCCCCGATTCAGGCTTGATTCTTTTAGGCTTTCATTGGTCATGAAAACAACGGGAATGATCTGAAAGTTTTTATAGGCCGAATCTACTTCCTTGAGGACATATTTCGGAAAAAGGCCCTGGTTGGAGGAGCTTTCCCCTTTTACAAAGTCTACATCAAAATAATGCAAGTAAATGGTAGAGGTATGTGCTTTTGTTAATGCCTTTGCCTGGGATTCACTAAATATTGCTTTGGATTTCCAATGGTAAAAGGAAATAGTAGGAGGTGGTGATTTGGGTGGAGTATCACATGAAAGCACGCTGATAAGCAGGGCGAGGATGAAAATGGGAGATTTCATTTAAGGCTTTTTCTTAAAATCCGCTGGATACAAAGCTCCTTCGCGCCATTCAAGCTCCCTTGACATCGATTTGCCCTCCACCCAATTAGTAGCTTCGTCGATTGTTCGGGTAACCTCCATGCTATAAATGAGCTTATCAGGTTTTCCGTCAGGGTCCGAAGGGAAAATGATTTCTTCGCGGCTATAAAAGACACCAGCATCTGCGATTTCCTCTATGTGTAGCACATTGAAGAGGCCTTGCCCGTCATAAAAGAGATAATATCCACCACCTTCCATTCCGCAAGCTTCGCTGATGTAGTCGATAAAAATGACATTTTTTACCCCTTTAATGCCTTTCCCATCGGCAACCTCGACTGATATATGGTTATGAACCAGTTCCGTTTCCAAGGTTACAAATTGTTTGACGCCTTGGATGGTTCTTGTGACGAGGAAGGTGGGGCCATTTTCCACTTTTTTGATGCTAAATAAAAAGTGCTGGCCATCGATAATGAAATTATCTATTGCTAATAACCCCCCCACAACATATCCAACGTTATCTTCCTGATTCTTTACTTTGTACCAAGGCCATGTATTCCCATTGTATTGGAATGTCTCCGACGTCCGGGTTACGATTTCGACCCTATCACCTATGCGTAACATCGCTACTGCAGATGCTTTGATAGAAGGCGCTGACCTGAGGTTTACATGATGGCCAAAAACAGCCACATGCTGGCCAGGTTTGAAGGTCGAATCGACGTTCTCATAGTTCTGGGCCACCAGCAGATTGGCATATAGGTATGCACAGAGGAAGATGAGGTGTTTCATAAGGGCTAAATATCTTGAAAAATTATCTCGATACAAAACTGTGGATTTGTTGTTTAAGTGAATGATTGTTCGAAAATTTAACCTCAAATTTAAGTTCCAAAAAAAGCGCCATTTTATGATGATCAAAAGGCCCAAAATCGTTTGCATGGGCGACAGCCTGACAGAAGGCTACGGCATTTCCCAAGCTGACTGCTGGTGCAGTTTATTACAAAAGGAAATGAGCCTAGAAATGGTCAACAGTGGCATTTCGGGCGATACTACTGGGGGCATGTTGGCGAGGTTCCAACCCATGGTTATTGATCACAATCCTAGCCACGTCATCATCTTGGGCGGAACCAATGACCTCTGGTATGGCCACTCAGATGCGCAGATCATCGCCAATATCCTGGCAATGACACGCCATGCGCGTCATCATGAGATCAGCGCGATCATCGGGATTCCCACGCCCTTTTTTGATGAAATGACACCCCCTGATACGGGGTTGTTTATGGATACAACCGGCTATCGAGAGCGGATTGAAGGCTTTCAGGAGCGGCTGAGACAATTTGCGACAAAGGATGGCTTGCCCACGATTGACTTCTCTATCGGGATGGAGCCAAGTCTATTTATGGCGGATGGACTCCATCCCAATGAAGCGGGCCATCAGGTGATGGCCCAGCAGGCGAAGGCGGTGTTGGAGGTGGTTTTGGAGTAGAAAGTCTTTTTAATTTGTCGTTTTTTAGGGATATTGATGGGAATAAAAATGATTGAAAAATGACTATAGCGGAATTTTATCAGCAAATTTACTATCAAAATCCGCCTAAAGATTCTGCCGAGTTTATCAATATTTTTGAATCTGTCGATGTTTCCTTTGATAAAGAAGACAATGCAGAAACCCTCAGGCAGATGATGCGACTGACGGCTGATTATGTACATAATTTGGTGCGACGAGAGAGTTATGGGAAAGCACTTCCAGTTATCAAAAAGGCTATAGACTTGTTTGAATCCGCCCCTGACCTAGCGGGCGGAGATTTGTATAACATCCCCTACTATGAATCACTTATCGCGAGTCAAGCCGTGGCCAATTATTATTTAAAAAACTACCAAACCGCTAAGCGTGATTTTAATCTGCTCAATCAGCGATTCCCTGACAATGACCGATACAGAGCTTGGCAGGCTGCTATTGAGGGAAAATGGATAAAAACGGCTTTGGAGATTCTGTTGCCAGTGATGGCTCTGAGTGTCTTAGGGATCTACCTATTTGAGCGTTTTGAGATAGAATTGGGGGCAAATATTTGTCTGTGGATAGGAACACCTGCGACATTGCTATATATGGGGCTATCCGCCTATAAGTGGTTAAAAGAGCGACCTAGAAGAACATAAAAAGGCCGCCGCACGCCTTTATGGCACGCGACAGCCTATGTGAAATAGAAACGGTATTTTTATTGAACCACCTGAAAGCGCTTCACACATTTACTCAACCCATCATTGAGACTCAGGAAGTAGTATCCTTTACTCAATTGTCCGCCCAAATTCATGACCACCTGCCCATGATTAGCAGGGACCTCAACGGTTCGCTGTAGGAGCACACGGCCTTGAAGGTCAAAGATGGTTGCTTGCAAACTGTTTCCTTGTGACCCATTCAGCGAAAACTGTAGTTGATTGCCTTGGATAGGATTGGGGTAAAGGGTAATGCTAAAGGCGTCAGGCGTATGGAGATTTACTTCTACGATTTGGGAGTAAGTAAATGCACCATTGATGTCGGTCTGCTTGAGGCGGTAGTAGGAAACGCCTGTAAATGGCTTAAGGTCTACCGTCTGGTATTGCTGGGGCATATCGCTGGTTCCTATGCCAGGAATGGTTTCTAGCATTTCAAATGCTTGGCCGTCAGCGGAACGCTCGACGGTGAAGAAGTCATTATTGACTTCGCTGAGGGTAGTCCAGCTCAATGAGACCTGCTGGTCGATAGGCGTGGCAGAGAATTCCAATAACTCTACTGGGAAAGGCTGGGCGGGATTGAAAGCCCAGTTTTCGACGCCTGTGCTAGGCAGGTAGGCAGAGAAGAAGAGCTTGCCGTCGACAGCTGTGAGGTAACGGGGGAAGCTGCCTTCCGCCCCTGGCAAGATGTCTTGAAATAGCTGGGTGCCAGCGGCAGTCCCGTCTGATTTCCACAATTCGCCGCCGTTTACCTCCTCCACCGCAGCGAAATACAAGGTATTTCCCAATACCTCCAAATACTTGGGATCGGCCCCCTTGGATCCAGGATTGATGTCTTTGACCATCGTAGTAGTGGCAGCTGTGCCTTGACTCTTCCAGAGTTCATCGCCGTGCGTGCCGTCGTTTGCAGTGAAATACAAGACGCCATTCATATCCACCAGATTGCTGGGGCTGCTGCTGCCCTCTCCAGGGAGGATGTCTTTGACGCGTTTGGTATTATTGATATTTCCATCAGCTACATATAATTCACGTCCGCCAATAAATCCCCAAGCTGAAAAGAATAGCTTATTGTCTGAGACTGTCAGGTAGCTGATATAACTGTCATTGGGACCTATGCGAATGTCTTTAAACAAGGTGGTCCCAGAGGCTGTGCCATCTGTCCGCCACAGTTCCTCACCCTTTACCCCATCATCTGCCACGAAGTATAGATACCCTTGGAAAGAGATAAACTGCTTAGGAGAACTACTCCCTCCAGCGCGAATATCCTTTAGCATATAGGTACCTGCATAAGTCCCATCACTCCTCCACAATTCATGGCCATCCGTGCCGTTGTCCGCGGAGAAATACAAGATGCCATTATGGACATAGAGATTTTGAGGGTCGGCATCACCTGCGAGGTTGATGTTTCTAAGTAGATTGGTGGTAGCGTTTGTTCCTTGGGAAAAAAAGATCTCCCTGCCATAGATGTTGCTGGTCGCTACAAAGAAGAGCTTATTTAGGTAGGGCATAAAATGGCTAGGAGAACTTCCAGAAGCACCCGCATTGAGGTCCTTGGTGAGTTGGGTACCAGCAGGGGTGCCGTCCGTCCGCCAGAGTTCGCTTCCATTAGCTGGAGTTTGCGCGCTGAAATAGACGTAATTGCCAACTGTAGTCATATTCACGACATGTGCTCCATCAGTTCCAGGGACGATGTCTTTGAGGAGCTGCGTACCTGTTGGGGTACCATCAGTATGCCATAGCTCCCATCCGTTGGTCTGGTCAACGGCAGGAAAGTAGGCCATTCCATTTAAGGAGGTAATGGTATTGAGGGCTGTCCCTCTTTGTTGAGGGGCATTGATGTCCTTGACCAAAACCGTGCTCGCACTGGTTCCTGTACTTTTCCACAATTCATATCCCGAAACTCCATCTGACGCCCCAAAGAATAAGGTATTATTGATCAATGCTAAATTGGGCGCATTATAGGGACTGTAAATAGAACTCCAATTGGCACCGTTGATGTTTTTGACGATATAGGTGGTGGCATTGCCGCCTGTGGTGCGCCATAGCTCGCGGCCATTGGTGCCGTCATCTGCGGTGAAATAGACCACACCAGCCCGGTAGACCATGCTGCTAATATTAGAATCATCAGATCCAGGACGGATGTCTTTGATGCGGTACGTATTGGCGGCTGTGCCCAGACTGCGCCACAATTCTCGCCCTTCTCCGGCGGAGCCGATAGCGGTGAAGTAAAGGATGCTGCCTGCGGCAGTGAGGTCGCGCGGCACACTGTGGTTGCTCCCTCCAGGAAATATATCTTCTACCATGACAGTCCCAGCAAAGGTCCCATCCGATTTCCATAATTCTGCGCCGTGACTCGCGTCCCGAGCTGCAAAATAAAGGGTACCATTGACATCTGTCAGGTCTCGAGGGCTTGCCCAGCTAGCGCCTGGATTAATGTCTTTGACCAAATGGGTCGTCCAGGAAAAGCCCGTCGTCACAAATAGTTCGCGGCCGCTGGCATTTTCTCCCAGAAAAAAGAGCTTACCATTAGATACCTCCATTTCCATCCCATCAAAGTCGCTCAACACACCGTGATCTGTCCCTGGATTCAGGTCTTTGACCATATAGGTGCCTGACTCGGTCCCGTTGGAGCGCCACAGTTCACGGCCATGCGTCGCTGTTCTGGCAGCAAAGAATAAGTATCCGTTATAGGAGGTAAGGAAGTCGGGATAAGAATTGTCCGGTCCAGGATAAATATCTTTCACCATATAGGTGCCTGCTTCAGAACCATCTGATCGCCAAAGCTCATAGCCTTCTTCATCTGTTTCAGCCGAAAAATAAAGGACCGAACCCACAGCAGTCAGTTCTCGAATCCCTGTATCTGATTTCCCTGCTGTGATATCTTTGACCATTACGGTTCCTGAAGCCGTACCATCTGATTTCCACAACTCACGGCCATATTGGTAGTCATTCGCTACAAAAAATAAGGTATTGCCGACCACTTCCATACGGATAGGGAATAAGTTATGTGAAGTCCCAGCTCCAGGATTCAGGTCATAGACCATCCACGTCCCTGCATCGGTACCATCTGATCGCCAGAGCTCTAACCCGTGAATAGACGTCTCTGCGATGAAATAGGCAATGCCATTCATTTCCACAAAGTAGCCAGGCTCGCTGCTATAGTTGTCATATAAACCCTGGTTGATGTCGTTGAGCATGACGGCTTGGCTGAAGGCCGCTAAGGGAGAAAGTAGGAGGGCAAGAGAGGTGAGGAAAAGAAAGGTGAACCGTTTCATAGTGTTGGTATTAAGTTTCTATACCAAAACTACAGGGACCATTGCCGTCAAAATATTAAGGCCTGGTTAAGAAGTATTAAAAAAAGTTAAATAAGGGATGATGGAGAGGCTTGGGATACGACTATATCCAGAATAGGGAGATTTATGGAAAACACCTATTAAAGGTGCTCTTAATCATATGAAAAGCAACAATATCTGGGTTCTCCTATCATTTCTGTTTAGTACTTCTTTTTCCTTTGCCCAAATTACCCTTCACAATGTCTCGTCGATTTCGATTTTGGATAAGGTGAATATTAATTATGAGTCGGTGAAATACTATGGGTTTGAAATCAGATTTGAAGAGAAAATCGAATTGTGGGTAAAAAACAAAATACCTCAAAAAGCCTTTCAAGAACAATATAATGCCGCTAAGTTTGATAGCCTTTTAGCCCTAATAAAAGATCACAATAAGGATGTATTTGGAAATGATAGCCTACGGAAAAATATACGATCCATGAGAATCGCATTGTATCATGATTATGAACACTATCTTGATACGATAGCCTGGGGATTTGTCCAAACCCTAGACTCCAATAAAGTCATCAACTTGCTCGCAGCACTTCAGGCGCCTTTTGTAGAAAAGGATACCTTTTTGGCTCAGAATGCCTTGGATCCGAGTTTTGATTACATATTTGGCAGAGTATGGACCAGCTATTATCCCATGGTAGGGATGACGGTTATTTCTACAGAAGGAGATACCTTGATTGCCTATTGCAATAGCCAGGGGGACCTGACCTTGCCCTGGACGATAAGAGGTATTGAGAACTTTAACCCAAATATCAACCGCGCCTTGCACGCTATATTGCCAGAAGAGATGAGCTACAATCGGGATCGATTGGTGAATGGGTTGGAATAACTGGCTATCATAGGCTTCGACCATCAAGCTAAACTACATCGTTAGATTTCTCACTTCGTTCCCAGTGACAAGTTTTTGTATCTCATTGACTGCCAGTTATTTATACTATTGTTCTTTTTGCTCGTTTGAACCCCTGCCAAAGCCTTCGGCTTTGGCGTCCCCTCAAGAAGGGACACTAGAAAATGGCTTCGCCATTTTGAGGCTCGTTAGCCCTCCATTTCCAAGGCATGTCCTGAGCCTAGCCGAAGGAGAGGGCGTCGAAACGAAAGGGTGGGTTCAATGCGTCAAGGCAAAGCCTTCCAATGTCATCATCTTTTGGCGTGGGGACCAGCCCATTTGGCGTTCGAAATGAACCGTGTTGTTTGGACAAGAAATTGGTTCTCTGACAATTTTAGTGGAGTGTCCACTTTGGCTTTCACATCTCCTGAACCCCTCAGGCCCTCCTTCGACTGCGCTCAGGACAGGCTCCTCTTCAAAGAGGACTTTCCACAAGCCCTGGTTGGCGCGAAAACCTCTTTGAAGAGGTTGCGGCCTGTGCGTGCAGAGATGTGTTCGTAAGAAGCGACAAGCTTCTCACGGAATTTGTCAAAGAACCAAGAAATTTAATCGCCAGGCAACCTTCAGTTTTGAATGAGCAAGACGCCATTAGCCGCTAAGCGACTTCAGAAATTCAGTTGCTGCCTGATCATTGGTAAAAATGATTACCCTTGTTTCAGCTGGCAGGGCGGCTAGTTTTTGTAAAATTTGAGGCCGCTTCCTCACATTGTAAGTCGCCACATACCGATAAAATGGCCAGTTAATACGCTCCTTACATCCTTCAGGCATGTCTGGTCGGGACCTGCCATAATCTTTTAGAATCCGCTTGGTGATGCGCCATAGGCATTTCCAGGTAGGGTAGTCCAAAAAAATGATCGTGTCAGCTCTTTGTAACCTGATGTCCATGGTCCCTCCATAATTCCCATCAATGATCCATTCGGGTTTGTCAGCTAAGTCTCTCACTTTTTCAGCCCAGACGTCTTTCTCCGTTTCTACCCAATCAGGCTTCCAAAAATGCTGATCGAGGTGAATCAACTCTGTGCCCGTAATGGCATGAAGTTTTCTGGAGAACGTCGATTTTCCCGCCCCACAACATCCAATGACCATGGTTCTTTTCATCTTTTTGAGGGTAAATATAGGGAAATGTTGATCAGCAATTGTGGGCTGAAGACGTACCAGATTGAAGAAAATCTGGCACATCTTATTGACAATTGACATCCAACAGGTTTTCTTGAACCTGTTGGATGTCGGTGCTACGCGTGCTACCTATCAGGTGCTTATTGAAGCAAAACGATGGTCACTTCCCCTCAACCCGCACCTCCCAAATCCCTTTCCCCAAGTGCCAAAGCGCCAACTCCAAGCGATTATATCCTTCAACCAACTTGGCTTTCACCACCGTCTCAGGATACCCTGCGACAGCTATATAAAGCTCCCGCCTCCGCGGAGCATGCACCTCAAAAGCAGGCACCTCTCCCACCTGGATAGGCAATTGAAGCAAATCCGAAACTTCGAGATCAGGCATTTCGAGGTAAAGGGTATCGTAAGCAAAAGTAACTTCCACAGGAATAGGGGATGGTAAAGCTACTGGACGATCACCATTCATTTGACCTGCCACTAAAAAAGGAAACATGAGAATACAGAAAAAAGTAAAGGCTTTCATGTGATTTGATATTAGGGGTGAATAAAAAAGGTTTGATGTTTAAATCGCTCAAAACTCGTGAAAGCATGGAAAAGGGCCATGGAAAAAATAGGGCTAGTTTCATCCGAAAATTCACATAAAAAGATAAGGGAATTCCCGTATATCCAATCACATAACATACTGACTATCAATCAAAAACACCTCGGAGGTTTTCCTAAACCTCCGAGGTGTATAGCACGTCAAAAACGTAGAACGTAGAACGTAGAACGTAGAACGTAGAACTTTCCTAATCCCCCACAGTCGCATGATAGCCAATCGTCTTCATCAAGAAGCTCTTTGGCATCGCCATGGTAATGGGCAATGGATAGCTCTGCCCAATAAACATCATCCTGCCATTATTGGGAACAGCATCCCTTGCATGCTGAACGAAATAATATGGGCCAAAAGGGAGACCTTGTACATTATTGAAGCGATTGTCCACCCAGACAGTTCCAGGCGCATAGTCATAAAGGTAAATACCCCCGTGGCCATAGACATTGTCAGGGCCATTGGCGCCCCAGTCTTTGAAGATATGGGCCAGCTCATAGATTAAATAGCGGATGCCCGCACGAGAATAGTTGGGGACGGTAGACCAGAGCGCGAGGCATGCGCCTGCGCTTTCAGGGGTAGAGCAGCTCGTACCATGAAAATTCCCGGTTTTGGTGGGACCTGTGATGCGTGGAGCAAGGTTGCCATTATTGGTAGGCCCTTGGCTGCTATAATTTACGATCAAGCCAGAGGCTCCTGAGCCAGGGGCATACACATCAAACTCAACCCCTCCTACGGAGATCACGTTGGGGTCAGTACTATTGGAAGGAGAAGTGGTAGAACCCGCAGGGATATTGACGCCTATCACATCAAAAAGCCCGACGCCACTTCCAGTGACCACAATTTCAAACTTAGGCGTCCCTGTGATGCCACGATCTCTAACGGCGATGCCAATTTGTTCCTTTTGGAATTTATTGGCTTGGGTATATGAAACAAATCTGTTTCTCTTCAAAGGCAGCCAACCTATGTCACTTTGAACGACCCCTTGTATCTGGCCATTGACCACATTGACGAGATAAAGCTCATAAGTTGAGAGGTCACCAATGCCGTTATAGTCCCATTGCAGAGAAACAGAAATAGTACCTGGATTTCCACTATTACTAGAATCCAATTCCACCATATTGAGTTCTACCCCTCCCAGCCAATTATGCCAATCATCATTGTCTGGGTCACTGAAATTGCCTTCCCAGTGCTTATTGCCTCTATTTCCAGAGGAGCAAAATACGATCGCGCCTGCGTCTGTCGCGTCATGCACCTGCTCACAGCGGGTTCCTGTATTGTCATCCCAACCTGTATTTTGGGCACTTTGGGACAGGGTAATCACGTCTACGTTTTTGCTGATGGCATCATCAAAGGCATTGCCCATAGCTGATTCGCCTGGGGCATTGTACAGCAAGAAATTAGCACCTGGCGCATGGTCGAATACCCGCCCAGCACAGGCTTGGCCATGTGTGCCTCCAGAAAGAAAACCGTTTCCTGTGAAGTCTACCGTATCATAGGTCGTCCCATAATTGTCATAGGGCATGAGGTTAAAGCTGGCGTAACCATTGTCAATGACTGCAACTGTCTTTCCCTTGCCATCAGCACCATTGGCTTTATAGTTAAAGGAATTGGTGACGGAATCCGAAATGCCCTCAAAGTCATTGGAGAGGGCTTGCGCATAGAGGAAGTAATCCTTTGGCAGGCGTTTGGCCAAGTCAATGAGCTTATCTGGGGCGATGTAGACATCTGCTAAATAGCGCCATTGGCTGATCACCTCTCCTCCAACTGCCGCCACGATTTCGCGGCTTATCGGACGCCCTTTGGTTTCATTGCGAACCCCCACCAAAACCCGTCCGTCAGGCATAGTGAAATAGCTAAGGCTCTGCATGCGGTCTAACACCGAAATGCTGGTTTCCTGGCTAGTGGGCGCCTTGGCATATTGGCACAATACATATAGATCGACATCCATGGGAAGTTCCTCAGGCATGCTCCTATCCCGCTCAGTCGGGGTGAAGTTGAGGTCTAGATTTAGATCTTGAGCAAATGTAAATTGAGAAATGGCTACAAAGAGCACAAAGGTGAAAAGGTAATTATTGGGCAATCTCATAATAGTATTAATTGAGGTATGCCCAAAATTGCGGGTTTCAGTGCAGAAAAAGGTTTAATGCCTCATTAACGATTATTAAAAAGTATTAATAAAAACACCCCAAGGCGATTTGCCCTGGGGTGATGTGTTGTGCAGCCATGATCAAAGACTGACACATAATCCAAATTCAAAGACTGAGTGAGGTTCGTATAGAAGTGAGTCGTAGACACTCAGAAAAAGTGAACTCACCGCTTAGGAAAAGATGCCTCTCACGGCTTTCTTCAAATGGTCATATGCTTCTCCTATTTCTTCCTTTACTTCATCCCACTTGTCATCCCCATCTTCTTCCTTAGGAGCCTTTGATTTAATGGCTTGAATCTTGTCTTTGAGATCTTTGCGTTTTTCTTCAAATTCATCTTTGAGGTCTGCCTTGCCCAAGGTGTACTTAAGCCGTAGGAGCTCCAGGCGATCTTTGAAAGCGTCTGCCATCTGATGAAAATCATCTGAGAACTTATCGATGCCTGCCTCAGCCCCATCTTCCCATTTTTTGAGCTGCGAAGCTGTATCATTTATTGAATGCTCGAGCTTTTCTTTTTGAGCCTCAAAGGCATCACGGCCTTCTGCTTTGCCCAGGGCAAGTTGCACTTGCATATGCTCCAATTTGGCTTTCAGCTTATTACCTTCTTCCCCCAATTCTACAGATTGGAGATGCTCTTTGGTTTTTTCTACCCAGCCTTTCAGGCCTTCTTTTTGCGCTTCAAAAAAGTCTGAAACCGCATCATCAGGCAGATCAAGATGGATTTCGAGATCGTCTAGTTCTTGGAGGGAGTCTTTGAGAAATTTGTTCATATATAGAAATGTTAATGTGTGTTAGCGGTTCAATTCGTTCAAAAAGGTTCAAGGCGTTCAAAGAGTCTTAATTATTCGAACCCTAAACCCTAAACCCTAAACCCTAAACCCTAAACCCTGAACGTTTGAACCGTTCTTACAAGTTCTCCTTGATAAAATTAGTCATTTTTGTATAGAGGTGGTAGCGTGTGATGCCACCAAATATACCGTGATTTTTGTTAGGGTAAAAGAACATGTCAAACTGCTTATTGGCGCGGATGAGGGCGTCTACCCACTCGACAGAGTTTTGGTAATGGACATTGTCATCTGCCATGCCGTGAACTAGCAAATAAGCACCTTGGAGGTCTTTCGCATAATTGATCGGAGAGTTTTCATCATAGCCTTTAGCATTTTCCTGAGGTCGTTTCAAGTAGCGTTCTGTGTAAATGGTATCGTAGAATCGCCAGTTGGTCACGGGAGCTACTGCGATTCCTGCCTTAAAGATACCGCCTCCTTTTACCATACACAATGACGTAAGATACCCGCCATAACTCCATCCCCATATCCCAATGCGATCGGGATCTACATAGGTCTGCTGTTGCAAGTATTTCGCTGTCTCGATCTGATCGATCGTCTCTAGTCTACCCAGGTCTCCATGGGTCGCTTTCTTGAAAGCGGTGCCGCGTCCATTGGTGCCGCGGTTGTCTACGCAAGCGACGATATAGCCTTCTTGTGCAAGGTGTTGAAACCACATATAATTGAAAGGGTCGCCATGTCCCCATGCATTCAGGACTTCCTGAGACTCGGGGCCTCCATAGCAGAACATCAGGACCGGATGTTTCGTGTTGGGATCAAAGTTTTTGGGTTTGATCATCCACCCATTAAGAGAAATCCCCTCACTAGTTTCAAAATTGAAGAACTCAGGCTGGCGGATGTTCAGGGCATTGACACGTTCCCGTAACCCGTTATTGTCCACTAAGGTCTTTTCCGTCTTGCCATTATTATGGGCCAAAACAGTCCTGTTGGGATCTCTAGCAGTACTGTAATTATCTACATAATAGCTATAACTGGAGCTGAAAGTGATATTGTGCATCCCTTCCTGCTTGGTCAACTGCTTTTTTCCTTTGCCTTCCAAGCTGATCGAATAGAGGTGCCGTTCCAACGGGGAGACTTCAGTTGAAGTAAAGTAAATCTTATTATTTTCTTCATCAGCTCCCAATATCTCATCTACATCGAATTTCCCCTTGGTGAGTTGCTTGACCAGCTTCCCTTCACGGCTATAGCGATAAATATGGTTGTACCCACTGGCTTCACTCGTCCAGATAAAGTCTGTAGAGTTAGAAAGAAAATGCCATTTGTCCTTTTCTACTTCTACATAGGTATCCGTCTTTTCGGTAAGCAAAGTAGTAGACTTGCCAGAGGCAGGTTCTACCAAGAGAAGGTCCACCTGGTTTTGGAGGCGATTCAAACGGAGTAGGGCCAACTGATTATCATTGGGAGTCCACGCCATGCGAGAAATGTATTGATCCGTTTCTGGACCTATGTCAGCAGGCATGGTGGCCTTGGTATTCAAGTCGTAGATCTGAATGGTGACAAGCGCATTCTGCTCGCCTGCTTTGGGATATTTGAAGCGATGCTGATCGGGGTAAAGCTCTCCATACATGACCATGGAGAACTCCAGTACGCGGGTTTCGTCAAAGCGAAAGAAAGCTATTCGCTGATTGTCTGGCGACCATTCAAAGGCCTTGGCAAAGCTCAATTCTTCCTCATAGACCCAGTCTGTAGATCCATTGATGATGTGGTTGAGCTTACCATCATAGGTGACTTGAATCCGTTTTTGGGAAGTAAAGTCGTAGTAATAGAGGTTGTTGTCAAAGGTGTAAGCGATCTTGCTGGCATCGGGAGAGAAGGTAGCATAACTGACCTTCTGGCCATCATGGAGTTGGAAGAGGTTTTTGGTTTGGCGGTCGTAAACGTAGGAGATTTCCTTGCGTGATCGGCGATAGATAGGTTCTATCTTAGCTTTCAGCAGGATCTTGCTTTCATCGCTATTGAAGCTATAGTCTGTGACATCCTTGGCATCTACCTCTTCCCCTAAGTCCAGTTGCGTAATGTTTAGGATGGCCTCTAGCCGTTTCCCCTCCACGATACCATTTTTCCAAATCGTCAATCCTCCTTCAGACTCCAACGTGGAATAATACTGGTCGTCATTCATCCACCGAAATTCACTAGCAGACTGCGGAAAGTATTTGTAGTAAATCCAGAGGTCTTCCAGGGTGACTTTGCCATCAGATGAGACGGAGTTCTGGGCGTGAAGAAATGGCAAAAAAAGCATGCAGGTGGCTAGACAGACTGCATGAAAAAAGGATGTTTTGTTCATAATTGGATTGGCTTAAAAAATTCCCCTAAAATATTTAGACCTAGTAGGTTTTCAAAACCCACCAGGTCTAATCACTCAAATATCACCAAAAAGGTTAAAGAATCACAACTTTGGCGGTATGACTACCCAAAGATGTGTCTACTTTGAGTAAGTAGATACCTTTGGGAACCTCGCCAGTTGTGATGGGGATACGACCTCCTTGGTGGGTGGACGCCATAGAGCGCATCACAACCCGGCCTGTAAAATCTGTCAGTGTCAAGTGGAGATCGGTGTGCTGAGGCAATAAGGTTTCCATAAAAAATTGGCCCCTATTAGGATTGGGAAACACCGTTATGGTTTGAGCTGGGAGGAGGTCTTCTTCTAGGTCCACGGATATGATTCCGTCAATATTGATATTATCGAGGTAAATGGGAAAGCCATTTCTCGATTTAGTATACAAAAACTGAATGACAACTTCTCTACCTAGGAAAAGCCCTAAATTAACTGTGGCATTTTGCCAATCTCCACAATCAGTAGGTTTCCATACACTAGCAGTATCATTGTTGATGTTTTTGGTTGAGAGGTTTGTTCCTTGCCTTATCCAAAGCCCTCCAGTCTGGAAGGTTTTTCCACAATCAGTAGACACTTGTATGCTCAATTGGTCAGAAATATCTCCCATATTGGTTTTAAAGCCATATGCATAATCAAAGCTTAAGGTAGCAGAACTGGCATAAGTCAAGTCTATGGCCGGGGAGGTGAAGCCATCTTCATATCCTCCCCCATAAAACAAAGTATTGTCCATAACTAAGCAATGCGCATTGCCTAGCGCAGAATCGCAACCGTCTTCTCGGTGTTCCCATGTATATCCATATGGGTTGTAAATAGTCCAATTATCCGGGATGCCTTGTTCAAAGTTTACCTGAACAGGAACCTGTTCGAGGGGAGAATAAGTGAAATATGTAAGGGTAGTATCATTATCAGCATACCCATCTTGTTGCCCGTTAGGCATGGAGGTGAAAACACGCAATTCGTGGAGGCCCTTGGTTACCTGTAGTGGATCAAGTAAGACAGTGGTCGTCTGGGTATATGGCACATTGCCGCTCCATGAAAAGGTTTGGATAGGGCCTCCATCCACCTGGTATAGAATATCGACTGTGGATATGGGAGCCAACCCAAAATTAGTAAGGGAGACTTCTGGGAGAAAAACAGAGTCGCAAATGAGGTAGTTAGGGGCTTCAATCTGTGTGACGCCTGCATCGTAAGGCATTGGGTTCCTGCAGACATTGGAGGTAAGCAGAGAGCTTCTCAGGTTGCGTATTACCGCGCGGACACGCTCTCTTTGTCCTTCCGTAAAAGAAATTCTGCAGCGTCTGCTGTTATAATCCATATAATTTCGATTCATGTCGAAACTGTCTGTTTTGAAAGGGTTGACGATACGAGGATCATCCGCGTCTGTGGAACAATTGTTTTGGTTGATACACCCTTCAAAAGTGATGGAATTATTATCAGGCCGCGTATCACACACACGGTCTCCTTGGAGCATACAGTCAAAGTTCTCACACCCTCCCTGGTGGGTATGATATAACCCAAAATAGTGCCCCAACTCATGTGCCATCGTCGCACTTTCATATTTGGTATTCGCTAGCCCAATGAGGTCTGCGAGGATGGTAATGCCATCTTCTGGCTGCCCAGCATCATCTGGAAAGATGGCTGTTCCCGCAATTCCTTGGCCATTAAAATTGATATTTTCAGCTGTATAGAAATTCAAGTAGCGATTGGGATCCCAATTGTATTTTCTTCGCATTTGGGCATTTTGGGTACGTGAGGTAATATTATAATCAGCGGTTTGAATTCGTTCAATTCCATTTGTAGGAAAGCCATCAGGGTCTACGGAAGCCAGACAGAATGTTATGTTCATATCAATGCCTGCTCCCTGATCGAAGTAGCCAATATTTCGATAAGCCTCATTGAGGTTGACGAGTTCTTGATAAATTCGAGAATCGGCTATGTTTTCATTGCCATTATTGTGTAGTATATGGAATACAACAGGGATAGTATAGAGCGCTGTGTCCTCAGACCGACTCCCGAGTGACCTTTCTTGTAAGATCGTTCGCATAAGGTATTGATCAAGCTCCGCCATTTTTTGGGCGTAAGCGGGATCTGTATCTAAGCGCTCATCATGCAGTAAATGCATGCCGCAAAAAGTACTTGTGGTCTGAGACTTGATGGTCTGGACACAAAGAAGCAGGGGGATGATGAGTAGAAAGGGTAACGTTGTTTTCATATTATCGAGGTGAAATGATGAGTTTCTGGGTGACAAATTGGTGGTGATTTGTTAATTGAAAAAGATAAACACCAGATGGCAATTCAGGGAGTGAGACTGCCTGCTGGCTATGTTGGAATTCGATGGGGTCAAGAGCCTTTGACCAAATGACTTTTCCTCCTAGGGAATAAATGTTCAATACGGCAGGTTCTAAAAGGGGAGGAGAAATATGAATGTTGAAATCAGCCTGAGTAGGGTTGGGGAATAACCGAAAAGGCACTTCCTGATCATATGGAGATGGAACAGAAGAAGAAGGGTTCCCCTCAACCGAAATATTGTCCAAATACACCGTCAACCCATTTCTATACTTGCTAAACACAAATTTTAGCATGACTTCTTCTCCTGCAAACTGACTGAGGTCTACACGCTCTCTTCGCCAATCCTGGCAATCTGTTGGCTGCCAGACTAGTGATGTGTCGCCACTTATATCCCTGGTACTCAGTTGAGTACGGCTTTTCTTGTAAATAATCCCTTGATCAAATGATTCTCCACAATCGGTGGATACTTCTATCCATAGCTCATCTTGATTGATCAAGGAACTGGTTTTATTGCCATAAGCGACATCGAAGAAGAGGTGTGCATCCGCATAGCCTGTCAGATCAATCACAGGACTGATCAGGCCATCTTTAAATCCTGTTTCATAGAAATAGGTATTGCTAATGCGGATCGCTCGACGGTCCAGTGGAGGATCACACCCATAAGGCCCTACAGTCCATCCCTTTCCTTCAGGATTGACCAGGCCCCATTTCCTTTTCCAATCTCCCTCAAACCCTTCAAAAAAAGGTAGGCTCTCAGTACTTGGGATAAAAAAGGCCTGCATCATACTGTCATTCTTAGGATACTGATCGGTGGGTACTGACACAGAGGCTGAAAAGCTATGCTGACCTGGCGCAAGCGATAGGGGAGGAAGCGAAATAGTGGTGGTTTGGCCTTTTGTCAATTGCCCCGTCCAGGGAATAGATTGAGTCATTTGTTGATCGATCTGGTAATAAATGGTGGTTCCAGTGATAGGAGAAGTGCCAAAATTCGTGAGGGAGAGTTTTGGGGTGAAAATGGATTCACAAACGACCATGCCTTCCCTTGCCAAGGGCGTCACACCATAATCTATTGCGAATAATGGGGCACATACCTGATGAATGAGTAGGTCAGGTCTGATATAGGTGAGCACGGCCCGCATACGCTCTCGCTGCCCTGCAGTGAACATATTCTTGCACCCTGACAAGTTATAATCCATGTACAGATTGTTCAGGTCAGGGACATCAACCACAAAGGGATTGATGCTGCGCGGATCATCCGAATCGGTGGTGCAATTATTATTGACGATACACCCTTCGAAGGTAGTGGATAGATTATCAGGTGGCGTATCACATACGCGGTCCCCATCCATAAGGCAGTCCTTATTGGCGCAGCCATTGGTGAAGGGGTGATAGAGGCCGAGGAAATGGCCTACTTCGTGAACCAAGGTGATAGACTGTTCAGGGTCATTGGGTACCCCGATCACTGATGCGATGATCGTAAGGGCATCTCTGCCCGTTCCAATATCGGTAGGGTAGGAACCTGTACCAATCACATTCACAGTATCAAAACCGATGAGAAATTGGATACTCCTAGTCGTGTAGATGTTCAAATAGCGCGACGCATCCCAATTGTATTGGGCGCGCATGTCGTAGTTCTCTGTGCGGGATTTAATGTCCGCAAAAGGACTATAGACCAGTTCTACCCCAGAAGTAGGATTCCCATCGGGGTCCACTTGGGCCAGGCAAAATTCGATGTGGGTATCCACGCCTTCCCCTTGATCAAAATACCCTCGATTGCGGTATGCATCATTTAACCGAGTGAGTTCCAACTGAATTTGGCTCATAGACAATTGCTCTAGGCCCCACTCGTGCATGACATGAAACACGACAGGAATCGTATGGATGGCAGAATCCCCACTCCGCCTTCCCACCAGTCTGTCTTGGAGGATTCGCCGCATCAAAAAAGCATCTAGCCGCTGTTCTAGAATCTCAGTGGCAGGGAATTCTGCCATCGTCGCTTCATGGTCACACCGTGAACCACAGGGCGCAAAATGGTTTTGCCCAAAACACACAGAGCAAAGACAGAAGATCCAAAGGAAACAGAGGTAGATGTGTTGCATGAAGAGGAGGAAGAGATGATGGTAAATGGTTACCAAGTAAATTTAATTTACAATTAAATTACGATCATTATTTTCCTATTACAATCTTCTTCACCAGGATTCTTGTAGGGAGGTGGGCCTTTAGGAAAAATAGCCCAGCCAAATTGGGAGGCAAATGTATGGACAAAGGGGCGGCGCCGGGATCAATGGAGATTGGCTGGGTGTGTATTTTTTGCCCTATAGCATTCCAGATTTCGAGTTGGCCCGTTTGTGGCTGGGTTGTCTGAATATTTACAAAAAAGTCTCCTGAGGAAGGATTGGGGTATACTTGGATATCGGCAGGCTGAGAAAGATCTTCTGCTACGGGAAGGGTAGGAAAAGCATCTATTCGAATATTGTCGAGATAAATGGGAAATCCATTTTGGGACTTCCTGTAGACAAATTTGATCATGGCATGACGGCCTGTGAAGAGGTCAATATTGACGGAGATTGTCTTCCAGTCTTCACACCGTCGGGGTTGCCACAGGTCTACTGTATCTGTGCTGATGATCTGGGTAGCGAGGTTGCTGCCTGACCGAGAAAAGAGGGGTACAGAGAAGAAAGTTTGCCCACAATCTAGCGAAATGAGGGCGGATAAGGTATCAGTCCCTTGGGAGACGGAAGGGTCGAACCCGTAGGCAATATCGAAGGAAAGTAAACTCTGCTGGAGTTGCGTCAGGTCGATGGGAGGAGATATGAAGGCATCTGCATAGCCTGTTTCGTAGAAAGATTGGTTATTCAGAGTCAGGCAATAGGCATTTCCTAAGTTCGGATTACATCCTTTTTTTACCCTCTCCCACGTCTCCCCTTGGGGGTTGTCAATGGCCCATTTATCGGGAATATCCTCCTCAAAATCAATCAAAAAAGGTTTAGCCAAAGGAATGGGCCTTGTGAAGCCTAGGCGTACCGTATCATTCGATGGCTGGCCATCTGCGAATAGGTTGGGGGAGTCAGTGTACACTGTCAACTGGTGGAAGCCGAAGGCTGCGGGGATACTCGGCAAACTACAGAATTCTCTTTCAGTATACTTCAGGTTCCCAGCCCACTGTAAGGAATAGATAGTATCCTGATCCAATTGGTATTTGATTTTTACCTCCGTCAAAGGCACCAGCCCATAATTGATCAATTCGACTCGTGGACTGACCATCTCTTGGCAATGGATTAATGATGGACTATCTAATTGGGATAGGCCTGCATCATAAGGTTCAGGGGTCATGCAGGCCCTTGACTGCTGTAGGCTACCTCGAAAGTACTTCAAGGCTGCCCGGGCACGTGCTCTTTGCCCATCAGTAAAGGCATATAGACAACTGAGGTCATTTTGGTCCATGAATAGGTGATTCATGTCAAAACTGTCCAACACAAAGGGATTTATTTTGCGTGAATCATGTGCATCCGTCAGGCAGTTATTATTGGGAAAGCAGCCTTCATTGACCACAGCATTATTGTCTGGTCGAGTGTCACATACGCGGTCGCCTTGGAGCATACAGTCGTCATTGGCACATCCCTCATAAAAGGTGCTGAAAAGTCCCAAATAATGCCCAACTTCCTTCACCAGTTGGGCGGCATTCTCTGGATAGCCTACATGCCCTATGAAGTTGCCACGGATGGTGATTCCGTCTGAGATTTTCCCTGCGTCAACGGGAAAAGTAGCAATGCTGTTGACATCAAGTGTGTCAACGCCATTGGTTGAAAACCGGATCTCACTGACCACATAAATATTGAGGTAACTGCTGGGGTCCCAGTTAAAAGTTTCTTTGAGTTCAATGTTTTTTTCGAGAGAAGGGACTCTGGCAAAAGGGGTAGTGATGCGATTGATCCCATTCGTGGGTAAACCATCAGGGGCAATAGCAGCCATGCAGAATTGAATGTGCATGTCGGCACTAGCGCCTTGATTATAAAATCCTTTCTTGCGAAAGGCTTCATTGAGCTTGTCAAGGGCACTGAAGACACGGGTATTTGCGAGGAAATTGCTACTGTTGGCGGAGAGGATATGAAATACAACGGGAATCTGTAGCAGAGAGGAATCGTCTTGACGGCTGGAAGTGCCAGCCGCATGCATCTGCAAGCGCATCAGCTGCTGATCCATCTGGGCCATATCACCAGCATAACCAGGGTCCTGGAAAAGCCTTTCTTCATGTGCCCACATAGTGGCACTGGTACTTTGCCCAAACAGGCAAGCCATTAAGCCCCCCATCCACACGCCTATACAGATGATCTTTAATCCCTTCATACCTAATCGATTTTGAATGAGAGCATGATTGAATGAGCGGATGATAGAATAAATTTTTTGAATAAAACCTTCCTCATTCAACATTTATCATTCAATATTCAACATTCATAATTACCCTATTTACTTAACTTTAATTCCCCTTTCGTGGTGGCCTGGATAATTTCTTTATCGATCAAATAGCGTAGTACTTTTTCTCGCTGGGCAGGCGTTCCGACTCCAAGGCTTTGTAAGACCTCCCGATAGGTCATGGTGCCACTTTTCACTGCTGTGAGGACAGCCCCCTTTATATGCTGAAAGTCGTTGTCAGAGACCTTCGTTTTGTGCCTGCCTATGCATACATCGCACTTCCCACATGGTTCGTGGGCTTGTTCCCCAAAATAGTGCTGAATGATCAGGCTCCTACATACAGCCGTTTGGTGAAGATAGTGCAATATTTCTTGGAAGCGAAAATCTGACTGCTTTCTGAGGAAGGTATATTTGTCCCAATTGATGTCCTGAGGCACTAGACGTCGTTTTGCTTCAAAAAAAGTAATCATCGGAGTGCCTTGAGGAGGACGATACCGGATCATTTTGTAAGCAACCAATCGACCCAAGATCGCTTGCATCTGTTCGGGCTGTATCCCTAACCGATGTGCCCAATGTCCTGGCAAAAACCGCATGTCTACAGAGTAAACCTCTCCGCCCAAAGTTCTCAAGGCATAGTCCAATACCTCCCCTTCCTCTGGATGATTTTCCTTAAATGAAAATACATCTCTCGGCCTCGCCTTGATCATCATCCATCCGTAGTCGTCTTTGTCCTCTTCCAACTTCAGCAATCCCTCTCGATCCAATAACTTGACGCTATTGTAAAATGGAAGTACACTTTCCCCACTTTCCTTCGCTAGCCTTTTGATGTCAAAAGGAACCCGTAAGTAGACACTGCCTTTGTTGGGGAGGTTAAAATGATTTACAAGAAAGGTATAATGCCGCTGCACTTGCTCCCAAGAAGGATACTTCTGGGCTTGCCAACGTTTGGCCTCTGCAATATCGATGGGATTGTCAAAGGCTATTGCCAAGGCCGTTTTGCCATCCCTGCCGCCTCTTCCAGCCTCCTGGTAATAGCTTTCCAGGTCAAATGGAAGATTGTAATGTAGGACAAATCTTACGTCGGGCTTATCGATGCCCATGCCAAAGGCATTGGTGGCGACGATGATGCGCGTTTCGTTTTCTATCCACGATTTTTGCACCCTGTCCCGTTCGGAATTGGGCATGCCGCCGTGATAAGCAGCGGCTTTGAAGCCCTTTTTGAGGAGCAAAGTCGCCACAGTTGTACTGAGCTTGCGCGTCCGGACATAGATGATGCCCGTGCCTTGCATGCGTGAGCAGATGGTCAATATTCGCTCTTCTACATTTTCCTCCTTTATCACAAAATACCGAAGATTCTCCCGCCTGAAGCTCTTGCTGAAAACGGCAGGTTGATTCAGCTCCAGCTTCTCAATGATGTCCGTTTGGACCATTTTGGTAGCCGAAGCGGTAAGTGCAATGGTGGGAATACGAGGAAGAAGTTGATGGATCAATGGGATTTCGAGGTAGGTCGGGCGAAAGTCATATCCCCACTGACTGATGCAATGGGCTTCGTCCACGGCTAGCAGAGAGACGTTCATGCGAGGCAGGCGAAGCTGAAACATCTCCGAATGCAGACGCTCGGGCGCGACGTACAGGAATTTATAAGCACCATCCATAGCTTGTTGAAGGACGCGATCTATTTCTTGAAGTGGCATGCCACTTGAAATGAGCGCAGCAGAAATGCCCATCCGCCTAAGGCCATCCACCTGGTCTTTCATTAAAGCGATAAGCGGAGAGATCACCAGGGTCATCCCTTCCAAGGCCATTCCAGGCACTTGAAAGCACACCGACTTGCCGCCACCAGTTGGAAGCAAAGCTACTGTATCCTTCCCAGACAGCACAGATTCGATGATCTCAGCTTGTGGCGTACGGAATGAATCGTAGCCCCAATACTGCTTCAGGATGTCAGCGACTTTGGACATGTCACAAGTAATATAGAATGATAAAATGAGTGAATGATAGGATGATAGAATGAATGTCCTGAGTATAAAAAATGGCAACATTAAATGGCCCTGAAGACGACTAATTGAACGAGGATATTTCCTCGGTATTTTTGGTAAGACTGGACCTTTTCGAGTTTGGGGTGTTGTTCTAGAAATTCCAGGGGAACGTGATCTTCTACTACTGAAAACCAGTGGTCCCAGATGATCAGGTCACCGGCTTCCAAGTGATATTTCAGCTCGCCCTTAAGCAGTTGGAGCCTTTGGTTGCGATCAAAATGATCAATATCCAGGACCTGACTCAAAAAAGGATGGGAGTAAAAGAATTTTTGTGCGTTGGGATCAAAGCCGTCCTTTTGTGTTAATCCATCTACCACTTCATAAATCACTTGCTGATCGGTACCATATGTCAAATCGCGGTTCCAGTCTATCGCAGCAGGATTGGAGGTAAAAGGGAAAATGACCAGGTAAAAGATAATCGCTCCTTGAAAACCACGTTTCAGCTTAGGGTTCTTGAGCAATTTCAGTTCCTCCGTGAGAAAATTGAAGCCGCGCAAGATGATCAACGCCATCAACGGCATAACCCCGATAAAGACCCTATTCATCCCCATGGATTTGAACAATCCAAAATAGTTAAACAGCGTATGTGCCAAAAAATAAGCCCCAAAGCAGCCATAGACCATCCAGACTTCCAATGACAGCAGACTTGCCCGATCCTTGATCGCTTTCCACCCAAATCGCACCACGCCTAGCCAGAGCAAGCCATACAACGGAATCCCCAATATATAGGTCATCTGGATGAAGAAATGGAAAGGATCCCCTGTATTGTACTGACTGCCCAAAATCGCATTGGGGTTTTTAGTAAAGATCCAAAGCAGGTCCTGATACAGCGGGTATCCCGCCAAGGAATAAAATATATGGCCTGTGGCTAGCCAAAGAATCGCCTTCCACTGCTTTATATAAGCAAAGAAAATGGCGTACATGCCCATAAAGATCAGCCCTTCAGGGCGGATAAATGGGGTGAAAGAGATAATGACTGCTGCTGCAACATATTTTTCTCTTACCAACAAGTAGATACCCAAAATAAAGCTTAACGCAAGCAACGGCTCAGTCAGACCACTAAATGTCAGGACAAATACCAGGGGGGCAAACAGCCACAATAGCCCAATCAACGCATAGTTGGGATACTTCAGGTGCCTGGCCGTCTGATAGGTCAGTGCCATCGTCGCAAGAGACACCAAAAGGTTAAAGACCTTCATCCCCGCAAATCCAAACTGCGCAAAGGGGAAGCTGAGGAGGGTGAAGATGGGCTTCCCCCAATGACTAAAAAAAAGATGCGGATGAGCTAAAGCATATTTTGCATGGAGATAGTGGTTCACACTATCCCCCGAATCCCCCGTTCCAGGAAAGAAAATAATGGTCAGAATTCCTATGATGAGATAGGCAATACTGATCAGAAAAAGCGAATTTCGGGGATCAATGCGGGACATCACTTGATAGAATTTCGGCGAAAGCTACGATTTTATAGCCTAAAATAAATGCGTACTTTTGGTGTCTTTTCTACGTTTTCCCTTTGATTTATTCCTTAACTCCAATTATCGCCATGATTTTCCAAAAAATGCTACTAATGGTCGCTTGCTTTCTTTTGTTACAGACAACTAGCGCCAGCACCATTACTGTAAGCTCTCTTTCTGATACAGGGGCGGGTAGCCTTCGAGAAGCGATTGCGAATGCCGCTGCTGGCGATAGCATCTCCTTTGCCGTTGCAGGTGAAATCTCTTTGAATGCTTCGCTGAAATTTGACAAATCTCTGTCTCTCTTTGGGCCAGGAGCTGACCAATTGACCATCAGCGGGGCTGATAAGGTGCGGATTATGCTGATTGATACGGCGACGGTGGTCTATATATCTGACCTTACCCTCAGCCATGGTAATGCCATGATTGACACTTCTTACCAGTTTGCCGGAGGAGGGGCCTTAAGAAATTTTGGGGAAGTAATATTTGAGAAATGCGTGTTTCTGGCGAATTCAGGGGCTTTTGGAGGAGCGATTCTGAATTCGGGAGAAAATGGAGGCAATGCTATAATTACCCTCAATGATTGTGCATTTGTCAATAATACGGCTACGCCTCCTGCTACCATAGACGTCAGCCCTATTCCTGAGGCAGGAGGCGCCATCTTTACTGAAGGTAGATTTGGCGGACGCGGAAAAATCCTGGCCATTAACACCACTTTTTCTGGAAATAAAGCCTCCAAAACAGGCGGAGCCGTTCAGATCTTTCAAGACGAAACCGACTCCACCCGCTCCTTTGTCTGTATCCACTGCACCATCACTGACAATGAAGCCGATGAGGCAGGGGGCGTAGATGCCGCAAAGTTTGGGCTTACCTACTATAAAAACACCATCATCGCTGGAAATCGCGGACGTATCAATAACCCCAATGTATTTGGGAACCTGCATTCTTTGGGCGGATTGATGATGGGGAAAATCACCTATGGCCCTTCGATCAATCACGTTCGGGGTTCCAAGGATACCCTCAATGTAGACCCACACTTGAGCCCTTTGGCAGAAAATGGAAGCCCCGTTCCTACCCATGCCTTGCAGTGCAATAGCCTCGCGATAGACGGTGGGGTAAATGAAGCTGGCTTGCCGGGGATGGACCAGCGGGGCCATATGCGTGATATGGCACCCGATATGGGCGCTTTGGAGCGAGATGGGGGGTATGATGCCAGTGTGAGGAGCAAGGAGAGCGACGGTGCAGGCTCGTTGCGACATGCTGTCTTAAACGCCTGCCCAGGAGATACCATTCAATTGGACCAGGTCAGCGGGACGCTCTGGGTGGCAGAAGAGATTTTTCTGGATAAAGACTTGAGTATTTTTGGCAATAGCTCAATAGGTGTATGGCTGAAAGCAACGGGCCGTACGCGGATATTTGAAGTAGATACCTCCGTCAATATTCACTTGCAAGACCTGACGTTGGCGTATGGGCGCCCGGCTCGCTTTGGTGGTGGAGCCATCCTCAATAAGGGAAACCTTGAGGTTCAACGGTGCACTTTCTTCCAAAATGAGGCGGTGAGTGGTGGAGCCATTGCCAACTATGGAGATGGCGCACCAGCAGACTTGCTTGTGGTCAATAGTACCTTTAGTGAAAACACGGCTACCTTGGTGGACGGAGGTGCTTTGGACAATTATTCCTTTACCCATCCTACCTCCGCCAATTTTCAATTTTGCACTTTTACCCTGAACAAAGCCAAAAAAAGGGGGGGAGCGATTTACAACCAGCCAATGGCTGATGTCACTTTGAACCATACCATTGTGGCGGGGAATATGGGAGATGAAGGAAATGACCTGTATGGAAAGGTCACTTCTGAAGGCTATAACCTGATTGGTGATACCACAATGACTGCTTTCCAGACTCAGACAGGGGACCTGGTCAACCAGGACCCCAAGCTTGGGGGGCTACAGTACCACGGCGGATTGACCTATACCCATGCCCTTGGCAGCGGAAGCCCAGCGATAGATGCAGGAAATGCCGCCTCTGTAGGACTGCCTGCTGTGGATCAGCGAGGGTTTGGCCGTATGGCAAATGGGACTCCTGACATGGGGGCTTATGAGCATGACCCTGCAACAGGACTTGAGAATGATTTGACAAGGCACCTGCTGACTGTATTTCCCAATCCCTGTACAGGAATATTTAGCCTGAAACTTCCTATCTCTGTGATAACTGACCCCGAAGTTTCTGTGAGGTTGGTGAATATAATGGGGCAGGAGGTGTGGCGGCAAAAAGTCCTAACAGCCAATATCGCTGGCAAGCAGTTTAGGGTAAATGACTTGCCAAAAGGTATGTATCAGGTTCTGGTTTCGACGTCAATAGGGGAATTTGGTCAAAAAATCATCTTGAAGTAGATAGCAAGTATTCAAAATTCAACCCTTCGATACCCTTCGACTGGCTCAGGGACAACTCAGGACAAGCATTCATTTATTCAAAATTGTTCCCCATTCATTCAAAATTATACACTTAAAGCTTTTGGATAAAGGAGATTTTCCCTAAATTTGCACCCCTTACGAATAAACATGTGACAATTTCCATATCATGGCAAAAAAGAGTAAATTAAATCGAATTCAGGTTATTTTGGAGTGCACAGAGCATAAGAAATCTGGCCAGCCAGGGACTTCACGCTATGTGACCACCAAAAATCGCCGAAATACATCCGGACGTCTTGAACTCAAGAAGTACAATCCGATCCTTAAAAGGCATACCATCCACAAAGAGACCAAATAATCATTTGAATCATGGCAAAGAAAACAGTTGCAGGATACCGCGATAAGAGTAAAGCAAAAGCCTTTACCAAAGTGATACTTCCAATCAAAAATCCCAAGACAGGTGCTTACACCTTCAAGGAAGAGATTGTTCCTTCAGATCAGATCAATGATTTTGTGAAGAACAACAAATAACATCCGTATCTATAAGAATACCAAAAGGGCCAATCCATTGTGGATTGGCCCTTTTTGATGGGAAAAGACCTCGGAGGATTAGCCACAATTCTGGTTAAATCCTCCGAGGTCTTTTAAAAAGAAAAGCTCGCCGTGGTGGCGAGCTTCATCAAACCAAAAGCTGAGTATTTACATGAAATTTTTTTGTCAATATGAATGAAAAAGTAGGGTAAAGAATTAGTAATTATTTTAATCAATACATCAATAATTCCTCAAACTACTATGCTATACGGAACACTTGTGTGAAAGTGTTGGAATAAAAGTTAAATAATTGTTAAGACTTATTTTTTATCGAAAGGCTTACCAACTAAATGATATCTCCTTTTGTTTAGCGTGCATTAAAGATGCCAAAAGGGGACAAAGGTTGCAGGTTTATTTAAAAAAGTTCTCAACCTGATGGATGCAATTGGGAACAGAAAAAACCACCACATGGTCATCTGCTTTGATTTGGATATTTCCACTAGCGATAAAGCTTTTTTGTTTACGGATTATTCCTCCAATGACAGCTTCTCTCGGAAACCCGACCAGGTTTTTGATAGGTGATTGAGTGATCTTAGAGTCTTTTTTTACCACAAATTCCAGCACCTCGGAATCTATCCCATGTAGACTTGTCAGGGCTGCTACTTCTCCTTCCCGAACATATCGGAAGATGTTGTTCACCGTGATCAGCTTTTTGTTGATTAGGGTATCAATGCCAATATTCTGTGAAAGGTTGATATAGGCAATGTTTTCGACCAGGGCGATGGTGCGCTGGACGCCATGGGTCTTGGCCACCAGACTCGAAATGATATTCGTTTCTGAATTGCCGGTGACGGCGATAAAGGCATCCATTTCAGAAATGCCTTCTTCTTCTAATAGCTCCACATCACTACCATCCCCATGGATGACCAGGGTCTCTTTGAGTTCATCTGCTAAGTCATAACACTTTTCGCGATCGATCTCAATGAGCTTGAGGTTGTATTTGTGTTGGGATTTTTGGGCAAAAAGCCGAGCGATGAGGCTTCCGCCAAGGATCATGATATTTTTGATGCCTACTTTGGTTTTGCCAGAGAGTTTCATGATGTCTCCCAGCCGCTCTGGGTGACTGATAAAATAGGCGTGATCTCCTGCTTCGAAAACAGTTTCCCCTCTGGGGATTATCGTTTCTCCATTGCGATGAATGGCCACAACAGTGAATTTTAGCCCTTGAACCAGCTTTACCGCCTCTACAATGGTCTTGTCGATAATAGGGGCCTCCTCTTCCAGAATGACCCCCGTAAGGGTGAGTTTCCCTCCTCCAAACTCGAATGAGTCGGTAAGTGCGGAGCGTTTGATGAGGCGTGAGATCTCCTTGGCAGCAAGGTCTTCAGGAAAGACCATGGCATCTATTCCCAATTGATTGAGGTCCAATTTCTCCTTCTCGATCTGAAACTCCAGGTTGCTAATGCGGGCGATCGTCCGTTTGACGCCCAAGTGCTTTGCGATGATTGCGGTAGAAATATTGGTTTCTTCAGAAGAAGTAGCAGCTATCAGCAAGTCCGCGTCAGCCACGCGTGCTTCTTCCAGCAATTGGATAGAAATAGAGCTGCCGCGTAGCGTGATGACATCCAGGTGGTTCGATGCGCGTTGCAACGCAGATTCTGCGCGATCTATCAAAATGATATCGTGCTCCTCATCTGCCAACATTTTTGCCAAATGGTACCCGACTTCCCCAGCTCCTGCAATGATGATGCGCATGTTGAAATAATAATATTTTTGATGGTAGAGTCGCGATAAATCGCGCCTCTACTATAATAATCAATCAATCGATAATTCTTCCAATTCCGCCAACCCTTCCCGAAATCCGCCGCTCAAAATAGGAAACCGACACCAAGTCTTAGGGTCGAGATTCTTATCATCGAGATGAAAAGAAGGCGCATAGCGTTCCCGCTTCCACTGATTGCGGCTCCACAATGTGAAGAATTTTCGGATATAATTTCGAAGCAATTCATCAGCTACTATCCCCTGCAAGCTATGGAAAACCTCCACAGGCGATTTATATTCCCCAATCGCCTTTTCTTCTATAGCTTCCAAAATGGGATAAGGCATCAAATCCGTTTCATCTGTTTGCTTATTGTCAGAGGGGCGAAGCTCGGCCGTGGGCGTCAGAGAGTTGACGTACTTCAAAGAAGGAATATCCAATTCCTTTTCTGCCCAATGTAGCCATTCTATTAGGGTAGCCTTGTCTATCCCCCCCAAAGGCGCCAATCCCCCTGCGGTATCCCCATCCATGGTGGCATAACCTACGGCAGCTTCACTTCTATTGCTGGTCGTGACTAGCAAGGCGCGATTGAGATTGGCGAGCATCCAGATCCCGGGTGCCCGAAGGCGGGCCTGAATATTTTGCAAACTCAAATCGTCCTGCTCCCAACTAAGATCTCGCCCTAAAGCCTGGGCTGCTAAGGCTTTATAGCCCTTGTGAAGGCCCTCTACATCCCAGAGATGGAAAGTAGCGCCGAGGCCATTGGCGAGCTCTCTCGCACTCTCAAGGGTCGCATCGCCGCTATTCGCAGTAGCTTGATAGACGCAGGTCAGCAATTGGGAAGAGATGGAAGCATCGGGCGAAAGATTGGCATACTGAAGCATTTTCAACAACTGATCACGACCTAGTTCTTCTTCAGCTCGGTCAAAAGTCTTTGCAATCAATACCGCACAGCAACTGGAGTCTGCGCCACCCGAAAGAGAGAGGACAAAGCCTTTGCTATAACTCTTTCGCATATAATCGAAAAGTGCTAAGGTCTCTGCCAAATAGAATTCTTCGAATTTGGACTCAATCGGTTCCACCAGATTGGCCTCCGATTGTGGCCTTGCCAAGGGCAGTTTGCCTGCTATTTGGACCAGAAAAGGGGGAATCTCGGGTTCAAAATTGAAGGATTTCTTTCGATGTAAGTTGACAAAATCGAGGTCTACGACGGCTGTGAGCAGTTGGAAGGGTTCAAAGCTGAAGCGCTTATTGCGTGCCAGGAGGTTCCCACACTGGGCGATGAGAATTTCACCATCATAGATGATGCGCCCAGATTCATTGCCGAGGAGGTTGCTGTAGAGGTAGGTACAGTTATAGGACCGAGAAGTCTCGGTCACGAGGAGTTCCCGTATTTTGGTTTTGCCGAGCGCAAAATTAGAAGCGCTGGGGTTGAGAATGAGATCGACGTTGTGGCGGTAGTGACGTTGGGCGGGACGGACGCCGTTCCAGGCGTCTTCGCAAATCTCAAATCCTATACGGACCGTATCGATTTCAAACAGGACATCCCCAAAGGGGTAGGATTCTCCTTCCCACAAGTACTCCACCACCAGGCCTTCTGGCCAACGCTTGAACCATCGCGGTTCATAATAAATGCCATCTCCCGCCAACTCTTGTTTAGCCACAAAGCCCATGACCTGGCCGTTGTGGATAAAACAGGAGCAATTGTACAGACAATTTTCAAAGACCATCGGCAATCCCACAGAAACAGTGATGTCTGCCGCAGCTGCTGCGATGCGTTTTAGGCCCTCAAGGGATCGTTGGAGGACATCTTCACTGAAGAAAGCATCTTCACATCCATACCCGCTGATCGCGAGTTCTGGTAGGCAGAGAATACTCACTTCTTCTTTTTGGGCGGATTGGATGGTCTGGAGAATATTTTCGACATTGTGCCTGAAATCCAAGGGCGTCTGGTTCAGGCAGGCGCCTGCGAGTTTGACGTATTTCATGTCTGAAATAAGCAAAAAATTAGCAATTAACTCAATCCCCTATGATTCTTGGTGTCATCCCTGCCCGCTATGCCTCTACACGATTCCCTGGTAAGCCCTTGGTTGATATTTTGGGTAAACCCATGATCCAGCATGTCTATGAGCGATGTGTGCAAGCCCATTCGTTGGCGGATGTGGTGGTCGCAACGGATGATGAGCGAATAGCGTCGGCGGTCAATAGGTTTGGGGGAAAAGTAGTGATGACACGATCGGACCATCTTTCAGGAACAGAAAGGGTAGGGGAGGTTGCAGAGAAATGGCCTGATTTCAGCCATTATGTGAATATCCAAGGGGATGAGCCCTTGATCGATCCTCGGCAGATAGATCAGTTGGGGGCGTTGCTACATGGTTCAGACCAAGCAAAAATTGCAACCCTTGCTAGAACGATCCAGAGCGCTTCCTTTCTGCAAAGCCCGAATGCAGTGAAGGTGGTGCTAGACCATAAGGGAAATGCGCTGTATTTCAGTAGGGCGCCTATTCCTTATGTAAGGGATAAAGAAGCGTTGGATAAATGGATAAAAAAGGGTGTTTTCCTAAAGCATGTAGGTATCTATGGATTTGAGCGAAATGCTTTGCTGGCTGTCAGCCAGATGAAGCCTTCCTATCTGGAAGAGACAGAGTCCCTAGAGCAGCTTCGCTGGCTCGCCAATGGGTACCCGATTCGGGTAGGCAAGACGGAGTTCGAGTCTCCGGCTGTGGATAGCCCGGAGGATTTGGTTATGGTTATTGAATTAATAAAAGCAAAAGAAAAGAGATAACACCACAGATTTACGCAGATTACCACAGAAAATAATTCCCTAAATCTGAGATCGCCTCTTATAAAAAAAAAATCCTCTTAGGATTTTTTATTTAAACATCGACTTGATGCTCCCCCAGGTACGCTGGATAGCGGTGGGGTTATGGGAAAGGGTTGTATAAAACTTGATGTATTGCCCATTATGCAATACATGTAGCTCATACGTGATGATGCTGGACTCATTTTTGAAAATGTCATCATCCATAAACGTATAAGTGAGCGCACCATTGGCTTGAAGGGTCTCTACAAGCTCATACTCTCCTGATTGATCTATTTTTCGATAAAGCTTAAACTCCGTCACCCCTGCTTCATCTTGGAGTTCCCATTTGACAATGACAGATGCCCCTTCAGACTTGGCCATGAAGTGGTTGAGGTTCATAGACTGCGCATGGGCTTGCTGAGCAAAAAGCAAACAGCAAAAACTAATAAGAAGTAAGTAGTGTGTTTTGTGCATAGCAGACGACAATCCTAAAGGCAAAGGTATTATTTCTTTGTATTCTCTCAAAATTGCCTTTCCTTCCCAACGAAAATGGGGTACCAAGCGTTGGTTCATGCGAAAATGGACTCGCAAGCGTTGGTTATTTCCTCTCAAGCTTTTATATTTGCGGTCCAAACAATAATTTGAACAATCATGAAAGAAGGAATTCATCCAGAATATAGAGAAGTTATCTTCAAGGACATCTCTACCGACTTTGCCTTTAAGACCCGCTCCACCATCAAAACAGGTGACAAAATCACTTGGGAAGATGGAAATGAGTATCCTTTGGTGAAACTTGAAATCTCAAGTGACTCACATCCTTTCTTCACAGGAAAGCAGAAACTGATTGATACCGCGGGTCGTGTAGACAAGTTCTACCGTCGTTATGGCAAGAAATCATAAACATCTTTTGCTTTACAGCAGATGTTTTAAGAAAATAGAGCAGTTCTTTTGAACTGCTCTATTTTTGTTATTGATCTTAGATTCCCCTAATAAGATTCAGAAAATCCTTTCCCAAATTCGCCCCATGCAATACCTTGTCTTTGAAGATATTAGCCATATGGATTTACGGCCGTTTACCTTTACACGGCCCATATACGAATTGCGTGCGGGAATCTTCACGAATCGTGAACGATGGGAGAAAGTGCTCAAAGAGCCTGTCAAAGGGGTAGCCCAGCCATTTTTGGCAAAAGTATGGAATGCTCCAATTCTTTCAGGAGAAAGTATCTGGATCAATGGGAAATGCATTCCAGACGACTTCCTAATCGCTGCTATCCAAGAAATTGCCCCTGAAAGTTTTGTCATTGCTGGAGAGGAGATCCTTTTGGTACGATCGTCAATTAATTGGAACTCAAAGGCTGGTACCAATCAGGGAAATCTGCTAGAAGAATCTGGGTTGACAAAAATCACTATCGATTGGAAAGGCAATGCCATTCGACAATTACCCAATTTATTCCAGCTGAATGCCCAGCTTATCGCCTTTGACTTTGAATTGGCCATCTCAGATCGAAAATCAGCCCCGATCACCGATCCATTCACGAAGGTATATGGGAAAGACAATCTCTTTGTCTCAGAAGGGGTCGAGATGCGCGGCAATCTCATCAATGCAGAAGATGGTCCCATCTATATCGGTCCCAATGTCCGGTTTGGAGAAGGGGCCATCATTGCGCGTTCACATGCTTTTGGTACGAATGCCAAGGTTTCTATGGGGGCAAAACTGCGCGGAGACTCCAGTTTTGGGCCTCATGTAAAGGTGGGGGGAGAAGTAGGGAATTCTGTCATCATGGGATACAGTAATAAATCTCACGATGGATATCTTGGTAATTCGGTCATCGGTCATTGGTGTAACCTTGGAGCGGACACGAATACCTCTAACCTCAAAAGTAATTATGGGGAAGTAAAACTGTGGAACTATGCTACAGGTCAATATGAACCCACAGGCTCACAACATTGTGGCCTCATGATGGGCGACCACAGCAAGACAAGCATCAACACGATGTTCAATACAGGTACAGTGGTAGGTGTATCAGCTAATATCTTTGGGGCGGGATTCCCTGCCAAGTTTGTCCCCTCTTTTAGCTGGGGAGGTCATGAACCTCAGGCTACTTACCAATTGCCCAAAGCCCTAGCGGTAGCCAAGCATGTACTCAGTAGGCGCGGTAAAACGCTTGCTGAAATCGAAGAGGTGCTTTTAGAAGCTATATTTGAAGAAACAGCAACCTATAGATTCTGGGAGGACAAATAAAAAAAGTAGGGCTAGATAATCATCTAGCCCTACTTTTTCAGGAAAATTCTGAGATATCTTAATTCAGCTTCGCGAGATTCACTACTTCGATTGCATCCCAGGAAGCACCCATTCTGATAGCATCAGAGACTGCTTCTTGCTCACCTCCATACTCACCCATAGCAAGCTTGAAGAAGCGGCGATTATTAATCTTTTCGCTATAGACCCACAGACGTGAATTATTGTGTTGCTTAAATTCTGCAATTTCAGTTTTTAACTCTCCTAGGCTGCTAAAGCTTCCTATGACAAGGCTAAAGGTGTTGTTAACAATGTCTTTAGGGCTATAATTGCTTAAGCCTGGAACGGAACGACTCACTTCGCGGGTTACCACCTTTGGTTGGGCTGGGGCTTCTTGTCCACGTGTACGTTGACCTGCTGAACTAGCGGAAGCTGTATTACTTGGTTTCGTGACAGACCAACTTCCATCTTGGGTGCGATAGAGCATCGTGCCGTTAGGCAGATTTGATAAATTCAAACTGTTTTGATTACCTGTAGAGGCTGTTCTTTGTCCATGAGAAGCATGAGAAGATTGACTCATATGATCTAGGAAAGAAGGGACTTTTTGAGGAGGATTTTGTGGGGGATTGAACCTGGCATTGGATTGGGACTGGCTTCTGGTAAGAATAGAGGGGTCAGTCCTAACAGCATCATCGACCCAAGAATAATTTCCAAAAGGATCAGTCTGTGTGAGTCCGCTACTCGAATTCGTCGATGCACGATATCCTGGTTGCGAGTTTCCACTGCTGGCTTCGTAAGCAGGTTGAAGCTGCTCATCGATAAATGAATAATTATAATCTTCAGGATTATAGGTGGCAGCAGCAGTCGCTTGACTTCCGCCACGGTACCCTGCCCGAGCTTCTCCTCGGTTGGAGAAATAACGCTCCATATAGGCTTGCTTGTCACTGCTATTGGGATAGGCATTGCTTTCGCGCATCCCCGTCTGATTGCCACGAGAGGTGGGTTCTCCATTGGTACTGACAATGGAAGGAGAAGAATTGTAGTCGGGATAATTGGAATCGGTATTCCTGTTCACAATATTGCTATCCCAGGAAGGGGCATCACTCGTACCACTCTCGCTGGGGGTCGTATTCGGTTGAGAGACCGTAGAGATCACACGATTGCTCAAATTGCGATCAGACGCTTTGACAGCTTTTTGTAAAATGCTCAACATTTGGGGGCCGCTGATGAATCCATCCTGGCGGTGGCGGAAAGAATTGGGGTTCTCGGGTCCCAATACGATCAAGGTAGGCATTTTCTTTACATTATAGCGATGCCTGATCGCTCTCCCTGTACTAGAACCTAGGCCATCTACCTGATAGGCTAGGAAATTTTTCTCTACAAAACTAGCCAATGGGCCATAATTAAAGGTCTCCTTTTGCATTCTTCTACACTCATCGCATTCTGAAACATAAAAGTAGATGAAATAAGGCGTTCTGCTGTGCTGAGCTTGGGCTTCTAATTGAGCCAAAGTTCCTTGAAAAAAGGGAATATCGGTAATATTGGCTTGCGAGAGGGACGTTGTAAATACTAAAAGTAATACAACAAAGACGGATTTCTTACATATCTTCCAAATCATGGCAAAAAGATATTTTGATGGTTTACGTGATGAAAGCTAGGGTAAAGTGTGGAGTAAAAGGAGGTTAATAAGGGTAATTGAGCATGAAAATAGAACTGATTTCAGTTATATGTTATTTCAAAAAATTACACGTTTAACTTCCTCTTACGGTAAATGTACTAATATTTTGCACAAAATGTGTGCTAAAACCTATTCTCCGATAACTTTGATCTTCAATCCATCTAAATCGGCCACGGTTGGAATCTGACAAGATAGACGGCTATTTTCCTCTCGATTATCCAAATCGTCAAGCATCCAATCTTCATCCTCCGACATTTCTGTGGACACTTTGCCTTCCAAAATAGCTATATGGCAGGTCCCACAACTGGCAATGCCACCACATGACCCTGGCACGTCAAACGACTGCTTATTGAGGACTTGCATGAGGCTTTCTTTGGGATTGGAGGGGATAGAAATCGTTCGAGTAGAACCGTCAGTATCTGTTACTGTAATTGAAAATTGACTCATAGGAAATGTAATTCTAAACTAAGAAAATGAGCGCCAAAGGTAAGGAATTCCATATAAAATAATAGCTTGATTCTCAAACAATAGGCCTCTTTTATGTTGAAAGAAGAAAGAATTCTATGGCTATTCGCTTCCCTTTTTACTTAATTATTCCTTGTTCATTATTTTTACTTTTCTTTGTTTAAATCTCCTCATCCGATTCCCCGTCTACCACTTCCGCTACCACAAAGGTACTTCCGCCCACAAATCCCAGATCATCAGACCCCATAGCTGCTCGCATAGCGTTAAGGCCTTGATTGACAGACGCATACGCTTTTCCTTTTAGCCCGAAATCCAATGCTTGTTTGGCTAACAAATCCGCTGAAAGTCCTCTTGGAACAGCTGGTTTTACAAAGTAGTATTGAGCAGAAGCAGGCAAAAGGGGCAAAATCCGCGTCAGCGTTTTGTCTGCGACTACCCCCCAAACAATATGGAGGATATTGTGAGGAATCTGAGTTACCTGAGCCATTACTTGTGTGACGCCTGCCTCATTGTGCGCCGTATCACAGTAGATCAGCGGCTGCTCAGATAGCCTGTGCCAGCGGCCTGATAGGCCCGTTGATGCGCCTACAGATTGAAGCCCAGATATAATCGCATCCTTGGTCAGCGGAAGATTCAAGGAAGGTAAGAGACGCACTGCCTCTAGAACCGTTAAGAGATTTTGTTGTTGATAGGTACCAGCCAAATCGAGATCAAACGTACTCAAGACGCTTCTTTTATCCTGAACCGTCACCTGTTGCCCGTTTGGCGAAGGCTTATTGGATACAACCTGAAACTGCTGGTCTGCAAAGGTGATAGGGGCGCCCTGTGAAGCTGCTGTTTCCGTAAAAACATCTTTCGTTTCAGGGTGTGTCGCACCAATAACTACCGGGACTTGCGGTTTGATGATACCTGCTTTATGCGTAGCTATTTCTCCCAGACTATGGCCTAAGGCATTTTCATGGTCTAGGGAAATATTAGTGATAATGCTCAAAATGGGCTGAATGATATTGGTTGAGTCTTTAGTCCCTCCCAATCCCACTTCTATGATCGCTATGTCTACTTTCGAAGTAGCGAAATGGGCAAAGGCCATGCCCACACTCAACTCAAAAAAACTGGGTTGGAGAGATTCTATTATCGCTTGGTGGTGGTTCAAAAAAGCGACAACATCTGCCTTAGAGATGGGTTCACCATTGATGCGAATCCGCTCGCGGAAGGTCCGCAGATGAGGAGAGGTATACAAGCCAACTTTCAGCCCTTGGGCCATCAAGATGCTCGCGAGCATAGAACTCACAGAGCCTTTGCCATTGGTGCCTCCCACGTGGATACTGGGAAAGTCCTGGTGAGGATTGCCTAAGGCTTGACAAAATTGGGTGATATTTGCCAAGCCTTTTTTCATCGCTTTGCCGCCAATGCGCTGATACATAGGCAGTTGGCGGAAAATAAAGGAGATTGCTTCTGAATAGGTATTCACTTGGAAAAAATTTGACGCGAATTTCATAACTTTGCAGCCGTTTATCAAAATTGACTCAATAAAAAACCCTTAATAATGAATTACGATCTCATCGTTATTGGAAGCGGACCTGGCGGCTATGTGGCGGCTATCCGCGCATCACAACTCGGTTTGAAAACCGCTATTGTAGAAAGAGAGTCCTTGGGTGGCATTTGCCTCAACTGGGGATGTATCCCCACCAAAGCCCTCCTCAAGAGTGCAGAAGTGAACAACTATTTTGCCCATTCGGATAGTTATGGGATTAAATCTGGAGGGCATCAACCTGATTTTACAGCGATTATTGACCGCAGTCGTGGGGTCGCTGGGAATATGAGCAAGGGGATAGACTTCTTGATGCGCAAAAATAAAATTGATGTCATCATGGGTACTGCGTCTTTGCAGCCTGGCAAGATGGTTGAAGTCAAAGATGCTGACGGCAAGCGCCAGACGTATGGGGCCAAGCATATCATCCTCGCTACAGGTGCGCGTTCACGCAGCCTGCCTTCCATGCCGATAGACGGCAAAAAGATCATCGGCTATCGCGAAGCAATGTCTTTGAAAGATCAACCCAAATCGATGATCATCGTCGGTTCTGGTGCCATTGGGATGGAATTCGCCTATTTCTATAATAGCATTGGTACCAAAGTGACCGTGGTAGAATTCATGGATCGCATCCTGCCAAGAGAAGATGCAGAAGTATCTCGTGCCATGAACCGCTCCTTCAAAAAAGACAAGGTCAATATCATGACCAGCGCTGAAGTCACTGCGGTAGATACCAAGGGTTCAGGGGTCGTAGCTACGGTCAAGACTAAAAAAGGTGAAGAAAAGCTCGAAGCAGACATTCTCTTATCTGCCGTTGGTATTGTCGCCAATACGGAGAATATCGGTTTGGAAGCCTTGGGTATAAAGACAGATCGCGGGCTAGTGCTTGTCAATGACTATTATGAAACCAATGTGGCGGGTATTTACGCGATTGGCGATATGGTACCTGGGCCTGCCCTGGCACACGTGGCTTCACATGAGGGCATTATCTGTGTGGAAAAAATTGCAGGAATGGACGTAGAACCCATGGATTACGGCAATATTCCTAGCTGTACCTATACCCAGCCTGAGGTAGCTTCTGTGGGGATCACAGAAGAAGAAGCCAAGGAAAAAGGCTACGAATTGAAGGTTGGGAAATTTCCTTTCTCTGCGTCTGGAAAAGCCACGGCAGCAGGCAAAAAAGATGGCTTTGTGAAGCTTATATTTGACGACAAATATGGTGAATTGCTAGGTGCACACCTGATCGGCGCGGGCGTCACCGAAATGGTAGCTGAACTCGTCTTGGCGCGAAAATTAGAGACCACAGGTCACGAAATCATCAAGGCGGTGCATCCACACCCGACTATGTCAGAAGCCATCATGGAAGCTGCTGCGGCAGCTTACGGCGAGGTTGTGCATATCTAGAAGAGAATGATAGAAGGAGTGAATGATAGAATGAGTGGATGATAGAATGAAGAAGAGAGTTTTTAGCTGATGATTTATGCAACAATAAATAGTTGATGGCTAAGGTTCTATTCAAAATTCAACATTCACTCATTCAAAATTATTCCTTCACTAATTTCCCCTGAAAGCTTGATTGCCCTATATCCAGATGATACAGGTAAATGCCAGAACTCAATCCCTTGAGATCTATTTGCCCTGTGCTTTCTTTTTCATGTTCCCATTGCTGATGCAATAATTGTCGGCCAGACAGGTCCATTAGCCTAAAGGAAGCTGTTCCTTTTCCCGCCCCTAATAACTCCATAGAAAGGAAATTCTTAACAGGATTGGGAGATAGGCTAAATAGGGTCTCATTTTCCTTAAATATATCGCCACTTGGGGGATTATCTATGCCTCCAGCCAATACACAATTCAGGCTACTGACAGCGGTCATGGGATTAGGTGGAATGATGCAATTTGGGACAATGGAATGTGCCATTTTGTACTGAGCGGCATTGATTTCACCTGAGGAAAGGTTGCGCCTATCTGTTCCAGCTGGGAGCATATAGTGCATAGCGCTAGTGATGTCATTAATATAGCCTATCCCCATGGCACGGCCGATGGCCGTCAAGGCAACAGACTCAAAGTCATATACATTCCCAGCGCTAGCTCCTGGCCCAAAATTCCAGCTAAAAGGTGCCCCAGGTGCATCCACAAAAGCAATGTCCAACTCTGTCACCCGCCAAAGCGTGTTGAACCTGACACAACTAGGTACAGCAAAACTGCTATTGAAGCGAAGCGTTGCTTCGTATAAGACGCCTGCGGGAAGATTAGATGCGGGCTCAAAAACGACTTGACTGATGCCATTTTGGGCAATGGATAGATTGACAGGAAGGGTCGAATACTGAATGTTTACAGAAGAATTGCAACGCCAAGTTTCCATGGCCCGGATATAAGCGGCCAGTGCCGAGGTATTGGTGAGGACGGCGCTCTCAAACTCAAAGGTATACCCCCCTACATTGTTGATGTCCAGCCACTCCAGCCGCTGGCGCGTTGAATTGGTAAAACCTTGGGTGGTACTGTAAGACGGCACGACGGACCAGTCAATGGTGATGGGAGAGGTGACAGCTGTAGTCCCAAAAGGCGATACGCGAACGATGCCCGTACCTGCCTGATCAGGCACCATCACCTCAATGCTATCAGCTTGCCACTGAAATATATCAGTGATTGGGACTGGGCACTGGATCATCGTCGCCCCCCCATCATCAGCATTGCTGAATTCTACGGTAGAAACGGTCAGCATGGGGGTTGGAAAACCCAATCCCAGCGGATTCAAATCTCCGCCTTCGATGACCAACACATAACTGCTATCGATGGTGCCCCCAGCAAACCCTCCTACGCCTGATCGCTTCTTGAGCGCAGAGATAGTCGCTCTATTAGGGGAAGGAATTTGATGAATTCTTGGGGGAAATAATTCGCCATTAGGCGTAAGGCTTTCCTCACCAATAAGCTGCGCTATATGACGGAAAATTGCCCCTTCGGTACTGGGCGGAAGGACCAGCAAGTCTTTATAAAGCCCATCTTGTAAGGTCAAGATGCCTTGTTTGCTTCCATAAGCCAATGCTTGAACTCGATTAGGGTATAAAGCGCGAAAAGCCTTATCGTCTATTCGTTGATTGTCAGCTGCAAGCATGACGATATATTCGTGGTGCTTGTCTAGCCTTGCCGAAGGAAAAGTGTATTGCCCTTCATTTCCCACGATCCCCCCTGGGGTGATCAGATAAATGAAGGCATCTTGGCGATGGCCCTTGAGATAAGTCATCACCTTGAGATGGTTTAGGGTAAAGATTTGCTGGCCTTGATCGTCTTTATAGCTGTGCTGATCTTCGAGTGTGACCAGCGCGATGGTCTGAGCTTGGCTCACACGTTGGGCAAAAGAAATCGGATAGACCTCCGCCCAAAGATTGGAACAGGTAAAACATAACAGAAGTAGGGTAAAACTAAGGGGTAAATGGCGCTTCATGGCACAAATTTACCTTAAAGCAGGCGGAATTCATTACAAATAATTCTGCTTCCTTACATTTACAAATCGGTGATACGATTAGAAAACCCAGGCTCTTCGAGCCTTTTAGTGGAGGTCAAAGAATGAGCCACGGATTACACGGATTAGCACAGATTAAAGAAAAGAATCCGTGAAAATCCGTGTAATCCGTGGCAAATTTCCTGTGGTGATCGTGCCTTAAGTTGAAAGAGCTAGTCTATCTTCTTACAACCTGACCAGCAGCTTCAGCCTTGCTAAATGTCTCCGCAGCATCAAATGCTTTCGCATCTCCTCCTTTGCGGAGAATCTCAATGGACTCAATGACATCCCCGCCTACCACAGCATTCACTACGTCCTGGCCTGTCACTACATTGCCAAAGACAGAATGCCTTCCGTTAAGGTGTGGCGTAGGCACGTGTGTGATGAAAAACTGACTTCCGTTAGTAGCAGGGCCAGAATTAGCCATGGAAAGGATGCCAGGACGGCTGTGCTTGAGGCTCGGATCAAATTCATCTTTGAATGAGTAGCCAGGTCCGCCCATGCCATTGGCTTGGGGATCGCCCCCCTGGATCATGAAGTTAGGGACAACTCGGTGAAAGACCATGCCATTAAAAAAGGGTTCTCCTTCAGCTTTGAAATTGTTGGCGATTTTTCCTTCTGCTAGTCCCACAAAGTTGGCCACGGTTAGAGGCGTTTTTTGGTGCTCCAAAAACAGCAAGATACTGCCCTTGTTGGCAATGGTAATTTTGGCGTAAATGCCATCTTTCAGGCCATCTAGCTCTTTAGGACTATTACAGGATTCTAGAATGATGAATGGAAGTAATAATAAGAGGGTGTAGATTAGATTTTTCAATCGCATAGCTACGAGGTTTAAGATTTAATTTTAGGGCATGAAGATAAGGGAAAATTTGCAGAGGATGGGTACTCCTTACGAACAATTATTTTTCATTCATTTCGGCTTTGATCAACAGAAGCTAACATCAATTTTGCAGTATCTTTTGAAAGGCTACCTACCCATTGGTGAGATGAGATTTTTCGTTTTTGGGATGTAGAATCAATTGTTATTCTAAGAATATTTAACTGCTCAAGTTGCTTAATGAGGTTTATCGCCTTCTCATTTAAAAGTTCTATTGTGATTGTTTTCATGAGATGATTGTTCAAATTATTACATTCGAAGTTACTAAAAAATATGGGAAAGTTATTCCTCTTGAGTTAAGGGAATAGATTACCCTTAGTCTTCTCCTTGCTTTTGCCCTGCGTAAACCCGAATTTCGCCACCATGAAAATCCTATTGAAGCTTCTAATCAGATCGCTCTTCTACCTAGCGACCTGCTTATCAATCAGTTATGCCCAAGTGACGTTGGTGGTAGATGCCATCCCCGCGCACACCCCGGCGGGTGACCAAGTCTATGTTGCTGGCAATTTTAACAACTGGAATCCTGGCGATACATCATTCATTTTATCCCCCAACGGCCAGGGCCAATTTGTGCTCACATTGACAGGCTCCTTGCCTGATCCCATGGAGTATAAATTCACGCGAGGGGGTTGGCCTACCGTGGAGGGAAATGCCAATGGCAATGTGCGACCCAATAGAACTTATTCACCTACCGCTGGAGACACCGTCTTTCATCAAGTCCTCAGTTGGGAAGACCTGGGCAGTGGAAGCGGCACCGCCAATTCCGAAGTGCAGATCTACGATCCTGCTTTCTTTATGCCCCAATTCAACCAAAATCGGCGGATTTGGCTCTACCTGCCACCCGATTACGCAACTTCTGGGAAAAACTATCCCGTCCTCTACATGCACGATGGACAAAACCTATTTGATGCCAATACCTCATTTTCAGGTGAATGGGAAGTAGATGAAAGCCTTACCTCGCTTCACCAGCAAGGTGATTATGGGGCTATCGTGGTAGGCATCGACAATGGAGGAAGTGAACGAATTGACGAATATACGCCTTGGGCTCATCCTATGCATGGAGGAGGAGACGGTGATGCCTATATCAATTTTATTATCCAAACCCTCAAACCACATATCGACAGCACCTTCCGTACCCTGCCTGGACCTGCCACTACGGGTTTAATAGGCAGTTCGCTAGGCGGATTGATCTCTTTTTATGGAGGAATAAAGCATCAGGATGTATTTGGAAAATTGGGCGTCTTTTCGCCTTCCTTTTGGTTTTCCAATCAGGTCTATACATTTGCGCAAGCCCAAGGTCACCAGCAGCCCATGCGCATTTACTTCCTGGCAGGCGAGCAAGAAAGTGCCAGCATGGTATCAGACATGCAAGCCATGTACAACCTACTCCTCAACAATGGCTTCTCCGCCAGTGAATTGGCATTTGTCACCAAAGCAGACGGCAAACATTCCGAATGGTTCTGGGCCAGGGAATTTCCTGCCGCTTATCAATGGCTCTTTGGGCAGCTGAGTTTGGACATCGAAGTAGAAAAATATCCGCAGCCAGTCTGGGCCTACCCGAACCCTTTTACCCAAAAAATCTGGATAGAGAGCGCACAACCCGCCAAAGTACAACTATATGATATTCAGGGAAGTAAGGTCGCTACCTGGCGAATCAGCTCCTCCGATAGTCTGGACCTCTCAGGGTTTCCAAGAGGCCTTTATTTGTTGCAGATGAAAAATAAGAATGGTCGCTTCCAGCAGCGGGTGGTGAAGTGGTAAAGGCAAGTTTTAGGTTCTAGGTTTTAAGTTCTATGTTTAGTTTTAACCTAGAACCCCGAACCTAAAACCTAGAACTTTCTTCTAAATCCCTGGAACCAGCCAGAAAATAATGGCATTGACAATCGTCAACAGCACAGAAAAGACAAGCGCAGAGACAAACCCATCGACTTTGAAATCGGAATAGACTTTTGGGACGAGCCAAATGATGATGGCGTTGATCACAAAGGTGAATAAGCCGAAGGTGATAAGGGTGAGTGGAAGGAAGATGACGCTTAAAATGGGCTTAAGGACCGCATTGGCGATGGAAATAAGTACAGCCACGATGATGGCACTCGTATAGTTTTTGACATGGACGGAGTCCATGAGGCGAGAGACGAGCAGGACGGAAAGGGCCGTTGCGAGAATGGAGATAATGTAATACATAGGTAATGGGTTAAAATTGATCAGTAGCTCCTACGCCTAAGGTAAGACATAGTCTTCCAATTTCCCAAGAGAATGGATGTCTCCTTGTAGGGCGATGAGTTCAAAGGTCACTTTACCGTTGGAGTCGATGTCCACAAAGAGGAAATTATCCCCTATGCCATGGCCCATTCCACTGGCGATGAGGGTGATATTGGCATATTGGTGGTACATAAAGTCGGCGGCCAAGCCATGTGCGCCTACATCTCCTGCGAATAGAAAGACTTCGCCAGGAAAAGCCCGAAGCCTAGGCTCTAAGTCTACCCAGAAATTCACACTATCGGGAATGCCTTGAGTCGGGTTGATGCCAATATTACGATAGGGGTTATTGGGGGCACTACTCCACCAGATAAGTTGGTGACAGAAAATAAAGACATTTTGCACGCCAATTTTCTCAGCAGAATCTAGGCTTTGGTAAAAAAAAAACAATTGATCTCCTGAAATATTCCACTTGTCTATATTGGGGTCTAGGATCAGCATAAGGTCCTTTTTTCCATTATTCTCCTCAAAAAACCGATAATAAGTATCTCCGTACCTGTTTTGATAAATCGGGCCACCTATATCGTGATTTCCCACAGTAAAAAAAGTAGGAACATCTAGCCCTAATAATTGGCTATCTACCTCAATCCAATCACGCTCAGTACCGCGATAGGTGATATCCCCCGTTAGGACACCAAAGGCGATTTCAGGATGATTTTCAATTAGGTCAAATTTTTCGACAAAGGGCGGATGTAGTCCTTTATTATTGACAGCAAAATGTCCATACGTATGGCCCGCAACAAAAAAAGAGTAGCCAGGGGCTTGGAGAATAGGCCTAACCTCAATGTACCTATAGGTACAGCCGGAGAGCAAGTAAACTAAGGAACTTATGATCAGAAAATGCTTCATATTTGAGGACTTATCTATGTGGAGTTAATTTTAGGTAGATTCTCTCAGGTAGTTGAAAATACATATTTTTGAGTGCTGTCGACTGATAAGAAAATGGCGCAAAACTGGGCCCTAACCACAAGCTACTGTCTGTCAGGGCGGTTTGAAATTTCTCCAAATCATCTGCCGCAAAAATGGTTGCACTTTCCTTAGGATCCTCCAAAGCACTAATAAGGAGGCTTTCAGGGCCTAAATAGCCTGGCGTCCAGATATAGTTATAGTCCAGGTCTTTGGATAAAATAAGGGTTTTCGGAGATTGTTGCTGCTCAAATTCTACTAACAATTGACTGATATAGGAAAAGTGTTTGACAAAATGACTTCGCTTCTGATGGAGGTAATGAGTACCAATAAGGATGACAAGCGCAATGGTGGCGACAGCGATTGTCTGTTTTCTGATCTTTCCTATTGTCAATAGGAAAGGCCAACTAATCATCCCGCCCCAGATCATCAAATAATGATCCGAAGCCAAAATTCCTTGCCCTGATAAGATTATCCCTACGATTACATATCCTAGAAGACTTGCCCCTACAAATAGCCCAAGTAAATAGTGCCTCCTCCTGACATAATTGGCAACCAATATTCCCGCAATCAACAAACTCACCCAAAGACCTTTTTTTACCTTTATTAACCAGCCCCCAAAATAAATTGAATCAATGGAAAACATGTCGGTAAAAGAAAATGCAGCAATGTCTGTGATTCTGGATGAAGTATAAGAATTGGCAGAAATGGTGAAGAAACGAAAACCAATCCATGCGATGACAAAGCCTATCAACCCTAATAATATGGGATCTCTCCATTGCTTTTTTTGGACATACTCAAATCCCAAAAACCATAAAAAGACGATGCCTATCAACAATTGCCCATAGGAGGCGATGATGACTAGTAAGCAACAGGCAATGAACCAGAAAATTTTCCGCTTTTCCGTCAAATTTCTATTTAGTTTATTGAGGCATCCTACAAATAGGGCAAAAACTGTCAGTGAATGGGGAAGCTCAGCAGCCATGTAGAAAAATGTCGAACCAGTTGCTAATACCAGTGAGAGGATCAACAAAATGCCGCCGCCCAATTCTTTCATCACATGTATGAGTACGACATAGACGGCATAAGAAAACAGCACCCAAGAGATGGAATGGGCCAATAATATAGCTTTAAGAGAGCCTCCCAATTTGAGGACGAGTAAAGGAAGCCATTGAATGGCGATGAGCAAATAGCGGCTGTGAGAGATTTTTGCTGCGCCTGTCTGAATGAGTTCTAGGTTGCGCCAAGAACTGTCATAAGCGATCGCCCGCGCCTCAAAATATAGCGCAGCCCACACAAACAAAATCCCAAATATTAGGTGTCCAAAGCCTATCAGAATGATTTTATGCTTTGAAGAAAGGCTAGATCCAAAAGAATCCTTATATGAACTTATATGCCTTATTTGGTTCAAAATCCTTCAATTTCCATTTTTCATTCTCCATTCTCCATTTTCTCCTTCTCCTCCTCAAACATGAAATCATGTAACTCCTGAACCCGTTCCAACACGCGTTTCACGCTCTTAACTTCGTCATTCCACTTCATGGACAAGTACTTGTCGGATTGCTTCATGGCGACCCGGGCACTATAGAGTTGGAGGAATTGGATGAGGCGTTGGAATTGGGGAGATTCGTAGAAAATGGATTGCTTATTGGAGACGAAGTAGAAGCGGAGTTGCTCCTGCCTGAGGGCAATTTTTTCCAATCCGATACGGATGGCCAAGTGACGGATGCGCGAAGCGTCCAAGAGGTTGAAAACCGCGCTAGGCACAGGCCCAAAGCGGTCCATCAACTCTCGCTCGATCTGAATGCGTTCAGGCTCTTGTTCGGTATGCGCGATTTTTCGGTAAAAATTGAGGCGCTCGGAAGTGCTGGGGATATAAGCCTGTGGAATTCGGATATCGAGGTCCATATCGATCTGGCAGTCTTCCACAATGATCGCTTCCCTTTGCCTGATTTCCTTCGCAAATAGCTCCCCAAAGTGCTCCTCCTTCAATTCGCGGATCGCTTCATTGAGGATCTTATGGTAGACGTCGTAGCCGATTTCAGCTACAAACCCGCTCTGGTCGGGTCCTAGCAGATCGCCAGCCCCTCGTATATCGAGGTCTCTTAGCGCAATGTGGAATCCACTGCCCAAATCCGTAAATTCTTCCATGGCCTGCAAGCGCTTACGTGCATCCTCGGTCAAGGAAATCTCTGGCGGCGCCAGCAGGTAGCAAAACGCTTTGCGGTTGGAGCGGCCTACGCGACCCCGCATCTGGTGCAATTCGGACAAGCCGTATTTATTGGCTTGGTTGATGATGATGGTATTGGCATTGGGGATGTCGAGGCCCGATTCGACGATTTTAGTCGCGACCAGCACATCTGCTGCCTGCTCGATAAAGTCAGCCATGACTTTTTCGAGCTTGGCACCGGTCATCTGGCCGTGAGCCACGAGGATGCGGGCATCTGGTACAAGGTTCTTGATGGAAGAAGCGACTTCTTCTATGTCTTGGACGCGTGGGTGGATGAAATAGACCTGGCCACCCCGCTTCAGTTCATAAGCGATGGCGTCCCGCACCGTTTCTGGATGAAATCCAGAAGTCTTGATGGTCTCAATCGGCTGGCGATTGGGAGGCGGGGTCTGGATGACCGAGAGGTCACGAATATTGAGCAGGGAGAACTGCAAGGTGCGCGGAATCGGCGTAGCCGTGAGGGTGAGGGTGTCTACTTCCGTCTTGAGCAGCTTCAATTTATCCTTCACATTTACCCCAAATTTTTGTTCCTCATCAATAATCATCAAGCCCAAATCCTTGAATTTCACATCTTTAGAGACGAGTCTGTGGGTGCCAATCAAAATATCAATTTTTCCCTCCTCAACTTTCTTCAAGGTTTCCCGAATCTCCTTAGCGCTTTTGAAGCGATTCACATAATCCACCGTCACAGGAAAGTCTCCTAACCGTTCTTTAAAAGTTTTATAATGCTGAAGCGCCAAAATGGTGGTAGGCACGAGCATGGCCGTTTGTTTACCGTTAACCGCACACTTAAATGCCGCTCGAATCGCAATCTCCGTTTTCCCAAAGCCTACGTCTCCACAGACCAGACGGTCCATGGGGTAGGCTTTTTCCATGTCCGTCTTCACTTCCTCAGTTGTCTTGAGCTGGTCAGGCGTGTCTTCATACATGAAGGACGCTTCCAATTCGCGCTGCAAATAGTCATCGGCAGCAAATCCATGGCCGATTTTAGCTTTGCGCTTTGCGTAGAGGTCCACCAGATCAAAAGCGAGCTCTTTGATGCGCTTCTTGGCCTTGGCCTTGGAACGCACCCAAGCCTGGGTGCCTAGCTTGGAGAGGGAAGGCTCAGAACTTTCTTTACCCGCGTATTTGGCGACTTTGTGGAGGGCATTTACATTAACAAAAATCGCATCTCCATCTTTGTAAATGATTTTAACTACCTCCTGAAGGAATTCCCCTACCTGAATCGTGTGCAGTCCGGCAAACTTGCCAATCCCATGGGTGATATGCGTCACAAAATCGCCTGGTTTTAGCGCCTTCAGTTCCTTGAGCGTGATGGCCTGGCTGCGTTGCTTTTGGGCACGCGACTTATAGCGGTGATAGCGCTGGAAGATCTGGTGATCGGTATAGCAGGCAATGCGCAATTGCGGATCGAGAAAGCCCTCATGTATGTCGCCCACTATGCCTTCAAACGGCGTGTCTGGGGCTATTTCTTCAAAAATTTCGGATAACCGCTGGAGCTGCTTAGGGCTGGTGGAGAGGACAAAATTGGTGAAAGCAATGTTGTCATTATCTTGAAAATGCTTTGCTAGTAAGCTGAATTCTTTCTTGAAAGTAGGCTGGGCTGAGCCCTTCCACTGGATGACCTTTTCGTGACGTGTATAGTAGGCCGTATTGGCGACTTCTACGACGGGAAAGGTTTTGATTTGCTCAATAAATGCATCTCCTGAGAAGTAGAGATCTGAAGGTTCTAGGCTGGTGGCGGCGCCTTTGGATTTTTTGATTAATTCGGAGAAATGGTGCTCTGCTTTGACAAAGAGGCGATCCAGGTCAGCACGAATAAATTCGATGCTTTTGGTAAAAATAAGGCTGGTAGGCGAGATGTATTCGAGAAAAGAGACCTTGGTCTCCATCATCAAGCTGCGCTGGACATTGGGGATGAGCGAAATGCGATCCAGTTCGTCTACCGTTATCTGGTTGGCAGGCTCAAACGTCTTTATTTTTTCGATTTCATCTCCAAACAGTTCAATTCGATAAGGCAATTCATGGGCAAAGGAAAAGACATCCAAAATGCCCCCACGTACCGCGTATTGGCCTGGTTCATAGGCAAAGTCTTCCCGCTCAAAGCCATATTCCTCCAAAATTTCCACAATATCATCCAACTGGATTTCTTCTCCTTTCTTCAGGTCAAAAGTATTGGCCACCAAAGATTGCTTATTCACCACTTTCTCATTCAGTGCCTCAGCAAAGGTCACGATGACCTGCCGTCCTGTACGTGTATGGTTCAGTTCATTGAGCAACTCCGCCCGTTGGAGGACATTGGCATTGTCCACTTCCTCGATCTGATAAGGACGTTTATAAGAAGCAGGAAAAAAGAAAATCTCCTTTTTGGGAAGGAGTTGTTGGAGGTCATTGTGGTAGTACAGTGCTTCTTCCTTGTCATTGAGGACAATGACGACATTGCGGTGAACCAGCCGCCAAAGGGCCGCAATCAGGAAGGAAGACTGGCTTCCAGCCAGGCCTTTCAGGTGATACTTATCACTTTTGGTCTTGCGAAGTTCTGTTGCAAACAGTTGGATGTCTGCATGTTGTTGGTAGGCTTTGAGGATGTCTGAGAGTTTCATGGGCTAATACGTGCCTTTTTCAGAGGCTAAAGGTACGTATTAGCGTTCAAGAGTTCAAAAGGTCAATCGCTTTGCTGTTCAAGCGTTTTGCCCGCTTGCAATGGATTGAAGTCTCATAGCAATAGATAAAAAGTTAATAGCTCCTTTGAACTAATTGAACAGCGAAGCATCTGAACGTTTGAACTTTCTTACTCCACTTTATTCTCAATCGCAGGCACCGTCATCAGATAATCATATATCGCATTCACTTCCCAGTCCGCCAATTGAGACATAGGCAACATGGGGTAGCGGTTGTTGCTTCCATCAGGGTTTTTACCCCATTTGACAGATTGCAAAAACTGCTCACGCGTCCAATTACCAATTCCTGTCTCCTTATGTGGAGTGATATTGCGCGTTTTGATAGGATTGCCTTCCATGTCGTACATCGTATTTCCTCCCCCCAAATAGCCAAATGAGTTATTGGGATTGGCGAAATCGAGTTTAGTGAAATCCGCCGAATGGCAGGTATAACAATCCATCAAGCCATTGACGAGGTATTTGCCATATGCCACGGCATCTGCGGTGTCAGGTGCTACGACTTCCTTTTCGGGCAAGGGATACGGGGCAAACGCACCAATATTTGATAGAAACTTGACGAGAAAGGAGGGTTCTGTTTTGGGCATGACCACCTGTGAAGGCTGAATCCAAGGGTCATTGGACTTGAGGAATGCAATCACGGCATGCATGTCATTATCTGACATATTGAGTAGCTTAGGCATATAGGGGGGCATATAGTCCCCGTTGGGTTTGATGCCTGTACGTAGGAGCGCATAGATCTCTCCATCGGTGTATTTCCCGATGCCATGAACGGGGTCTTGGGTGATATTCGATGAGTAAATGGTCCCAAATTCAGGGGGCGCGTCCGTCATTTGCTTACCTGAGAGCTTTTGTTCATCATTTGACAAATGACAGGCAAAACAGAGCATGCCTGCGATCTTTTTTCCACGAGCGACTTGCTCAGGGGACGATTCTACTTGCAAATTGACCTTGGGCTGCTCGTAAGTGGGGATCCCCTTTATGTTTACATAAGCAGCTCCACAGAGGACAAGCAACAATATGCCGCCCAGGATAAAACCAACGATTTTAAGGATTTTTTTCATACTAATATGTGTGTTTTTAGTGAAAGGTGGAATTGAAGGTACGAAAAAGTGGAATTAAAGTCAAAATGGAAATTAAAATTAAAGTAGGAGATTATAGTTTGATTGCCAGGTGGTTGCGGCTGAATATCTAACAGATTGAAGAAAATCTGTTTCGTGTCCAAGCTACGCGCCCAACCCCTGATAATTCACCTTGAAAATTATCCACAAAACGCCCAGGCAAAGCAAAACTGAAAGGACGACATACAACATCGCCATCATCAAGTGGCCATTTTCAATGAGGCGAAAAGTCTCCAGGCTAAAGGTGCTGAAAGTGGAGAATCCGCCACAAAATCCGGTAAGGACCATGGCTTGATAGGCGGGAGAAATATCAGTTTTCTGGAGGAAATAGGCTGTGGCCGTGCCCAGAACAAGGCAAGCCAAGACATTGGCGACGAGGGTGCCCATGGGGAAACGCAGGCTCTGCGATGCGAGCCAGACGGAGATGCCGTAGCGCAAGAGGCTCCCCACACCGCCTCCTACAAATATGAGCAAGAGCTTCAATACGTCATCCTCCCTTCGATGAAGACATTGACACTTTCCCCTACCCAAATAACCCTCGTCGTCACCTTGAGCCAATGTGACTCATACCGCCCTGTCTCATCAAATTTCACAGCAATATGGGCATCCGACGCATATAGCCAATAGACCTTCTTGACATGGCTTTCAAGGTAACGGATCGTCTTGCCGTCGGGAGATAAGACGAGTTTTTGTAGGCGGAGCGGAGAGGAACCTATTTTGTCAGGTTTGAGGGTAGCAATGAGGGTATCCCCAACCTGTTGAATATCCATCAATTCTTCCGTTTTTTCTTCATTAAAATATACTTCAAGGGCATATACCAATTCATCTGACAGGAGGCAATCGCCCCTTTCTACATGAACTTCTTTCTGTTGAGGGGCAATGGCTTCGTCCCGCTGGTCAGTGACTGTCTTTGCCATAAAGTCTGCGTGCTGGCAACTCAGTTCCAGTTGTTTGTCAAATGCCTTTTGAAGGCTGTCTGGGTGGGGAGCTTGGCTGAAAGCGGTAAGCTGAGTACAAATGAGGAGTGAGAGGAGAAGAAAAACTCTAACGCCCATAGCGTCACCCTGGAATTTTTCGATGCTTTGAGAGGAAACCCCTTCGGCTCCGCTCAGGGCATGTATCCGGGGCCTCCCGCCCGAAAGCGTTGAAAACACTTTTTGGCGGGAGATCGCGGATAAATTTTGTAGGGTCAGGACATGTCCTGACCCTACAAAATTTTCCGCGAAGACGCCCTTGAATAGAAAATATCTCCTAAAGCGAACGACTATGGGTATAGTCCCTAGTCTCGCTAAGATCAGTGGGTTGGGCGTGAGTTTATTCTCCATCATTCGTCAATTTTTTTTACTAAAACATCACCCGTCATTTCTTCTGGGACAGGAAGCCCCATCAAAGTCAACAGCGTAGGAGCCAAATCGCCGAGCTTTCCATCTTCTCCTTTGAAGGTAAAAGCACCTTCAGGGTCGATCAGGATGCAGGGCACTGGAACCGTCGTATGCGCCGTATGAGGCGTACCATCGGGATTTTTCATGCGATCGGCATTGCCGTGGTCGGCGGTGATGAGGATTTTGTAGCCTGCCTTTGCGGCGGCTTCTGCCACCGCCTGGGTGCAAGCATCCACCGTCTCGCAAGCCGTCACGGCTGCTTCAAATACCCCCGTATGGCCCACCATATCGGGATTGGCGAAGTTAAGGCAGATGAAATCTACCTCGCCGTCGGCGATGCGTGGCAGGATGGTATCCTGGATGTCTCTGGCACTCATCGTGGGTTCCAAGTCATAAGTTGCCACTTTAGGGGATGGACACAGCAAATGCTCCTCCCCTTCTAGGGGGATTTCCCTCCCTCCATTAAAAAAGAAAGTGACGTGAGGATACTTTTCCGTTTCGGCAATGCGGATTTGCCGTTTGCCGTGTTTGGCAAGGTATTCTCCCATGCCATTTGCTATTTCTTCCTTTTCAAATAAGACCTTGACACCTTGATAGGCGTCGTCATATCGGGTGAGGGTCGTGTAATGAAGATCAAGGGTCTTCATCCCTTCAGCAGGCATATCCTCCTGCGTCAGCACCTGGGTGAGTTGACGGCCACGGTCCGTCCGGAAGTTGAAAAACAATACGGCATCGCCGTCATGGATCGTCGCGACGGGTTTCCCCTCATCCATCAACACGACAGGCTTCACAAACTCGTCGGTGACCTTCATTTCATAAGATGCTTCCAATGCCATCGTAGCTTCGGCATAAGGCGTGCCTTTGCCGTGGATGAGGAGGTCGTAAGCGACCTTGGTTCGTGACCAGCGCTTGTCGCGGTCCATGGCGTAATAGCGTCCGACAAGGCTCGCCAATTTGCCTGTGGTCTTGGCCATCGCCATTTCGAGGTCTACGACATACTCGATGCCTTCCTGAGGGTCAGTATCCCTGCCATCCATAAAAGCATGAACAAATACACCCGCAGGCAGTTCTTCGTCTGCCAGTAGCGCGAGAATCGCCTTTAAGTGATCGAGGTGGCTGTGCACCCCCCCGTCAGAGAGAAGGCCCAAGAGGTGAAGCGGCTTATGGTTCTTTTTACAATAAGCAATTATCTCTTGCCACTTGGATAGTGCTTTGAAGGTGCCATCGGACAGGTCTCTATTGATGCGGGCAAGCATCTGGTAGACGACACGGCCTGCGCCTATATTGATATGGCCTACCTCGGAGTTGCCCATTTGGCCTTCAGGTAGCCCGACAAAATTGCCTGATGCCTGCAATCGTATATTCGGAAATGCAGAAATGGCACGATCATAGTATGGTGTATGTGCGGCTTGAATGGCACTCACAGTAGGATCTTCTGCTATGCCCCATCCATCCATGATGATCAGGATTGCCTTGTTAGTTTTCATAGCGCAAAAGTAGCAGAAAATGCGTCAATTTATCAATCGATGAAGGTACAAGTGTATAAATCCAGCGCATCAAAACTGTACAGTCCATTCAAAAAATATTGCATAATATCGCAAAAATCCCCCTTTGGAGTTCTTTTAGACGAATAATCGTAATAAATTTATTACCAAATCATGGATTTTTACCTTCGTATTGTTTCTGGCATGGTTTTAGCCGATATGATTGTAAGAATTTAATAAAAAATCAATGTTTGTGTAGCACATGAGGTTAGGTATAATAGTTCTCATTCTTTCCACTGCTCTTGCCACTATTTGTCAAAGTGTTATTGCACAATCTAATAATGAGTTAGTTTTAAATCGTATTGGAGAGTGTATTGTAGACCACGACGCTGAAAAGCTGTCCACTTTTTTCAACGATCGAGTAGAGATTACCCTACAAGGTCAAAGTAAAGAGTACGCCAAAAATCAAGCTAAATATGTGATGAAGGATTTTCTCAATACATATCCTCCCGCAGCTTTTAGCTTTACCCACGAAGGTCAGACTGAAAATACCATCTATGCACTGGCGACTTATCGCAGCCCAGAAGGTACCTTTGAAGTAGATCTTTATCTGAAACTAGATCAAGACGGTTATGTGATCGATCAGATTAAATTTGAGAAAGAAAATTAATTTTTTTTAAGATTTTAGGAGCAAAACTGGATTATTTATTGGAGTGGGGCGATCCCTTTTTAGGGATCGCTTTTTTCTTTATTACATTTGCCAGATGAACTTTCTGAATCACCCTGAAACAGAGCGAATCATTCGCGATGCCCTATGGGAGGATATTGGAGAAGGCGATCACACGAGCCTATCCACCATCCCAGCTGGGACCCAGGCCAGAGCACAGTGCCTGGTCAAGTCTCCGGGCATTTTGGCTGGTGTAGCCTTTGCCTACCGCGTATTGGCGGCTGTGAATCCCAATTTGATGATAGAGAGCCTCTTGAAAGACGGCTCCGAAGTAAAAGAAGGCGACATTGCATTCTATGTCTCAGGCGAAGCCCGAGACATCCTGCAAGCAGAGCGACTCCTGCTCAATGTCATGCAACGCATGAGCGGTATTGCCACGATGGCTCATCGGGTCACCCAATTGCTAGAAGGTACTGGTTGCCGCGTCCTGGATACGCGCAAGACGACTCCCTTGGTGCGTCACCTAGAGAAATGGGCTGTATTCATTGGAGGAGGCGTCAATCACCGATTTGGGCTCTATGATATGATCCTGATCAAGGACAACCACATTGATGTGGCTGGCGGCATAGGGCCTGCCCTTACTGCGGCCCGCAAATACCTCGCCGCCCGGAAACTCGATCTCCAAATTGAAATCGAAACGCGATCTATCCAGGAAGTGCAAGCTGTCCTCGACAACGGCGGTGCAGACCGCATCCTCCTCGACAATATGTCACCTGACGTCCTCCGTCAAGCCGTTGCGCTGATCAACGGGCGTTGCCCCACAGAAGCTTCTGGAGGGATCAACCTCCAGACGGTGAGAGAGGTGGGCTTGACAGGCGTCGACTTTGTCTCTATGGGAGCGTTGACGCATTCCTATGAAAGCATGGATATTAGCTTGAAAGTGATGTTGGGCGGGTGAGACCGCTCAGGCTCGAAGACTCGCCTTCGCTGCGGGATCGTTCGCTGTCGCTCACTGCGAGACCGTTCGTCGCTGCGCTCCTCTTTGCGAGATCGCTCGAAGACTCGCTTTGAGACTAAAAGGCATCTTCATCTTCACTCTCACGCTCAACCTCACACTTCTTCCTTGCGATGGGGGATGTACCCCCTCCAAAAAGCTTCGCTTTTTGTTCACGATTCTTCGATTTTTTCTTGGTAAAAAGAAAGTGGCTCGTTAGCTTTGCCCTTCCATTTGCAGAACGGTCGACAGCTTACGCCCAAACAGCCTGACCTTTCCTGCAAAGGTCTTTGCCCAGGTGGCGGAATTGGTAGACGCGTTGGTCTCAAACACCAATGAGGTAACACTCGTGTCGGTTCGAGCCCGACCCTGGGTACATAAGCAGTGTGAAAGTGAGTCACGAGAGTGACGACTTTTGCACTGTTTTTTTATGGCCTAGGAAGAGACTTCCCGCTGAATTTGAGCTTGATTTTGCGATTGAACTTTTCCACAATTCACCGCCCCCCCCGTCCACCCGTCGTATGACGACGCAGACCAGGATGCAGTTCCGCATAGAACCGATCTGAGATGGCCAGGTCCCGAAATTCCCCCACAATCCCACTGAACAGGGCGCCTCCACGGTGGCCAACGCCCGCAGATATTGGCCAATTGGCCACATCCGCTTGGCCAGTGATATCCAACGTTCCGTCTCCCAGTTTTCCATCATAATTAAGACCCTCCAAGGTCACATTCACGCAGAGTTCCCAGACATTTCCACTCAGTTCCAGAACCCCATAATAACTTCCGCCGATTTGCAAGCGATTGCTTGTAGCATGCCCCCCAAAACCAGCTCTTAGCGGCCCATCCAGCCCACTGTAGCCGTGGCTTGCGAGGCCCGCCGTGGCTGTGGCGGTCTCAGTGACACCTTCGTTCTCGGTACCGTCTTGAACGATGGTATTGGCGTCGATGACGCTAGCTGTGCCCCAGGCGAAGCCGCGGGGGACAGGGTATTCAGGGCCTCGGCATGCCTTCTCGAACTCCAGTTCGGTGATGGGCCGTAGGGCGGCCCAGTCCAGATAGGCCAGCAGGTCTTGCCAGTTCAGGAAGTTACAGGCGCGCGTTTGGCCATCGTCTGGACGAGAATGCCTCCCATCACCTGATGCGTCACAGGCAAATCGGGCAGGACGCATGCCAGCTATGCCTGACTGGGCGATCACAATGCCGTTGCGCTGGGGATTGGTGGAGAGGTTGGCGAGCACATAGGTACCGACTGGAGAGTCGGGAGATTTGACCGTATGGGCAGCTTGTTGGGGATAAGTGAGGCAATTGAGAAAATCGACGTATTGGGCCTGGCCGAGTTCGTATTTCATGAGGTAGAACCCGTCGTAGCCATTGGGGTAAGCGGCAGGGATATCTGCCGCTGGCGGCGCATCGCCACCATTGTAGAGCGTCCCAGACGCAGTGCCTACAGGAATCTGTAGCGTTGAAGTAACGGGGAAGGGTCCCGCGCTGTCACCTTTTCGGAAATGATTGAACTGGGCGCTATCCCCCAGCCAAAACGGCCCTTCTGGGATGTGAACCATCTCGATGCCAAAGACCTTGAGGTCTTGGAAGGAAGGGGGGAGGGGAGTGGCAAACGCCAGTTGAATCACAGTAGGTGATATAGTTCCAGCGCCCATCATTGCCCTTTTTACAAATATCCCTTTCCCATCACTTACCGCCTTGATTTCCAATACATTTCCCATTACCCCAAAATCTCCATCCAAAGTACTCAGGTCCACATGCTTCCAATCGCCTTGGGATGTTTGGTACTTTAGAAATAACCAGACAGCGTCGTGGTTGGCTGGGGGTTGATTACTTGCCAATAGCCAGCTATTGTCCCAGGAGATGGTGACGGCCAAGGAAGTCTGGTTCAAGAGCCTTGGTTGGGCGAGTTGGAGGTTGTTGGCGAAGGCGCAGGGAAAGGGGAGGAGGGAAATAAGGCTAAAAAGAATTAAAAGGCGCATGCTATTGGGTTATGCTTTATTCTCATGGAAGAGGATAAGAGGAACCATATAAGGCATATAAGAACATATAAGTGTGTTTTTCTCTTACTTAAATGCCCTTATATTTCTTATATGGTTTAATAATCAAAAGAAAATAAATCACCATTATTTCACGACAAACCTGATCGTCCCACTGCCTTCCTGATTGCTCAATCGCAAGAGGTAACTGCCGCTACTGAGCTGACTGACAGGAAGTTGAAGCGAATTGGTGCCAAATACTTTTTGCTGGTATACCTCTCTTCCTTGAAGGTCAAGGATGGAGAGATGGATGGGATGAGTAGGCATTTTTTCCAATTCTAATTTCATCATATCTTCTGCGGGATTGGGGAACAATTTTACTTCGCCGAATAGGGCTGGGTCGATGGATTCAAAGCTTCCAAAATATAAATATGCGGTGTCCGTCTTTCCCCAAGGATCGGTAGCAGAATACTCCATCCAGTCACCAATACCTGCAATCGGACTAAGGTAGAGAATCTGATTACCAACCACAGAAGCCATACCCGTTCCAGGTTGCGTGACGATTTTCACCGTCAAAGGGTCATTTTCAGGGTCAATATCATTTGCAGTCACATCCACCATTAAGGGGATATTGGCTGTAGCAAAAGAATAGTCGTCGATGGCTGTGGGAGGGTTGTTATAGGCGATACCTATCGCTTGTGGAGAACTCCCAACAGGAAATGTACCTGTTTTTTGCAAGGTATTGCCATCCCATCTAGTGCCTTGTGTATAAGAGAAAAAGTCTGTTTGGGTAAGATAAATATGGTTGTTAACTGAGTCGTATACCATCGCCACTATTTCTGCAGTATCTATTTGACTTGTCAAGTGTGAATTCGTATTCATCCACCAGATATTGAGGCGATTGTCATAGGGCAAATAGAGAGAATCTCCCCTTAAAAAGAACTGCTGACCATTTGGAAATAGCTGTAGGTTGACATTAGCATCAACGGTATTGGAAGCCCCATTTTGAAAATCATAGGTAGTAACCGTCTCTGAACTAGAATTGAATCCATAAAGAAGGTTATCATAGACTAAGATTCTGCCAAGTTCCTCATCATTATTTGCAAAAGTAATATCCCTGACCCACATGCGATTTTTCAAATCGACCACTGCCAAATAGCCCGCTGAGTCAGTAAAGGCAGCCGTAGGATAATTCTGCACCACATAAGCAGAGTCGCCTCTGATGAGAAAGTCAGTTGCCCCCTTCGTAATTCCAAGGATAGCATCCTCAAATGCCAAGGTCTCCTTATGAAACAACCGCAAATTGCCATCAGTAGCTCCATACCAATTGCCCACCAGCAACAGGCTGTCGTAAATGGCAAGCTTCACCGTACTAGGCAGGCCAAATGCCGTTGCCGCCACACGTTCGCCCGTGGGGATAAAGTACTTCACGATGGAGTCTTGGGCTGCTACATAAGCATAAGCCCCCTCAATTAGCAGATCTTGAACAGACTGGGTTTGGATGGTGTCGACCGATTGAATACTGTCTCCCTCAAGGTCATAGAAGATGACATGGGCATTTTCCAAAGGATTGCCAAACTGCCCTCCATTGCCAATGACAAGGCGCTCGGAAGTGATTTGGGCTGAAAGGCTTGGGGCAAATATGAAGCAGATAAGAGGAAGTAATAGGCTGATTAGTAGGTAGTTGTGTTTCATGATAAAAAGTGATAAAAGAGATATAAAAATTGAAAATTCTTTCTGTAGGCATAACCGAAGAAGGGAATGAACAAATAATGTCCATTCGTAATCAAAAACGAACGTGAGGACTACCTAGTAGTCTCCATCCAAAAAATGGTTGAAATTCAACTTTATCTCAGCCTTCCCTTTTCACCGAAAGAAAGACTATCCTGTCTTGGGCAGGTCTTCTGACTTGCATCAGCGCTGCGGACCTTCCCGAGTCACAGACTCAGTGGTTTGAGGATCGCAGGCAGAGGAGATTATTGAATCAATCAATAATCTTGAAACGGTGCTTACAGCTGCGGGAACAGTACAGGATTTTCACCTGTTTCCCTTTTCACTTTCCTTCCCGAATGGGAAGTCCAGCACCCAAGACGGGGCGAAGGTACGAGAAAAATAGACATAAAAAAAAGCTGATGCCAGCTACGGCATCAGCTATATTCCTTTGTTAACTGTCAATTTCATGTCTGCCTGACGGCAGTGATTCACCTATAGCTAACGAAGATAAGAGAAATCAAGACCGATTATTACCTCCGATAGGCATTAATGGTGATGAAATTGATGAGATTGCAATTGGAACAAGACATCTGTACCTCCTTTCTTTAGATGAAACTTCACAACTGGCTTCGCCTTTGGTCAATTCCGTGGGCTACTTTCCAGCCGCCGGTAGCGACAGCTACCTTGCATGTCGAAGATGCAAGGAATTTTTGGGAAAAGCAAATTATTAGGGACCACATTACTGCTTAAATGGATGATTCAAACTAGTTTGTAACGGGCCTTTTATTTTACTCCTGTATAAAATAGAAACTCTTCTTTCGGGACATCTTTAGCGGTAAATTCATTATAATCTTTTGTGTAACTACTTTTCTCTTTAAGCGCTTCAGCTTCTTTAGATTTTGGATCCCTTCCCCATTTAGGATAATACACTGTATGTTTTCCGATGGTCCTTTTATAAAATTTCTTTAATTTTTCCTCATGTTCCTCACTTTTAGGATCGTATTTATCAAGTCCCATCGGACTTGCCCAATGAGTAGCCCCCTTAGTTGGGTCATTATCAGCAGGTTTTGTGTCACTTAACCTTTGCTTGGCAGCTTTTACACAATCTGGAAACCACTTGATAAATGTCAATTTACTGTCATTGTTATAATTATCCCATCGATCTTTTAAAACTTCATAATGACTAATTTCAGCACTTTTAGGTTGGCGTACAGTCCCTCCTGTTCGATTTAAGTATGCATAGGCTACAGCAACTTTTGCTTCATATCTATAAATGCCTGATTCGTTGTACACAATATTTGCCAGCCTTAAGGTTTGTTCACTTTCCTTAGCAATTGCTGCAAAAGCAGTTTTTGCAGCTTTTAACAGATCAATTTGCTTCTGAATGTCAGTAAATGCTTTGTCGTTTTCCTCATCGATTTTCCAATCTTTCTTTTTGTAATATTCCCGCTTACTTAACGTGAGTTCTTTATCTAAGGTCTTGATACTCAGGGAGTATAGTGGGATTTTAAAGGAAAAAGCATGACATTTGGGGTAACACTTCGATTGTTAAAACAAAAGAAACCCAAGGTCATGCTTATA
>JAUIKF010000010.1 GCA_030430575.1 Bacteroidia bacterium | reverse complement strand
AAAAAACGATTGAAGTCGTCATGGACCCAAGGGTCAGTATTTCACTTGAAGACCTTCAACTTCAATCCACCTATTCGATGATCTGTTATAAGAGGTATCATGAGCTTCAATCTTTAAAGGAAGGGATTAACTTAGGTTTGGAGACAGGGCAAATAGAAGATGGAATCATGAAAGGTCCCGAAGAAATGTACCTAGAATTCATCGGCAACGGCCCGCCAAGCGCCCCAGACATACTGTATGGCAGCATCTACGAGACCCCTAGCGAGCGAGAAACCATCGTTGGGCTTCAGCGCAAGTTTCTCTACCTCATGAATGTCATTCAGGGGGTAGATGCACGTCCTACGACGCAGGTGATGGCAGGCGTCAAGCGCCTGGAGCAGCAGCTTCAGGACTTACTGAAGCGGTGGGAGGAGATGAGGGGGGATTGAAGAAGTAAAAATAATGAACAAGGAATGGAGAAGTGAAAAGGGATGAGATTTCGACCACTTTTGACTTTCTTGTTTATTATTTCTTGTTTTTACTTTAAAAAATCCTCCATAATTTCCCATATGAAACACCTTTTTACCTTCCTCCTCCTTCTCAGCCTCACGGCTGCCTCCGCTCAGTCCTTCAAGGTCATTGGGTACTTTCCCTACTATCGCTTTGCGCTGAAGGACGATATGGCGTTTGACAAGCTGACGCACCTGAATTTGGCTTTTGCCAATCCGGATACTAGCGGTACGTTTTATTTGTCCAGCGACCCGGCACCTGTCATTGCCACAGCCCGCGCCCAAAACCCTGATATCGAAATCGGCATTTCGATTGCTGGCGGCGCGCTGACGGCAGACTGGAAAGCTGCTTATCAGAAATACATGCAGCCACAGCATCGCTCTTTCTTTTGCCACAAAATCATCGAATACGTCCACCTGTATGGCTTTGATGGGGTGGATATGGACTTGGAGTGGAACGATGTAGATGAAAAATACAGCCCCTTCGTGATCGAGCTCGCGGACTCCCTCGCAGCCCACGGCAAGTGGTTTACCGCAGCCTGGCCAGCGACCTATCGCTATCCTGACATCAGCAACGACGCCCTCGCCGTTTTTGACTACATCAATATGATGGCCTATGACCTGACAGGCCCCTGGGCCCCCAATAATCCCGCCCCCCACTCGCCCTACTCCTTTGCGCAGCAGGGCATTACCTACTGGAAGAATCAGGGCGTGATCGCCGACCGCCTGACACTTGGTGTGCCCTTTTATGGGTATGACTTCACCAACAGCAGCAGCGTGACGGCTTTTACCTTCCGACAGATCGTCAATGAAGACACCGCCAATGCTTTCCGCGACCAGACGGGCATGAAGTATTATAATGGCATTCCGACCATAGAAGCCAAGACAGACCTTGCGATGCAGGAGGTGAGTGGGATTATGATATGGGAAATCGGGCAGGATGTCATACCGCCCTTGGAGCGCTTCTCCCTGCTCGATGCCATCGATGCAAAAGTGAATGTGGCCAGTGGGCTGCCAGGAGATTTCTGGGCCGGCGCCCAGGCATTTCCCAATCCTTTCCGCGAAGTACTCAAGCTCCGCCTCCCTGTCACTGCCCAACTAGTAGACATACAGGTTAGAGACCTGATGGGACGAGAAGTGCTGCACATGCAGCGCAGAGGGGGAGAAGAGGTGACAGTAGTTACCAGTCACTTGCCAGCAGGTGTCTACGTCGCGACCATGGCCGTGAATGGCAACGTCCAGACATGGAAAATGGTGAAGCAGTAATGGTCAATGGTCAATGGTCAATGGTCAATGGTCAATGGTCAATGGTCAATACGCCAATATCCACCAAATCTTCCTCCATTTACTCATTTTCTCATCTACTCATATAATCATTCCCTTCTCTCATTCTATCATTCCTCCCCCATGTATATCAAAAGAAATTTCTCCCTCCGTGGTATCCTTGTCTTCTCAGGCGGCCATATAGTCTGGCTGCTGGTGTGGTCGGCCCTTGTTGTAAGCCTCTATGAAGTTGTAGAACTCAAATGGCTCAAAGTGCCTTGGCTGCCGATCTCGCTAGTAGGTACGGCTGTGGCTTTTTATGTGGGTTTCAAAAATAATGCGGCCTACGACAGGATGTGGGAAGCCCGCAAGATCTGGGGTGCCATCGTCAATGACAGTCGCTCATTGGGCATAGCCGTGAAGCACTATATTGGCAATCAATTTACCCAGACAGACTATCCAGAGACTCAACTCCGCGCGATCCATCAGCGCATGCTTTATCGTCATATCGGATGGCTCTATACCCTGCGGAAGCAATTGCTGATCCCTACGCCTTGGGAACATATCAGTTCCAATAAACACGTCAGCCGTGTGGCTGAGCAGCGCATCCAGAGATTTGGGGTCGGCCTTCTCAACGAGAAGCCTTATGAAGAAATGATGGATGAATTGCTCGACACCATCGAACATAAGCAAGTGGCCTCCGCCGCCAATGGAGCTACCCAGCTCATCAATCTACAGGCCAAGGACCTCGCAGACCTGCGGTCCAAGCACCTCATCGACGATTTCCGTCACATGGAAATGCAGCGACTGCTGGAACAGTTTTACACCCACCAAGGCAAATGCGAACGCATCAAAAAATATCCTTTGCCCCGCCAATACGCGTCCATGAGCTTTGTCTTTGTGGGCATCTTCATCTTTTTGTTGCCATTTGGGATGGGACCCGTTTTCAAGGAATTAGGCCCCTATATGATCTGGCTTGCCATTCCTTTCTCCGCCTTGGTCGGCTGGGTCTTCCTGATGATGGAACTGGTCGGTGATTACAGTGAAAATCCCTTCGAGGGCATGGGCAATGACATTCCGATGATGGCGCTTTCGCGGACCATCGAGATCGACCTGCGGGAGATGCTCGGGGAAGAAAAATTGCCTGAGAAGGTGCAGGCGGTGAATAATGTGTTGATGTAGGGGCATTTTGGGAAGAAAAATTCAAACACAAATTCAAGTTCAAATTCAATAGAAGAATCGCCTTGCGCTTGAATTTGTGTTTGAACTTGAATTTTCTCCTATTCTTCTAAGCGCTTACTTAATCCCTTCTCCGTCGATGGCACTATCACATCATCCACCGTCAGGCTAGCGCCTTTTTCCACCAGCATAGAATGCTGGACCCGAGAAAGCTGCAAGCGGTATAGCTGCGCCGTAGGCATGCCGTATTCAGGCTTCTTTTGGTAAAGTGTAACGCCGTATTCGCAGCTATCTAGCTGAATGTGAAGCAGTTTGGCAATGGACTGGTCTTTCACAGCCAGGCCGATACGCGCCATGTGCACACTTATATTCTCGCCTTGGACAAAGCTACTTTCGCCTATGCTCATCGCTTTGTCGCCGATGCCCTCAAAGGTGAGTTCTTCCACTTCCAGTCGACTGCCAGAGGCGTCTAACCCATCGTTCTGGCAGGCTGAAAATTGTATATTGGAGAGTTTGGCCTCCACAAAATCCATGTCCAGTCCGTCGCTACCCATCTCCAAAAAATGACAATATTCTAGGGAATGTGTGCCGCGCACGAGGTTCAGTCCGTCTTCTGAGGGAATGCCCCGGAATAAGCAATGATCAAAAGAAGCGTCAGCCTCATAACAGGTCACAGCTCCTGTAGGCTGCCAGCCAGGAAGCGCAGGCGGCGCAATTCCACTGAAAATCACTTGGGAAAAATGAGAGGGGGCGTTGGTCTGGCAAATAAAAATCCCCCCATTTGTGCTATCGCCAAATACCTTAATGGGTGCCTCTGCTGTCCCTTCCCATTGAAGCGGGGAATAAGCCAGTAAGTACGCGCCCGATTGAAACGTCAGTTGTGTGCCGCCTTCCGCAAGCACCTGATAACCCGCTGGGAAAACGAGTGGCTCATCAATTTGCCAGATTCCTTTTTTGATATGGATCAGTTTATTTTCATCGTCCACATGAAGGAAAAGCGCTTCTCGGGTAGCTTCGCGCGGTAGGGCAGTCAATAGTGCTTGATTGATGTGTGGGCCGGGTTCGACGGTCTGGCGGTAGACAGTTGTGTCGCCTAATAGGCGATAGTGAACCGTCAAGTGTTGGTAACTGGTGTCTGTCCAGGAGAGGGGTTGGGGCAAGGTAGCGGAAATGGATTGGAAGGATAACGGGGCTTGTGAGGCGCGCTGGGGAAACCATAGCCTTCCCTCAACGGATAGCGTCAAGCTGTCGCGGTAGAGAAATGCAGCCCAAGCCACGGGCAATCCTTGCAGGTTGGCGACGTCGAAGACGAGCTGGTGGGGAGCAGTCTGCTGGACGTGTACGCGCAATGCTTGGATTGGGTGGAGGTGGCTGCGAATATACTGTGCATTTTTTTGCAAAATTTCATCCGAAAAACCTACGTTGGGAAATTCCATGCTGAGCAATTGGAGATGCTTATCGATGGCAGGATTTAGGCTATCGAGGAGGGTATTGAGGTAATGGGGCTGGGTGATTTGGTGTAATTGCTCCAGATACTGTTGAAAAAAAGCGGTATCGCAAAAGAGTTGTTGGAGGAAAAGCACCCGCCCGCCGCCTGTCCAGTGAGAGTCGTCATAGGCCGATAAAGCGCAAGAGAGCTGTTCCAAAGGCGTCAGTGCGCCCGAATCGTAAGGAATGGGTTCGAGACGCGTGGTGAGGGGATTGTAGTAAAAACGCAATTGATTGCTGTGCAAGGCATGTCCCACGCCAAAGAGGTCCGCCATCGCGACAAAGGTCGCCATCTGTGCCTTGTCGAAGACTTGGCTCGTCGTCAAGTCCCCCCGCCGAAACCCCTCGAGCAACTGCGTTGCGAGGTGATACTGGGCATTCAGTAGGCTGTCCTCAGCGACCGTCCCACTCTGAAAGCTATCAAAGGGCAAGCTATAATAATGCCCCGCCCCTGGCAATGGCCGCCCACTATACGCCAGTCGCTCCTGCCACCACAAGCGCTCGTCAAACTTCACGATCACGCCTTCCCGGCGTTCATTGTGTTCCACAAGTCGCTTGTCGAAGCCCTCTTCGAGGGTGTAGAGGCCCATCTCTTCGCCGTTGAGGCGGATGGGCAAGAAGTGATATCGCAAGTGGATCAAGCCTTTGTATCCCAAGGCTTGCTGGAACAGCCAGTCGTTGAGGTAAGCCCGCGTGCGCGGATGCTGAAGGGAAAAATGCTTCATGCCCAGCAGGCTGTATTCGCCTTTCAATTCGACCCGATACGACCATTTTTCGCTTTGCAGGTGGTCGAGCAGATCGCCTTTGAGGCGCAGACGCGCGGGGTATTGCTGGCCTTGGTAGGTCAAGGTGGCGGCCTGGAAGTCGTCTGGCCCTTGCATGAGATAGCCTTGGCTGAGGGCTTCTTCGCGCTTCAGCGCGAGGCGCTGAAGGCTCTGCTGCCCCACCTGGATGTCCAGGCGCTCGCCCTCGCTGAACTTGCCCAACAGGCTATTCTTGGCGATCCGCAGGCGATTTGGCACCTGCTCCTGGAACCAGTCCTCCGGCCCGTCGTGATCATAGGTCCGCGCCACGAAGATGCCCCGCTCCATGCCCGCCCAGTAGGCTGCGCCGATCGCTGCTGCGAGGAGCAGCAAGAGCGCGAAGCGGCGGAGCTTGCTTTTGGGGAGTTGGGGGCGAGGTGACTTTAGGTACATGGGGGAAGATCGGATGATCTGGGGAAGAAAAAAAGAACTCACCACAGATTACACAGATTCTCTCGGATTTTGGGAATTCATAGGGTCGGATTACGCAAAGAGACAGCACCTTCGGCAGGACTTCGGCGTGAGCTCAGTCGAACGCTCAGGTCAAGCCACAGTCCAGAAATCCGCCCCAGCTTGATCTTTTACTCATAAATCCTTGTTCATCATTCCTTGTTCTTCAATCAGTTTTCTCCTTACTTCTTCTTAATAAAGAAGTACCCTCCCTCCGTCGCGCCCCACACCTGCTTGTCGTCGTCATCAAATCCTTGGTCCCAACTGTAGACGAGGTTCTTTTTGATGATGACTTTGGAAGTGGCATACGCGGCACCGCGCAAGGTGCTTTTGCAATCGCTGTCGCGGGTCGAGCCTTCGAAGTGCTTCTTACCGATGCGCTTGAGGTAGACGGCGCAGCCTTCTCTTTCTGTCAAGATCGACTGATCGTATTGGTCGAAGAAAGCCGGCGTTTTCCACTTGCCGATGAACGAATCGGGCTCATGGAAGGCGTAGACAGTCGTTTGGTAGTTGTCGGCATCTAGCTGCTCGACTTTATAGACCCGCTGGCGGTAGGGCTTGTCCTGGCGTGCACTGAGGGCTTGCTCTACATACAGCCAATCGATGGAATCGGATTCCCAGATCGGATACATGTGCAGAGAAATGCTGTAATAAGACTCGTCTTCCTGGGCTTGCTTGTCACTGCTGAACGAGCCAGTCATGAGCTGAATCAGCTTGTCCTTCGAATCAGCAACAGCTTCGTCTGTTGACATAAAGGCAGATGAAACGAGGGCGATTAGTAAAACGACAATGATTAGGTTGAATTTCATGTGGGTGTTGTTTTGATTTTTTTGCGAAAGTAAGCATAGATGGGGATTTTCTTCTCTAATTTGTGTAAATCCGCGAAATCCGTGGCAAAATTTTGGGCTACTAATTTTCTGCTACTTTGGAGACCTTTACTTGTTGATTTTCCTTTTTCCAACTCCTAATCCTAACATGATGAAACCAAGCCTTCTCTTTCCCATTTATCTCACCTTTTTTGTTCAGCTATCCTTCGCTCAGGAGCCTTTCCAGAAGCGGATATGGCATGCCATTGATAACTATAGTGGCCAGACAGGGCATACAAAAGGGATAACCCTCCTCCAAACATCAGATGGCAACCTCCTAGTCGGTGGCAAGGAATGGAATCGAAAAGCTAAACATGCTGCTTATCTGGTGAAAACCAATCAGCAAGGCGAGGCATTGTGGACTCACAGTTATGATGAGGTGATTTTTTCAACCCTCATCGAGACCTCAGATAAGGGGTTTGCCATATTAGGGAATTCGACAGAAGGCGCCATCCTTATCAAAACCAATCCCCAAGGGGAACCCATATGGGCCAGGAAATATCATTTCTTATATGACGCCCACTTGGTAGATCTCAAGCAAACCCAAGAAGGCGGATTTATCTTCATTGGTCATCAAAACTTTCTTACCAATGAATCCATCGTCGTCAAGACCACCCCTGATGGGTTTGTCCAGTGGGCAAAAGGGTTGGAAAGCTCCAGCCTTAAACGAGCGATTAATGTGTTAGAAATCACCGGGTCGGGGTATTTGATCTCTGGATTGGGCAAATTTCCATCAGGCGGACTTGGTGACCTTTACTTGGTGAAATTGGACCTTTCAGGCGACTTCCAATGGGCCAAGTTATACGGTGGTTCAAAGAATGAAGTCCCGCAATTCATGTTACAGATGTCAGATGGGGGGATTATTATAGGGGGAGCCTCTGAAAGTTTTAATAGCCGCAGTCTGGATGTTTTCATTATAAAAGTAGACACGACAGGGAATCTTCTCTGGTCGCGTGATTGGGATATGTCTTCTCTTGACTATGTATTTGGTGGCGTCAAAACGGCCGATGGCGGGCTGGCGGTATTTGGGATGATAAATGTGGGGGTGAGTGATTATGCACCAACGATGCTCAAGGTCTCTGCTGAGGGAGAGGTGGAATGGGCAAAAAAAGTGGATCAAAAACGGTGGGCATTTACTGGCGTTCAAACAACTGACAAAGGCTATGCCCTGTTAATAAAAAAATATCATCGTTCGGCTTCTGGCATTTTTTTGACAAAAACGGATTCCCTTGGGAATAGCTGCGCTTCGGAGCCAGTTCACGTAACTACCATTCCTCACCAGTTTGATTCCATCTCACATACTTCTCCCCTTTCCGACATAGAACCGACTGTCAACTCTTTAGCCCTCACCACTAGAACGGGTGGCATCATCACGGAGGTTTGTGGGCCATCGTCCCATATTTCCCCAACGTTTGATGACCACCACATCACGCTGTGCCCCAATCCCATTCATTACGATGGTAATTTTTATACCGATAAGCTATTTCAAGATGCTACCCTCACCATTTACAATTTTCATGGACAAGTAGCTGAGCAAATCTTCCATATCCGAGGCGTTTCGTTTAATTATTGCCATTCAGATTTATCTCCCGGCCTCTATATCTATCGCATCACCGAAAGCGGAAAGCTTTTAGGTGCTGGGAAAATGGTAATCAGATAAATGGCGTTTTTGGGAAAATAGGCTCAAAACCCCTGCCAGGCTAGACCCGTAAATGGCAGAGGGGATGCTCATGTTAGGCACACAGTTCCTAAGTGGACATTCCCCATTATTCCAACCCTCAATTTTTGCCCTTATGAAAAAAGCCCTGATCTTTTTGGCCCTTTCCTCCCTTTCTGCGCTACTTGTCGCCCAGATTACCTACCAAAAGCGACTCGAATTTGAACTCAAAGACGAATATACAGGTGAAAAAATCACGGCATTTGGCAAGCAAGGATTCATCATGACTGCCAGTAGGTATCACTCCACGATCAAACAAACGGAGTGGAAGTATGACCTCTACAATACCCAGCTAGAACAAATCGATACCCGAGGGGTCTTCCTCCCTAAAAAAATGGGACTGGATGAGACCTATTCGGACGAAGAACGGATCCACAGGCTGTTCAAAGACAAGCTGGGGAATTTTTCCATTGTGACCATCGAAGCAGCCACCTTGGCCGAGACCATCGTTGAGGGGCAGGTGCCTAAGAAGTCCAGGATCACGGAAATGGCTATTCTAGGCGACTATGCCATCTTCAAAGCTTCTATCAAACGGTCCCCTCACCTATTCACCGTCAATTGGAAAACGGGAAAAACCCAAACCATTCCGATCATCATCAAAGGCCTTGTTCCCCAAAAGACCTCCTTATTTGACCTTCAAATTCTCCCTGAATCCCGAGAAATATTTGCCTACATATACGCCTCTGTCGGAAGGAGAAAAAGCGATATATATGTGATCCGGTTAAATGAAAATGGAGAAAAAGAAGGAATTTTCAACCTGACAAAAGACATAGACCACAATATCGTAGCGATATCTGCCTCTAAGTTATCGGAAGATGTCTATGCCTTTACCGGGACCTATTCATCCAAATCTACCAGCATGGCTGAGGGGTTGTTTTTTTGTCAAGCAGATGGAGAAAACATAGACTTTATCGAGTTTCACAACTTCCTCGACCTGGAAAACTTCTTGACTTACCTTCCTCAAAAACGAAAAGACAAGCTGGAAAAGAAAAAAATCCGCAAGGAGGAGAAGGGCAAGGAGCTCAAAATCAGTTATCAGATAGCTGCTCATGAAGTGATCAAAATCGATGATGGCTTTTTGTTCTTAGGAGAGGCTTATTATCCTACCTACCGCACAGAAACGACCACTTCTAGAAGGATGATCAATGGGGTAAGCCAGACTGTGACCTCCTCTCGCCAAGTCTTTGACGGCTATCAGTATACACATGCAATCTTGGGAAGATTTAGTGATGAGGGCGACTTGTTGTGGGATGAAACCTTTGAGCTATGGTCGGCAAGGAAGCCATATCATGTCAAGCGGTTTATCTCTATTCAGGAACAGAATCCCAACTCCATCAAACTGGCTTTTGCCAGTCGCAATAGGATTTATACACGGGAAATCGATTTTACGGGAGCTGTCATACAAGATGATGAATCAGATCCGATAGAACTCACTTATGAAGGAGACAAGATGCGGCGTTCGTATTCAGATATTGACTATTGGTATGGGCATTATTTCCTGGCGTATGGAAGGCAAAAGATCAAGAATAAGGAGGATGAAGAGGTAAAAAAGAAGCGGTGGGTGTATTTTATTAGCAAGATAAAGTATGATTGATCAGTTGATTCGGCAAAATAATTTTAATCCTTATGGGAAATAAATAAAAACATTACCCCCTAACTATCATGGCAAAAAAATCCAATTCGCTCTATCAACTATTTTTAAATGTATTAAAAATAATTAGCTCAAGAGGGCTATTTTTGAGTTTTATCCTATTACCGGTTATTGGCTTTTCCCAAGGCCCTATTACTGATTTCCCAGATATGGTGATCGAGCCTGATCCTTTTAAAGACCTGGTTTACAGGGATTACAATTCCTATACTAATATAAGCTCAGTTGCAACTATTTTTAGACGGCGAAAAGATCACTTCATTTCAGATACATTTGAGATTCACTATTACAATAATAAAGGATTAAAAACTAAAGCTATTAGGTATAAAAAGAATGCTCCAAGCACAACGAGAATCTTAACTTATAATGATATTGGCAAGCTAATTAAAAACCAATCCATTGATCATAAATCTAGAAAAGACACTTCAACCGTATTATATACATTTGACGATCAGCACCAGTTAGTTACAGTAGATCATTTTACGATAAAGCAAATAAATGGAGAAAATGACACCCTATATCAACCCCAAAAAACTTTCGCCTATAACAACGCTAAACTCATAGAATTTAGAAGCGGCGTTTGGGGGATGCAATCCATCAGTAAGTATAAATATGTGAAAGGTCGATTGATCACTAAAACTGGAGGGTTTACGTCAAAAAAGTTTGGTTACGATAAAAAAGGAAACCTCACAAGTATGTATGAATACACGGGAGGAGAAATTGATGAAAAGAAGTTAATGGGCATCAAGAAATTTAAATATGACCGCAAAAACAGGTTAATTATAGATTCAATTTTAACTGGATCAAATATGCCAGCAGGAAAATGGCAAATAACAGAGTATTTATATACAAATAACGATACGCTAAAAACGATGAGGGTGACTTTTGGGAGCCATTATAGAAATGTTCAATTTAAATACCTACAAGGTAAAATCAAGGATATCATAGTCGATACAAATGTAGGCACCAGTGCATATCTACGATTTTGGATAAATCATCATATAGATACATACTATACCTTTCCAATTAATTACCGTGAAGTATATGCATATGACAACTTTGGGAATAAGGTTTCTAAAAAGATGTATGTTAATGGGGAATTATTCGATGAAGTTGAGTTCCAGATTTTGTATAAATAAGCATCTATTTCTCTAACTTCCACGCAGACCATGCCTTAGGGGATATCCTTGTGGTAGGCGGGGGACTAAAATCACGTCACAATGAAGCATTACCCACCATACAGCCTATTCCCCTCATTCAAATACCCCAACTTCTCCAACCATTTCCTCAGCTCCTCATCCGAAGGATTGCGCAGCTTCTTCGTCCCCAACATCAAGGTCGGGAAATTCAGCCTTCTGGTTTCGTATAGGTTGATTAATTCCTGGGCGGCAGTTTCACTTACCTCCACATCCCGAAAGTCGAAAGGCAAGCCCATAGATTGCAATAACTGCTGGTAATAAACCGTCTTGGAACACCGCTGGGCGCCGTATAGGATGATTTTCCCGTCCTGATACTTCATTGTCTTTTACTTCTCCAATTTCATCGAAGCGGAATTGATGCAATAGCGTAAGCCGCTGGGCGGCGGCCCGTCGGGGAAGACATGTCCAAGATGGGCATCGCAGGTGTTGCAAGTCACTTCGACGCGGACCATGCCGTAGGAGACATCCTTGTGGTAGGCGATGGCATTTTCTTCGATCGGCTGGGTGAAGCTCGGCCAGCCCGTGCCCGAGTCAAATTTGATGGTAGAATCAAATAGTTGGGTATTACAACACACGCAGTTGTATTTGCCGGCTTCGTAGATGTTGCACAGCTCGCCCGTACCAGCGCGTTCGGTTCCTTTTTGGCGAGTGATGGCGTATTGCTCTGGGGTGAGAAGGGCTTGCCATTCTGCTTCCGTTTTTTCGACTCGCCTAGTCGGTTGGGGATTTCCTGTTGTGGCAAATTCTATGGCTTTATTCCAATCTATCATATCGTTGATCTTTAGTAGGTTCTACAAAGGTACAGGGATTTCTGGTAATGCGGAATAGGTAAGCAAATCATCACGATCTTGTTTATATTGTAAAGATATTTCCCCCAACCAAATTCCCTTCCTTATGAAACCAGTTTACCTCCTACTGCCCATTCTTTTCTTCAGCCTCTGTGCTACCGCTCAATACCATTTCAATATTTACAGCGGTTGGACCCCTGATGTCCCGCTGAAACGTGTTGGTGACATCGAAGTAGCAGACGACAATACGGTCTGGGCAGTGAATCGGGATCAGCTTGTGAGCTTTGATGGCACGACCTGGCAGGTCTATGACACCTCGAATTGTGCGATACCGATGGCCAGTACACATAAGCTGGTAGCCTTAGGGACTGATCTATGGGTGGGCACCCGAGGTCAAGGCCTGTTCAAACTGGATGCCCAAGGCAATACGACAGCCTTTCACACAGGCAATTCGGGCTTGCTGAATGATACGATCATCGATTTGCACAAGGACAGCCAAGGCAGTCTCTATCTCCTCACCAAAAGCGCACTCATGCGCTTTGACGGACTAGCCGTCTGGGCGGACATAGATCTGACGGGCACAGGCCCTTCCTCGAATATGGCCATCGGCCCTGGGGATGAAGTCTGGCTGGGCCAGCCGGAAGGCCCCGTCCAGTACACTGGGGGGATGTGGGTCACCCATGACACCGTAGGCCCTTGTCCAAATAGTACCTCTGCCTATATCACTGCCGACACCTCTGGGGTGTATTTCGCTGACTATGAGAACTTTGCAGTCTTCAAAAACGGAAATTGGGCCAGTATCCCCAAACCAATGATTGGAACAACTTCGGCTATCCATACCGATGGCAGTGGGCACCTTTGGGTAGGGACTGGAGATGGCGGATTCCCTGAAACTGCCAATTTGTCTAGCTATGACGGCATGACCTGGACCCATCACACCAACAACCTGCCTAACCCATTTGAACCTGAATATCGCATCACAGACATTCATCGGGCACCCAATGGGACTGTTTGGAGTGGGTTGGGCGTAGACTTGATTGAAATGACGGACCAGATGACAAGTATTGATGACGAAATGGAATTTAAGGTTTCCATTTACCCAAATCCTGCGAAGGCCACTACCCTATTCACTTTTGAAAAACCTGTGAGACAGCTCTACGCTCTGACCCTGATCAATGCACAGGGCCAGGTAGTCCGAATGATGGAGGATTTGCAGACACCTCAGGTCTATATTGATTGCGAAAGCTTGGCAAGGGGGCTGTATGTGGCACAAGTTCAATTGAAAGGAGGGAAAGCGTTTTGTCAAAAAATAATGGTAAATTAACCTGTAGTATTTCATTTTTCACCTTCCAACCCCAATATCATGAAAAATCTCTTTTCTCTCATTTTATGCTTATCTGTCCTTGCCAGCTTTGCCCAAGGAGAATTTGTTGTAGAACTCAATCGATTGGATAGTTCCTTCACCAAGACAGGGCCCAAGATCGGAGATATTACCTACATCTACCCTGGAGACAGGGCCTATAATGAAACTACTGGCACCTTCATGTTCCCGAGTGCCTTACCCGATAGGCGACTATATGCCATCAATACGGCCAACGGTGCCATCGTCGATAGCCCCTTGATCAGCAATCCTCTCCCCCTCAGCCATTTCCATTTTGCCAATACTACCCAAAAGCTGTACGGCCTAGCGCAAGACAATCCGAATGGCGTCAGGTATTTTGTATCTATCAACCCCAGTACTGGCGCTTACGACACTTTGGGAATGCCTATTCCAGGGTCAGGCTTGTACGCAGCCACGTTCAGCGCATTTGATCAAAAAAACCATCTCTTCTATTTCCGATCCCCCTCCAGTTCGCCTCCATCAGATCTATTGTACACCATCAATGCTTTAGACGGCAGCGTGGTATCCAGCCCATTTTTATCCCTGGCCCCTGACGAGGCCCTGATCCACTTCTCTTTCGAAAGCAGTAGCGGTCGCCTATACGGGCTTTTGCGGGACAATACCCTACAACGATTTTTTCTGGTGCGGATAGACCCTGCTACAGGATTGCTCCAACGCATAGGCAATGGCACGATCCATGCCAGTGGGAATGGCAATGCGACCATAGACACCTTGCATCAGGAATATATCTTTATGTACAGCAGCGCTGACGAGGGAGGCTATTTTATTACGACCCTCGATATAGCTACCGGGAACCTGATTTCCAATGTGTTTATGCTTCCCCTCGGGATCATAGACAACCTTCATAGCATTGTATTTGACCATGTGAAACGAAAGTTGTATTCCATCCATTGGGAGAATATGAGCGCTACTGCGGTTGAATCTGCATTCGCTTATTTGCCTACCACCCTTTCCCCCAATCCTGCACGTGAAGCCCTTACCCTTTCCTTCCCCAATCCACATCATTTGCCCTTTCAGCTGTTGGTGTATGACGGATTGGGTAAAACATGGGCTAATTACGAGGGGGTAAGGGAGGAAGCGATCGTCATTGAGCGAAAATCTCTGCCTAGTGGAGTTTATTTTTTTCAGCTACTTTTCGAAGGGCAGGTACGAGCAGATGGGAAATTTATGTTTATGGATTGAAAATAGGTTCATCGAGGATTTTAGTGGAAGAAGTAAGAAAACCACAGATTCCTCAGATTTCCACAGATTTTCTTCTTTAATCCGTGTAAATCTGTGTAATCCGTGGTGAAATTTGGGGTAAAGTGAGCATTCCACTAAATTTCTCGACAAACTGAAAATCCCCCCATGCGCCTCTGGACTTTCCAATCGATCACCTCCATTCAAGAACTGGAGCAAAATGGCATCCTAACCGCCCGCTGGGATCGCTATCGAGATCATGATAAATGGAAGTCTGCCTACCATTGGATCAGTGAGCAAATGGAACAGCGGGGGATTCCATGTGAAGGAAATGCACCGATCTGGGCCTGGCATTCTTGCGGGAAATTGGGACAAGCGCCTACGCTCAGTACGGCGCGCAATCTTTTGAGCGACCTGGAGCTTGAGGCAGGGGTCAAAACGATAGAATTGGAATGCCCAGATCACTTGGCGTTGCTCAGCAATTATGGGCCATGGAATGACATTTTGGACCAGCATACGATGGCGAAAGATGGGCCGCCAACCATCTCCTCAGCTACAATTGAGGCGCTTTTTAGCATAAACCCACTCAGCCTAGAACCCTATGAATCCATACAAGCGACTTTGCCATATATCAAGACTGCGTGGGTCGTGGAGGTGCGGGAGCTGTCGTTGAGGCCGGGTGATTTTTCTTATGAGGCAGGGGAATTTGTGTAAAAAAGGGGGAGGTAAAAAGGCGTTTTGATCGATGGGTGGCAGTTGAATACCTAACAGATTGAAGAAAATCTGTTAGGTATTTTTGGGTCATTGACAGTTTTCTACTGCTTTTCCTTATTCGCAACCTTGCCCGTTCCTAATGAAGCAATTGATTGTTTTTCTTTTTATTTTGGGAACTATTCTGTGAAATCTACCAAGCTACAAATCACTCGATTCCTCTTGCTGAGCTTACTCTTAGCAGTCTTTGCCTATTTCTGCTGGCTGATGCTGGGCATCACCTTACAATACCTCCCCCTGGATACGGATGTCGCTTTCTTGCGGATTAAGCAAGACTACATCGGCTACTGGCATTACCAAGTGGCCTTTTTTGTCCATGTGTATTCGGCGATATTTTGCCTCCTGGCGGGTTTTACGCAGTTTTCGGGATGGATACGGCGGAAGTATGCCAAAGTACATCGCATGGGCGGCTGGGTGTATGTAGTGACTGTGGTGTTACTGGCGGGGCCGTCGGGATTGGTGATAGGGGTGTATGCTAATGGCGGACTCAGTTCGCAGATCGCCTTCTGTCTGCTTGCGGTCTTATGGGTGTATACCACTATCATGGCCGTCCGAGCCATTAAGAATAGAAACTACCGACAGCATCGTTTCTTTATGATCCGAAGCTTCGCGTTGGCCCTTTCGGCCATCACGCTCAGGGCTTGGAAATTTGGCCTCGTGGCCTTATTTCACCCCAAACCCATGGACGTCTACCTCATCGTGGCCTGGCTCGGCTGGGTCCTCAACTTATTGATCGCTGAACTTATCATCTTAAAACTCAAACAATGAAACGACCATTTTTTCTCCTCGTTCTCACGGCCTTTTTCCTCTTTTCCTGTGCCAATGAAAAAGAGAGCACTCAGCAGGCAGCTTCTCTTTCTGAAACTTCAGAAGAAACAACTGATAAACCGCCCGCTCCTTTCGAATCTGAAAGTGATTTTAGACTTCAAGCCATCAGCTATTTTGTAGGGGACTTTGACGCGTTGAAATATGATGAGCATAAAGCACCGTCATTTTCCAATAAAATCACGATTGCACTTGAGTATTTCGAAGATGGGATTGTCAAAGGGCATAGTGTAGTAGCAGGAAATTCACGACCATTTTCGGGCGTATATGTAAAAAAGGATGAAGAATATACGGTAAGAGTCGCAGAACCCGGAGATGACAGGTATGATGGAGTATTTTCCTTTATTTGGAATCCCTACTATTCGACAGGATTAGTCGGAACATGGGTAGCAAATGATACCAACCTTGCTGTGTCTGAAAGAGAATTTCACTTAAAAAAGCGCACCTTCGAATACGACCCCAATCAGGAGCTTCCAGAAGACATTTCATGGGCAAGCCTTTACAATACAGATCCCAATTTGGATGAAATGGAGGGAGAATTTTTGACAGAAGATGTGTATGCTTTTAACCCCTCCAAAGACCGCCTCAAAAAGGAAGATATTGAAAACATGTACAAAGGCGATCTGGAGATCATGCGCAATTCCATCTACGCTCGCCACGGCTACTCTTTCAAAAACCGCAAGGTCAGGTACATCTTTGACCGCTATGTGGACTGTTATATGCCGCTGGTGACGGATGTACGTAGTATGCTCACGAGCCTGGAAAAGGAGAATATCGATCTCCTAAAGCGCTATGAAGCGCATGCAGAGGCGTATTATGATTCATTTGGGAGGTAGGGGGAGGTTTAAAGGGTTCAATTGTGGGCTATATCAATTGAACCATGAGTCCACTCCAAAAAGTCAAATTTGACTTTTCCCTTGATTGCGACGGACTAAAGTCCAGTCGCAATAGTTCTTTGGCTGTCATTTTTTACTATTGCGACTGGGTTTCAACCCGTCGCAATAAGGCAAACTCTTTTAAAAAGGAGTTCCTGGAGTGGACTCAACCATTGAACCTTTATACTGGGCTGTATTTCTGGAATTCTCTGCCCTGAGACTTCGGCGTGAGCTCAGTCGAACGCCTGCCGAAGGGGAGTGTGGGCATATAGGGTAATTCATCCCCATTAAACGCCTATGGGTTGCGTGAAGCCAGCTATATCATAGCGAGTAGCATATAGCAGCACCGACAACCCAATAGTCTTTGCTCCGTATAGAGCTAACGGCTGCGCTTAATTGCTTTTAGCAATAATCCTTACACATGTATCACCTCTCACACAAGAACCATTTATTATGGCTACGAAGCTCGCACATCCGCCCCTCACCGTACCGGTGACTGCAGAACCCATTTCCGCTGACACCCTAACCGCAAAACCGGTAATCCGCTCCCCTTACTTGTTCAATCAACTGAACAACACCCAAGACAAAAATTTATTTAACCACGTCAAATTTCATCTCGTTCGCGATCGAATCCAAGCGCTGGCGCCAACAAACCCTCGGGTGCTCGATATTGGATGTGGGCTGCAGGTGTCAAGAAGATACCTCACCGAACTCGGTCTGAAGTATGAGTACTTTGGCGTAGATTACGAACCCGAATTTCATCCTGATGCGGTTGTCGACCTAATGCACGTGGATCAGGCCGCGCCACTTCTCCCCTGGCAACCAGATGTCATATTGCTGCTTGACGTACTGGAGCACTTGCATGAAGATACTGCGGTACTTGACAACATCCTGTCAAAACTCTCAAAGCTCTGCGGCCCTTCTACCCAATTGATCATCAGCTTGCCTCAAATGTATCGATTGGACCGATTCAAATTGGCGCATCTGCACTATCCAGAGCACAAAATAAGGCTGACACAAAAAGAGTGGCGCCAACTGATTGGCAAGCATTTTCACATCTCATCGGTGGCAGGATTTGGATATTTATCCGTTATCCCTTACCTGCCTATGGCGTTTAAAAGCTATAAACCTACCAATAAGCTAGGCAAGCTATTTACGTACCTCCGCAGCAAGTTTTTTGAATGGCCTCCGTTTAAACCAGTTGACTTGTTCCTATCGAAACTAATCGGCAAGTTATCTTGGGTAAATACCTGGGCAAATGATATTCTGATCGTAGCAACCCCCAAATCAGTTTAGCATACCATGAAGTCTTTTCACCCTGATTACCTTGGCGAAACTGCCCGCCGCATTAACCTAAAACCGTATCCCAACACCCGACAGATCGTTGTGCAACACCTATACCCCGATACGCTTAGGCTGCTGCTCCTGCTGCATCAATACGTGCCTATATTGCAGGTGATTGGGATTGGTTATTCTGGGTCTTCCAGCGTTGTTTCTTCGCTGGAAGCCGCTGGAATTAAGGTGCTGACGCCCTTTTACGAGAATCTTCAAAGCGCTGTAAGTCAGGCCTTGGGAGAATGCCTGGATCATTGTGAGCAAAATGATTTGAAGCTTGTTATTCACGAGGTGGGCGGCTATGCGATCAAAGCGCTGCATGATGATCACCCGCAACACATACCGCTGGTGTCGGGCGCCATTGAAGTCACTAAACAGGGAGTTTGGGTGGCGGAAAATTTGCCTGAACTTAAAATCCCACAACTAAACTGCGCACAAACCCGCCTTAAACAAATAGAGGGGGGCATGGTCGGCGAGGCTGTTGTCAGTTCGCTCGATGTGATCCTCAGAGAGCTTGGATACTCTCCCGTAGGTCGCCAAGCGCTCGTCTTGGGGTATGGCTGGGTCGGAAAAGGCACGGCCCTTAGCCTGGATCAACGGGGCTTACAAGTGTCAGTATATGACAAGGATGTGATCAAATGTGTCGAAGCTACCGTCGACGGCTTCACCGCCTTGCAATCGTTTGATGAAAAAGTGAACCCAGCCATCGTAATCGGTGCTACTGGCAGCCAGTCTATCAACGCAGCCCTTATCGATTCCCTTCCGCATCGATGCTTTATCGCAAGTGGAGCTTCGAAGGATCATGAGATCGACCTCGCCTATCTACACAGCTGCACGAACCGTATTGAGTCAGTGCATCCCCATGTTGAGGCGTTTGAATTAGCCGACCAACGCACCCTATTTCTAGTGAATAAAGGGTTTCCCGTCAATTTTACGGGCGCCAGCGTACCCGACGAAATTGTCGAATTCCTCTTTTCGGAGTTGATCATGCTTGTACCGCTGCTCCTGGATGATCAACCAGCACCGGGCATTTACCCTTTGCCCGCTGAACAGGAAGCGATAGCTGCGCAGGTATGGCTTGATTTGAGGTGATGTGTGGGGGGCATGGGCGTTCGGTTAAGGAAAAATGGGGCATTATTCGCGTAGTAACACCCCAATCGCACATATCCCCAACCCCTCAAGGGGTTTTCCCGCAGGACCAGAAAGGGATTTTCTGGTCTTGCGCGTCGGTTCCCTTGAGGGAACCGGGCCTTGTGCGGGGAGGGTGTTCCGAAACAAAGGGACGTGACCAAGTCCCTTAACCGAACGCCTATGGGTGTGGGGGGGGTAGGTTACGTTGATTAGGGTAAATTTATCCATAATCGTGTTTTGGTGGGGCGTGTATACGCATTGCGTGTAGCATTAAGATTTACATCTGCTCGTCGCCGAAGGCGATGGCAGATGTAAATCTTAGTGTTTTGTACCATTCAAAAAGCATCAAGAGAAAAGTAGCTTAGCTGCCAGGATGATTCCATAAAGCATTGAGGGAATTATTTTAATGGACACTCGAAAGAGAGACAACTTATCTACGTAAAGATATTTTTTAAAAAAATCTTCCGAGTAATTTGCTTAATTACTCGGAGGGTCATTTCTTTGTAAAGAAAAGAAGCCAGAGATGGTACCTCTGACTTCTATTGTTAATATCATAAATAAATTTATAATGACTAAATCTAAAGAAAAAATCCAAGATTCGGAAACAAAAATCCTAAGAACTGAAGACTATTCTCTGTTTGAACTTACAGACATTAATCGAGACCCAAAACACTCTGAAAATGTAAAGGCTTCAATTGAAATCAAGAATTTGACTTCCTACATTCCCATCCTGGTAAAAGTAAATCCAAATAACGGAAAATACACAATCTATGACGGACAAGGTAGATTTTTAGCTTGCAAGGAATTAGGGTTTCCAATTTATTTTGTTATTGGTGAAAATCTTGACATTGATGATATTCAATTGCTTAACATATCCCAAGAGAAATGGAAACCAGAAGATTACCTACGACATTATGCAAATAGGGGATTTGAGGAATACCAAAAAATTGAAATGCTTTTGGGCGAATGTAAACACATGAAAATTGGTTATATACTCCAAATTTGGCAGTTCAGGATAAAAGACGGAGAAAAAGAATGGTCTTCTTCTGCAACATTGAGAAAGGGGAAATATACTTTACCAGACCATGCAGCAGATAGAATTAGAGAAATTGATAGAGTTTTAAGGGTAATTCATGATAAAGTTGAGCCAGATAGAATCACAAATGTTGGTGCGATTGCAAGGGCAATTGGAAGTTTATATTTATTAGATGTTGATTTATACGCCCTAACAGACCAAATAACCAAACACCCTCACCAATTTAGACCACAGGCAAATCAAGCATTGTATAAGGTTCATTTTGAAGAAGTTTACAACTATCGAAAAGGTAATAAAAATAGAATTTCTTTAGCGAAATTGGAAGTGATGAAAAGTTTGAAGGAAAAGGGTTTACTAAAAGAGGTAGCAGATATATAAACTCCAAATAAACGGAGCAGAACTTTTAAGGATTAACGGCTGGGACCGCAGGGCGCGTTCCGGCCGTTAATCCTTTGTTGAACGATGCCTCCCTTCGACTACGCTCAGGGCATGCTTCAGGCTAGGGCTGCTCTGCGCTATGGGGATACAAAAGATGGTGCTACAGACTTTCTGTTTCGCCCTAGTTGGATTAGGTGTTTTTGGGACTCAATATTGAGGGGATAGTGGTTACTCATATCTTGCTGAATGGGTTTTAAAGGTCGTTTTTGAGGTAAAAATTGGGCGAAAGACATAGCAATTCTCTGCACCTTTTAGGAGCTGAAGGGGCTTATTTTAGTATCTGAGTGAGTCTTTCGGCGGGCTTCTGACTTTAGGCAAGGTTTTGATGGTATGCATCCAAATGAAAAATGCAGAAGGGAATAAAACTCAACTCTGGGAACCCACTGATCAAGGAAGTAGCTAATGGCAAATAAAATGATTGTATAAGGCGCCAGTGTAATCCATCCCTAATTCTGGCGACTAGTTGTTCATCAAGAACATAGATACACCCATGAAAATACTCATCACAGGCGCCACCAACGGCATGGGAAAAGGCGTAGCCAAAGTACTGGCAGGCATAGACAACCAAGCCCATGAAATCATCATGCTTGGCAGGTCAAAAGCGCGATGCGAAGCCGTAACGCAGGAATTAATCCATGCCACCTCCAATCAAAACATTTCCTTTGTTGTGTGTGACTTGGCCAGGCTTTCTGATGTGCGGCAAGCCATCACCGAGATCCAAGATAAACATGCCTTTCTGGATGGCATTTTCATCAATGCGGGGCTAGGCTATGCCGCCAAGCGGATTGAAACGGAAGATGGCATGGATGCCCACTTTCAAGTGAATTATTTATCGCAGTTTCTGTTGATACTTAACTTGCTGGACCTGCTTGAAAAATCGCAAGATGGGGGAAGGGTTATTTTTAATGTGACAAAAAGAGGGCAAATTTTCTGGGATGACCTGCAAATGCAAAGGAAGTGGGGGTATGAAAGAGGCATTCACCAAGCTATGGTGGCCAAAAGAATGTTCCTGGCAAGGTTACATGCCTTGCATCGAGAAAAGGAGAACTCAAAATTGTCATTTATTGGTTTTCAGATTCCCAAGACTGTTTGGACCAATCAGATCAATATTATTCCCGGATACATGAGAACTATAGCATCTATCGCGAAGTTCTTTGGGGCTTTTATTTCAATAGAAAAGTGTGGCGAAATTATGGCGCCTTTATTTATTGAAAGTCAAGATGAAAGCTTACAAAAGTCGGGGAAACTGATTACTGCGAAAAAAAACGAATTCATCGACATGGAAGAAGCAGCAGCTGTATTGAACCCTGAATGGCAAGCTAAGCTATGGGAATTAAGCTTAGCATTATGTGGCGATAAGGGGTTGGTGAGAAATTGATTTTTTTTCGTTTGAACTTCTTCTCTCAAAACCTGAGTTTGGTTTATTGCGACGGCTTGAAACCCCTATTGATTACCCATAAGTTTTGGGTATGGGCTTCCTAGATCGCTTTGCGGCCTTGGCTATGAACTCCCCTTCCGTTTGCCGCCCCTCTCAGAGAAAGAGGCTAACGGTATGAGATAAAAAATCGAAGATTTCTCAAAAAAGCCCCTCTCTACGCGTAGGCTCGTGGGCGGCCTAGAGAGGGGCAGCGAAGGCTGAAGGCCTGAGCGGGGTGAGTTTTCCAGCCCTGATGCTCAAATGAAAAAGAATACATATGGGTAATCAAAAGGGATTTTAGTCCATCGCAATGAGGGTAAAAGTCAAATTTGACTTTCTGGAGTGGACTCAAACGCTCGCCCCATAAGGCTTCCGAACCATCAAACTCACGCTTATCCCTACAATCAGCGATAGGGCAAACGAAGGCGGAAGCTCCGCCAATTTATCAAAATACACGCCCACTTCTGGCAAGGCCGTGAAGCCAAATTTGAATAGCGGAATACACACAAATCCTGTGATCATGGACGCAATGGCCCCTTGGACGTTGTAGCGCGGCCAGAAGAGAGCCAGGATCATCATGGGGCAGAAGGTCGCGGCGATGCCCGACCAGCCGAATATGGCGAACCAGAAGACGGTTCGGGAGGGCGATAACCAGGCGACCATGAGGGCAATCGCCAGGGCGAGCAAAGCCATTCCGAGCGTGACCATGCGGGAGGTCTTGGTCATGGGCTGACCGATGAGGTCGGGGCGGAGAATTTGCTGATAGAAATCGCGGGTAATGGCGCTGGAGGCAACGACTAGCAAGGAGTCGATGGTCGACATGATAGCTGCCATGACAGCGGCCATATAAATGCCTGACAGCAGTAGCGGCAAGAAATTGTCCACCAGCATGGGCAGGACATTCTCTGCGCTGTTGCCCAGCACACTTTCCACTGCATCCGGGCCTATATTTTGCGTAAAAATATACCTTCCCAGCAGGCCGATACAGACAGCGGCGGCATCTGTCAATAAGGTGAACGCTACGGCCACCCAACGGCCCTTTTGAATCTCAGCTTCGCTTTTGATGGACATGAAGCGCACGAAGACCTGCGGCGACCCCAGAAACCCTAAACCGATGCCTAGCAGGCCGACGATGGTCATGACGTTGAGGAAAGTCAATCCGCCACTTCCCCAGATATTCATGAGGCCAGGGTCAATGCTGGCAAGGCCCTCGGCGATGCTGCCTTGATCTTTTATCATCAGAAACACCCCTATCGGAAGGCCCACCAAGCCAATGAGCATAATCAATCCTTGAAAGAGGTCAGACCAGGCCACAGCCACAAAGCCACCAAAGAAAGTATATAACAAAACGATGGCAAATCCCGCCATGGCTCCCGCAAAATAGTCCCAGCCAAGGAAGGTCTCGAAGGCTTTGCCCGTAATGTCGATCTGAGAACTGACATAGATGATGACAAAGGCGGAAAGGGTCGTTGCGGCGATGATGCGCAGGAGGTGGGTTTTCGGTTGAAAGCGACTGACGAGGTAGTCGGGAATGGTGATCGCCTTGTGCTGATCTGAAAACCGTTTAAACGGTTTGGCCATGAACCACCACGCCAACCCTACACCCAACACTTCCCCCAATACCACCCAAAAGGCACTCACGCCCACCATGGCCCCCATGCCCGTCAGTCCCAGCAGGAGCCAGCCCGATTCACCAGTCGCACGGGCTGAGAAGGCCACGACCCAGTAGCCGAGCCGCTTGCCGCCGACGTAGTAGTCGGCCATGCCTTTGATCCGGCGGGACGCCAGGATCCCGATCAGGAAAAGCACGCCAAAGTAAAGGGCGAGAATTACGTATTTTGCAGTCATGACAGAAAAATACGACATCATAGGGCAAGATTACAACTCTACCCGCAAAGCAGATCCCTATCTGGTCAGTCGCCTCTGGGCCTTACTAGCCCCTCAGGCAGGAGATACCTGCCTGGATATCGGCTGTGGAACGGGCAATTATACCCTGGCGCTTCAGCAAAAAGGGCTGGATATGATCGGCGTAGAGCCGTCGACTCAGATGCTAGAGACAGCCAAAGCGCGGAGTCAGGCTATAGATTGGCGGCAGGGAAAGGCGGAAGCCATTCCGTTGGCGGAGGCGTCAGTCGACAGGGCGGTGGCAGTGCTTACCTTGCACCACTGGACAGACTTGACCAGTGGTTTTCAAGAGGTCTACCGCGTGCTCAAACCCGGCGGCAAGTGGGTCATTTTGGCTGCGATGCCAGAGCAAACGGCGAGGTATTGGGTGAGCCATTATTTCCCAAAAATGATTCAAAAATCTGTAGAGCAATTACCTTCCATGGACCAAATCACCCAGGCTTTTTCGGCGGCGGGATTTGAACAAATAGAATTAGAAACGTATGAAGTCCACGATGAATTGGAGGACCTTTTTTTGTATGCAGGCAAAAACCGCCCTTGGCTATATTTTGAGCCAAAAGTAAGGGAGGGAATCTCGTCTTTTGCCGACCTGGCGCTCCAGGAAGAGGTGGAAGAAGGGCTGAGAAAGCTAAAAGAAGACTTGGACACAGAAAAATGGGCAGCTGTCAGAGAACAATACCTTCATAAGGAAGGAGATTATTTGTTTATTTCGGGGAGAAAAGAGGATTAGGATGATCGCTGCGCTGAAGGAATACAGGAGTTTTTCCTTTTTGAAATTGAACTTGATCCTTCGACACACTCAGGAAAATATTTGCACTTGAACTTTCCCTTGAAAATGAAAAAACATTTTTCCCTTGTCCTCTTCCTCCTCCTTAGCCTGAACGCCTTCGCCCAGGACTTCTCCCTCCTCACCTGGAACATCCAGGACCTCGGCCGCACCAAAGATGCTAAAGAGCTCGACCGCATGGTTGACGTCATGCGTGACTACGATATCGTCGCCATCCAGGAAGTCGTGGCCAAGGACCCCGCAGGCGCACGCGCCGTAGCGACCCTCGCCGACTTGCTCAACCGCACAGGTGCGAAGTGGGACTATCGCATCAGCGACCCCACCCGTAGCCCTTCGAGCTATATCAGCGAACGCTACGCTTATCTTTGGAAGACCAGCAAAGTACGCCTGCTGGGGCGCACATACCTGGACGATGTCCTGGCAGATAGCTGCGACCGTGAGCCTTATATGGCCCAATTCCAGCTCAAAAGCACACAAGACACCTTTGTGGTGGTGAACTTCCACGCACGGCGCTTCGACAAGGAACCCGAAGCCGAAATACGGCATTTCGTCAACTATCCCAATCGTTTGGGAATGGGCAAAGTCTTCATCGTTGGGGATTTCAACCTCAATGAATCGCATGAAGTCTGGCGTCCCCTATACACCCAGGGCTTCCAGCCCGCCCTCCAGCAAACGCCCACCACCCTCAAGCGCAAATGCGCCAAAGGCCAATATTTCAATTACCCCATTGATAATATCTATTTCCCGGCTCAGTACGTGGAAATCATATCGGCTGGCAGGATCGATTTTGTTCAGAGTTGTGATTCGTTGGAAGAAGCAAGAGGCGTTTCGGATCACGTGCCAGTTGTGCTGAAAGCGCGGTTTAAGTTTTAGGTTCAGGGTTCAGGGTTCAGGGTTCAGGGTTCAGGGTTCAGAGTAAAACACAACCTAGAACATAAAACTTAGAACCTAAATTCTCCCCCAAATACGCCTTCTGTCATGATTTTCATTTTGATTTTAATTTTCATTTTAATTCCTTCACCCCATGGGAGAAAAAGGCGACAAATCATCCAATGCAGGCACTTTAGCAGCCGAAGAATTCCTGGCGAAGCTAGGACACCTCGACGACATCACATCGAAAAAGATGTTTGGCGGGTATGGCATTTTCCATGACGACAACATGTTCGGCATGGTGAACTCACAAGGAGAAATTTTCCTTAAAGTCAATGATGACACAAAACCCCGCTACGAAGATGCGGGAGCCACCAAGCATTCACGCATGCCGTACTACACCATGCCGCCTTATATCATGGAGGATCATGCCGTGATGAGCATTTGGGTGGAAGAGGCGATTGGGGTGGCGGGGGAGTGAGGGGGAAAAGACAATTGCAGAATAACGATTGCAGAACAAGGATTGAAGAAGTGAAAAGCCTCTTTACTTCTACATTCATCAATCCTTGTTCGATATTCTGCAATCCTTCTTTAGTCTATTCGCTCCAGCTCCTCTACTATCGCTTCTATCCCTGGCATTTCTTCCAATTCTATGGTGAATTTTCCTTGCCGAGTGATCAACTCTTTTAACCCCAGAAAATATTGACCAGCCTCCGTCACTTTGATGGCGACAGCCCACACTTTTTCCCCACTGGGGACACGGAATTCAGCAAAATTGGCCTTGATATTTATGGGATCAACCATCGTTCGACGGTTTTGGAAGGCAAGGCGAATAAAGCTGGGGTCATCTACTTCCAATTGGAGTCGGCAAATGACTTTCTCAGAATCTGGAACCACCCAAAATACATCACAGTTTTTCAAGGAAAAACTAGTAGAACGTAAAACATGGTAGGCTTTCCAAGTAGCTGAATCTTCAAATATAGTGTAGCTGTATTTTACCAAATCCCTGCTGTTTAACTCCCACCTCACACATTTTTTCCGATACCTTTTAGTTCCAGAAAAAATGGTATCCCCAGAAGGAATTGTACGAACCCTATCTCCAGGGACCGAACGGAAATCATTCTGTTTAGCCGCCCGCCAGGCTGTTCGACGATCTAACCGCCGTATTTTTGCATCTTCTCTAATTTCTTTCTTATTCGCTTTAATTTGATCTCTATAAAAGGCCCTATTGCCTGGACGTGCGCTAGTTGTATCTATTTCAGTGGTTAATTGGGTTGCGCCAACCCAGTTCACTGCGCCAGTAGCTTCATCCACTTCTCCTTCAAAGTCCATCACTTCTCCGGCTTCCTCCTCCACCAAATTATCAGGCACACGGACCTGATAAGCTTTCCCCTCAGCGACAGCCACCGCTTGCCCATCAACCGTCGCATCGATATCGTACATCCCAACCGAGTACAGCAATTTCCCATCAGAAACCGTAGTCATATTGCCCAGAATCATGTTTTTGAGGTCGTTGTATTCGGTGATGTTAATGGTAACAGGTTCCTGGCAGGGCTGCCCATTTAAGGCCAAAATGTTTGCAGGAAACACAAACTGTAAGCCATCTCGTGTGATAAGAGTTGTATCCTGCTGGGGATTGATGTGAAATTGTTGTTGGGGAACCTGCTGTTGAAAGGTGGTCAACAGGACAGAATTGTCAATGGAAATGGTTTCAATCGAATCACCTGACTCGACTTTTGTTCCTAGATCTGTAACGACAGGCAGGGCATACATCCATTCGATCTCCACCCGTCGATTTTGCTGAAGTCCTTTTTCCCCCTCCTGTTCCACCGTTGCCTGAAAGTCCCACGTCATCACATCCGTGTCCACGCCGAGGGCTTGACAGTTGACGAAAACGGCCAAGGCTCGCCGCTTAGCCAGTTCCTGATTATAGCTTTCGCTCCCTCGACTATCGGTATAACCCGTGATCGAAACCGACTTGACGGGTTGCCCTTCGAAGAAGACGCGCAGCGAGTCTTTGTCGGCTGCTGACAGCGTATCGCTGGCGGTGGCGAAGAAGATGGTGTGGGAGTGGGTTTGGGCAGAAGCGAAGAAGGGGAATACGATCAGAAGAAGTTCAAGACATCTGTTTCTCATGACGAAAAATTAGGGTTGAATACCAAAAGAAAATGCCCGATAGGTTTACAAGGATAAGGATATTTTGTCGTAATGATAAGGCAATTATTTCCCCCTAATTGATCCGTTTCAACTTCCTGACAAAGGCATTTAAGTTCTCCGTTTCTTTAAAGGAAATGCTCGTTTCACCGGATCGCGTAATGACTTCTTTCAGTCCCAAACGAGGAAGGTCATTGGGGGAAATCTCCATCCCTACTACCCAGACAGCTTCTCCTCTTGGGACATTGAACTCTGTATAAGCTGCTGTCACTTTTGTAGGCGAAATCATACTCCTCAGGCGTTTAAAAGCGAGTTTGATAGTGGCGTGATTAGTGGCTTTGTGTTTTACCCGAAAATTCACAAATGATGAGCGTTTTTTCTTCCAAAAGATATCACAATTTGCGGGGGCAAATTTCTTTGAGTGAAACACGTAGTACGTCATTTCTGCCTTTTCCGCACCAGTGAGGCTATCCAGCTTTTTGCCTTTATTTTCTTGCGCAAATTTCCGCAGTTTTGCCTTCTGCTCCCGCCTTGCCTTACCATCATAGCGCCGGTTCCTCCCCATAATCGCATGGGTTATGCCTGCAACAGCTACGCCTACGCCCTTCCAAAAGCGACATTTGTGCTCTTCTTCTTCCAGGGGATCATAATCACCAGAATCTAGGAACCCATTATATCCCTTCTGAGCTGAAAGCATGCGAGGATTGACCCAATTCATTTCTCCACTCGTCTTATTTCGCTCTCCATAAAATCCCATCACATCCCGAATATTGACATTATTAGGGTCATAGGGCACATATACCTTGAAGCTTTTGTCCTTCTTCAGGGTTACCTTTTTTCCCTCACATGTCGCAAAGGCATTGTACATCCCGATAGAGTGAATCAGACGTCCGTCTGACAAGGTCTGCATATTGCCGAGGAGGGCATCACTGAGGGTATTGTATTCAATAATGTCAATGGCTACTTGTTCCTTACAAGCATGCTCCATCATGGCAAATGAATGGGCCTCAAATTCAAAAATCATGCTGTCACGTGTCACGATGAAGGTGTCGCGCTGCGGGTTGATCTCAAAATGCTGGACTTCCAGTTGGCTACGCAAGGTCTGGTAGAGGTAGGAATGGTCCAGTTGGACTTCATCATCTTGTGGGGGAGCATTCACCTCTGGCGTAGCTATTTGCATAGCAATCGGCGGCAGGTCCCCATAGGTCCACCAAATTTCTACTCGACGGTTCTGGGCACGCCCTTCTTCGCTGAAATTATCGGATACAGGAATTCGCTCCCCATAATAGGCCCACTTTACCGTTGACGTATCCAAACCAATGGTTTGGAGATATGCAAGGACAGCCATGGCGCGCTTCTCGGCAAGCACAAGGTTATAGGCTTCCGTGCCGCGGCTATCGGTATGCCCATAAAGGGTCAGTTCCTCAATCGGCTTCTCTTCAAAAAGGTATTTCAATGTTCCTTTGGCGCCAACTGTCAACGCATAGCTATCATCGGCAAAGAAAATCGATTCGTGATGCGTCTGGGCAAATATAAAAGCGGGAAAAGAAAGCAGGAGCAATAGAAAAAATGTGTTTCTCATAGCGGGAGAATTAGGGGGTAAAAAATGAAGAAACACGAGTGTAGTAGTACAAATATAGGAATAATCCCAATGGGAAACAGGGCAATTATTTTTACCATTAAACTTTCTGCAACCTTTGGAGTCAAAGGCAAGCTCAATCTCATTGCTTCTTCTTGAATTTGAACTTGAGCTTGAATTTGAGTTTGAACTTCTCTTTCTTCTTTCCCCCAATCTATGAACCACAAACCCATTCAGCATCTCTACTGGCGCGCGGGATTTGGCATTTCCTTGCCCGAACTGCTCAAGCTCCAGGATCAATCTCCCAAAGATTTGGCTCGTCAACTCATCCAGCAAGCTCAAACGTATCGACCGCTTCTAGCCTCTCCAGGCAGTACCGATCTCCCCACATCTCGGCGTGGCCTGAGCAAGGAAGAGAAGAAAGCCTTGAAGCGTCAGCAGAAGGCGAATATCAAAGAACTCAACATCGCGTGGGTCCACCAGATGGCGACTACCTCGGCAGTCCTGCGCGAGAAGATGACTTTCTTCTGGCACGATCACTTTGCCTGTAGGAGCAAGCGGGCCAACTTTGTCCTGAATCAAAATAATGTCCTGCGAGAACATGCTCTCGGCAAGTTTGGAAACCTACTCACAGCCATCTCCAAGGACCCGGCTATGCTGGCATTTCTCAACAACCAACAGAACCGCAAAGCCCATCCCAACGAGAATTTTGCGCGGGAAGTCCTGGAACTTTTCTCCATGGGAAGAGGGCATTATACCGAAAAAGACATTCAAGAAGCTGCAAGGGCGTTTACGGGTTGGGGATTTGATAAGGAGGGGAAATTCAGTTTTCGAAAAAAGCAGCATGACTTTGGGAAGAAGACCTTTCTGGGGGAGACAGGGAATTGGGAGGGAGACGACATCTTGCGGATTATTTTATCCCAACAACAGACCGCTCGCTACCTGACGGAAAAGCTCTATCGCTTTTTGGTAGGACCTACTGTCGATGAGGGAATGGTGGAACAATGGGCAGCGCGCTTTTATCAATCCGATTATGACATTGCGGACCTTGTGGAGACCATTTTGACGAGTGATCACTTCTACACAGAAGCGGCCATGGGCAGTCGGATCAAATCGCCGATTGAGTTGATTGTGGGACTGATGCGCACGCTGGGCGTCCAGTTTGCAGCGGACGAGTCGCTGCTCTATTTACAAAAACTCCTCGGGCAGCGCCTCTTTGACCCGCCCAATGTGGCGGGCTGGACGGAAGGCCGTGGCTGGATCGATAGCAGCTCGATCATGGCCCGCCTCAAAATTCCCCAAGCCATCATCCTGGCTGACTATCAGCTCCATATGGAGCCCAAATCCGCCTTTGCTGGCAATGAGGAATTTGATACGGCGGTCAAGACCAGAATGAACCGAAAACTACAGGCAGAGATCAACTGGGGGCCTACGCTGAAATATGTGAAAGGCATGACCCTTCCCGAAATTGCTGAGCGGATGGGCGCATATTTGTTACAAGCTGCGCCGCAATACATAACTCCCAAAACCCTCCAGGCTCACCTTCAGGGTGAAAGCAGAGAGACGCAGGTAAAGAGCCTGGTGATGCGCTTGCTGTGTACGCCTGAGTACCAAATGTGTTGAGGGAGAATTACACTTAAAGTAAAAATAAGGAACAAGGAAGTACTAAGTACAGTGTAACAGAAGTTTTTGGCCCTTTCCCTACAACACAGTTGTCATTTCGACCAACGGGAGAAATCTAACAGTCCCTTTTGAGTGGTTATTTCCAGGCTTCTAGACCACACTGTTAGATTTCTCCTCGAAGACTCGTCGAAATGACAGCAGAGCTGTTATGCTAGAAACTTAATTTACAATGTACTAAGTAAAAAGGCTGTTCAAGAAATTCTTTCCTTTAAAATTCCTTGTTTCTTGTTACTTATTTTTACTTCTCCGAAGATATTTATTCAAAGAATTAAAGCATCAGCTAGCCTAATATAAAATGACCAATAGAAGAGACTTCATCAAACTATCCTCCCTCGCCTCCGGCGCCCTCCTCATGCCCAATTTCCTCCAAGGGTTGGGACATAATACCTTTCAATCCGATGGCAAAAAGCTCATCATCATCCAGCAGTCGGGTGGGAATGATGGACTAAATACCTTTATCCCTTATCGAAATGACCATTACTACAAATTGCGGCCACAATTGGCCCTTCAGGAGGCTTTGGTCCTTGATGACCACCAAGGCCTGAATCCAGCTCTGAAGCCCCTGATGAAGCTCTTTGAGCGTGGGGAAGCGACCCTTCTCAACCATGTGGGATACCCCAATCCCAACCGCTCGCACTTCCGGTCCATGGACATCTGGCATTCGGGCAGTGACTCGAATGCGTATTGGAATACGGGATGGCTGGGGCGCTATTTGGACCATAGCTGCAGGGGCTGTGCCTCTCCTCACCAGGTCGTGGAGATTTCCGATACCCTCAGCCTCGCTGTCAAAGGCGCTGAAAGCAAAGGACTTGGTGTCCGAGACCCTCGCCAACTGTATCGTGCGACCCAGGACCCTTATCTCCAGGTCCTTTCCCAAGCAGGACCGGCTGCCCAAACACCCGTTTCTGACCTCGATTATATGTACAAGACATTGACCGAGACGGTGAACTCTACCGCTTATATTTATGAAAAATCCAATGTCTACCGTTCCAAGGTGACCTATCCGAATACGCCTTTTGGCAAACAGCTCAAGCTCATCGCAGAACTGATCTGTTCGGGCGTAGATACGCAGGTATTTTACACGTCTTTGTCAGGCTTTGACACCCATGTCAATCAGCGGGGGCAGCACGACCGGCTGCTGGGAAATTATGCAAAAGGCGTGGCTGCCCTGGTTGAAGATTTGAAAATGAATGGGCAATTGGACGATACCTTGATTGTGACATTCTCAGAGTTTGGGAGAAGGGTAGCGCAAAATGCAGGACGTGGAACGGACCATGGAAAAGCTAACAATATGCTGTTGATTGGGGGAAAACTGAAGACGCCAGGCATCTACAATCCCTTCCCCAATCTGAGTCAGTTGGACAAAGGGGACCTCGCCTTTCAGTTGGACTTTCGGCAAGTCTATGCGACTATCCTCAAGGAATGGCTAGGCGCAGATGATCAGGAAGTGCTGGGGCAGAAGTTTAAGCGATTGCCGTTGGTGTAAGTGCGATAAATCATCTTTTTCGATGTGGTATCTCATCGGTAGGTTGGGTTTTAGGATAGACATTTACCTAAAATCAACCCTCCTATGAAAACCATCAATAGCTACTTATTTATCCTCTTGCTTTTGCTTAGCAACATCAGTATCGGCCAAGAAACCTTTGATTACCAAGTGGCCCTTACCCCCATACAAGTGCCCAACCTGCCAGGATTGCATTCTTATGCCTTTGGTCAGCACAATGGCAAATGGTTGGTGATCGGCGGGCGAAAAGACGGTCTACACGCCCGCCAGCCCTTCAATGCCTTTCCCGCATCCCAAAGCAATACCGACCTCTATGTCATAGATGTGACGGCCCAGGCGTTCTGGACGGCTTCCCTGAATACCTTGCCGACGGCGATAGCCGAGCATTTGCAGGCCACCAATATGAATTTCCTCCAAGCGGAAGACACCCTCTACATCATCGGCGGTTATGCGTTTTCTGCTACCGCCAATGACCATGTCACCTTCCCCAACCTGACGACCGTCCAGGTGCCAGCCCTGATTGATGCCATCATCCAAGGATCGGCTATCCAGCCCTTTTTTAAGCAGATAACGGATACGGCTTTTGCAGTGACGGGTGGACAGTTGGGGAAAATAGGAGACACGTTTTATTTGGTAGGCGGGCAAAAATTTGAGGGGAGGTATAACCCCATGGGGCATCCCACATATACCCAAACGTATACCAATGCGATCCGAACATTCACCATTGACAACAGCGGTTCTCAGTTGAGCTTTTCCGATTACACGACCATCTCGGACCCTGTCCATTTGAGGAGAAGAGACTATAATTTGCTGCCGCAAATATTCCCAGATGGGACCCGAGGCTACACCATTTCGTCAGGGGTATTTCAGATGAATGTAGACTTGCCCTTTTTGTACCCAGTGGACATCACGCCAAATGGCTATACGCCTATCACAACATTTAACCAATATTTCAGCAATTATCACAGTGCCAAAGTAGCGATGTACGATAGTCTCAACAATCGCATGCATTCCCTCTTTTTTGGCGGTATGAGCCAGTATTATTCGCAAAATGGCGTCCTGACCAAAGATGACAAAGTCCCTTTTGTCAAGACGATCAGCCTGCTGACAAGATTGGCGGATAGCTCCTTGCATGAATATCAGTTGCCTACGGAAATGCCCGCCTTGGCGGGGGCAAGTGCGGAATTCATTCTCAACCCACAATTAGCGTTTGAGGAAGAGATTCTCATGCTCAACAAATTGCCACAAGATACCGTGACAATCGGCCATATTCTTGGCGGCATTATGAGCCCTTCTCTCAATCCCTTTAGCGTCAATCAGACAAACCAGACGCGTGCAGATCCTACGATCTATGCGGTGCAACTGGTCCATAGCCCCACTATGGGATTGAGTGAGATCAGAGGCTTACATACCTTTGACTTCAAGCTGTACCCTAACCCCGCGGAATATGAGATTCACCTGGCCTATCAATTGGCCAGCCCCATGAAGGTCACCTATTTCATCTCCAATGAAAACAGAGAGATCCTCGCCCAAGGGGAATTCCCTCCCCTATCAGCCGGAGATCAGCATCAAACCATTTTGCTGGATCCGACCGTGCCGCCACAGCTTTTGTCCATTACCCTGATTGCTGATTACAAATTTTTCACCTCAAAGAAGTTTATCAAAAAGTAGACACTCCATGCAGTAGTGAGGGAAAATCTGCATCCTAATGATTATCTTGTATAGCCTTACCCGTTAATATCTGTGAAATTATGAAAAAAGTAGCCCTTTTTCTCACCACGCTATGTTCCATCATTTTTGCCTTTGCGCAGGGAGAGTTCCGCCAACATGACAACGGCCTCATGTACCATGACACCACGATGCAACAGCTTGAGTTCATCGTGGATTCTCTGAACTTGAAATATAAATCCTGTGATTTATTCAAGACTTATTACACCATTCCGCAGGCGCAAGCACATTATGTAAAACTAGACACAGGGGACATCAAACAAGCCAAAGCCGATATGGAGGCAAATATGTCGTTTGCGGATTTTGTCAAAAAGTATCCGAACAGTGACCTTGAGAAGGATTTGCTGGTTATCAAATTTACCTACCTCACTTATGACGATGAGGAAATTGTAAAATTCAAGAACCTGGGATTAGGAGATGGATATGGGCACAGCATTAGTTTTACGGATCAGCCTGGAAGGTATGAGCAGGAAGTAAAGGGAGAATGGCTTATTGACTATTCCGAAAAAACAGACTACCGGGACGAGTCTATCAGGGCCTATTTTTTCACCACCGAATTTCACAGGGATCCCTTAGCTGACAACTATGCGAGGATGGTTTTATATACTGATTGTATGATCGATACTACCAGCCAGGTATTCAAGGAAGATGCTGAACGCACAGGCTGGCGATATGAGAATGAACCAGCGGATTCAACGCCCTCTGCCATTGGTATGTTAGGAAGGTATATCCATGAGAAGACCGATTTTCCGGAACGTGGAGAGGAAGATGGAGAGACGTATTGGCGACGGTATACGATTTGGGATTCTTTGAAATTTGAGCGAATAGATCAGGAATTGGCTGGAAAACCTACGTTTCAAGCGTTATTAAAAAATGCAGCAGAAGAAGCGCTGAAAGAGGGGGGATCAAGTGATGACCTCGAAGCCTACATATCGCGGTATTATGACAAAAATATAGCGCTGGAACTCAAGCGTGGGCGCATTGTGGTGGGCGGCTGCAGCATGGACGATAGCCCGCGGATTCACGCCCAAAACATTGCCATCTTGTCCGCTGAAGCGGTCAATTGGGAAGTATTCTTACGGGCGCACCTCGACATCATGAATGACCGGTTTGAGCGCGTAAGTGATGGGAGTTATGCCTGGGCTGGCAGGAAAACGTATATCCGAGAACTAGAAGAATTAGACATCAATGTGACGGACTTATTGTTGGGGATCAGTCTGCGAATCGACAATCCCAGCCAAAACCATTATTTTGGGAGTATCGGCAGGCTAGGTCGTGCATTGGCAGAAACTAAATATGCCGACGAAGTGGAAAACAAAATGCTGGCGATGATAGCTGATGAGACTTTGGATGACTATAATCGGGTGCTGATTTATTTTTTATTTCTAAATTACAATCATCATATAGCTGATGAAAACGAACAACAAGCCAATATCGAGCAACTCAAAAAGGCCGTAGCAGCAATGCCCACCTACCTGAGTGAGAAGATTACGTTTGATTGATGTTATACAAATTGATCAAGCAGTTATTAGAACAACCCAACCCATTAATATACCTTAGTCCAGATAGCTTTCTTGTTTACACTTTGGACCATATTTTGAACCATATAAGACATTTAAGGGCATATAAGGCCCCAAAAGGTGGTTTTCTTCTATGTTCTTATATGCCTTATATGGTTTATTCAAAACGGCTTAAAGTATAACTATGCTATTCCGCATCATTCCCCGCTATACCACAGCGCTGCTCCTTTGCCTCCTCCTCCTTGGCATCCTTCTCTTCAATATTCGCCTCTATTATCAACCCTCCTACAATTCCCTTCATCACAATCAAAACCTCCTCCACCAACTGGAGCACTTGAAGGAAGAACTCCACAACGGCGCAGCGGATGACATGCAGCGACTCTACCCCGAAGGCTATGTCTTCCTCACGTCCTTGTATGGCCTGACGTGGATTGAGGTAGCGGAATGGCTTTCTGCCGACGAGGCATTGTTTTACGAAGCAAATATAGAGATCAACTGGGTACTAGCGGAACTGGCTTCTCCACAGGCCAAGCGCCCCTTTCACGAATTCATAGCGCCATCCTACGGCATCTTCTACCGCGGCTGGAGCAATTACGTCTTAGGTCGCAAAATCAAAGCCCTCGGGGTACAGGCCTGCGACTCCGTCGAAGTCCAGCGCTTCCGCGATAATTGTGCGGAGATCGTAGCAGCTCTCCGCGCCTCAAAAAGCCCCTTTTTGGAATCCTATGCCGATATGTCCTGGCCTGCAGATATGACCGTGGGCATGGCTTCCGTAGCGATCCATGAAGAACTATTTCCGAATACCTATCAGGCTGATATTCAATCTTGGCTAACCCAAATAGCTGCTCTAACCGATACGCTGGGGCTAATTCCTCATGCCAGTGACCCTATCACGGGAGCCGCCCTTGAACCTGCCAGAGGTTCTTCCCAAAGCCTGATCCTCAATTTCCTTTATGAAATAGATTCCACTTACGCCAAACCTCATTTTGAGCGGTATAAGGAAGTATTTCTGAACCGTCGACTAGGCCTCCCAGGCATCCGCGAATATCCGCGCGGCTATCAAGGCGAGCAAGACATCGACTCTGGGCCAGTGATATGGGGCATCGGCGGCGCGGCTTCCATCGTCGGTCAGCGCACGATGACGCTGTACGGCGAGCAGCAAACCGCCATTGGCCTCCGCAATAGCATTGAGAGCTTTGGAGTCGGCAGGACCACCGAGGGCAAAAAGGCCTACCTTTTTGGGGCCTTGGCGATGGCAGATGCCTTCATCGCCTGGAGCAATTCGACGGAGGCGCATGCGGCGGAGCGACTGGGTGGGCCTTCAACTGTGTGGTGGCTTATGCACCTGCTTTCGCTGGTGTTGCTGGGGCTGGGAAGCTGGGCCGTGTGGCGGCTGGTGAGGGGGAAATGATAGAATGGGGAGGGAGAAAGTTCAAGCGCAAACTCAAGGGGAGAAATTTATGGTTCTCTGACAAATTCCGTGGTAAGCTTATCGCTTCTGGCAAACACATCCCCGATCGCACGAGGTCCCACCCCTTCAAAGGGGTTTTCGCGCAAAATAAGACCTGTGCGAAGTCCTCTTTGAAGAGGACGGGGCCTGCGGGGTTCAGGAGATGTGAAAGCCCAAAGTGGACGCTCCACTAAAATTGTCAGAGAACCAAATTTATTTACTTTTAACCATTTACCCTTAACAATTAACCATTATTAATTCACCTTCCGATAGCTCCACACCGCCATTACATTGAACACCACCGCCATAATCGCCGTCGCCTGAAAATTGTAGGCGACATCTGCGAAGCCGGAGCCTTTGAGCAAGACTGACCGCATGACGTTCACAAAGTGGGCGATGGGATTGGGGATCGTGAGATATTGCGCCCATTGAGGCATGCTCTCGATGGGCGTGAAGAGGCCACTCATGAGGATAAAAATGATGACAAAAAAGAAGGTCGTAAACATCGCTTGCTGTTGGGTGTCTGAGAGATTGGAGATGAAGAGTCCCAGCCCTAGGACTGCGGAGATATCAACGACACAGTAGGCAAATACAACGGCGAGATTGCCGCGCATGGGCACATCAAAGAGTAGCTTACCTGCTGTCAGACCTACAGTCAGCAACATTAATCCGATGAACAGAAACGGAATCATCTTGCCGAGGATAAATTGCCATTTCTTGATGGGCGTTACATTGATCTGCTCGATCGTGCCGACCTCGCGCTCACGCACGATGTTCATCGCCGTCAGCAGCATCACCAGAATGGTCACCAGTTCGCCCATGATCCCTGGGATCATGAAGTGCTTATAGTCCAATTCTTCATTGTACCAATAAGAGCTTTCGATGTTGATCCGTGGCACGGGATTTACGCGCTGGACCACAAACTGAGGTGCAGCCTCTGCGCGAATTTCGTTGTTGAACGATTGGATGATCGCGGCTAGGTAAGAGGCACCAACCGTGGCTTGCTGTCCGTTGATGGCGTTGACGAGGAGCTGTATCTTGGCGGATTTATTTCGATAAAAATCAGTTTCAAAGGCGCTAGGAATGGTCAAAATAATGTCCGCACTTCCATCTTGCATGAGCGCATCAGCCTGCTTGGCAGACGGAGGCAAGTCCACCAGCCGAAATCGGTCCGCTGCATTGATTTTCTCGATCAACTGCCTGGCGTACATGGAGTGATTTTGATTCACGATGGCAATGTTCACATTCTTCACCTCATTGTCTGCCGCAAAGGAAAGCACGATCATCTGCACGATAGGAACAACCGTCATGAGCGGTAATAGGGTCCGATTTCGGAGAATCTGAATGAATTCCTTTTGGACGATATATAGTAGGCGATTCATTGGATTAATTTTGAATGAAGGAATGTTGAATTTTGAATAATCTTCATTTGTAAATTACTTTAAAATTCTTCCAGGCGGCCATTAGCAGGACAAATACCATCAGCATTAGGACCAGCGTTTGTTGCCAAATAGATTCCAGGCCTGCGCCTTTGAGCATGATGGCTTTTTCGATGATGATGAAGTACTTCGCGGGGATGATTTTGGTGATAAACTGTAGAATTTCGGGCATGCTTTCTATGGGAAAAATAAATCCCGACAGCAGCATGGTCGGCAACATCAGCGCAAACATAGAGATGATCATAGCTGTCTGCTGAGATTGGGCTTTAGTGGAAATCAGCACCCCCAGCGCCAAGGCGACAAACAGGTAGAGCAGACATAGACCCAACAATAAGGGTAAGCTTCCTAGAATCGGCACTTCAAAAATGAAATAACCCATGGCAAAGACCACCAAGGCACTCAGAAAGGAGAGGATTGAATAGGGCGTTACCTTGCCGAGGATGATAAGAATAGGGGGCAAAGGCGAAGCCAATAAGAGGTCCATGGTACCCATTTCTTTTTCCTTAGCGATCGTCAAGGAAGTCATCATGGCACAGATCAGCATGAGGATCAATGCTACCACCCCTGGGACAAAGGTATAAGCGCCTACCAGTTTAGGGTTATAGAACATGCGCATTTCGAGGTCGATCTGGTAAGGCATGTCAGCCACTTCGCCCTTTTCTTGCTGGAAGGCCCGGATCATTTGCGAAGCATAATTGGTGAGGGTAGCAGCGTAATTCGGCTCTGTGGCGTCTGTGATGAGTTGGAGGGCGGTCTGTTTTTCTTTGTAAAAATCCTGTTCAAATCCTGCCGGAATCACCAAGCCGATTTTCGCATCACCCGCTTTGAATGCCGCATCCAGCGCCTCAATATTCTCCGACAGCGTGATCAGTTCAAAATGCCCAGAGGCGGTAATGTGCGCAATCAAATCTTGGCTCAATTCGTCCTTCGCCTCGTCATAGACAGCCATAGAAGCGCCTTTAAACTCATTGGTGATGGTATATCCAAAGATGAGCACCAGGGCAATCGGCATCCCAAAGAGGATGATCAACGTCCGCGTATCACGGAGGATGTGGAAGACTTCCTTTTTTACAAATGCGGCGAATATCTTGAGCATGTGACAGATTTAAGAAATGTTTTTTCTCTTTGCTTTGTCACTTTTTTTAGAAAAAAGTAACCAAAAAATCGAAGCGAGCCAACCAAGGCCATCCCTGCATTCCGTCCGCGCACGCTCGGTTATTCATGACCTGCCTGTTTTCAAAGGTATTCATGAGGGCTTCGCCGTTCACCCCAGCCGCACTTATTTTCCTCTCACCAACTTCACAAAAACCTCGTCCATAGACTCCGCTTCAAACTGCGTTTTCAGATCACGTGGCGTGCCCATGGCATCGATGCGGCCATCTACCATGATGCTGATGCGATTGCAATATTCTGCCTCATCCATGTAGTGGGTAGTCACAAAAATGGTCGTACCATTGTTGGCGGTTTGGTAAATCATCTCCCAGAACTGGCGTCTAGTTGCAGGGTCTACGCCTCCAGTCGGTTCATCCATGAAAATGATCTTGGGGTCATGCACACCTGAAATGGCAAATGCCAAACGCTGTTTCCATCCCTGAGGCAAGCTCCCCACGACTTTGTGGGCTTGTTCTGTAAGGCCTAGCGTTTCGATAATCTGCGCAGATTTTTCTTTGATCTGCTTCCGCTTTAGCCCATAAATCCCTCCATAAAATCGAATGTTCTGATAAACTGTGAGGTCTTCGTATAGGCTAAATTTTTGGCTCATATAACCAATGTTTTGCTTGATTAGCTCTGCTTCTTTGTAGACATCAAACCCCGCCACCTTTGCTTCCCCACTCGTCGGGCGGCTCAGCCCGATAAGCATCTTGATGGCAGTTGTTTTCCCCGCCCCATTGGCCCCCAAAAAACCAAATATCTCGCCTTCCTTCACCTCAAATGTGATGGCATTCACGGCGGTGAATTCGCCGAATGTTTTGGTTAGGCTTTCTGTCTTTATGGCGGTTTGCATAGATTAATTGATTAAGGAAAAGCTAGTAAGATCCTTCACTCCGTTCAGGATGACAGCTATGCTGTTGGATTAAGAAGTACGATATTTCTTTACACACGCTATTACATTTTGGGCAGTTAAAAGCTGTGGATTACGTCATTTTGACTCATTCTGAGACTTTGCGAAGGATGTAGTCGAAATGACTACATCAAATCCAAAAACACATCCTCGACTGAAGCTGGAACAGGTTTTAGTTCAATATTTTGGTGCGCATTGGCTTGCAAAAAATCACGCACATCCTGCTCTGAAACTGCATCATTCGTGGTAAGGTGCAGGTACTCGCCAAAAGGCTCTACCCGCAAAGCAAATGCTTGATCGCGCAACTCATTGAGCAGGCGATAAAACTCATCTGAACGAACGGCATACAAGGGTTTTCCATAATTGCTGGTGATATGATCAGGCGTATCAATTTGCAAAATGTTGCCTCCCTGGATGAGGGCAATGCGTTCACAGAGCGTCGCTTCATCCATATAAGGCGTACTCACAAGGATCGTAATCCCTTTTTCCTTTAACCGGCCCAGCATTTCCCAAAACTCTGCTCGACTCACCGCATCTACCCCCGTCGTGGGTTCATCCAGAAAGAGCACCTTCGGCTCGTGAATCAAGGCACAACATAGTGCCAATTTTTGCTTCATCCCCCCTGAAAGCTTGCCCGCTCGCCGTTTTCTGAAAGGCTCAATCTGTACATAGATATCCTCGATCAGGTGATAGTTTTCCTGAATAGTGGTCCCAAAAATGGTGGCAAAGAAGTCCAGGTTCTCCGCTACCGTCAGGTCCTGGTAGAGAGAGAACTTCCCAGGCATATAGCCGATGATCCGGCGGATTTTCTTAAAATCCTTCACGGTATGGTAGCCTTCCACCCAGGCTTCTCCGCTGTCTGGAATCAGCAAGGAAGTCAACATCTTGAACAGCGTCGTCTTCCCCGCCCCGTCTGGCCCGATCAGCCCAAAGAGTTCACCTTTTTCCACCGCAAAGCTGACAGCATTGACCGCTTGCACATTTCCGAAGGATTTGCTGATTTGGTCTACTTGTATGGAAGCCATGTCGAGATTATTGATTATTTATTGATAGATTATTGATTGGATTTGGAACCATATAAGGCATTTAAGGGCATATAAGGATAATTAATCAATCAATAATCATTAATTCTCCCCCCAATTCACCTCCGCAGGCATGCCGATCTTGATCCGTCCATCCGGATTCCCAACCTGTGCCTTCACGGCATACACGAGGTTGACGCGGTCCTCCTTGGTCTGGATCGTCTTGGGCGTAAACTCCGCCTGATCAGCGATCCAGCTCACTTTGCCTGTTAATTCCAAGTATTCCTCTTTCCCATTATCAATCAATACCTCGATCTCTTGTCCCATCTTCAGTGCCTGAAGCTGCACCGCATCTACATAGAAGCGAAGCGTCATCGTGTCCAATTGCCCGATGCGGTACAAAGGCGCGCCCATGCCCACCATCTCATGCGCTTCAGCCAGTTTGGTCAAGACGGTCCCGTCGACAGGGTTTTTGACATAGGACCGCTTGATGCGGTCATTGATCACAGCCATCTGCGCCAACAGCGGCTCTTTCTCAGCCAGGATAGCCCGATTGCCAGTCTGAGTCTGCGAACGAATCGCTTCGATTTGTCTATCCACCACATCGATCTTTCCATTCAGATCGTCCAACTGCTGGGTCGTAGCGGCCTTTTTCTCCACCAAGCGTTCGACACGGTCTCGCTCTCGGATCAAGTTGCTTTTCTGATTGTTGAGGACCTCAATATCAGCGAGGGTGTTGCGGAGCTTCTTGGGCAGAGTACCCATCGTCGCCTGCAATTGCTGGCGTTGTAAATGCAGCTGCGTCGTATCGACTAGGGCGATCAATTCGCCTGCGGCCAAACGTTGGCCTTCTGCTACCTTCAAAAACAGCAGTCGCCCATTGGCTTCTGCACTGATGGTCGTGGCCGTCGCCTCGAAGTTGCCATAGGCATCTGATCCTGCCTCTTGGTCTTGGCAAGAGAGGAGGAAGAGGGGGAGGAGGAATATTGCGTATTTATACATGTGAGTTTATGTTAAATGCTTCTTTTTTATACCATTTTGTTCTGTTACTTTTTTTAGAAAAAAGTAACCAAAAAATCGAAGCGAGCCAACCAAGCCCATCCCTGCATTCCATCCGCCCACGCTCGCTTCACCCCAGCCGCACTTACTTGACACATTCACTAATGCTCTTAAACTTATTCTGTTTACCCCCTTTCGCTAGCCGGAATGACTTTGTCATTTCCCAAAGCCCCCTCTTGAGGGGGCGCCAAAGCTGAAGGCTTTGGCGGGGGTTCACTAACCTCATTTGCCGCCTCTTTCATTCCAAAATTCCAATTGCAGCTTCAGCAATTCCGTCTCGTGAATCAGTCGATTCTGACGTGCGCTGAGCTCTGCATTGACTTGTGTCACATAGTCAGATGAAGTAATGACGCCTCCGTCGAGCTGGTCTGCGAGCTGCGTCAAGATTGCTCCTTGTAATTCCACAATTTCTTGATCTCGGATCAGCTGCTTCTGCAAGCGCGTCACCTCCGCCAGATAGGATGCTTCACGGGTATTGAGGTTAAATTCAAAGGTTTCACGGGCATTTTGTAAGCGCTGGGCATTGAGGGCCAGCATCTCTTTGTCGAGATGGCTTCTTTTCCAATCCGTGATTCGCCAATTGAACTGAAGCCCCACCACCCCATAAGGGGCCGTTGCATTTTCGAGAAAATTGAGCGGATTGGGGTAGCCGACACCGCCTTGCGCAAACGCGCTCAGCTTGGGCTTCTTGGCTGCGTCTATGAGCATGGCATTGGCCATGATGGCTTCTTGCTGTAGCTGGAACAACTGCTGTTCGGGCCGCTCGATGGGCTGAATCTGCCGAGGATCGGCGAAGCTCGGAAAGCCTAGCCGCACACTATCCACCAACTCGGTTCCGAGCAATTGTGAAAGGGTATTCACCAAGCCTTGTAGCTTATAGTGAACATTGTCTTGTAAAGCCTGGATCTCTAATTCCTTGACCCGCAAGCGACTCAGTTCGCTTCCCAGCAAGACGCCTTCTTCCACCCCTGCCTCGACGATGGCTTTCCGCTCTGCCAGATCCGCCAATGAAATATCAAACAGCTTGGCTTGTTCCCGTAGGATGACAATGTTCACAAATAGTTGATTGATTCGTTCACGAAGGCTGAATCGGTTGATTTCTATCGATTGCAAATCTGCTTTTAACTGCACTTCCGCCAGGTGCTTTTGGGCTTTATTTACCCCCCCATCCAAAATCATATACTGTCCTTCGAGGTAGGATTTGGCGGAATACAAGGGCAAATTGATGTCAAACGGGAGCATGGCGCCGTCTGGCACATCGAGTTGTACACTTTGGGACTGAAGGCGCCCATCGGCTTTGAGGAAGACGGCTGGCAGGCGGTCTTTATCCAGTTTGAGCTGGGTCTTTTGGTGAATGTCCGTAAGGATCTCACCGTCTTTTAAGGCGGGGTACCTGCCTTCCAACAGTTCATACGCCCGATCAAGGGAAAGCTCACTGAGGGCGTTTTGCCCATAGGCGAAGATACTCCCCAGGAGAAGAATGAACGTGGTAATGTGTTTAATGCTAACCATTTTATTTAACTATTTGGTTAAAGTCAGGGCAAAAAAAACTAATCGACCTGTAATGCGTGTTTGAGAAAGTCCATGATCACTTGTTTGCGTTCTTTCATCAGCGCTATAAACGTTTCGTCCGAAGCACCAAAAATGGTACTGAAAATCGGCTTAGCCATAAAGGGGAAAACTGTCATCCCGAGGATATTAAAGACCAAGTGAGGGGGAGCAATTTGACGAATACGGCCTGCCTGCATTTCCGCTTGCATTTGCTGGATGAAAGACTGGATGGCCTGAAATTTAAAAGACTGCTTTTTCAATTCAATGATCAGGTGTTCTTGTTTCTGAGAAAGCTCATACATGATGAAGATGGGAATGTCGGGATTCTCGATGATGGTTGTGATATAGGTATCCACGATTTTTTCCACCCGCTCCCAAAATGCTAAGTCTGCCCCTATCGCCCCCGCAAACTTGGGAATCACATTTCTGAGTGTCCGACTGATGATCTCTTGGTAAAGCTTCTCTTTAGAGGTAAAATAATAATGCAACATGGCCTTATTGATCCCTGCCTCATCTGCGATTTCCTGTGTCCGTGTAGCTGAATATCCCTTTTGAAGGAAGTGCTTTCGGGCAATATCTAGGATCAATTCTTTTTTGTCTTTCCGCATATTGACTACAAAGTTAAACCATTTGGTTAATACATGCAACGGAAATATTAAAAAATAGTTTTTGAAGGCTACTTTTAGCCTTTTATCAGGTTTTTCGAGATGTTTAAGCTAATTTGTGGAGGGAAAAATCGAGTCTAAATTTTCCACTTTCCATCCCGAGCAAATGAAAGAAGAAATCTTTATCTCCGAATTCAGCTATGATCATAATAAGACTATCATCATAGAAGGGGATGAGAATTCCATTTGGGTATATTTATTAGATAGTTCTAATAAAGAAAATACCATTGAATGTGATGGGTTTTTATGCTCCCGAGGAACCATCATTGAAACAGTACAAGGTCCTTATGGAATGCCTTTAGGAATTAATCAATAATAAATCAATTAATAATATCTTCCTCAATTCACCGGCACCTCTTCTCCATCATCCAAGATATAATTGAGTTGATCGATATCATCGCTATTGAGGCGGAGTGTGCCTTTGAAGGTGACCCACTCGTCGGTGCGGAACTCCCGCTGGCCTTCGGCCAGGTTGAGCTGGACAACGGACTCCGGCCCTGCGGCACCGCAAAAGAAGCAGGAACTCAGCGTGAAGGCTGATAACACAAAAATGCCATTTTCTACATCTGCTGGGATTACATAGCCAGGCAAGACGACCTTTTGGTCCCTAAGCCTACTGACACGCTCTCCAAACTTGGGGAACATCAAGTACTGCTTGATTTCTTCATAATACTTATCCTCGAAGGTCACATCCGCGAGATCTATCCACGAGATATCGATATAGCCATCAACTGAAGGGGTTGACTGGGGATTGCGCGTATAGGCTACGCTGGAGTCAGGCGTTACGGGATTTCCCACAGAATGGGTAGGCATAGTGACGGTGTCTGCAGCAGCTACTGGCTCATCAGATGATGCATCTGCGTTGGTCCGCTTGGGATCGCAACGAGAAAGCAATACGCTCAACAGCACCATGCCGAGGATTACTGGGATTATATATTTTAAAGATTTCATAATTCAACATTTCATTAGTCTACCACTTCTGCATCTTCGAGCACATAGCTCAACTCAAATTCTTTTGTGTTGAGTCGAAAAGTCCCCTCAATTGTCCTTAAATCGTCATTTTTGAACCGTTTTTTCTTTTTCATCTGAATCTCCACCACAGATTCCTGCCCTGCCCCGCCACAAAAGAAACATCCACTGAAAGGATACTCCGACAACACCAGCATGTCCCCATGCAAGTCCAGCGAGAGCACATATCCTTTGAGCTGTACACGCTGCCCATCCAACTGGTGAAGATCCTCTGAAAAGGTAGCTTTGCTCGCCCATTGATTCAAATCTCCTTTGTAAGAATACACATATTCCACCCCTGCCAATAAAGGCCAACCGATCACCTGCTGGGCTTGACTGCTCAGGCTAAGGAAAAATAGACCAAGAAAAAGGGGAAAGAAGTTCAAGAGTTCAATTCGTTCAAGGGTTCAATCTAAGAAGTTCAAAGAGGTAATCCGTTCTAGGGTTCAAAGTTAAGGCATTACCCTACATTCTCAAATTCTTATATGTCCTTCTATGCCTTATATGGTTCATTTCCTCAATCAACTACCACCGCATTTTCTAAGAAAAAGATCAACTCATAAGGTTTGCTATTGAGACGGAGGATTCCAGTAAATGTCAGTTGGTCGTCGAGCTTAAACTTCTGCCCTTTCTCTTGCAATTTCAGTTCCATCACCGTTTCTATTCCTCCTCCCCCACAAAAATAGCAGTCCGTATACGGCCGCATCGATAAGATATACTCATCGCGGTCCACTGTCAACGGTAGCATATAACCCGTGATCGTAACTTGCTGTCCATCAAGTGCCTTGAGGGCATCACTGAAGCGAGGTTTTTCATATTGCCCGCCCCGCTTGGGGATCAACTCAAGCTGCGAAAGGGTCTTCCAGGTGATAGGCGTCTGGGATACTGCCATAAGTGGCAGCATGAACAAGCAAGCAATTATTGCAAGGTATCTCATAGCTTTGGGCAATAGGGATCTATCATGTTAATGATGGAACGAGCAAGGAGGCTGCATGTTTTAGGAGGGTTCTAGGTTTTATGTTCTAGTGTTCTTTCAAGTTTGAAATATAGGGATGATAGCCCTGTTTTATCTCCAAACACAGATAAGAAAAAATAATTAACAAGAAATAAAAAAGGGAAAAGGAAAGAGTCAATTGAGAAAACTTAACCAGCGAAATACTTTTGACTTCCTTGTTCCTTGTTTTATATTTTTACTTAACCCGACAATTCAATCTTGAATAAACACTGTGTTCTATGTCGCTTTTTAACTTAGAACCCCGAACCTAGAACCTAGAACCTAGAACTTTCCCCTACCCTCCGGCTAATGTCTCGTGAATATCCGTCCCAAGGGCTCGTATGGCGGGTATCACCGCCGCCAAGAACCCTAGCAGCAATGCCGCTCCAAACAGTGCCCCTTCCAGCGGCAAAAAGACAAAGGCATCAAACTGGTAGTGATAATTGGCTTCGAGGATACCAGAGAGAATCCACATGCCGATACGGCTGACCACTAATCCCAATATTGCCCCAATAAAGGCCAGAATCAGGCCTTCAAGGATGATGAGGCCAAAAAGGGTACCGCCAGAAGCACCCATCGTTCGCATCAGGGCGAGTTCATATTTTCGTTTTTTGAGGGAATTGAAAAGGGAAATAAAAACGCTGATGCCTGAAATGATGATGATGGCAATGGCTACAGCCTCCAACAGTACACGGCCTGTGCCCATCAAATCATAGAGACGATTCACTTCAAAAGCAGGCATCGCCGCTTGCATATTGGTCTCTTGGTTCACGATACGTGGAAGCATCACCATGCCCATGGGGCTACGAAACTTGACCAGCATCGCTGTTATTTCTTCATCGGCCTCGGTGGTATCCGCAGGCGCGTTAGGGTCTTCTTCCTTCTCATGCACCGCCCAGAGGCTGCTCACCTCGGTCAAGATCAGTTGATCCAGGACGGTATTGCTTCGCGCCAAGATACCGACTACGGTATAGGCCTTGTCATCGTGAATGTCTTCACTATCCGCATTGAGCCCATGCGCCCCAAAGAAGGTATCGCCGATCTTTAGGTCGAGCCGCTCCGCTGCTACAGCCCCTACCGTTGCTTCAAGCGTCTTTCCCCACAGTCTGCCTTCGGCCACACTCGCCTGATAGTGAGACACATAGGAAGTGTCCGTTCCCAAAATGCGGTAGCCTTTATAATTGTCGCCGTAGGCGAGGGGGATGGTTTTCTTGATAAGCGGATGCTTGGCGAGGGTTTCCGCTTCCTTCAGGGAGATATTGCCCGTGGGGTTGTCTATATGATAGACGGCAGAAAGGATGAGCTGCAGCGGGCTACCTTTGGCGCCCACCACCATATCAATATTCTTGATATTTCGCTTGAAATTTTCATCTAATTGGGCATTCAATAAAAGCAGCATAGAAATGATGCCTACGCCCAAGGTGAGCAGCATGAGGCTCAAAAATGTGGAGAGCTTCTCTGCTTTCAAATTGCTCCAACTGAGTTTAAATAGATTCATAGGGCGAATATAATTTTTTTACCTGACCAATACCCCCCATAAGCCATCGAATACTCAAACATCCCCCAAAAATAGGGGCTATTCGTCCATTTTGCTAAGTATTCTTCCACCGGGCAAAATTCTTTTCATCAATTATTTAATCAATCAAACGCCATGAAACCTTTCAAAGCATTGATGCTCGTTGTTGTGTTGGGGCTAAATTTTTCTGTAGTAAAAGCGATAAATTATCAGCCTGGAGACTCCTTATATGTCGTCTCCTTTAGTGGGTTGACCATGAGAAGTGGGCCTTCCACTTCCAGTAAAAAGCTCTCCGTTTTGCCTAGTCAGACAAAGGTAGCCATCGTAGAGACTTATGCGAATGATCCTTACCCTGATACCATTGAAGGATTTAGGGGGCATTGGGTACAAATTGCCGCTTTGGGGGAGACTGGATATGTTTTTGATGCATTTCTTAGTCAATTTCCTTCTTCCAAATTGTATACAATCGGGGCTACCAGTGATGGGTATATTGACTACTATGGGTTTCACCCTCGTATTTTGACGGAATATGCCATACAGGTGATTGGGAAAACGGGGTGTGGAAGCAGCTATTCAAGACCTGGAGATGAAGGGCATACCTTAAAGCTGTTTCCATTAAACAATAAGCACCAATTGGTAGAGCATGAATATTATAATGGGAATTCAGTAGAGTTGGAACTGGTAAATGTGCGGGAAAGCGAGGTGTATTATTTGATTCAGGACATTATGCATCAACTCGATACAAGCATTTTTAAATTAGATACAGAGCGGGTCAAAGCTGATATTCCTCATTATCAGATGGATCAAATTCACGGCACCACCCACGACCAAAAACTTGGACAAGGATATTCTCACCATGTGATAGACATTTATAAAAAACGCAGTCATATCATTTCCATCTTCTTCTTGCTTAAATACTTCTAGTGCTTTCAGCACTAAGTTCCTTACGGTTTATAACATGGGGCCGGATTACGCAAAGAGCCAAATCTCAATCCGGAAATCCGGCCCAGCGCATATATTTGCGCTTCTTTGCTGCTTGCTTAGGCAAGCTGGCGCGGATTTCGGCTTTGCAGCTTTGGTTTGTGGGTAATCCGCGCCTCAGCATAACCAATAACTATTTAGTGCTGAAAGCACTAGCCACTTCCCCCCATCGATAAAAACCTCCCTGAGTCATTGACACGGGGAGGTTTTTTAATTCCCCCAATAATTTTTTTCCTTATTTTGCGCGCCAATGGCCTTTTATTATCGCTATACTTCCTTCATAATTCACTTTTCATAATTTCCCCCAAAATGCCGCATATTTCCGATCGACTCCAGCGCATGCCTTCTTCTCCTATCCGCAAGCTGGTTCCCTATGCCGACGCTGCCAGGAAGCGTGGTACGCATATTTATCACCTCAACATCGGCCAGCCCGATATCGAGACGCCAGCCGCTTGGTGGGATGCCATCCAGACGGCCCAGCCCAAAGTGCTAGCCTATAGCCATTCCGCTGGTAATGAGTCCCTTAGGCAGCGTATTGCTGACTACTATCGGCGTTTAGGACATGACCTAAGTGTGGATGAAATTCTGACGACCGTAGGGGCTTCAGAAGCACTGAGCTTTGTCTTTGCAGCATGCATGAACCCTGGCGATGAGATGATCGTACCCGAGCCGTTTTACGCCAATTACAATGGCTTTTCCATTGCCTCAGATGTGAATGTAGTGCCCATCACGACTTCGATAGAAGACAATTTTGCCTTGCCAAGTATCGAGACCTTTGAAAAACTGATTACCCCCAAAACGAAGGCCATTCTCATCTGCAATCCCAGCAACCCGACGGGCATCGTCTATCCCAAGGAAGCCTTGCTGAAGCTGCGTGAGATCGCCCTCAAGCACGACCTCTACCTCATCGTCGATGAGGTCTACCGAGAATTCATCTATGATGGCGATGCCCACTATTCGGCCCTGTCGATGGAAGGGGCGGAGCAAAACGTGATCGTCACGGATTCTGTTTCCAAGCGGTTTTCCGCTTGTGGAGCACGTATCGGGTGCGTGATCTCTCGGAACAAGGACGTCATGGCTGCGATCATGAAAATGGCGCAGGCTCGTCTTTCTCCCCCTACTTTAGGGCAGATTGGCGCAGAAGCAGTCTATAGCTTGCCTCAAAGTTTTTATGACGAGATCAACCAAGAATATCGCAAGCGTCGAGATTTCCTCAAAAAACGCCTCAATGAAATTCCAGGTGTCCATTGTCCCGAGATCAACGGCGCCTTTTATGCCTTTGTACGACTTCCTGTGGCGAATACAGAGCATTTCTGTCAGTGGATGCTAGAATCCTTCAGCCATGACGGAGCGACAGTCATGATGGCACCTGGAGGTGGTTTTTATTCCACAGATGGATTAGGAAGTGACGAAGTGCGTATTGCCTACGTCTTAAACACAGAAGACCTTGCCAAGGCACTGGATTGCCTGGAAGAAGGCTTGAAGAAGTATGAATAATGGTTAATGGTTGTACTTTCGATTGGATGAAATGTCCTGTAAATGAAACCATATAAGAACATAGAAGAATCCTACCTTTTTGACCTTATATGCTCTTAAATGCCTTATATGGTTCAAAAAGCAGCCAAAAGTCAAAATGGACATTCTATCAGGCCTAAAGTATAATTGAGACGCTTGACAATGGTTCACTAATTCACTTATTTAATCCAAAACATGAAATACTATTCTGCTTCGCTTTTGATCGTTTGTAGCCTGCTTCTCTTTTCCTGTAAAAGCACCAAATATACCCCCGCTACTTTTGAGGGTCCTCAACTTGTATTTGGATCGGGTGGCGGATTTACGGGAGCGGTGACGACGTATTGTTTATTAGAAAATGGTCAATTATTCACCAAAAATGGGGTTCCTGGCAAAAATGAGACGGATTATGAATCTGTGAAAAAAGTCTCCAAAAAAGTGGCAAAAAGCCTATTTGCCCAAGCAAATGCCTCGGGCCTTCTGAATGCTAAAAAAAGCCAACCGGGCAATATGTATTGCTTCGTCAAGATGCTCTCCGGCGATACAACTGGCTCCGTAGCCTGGGACCAAGCTAAGCCCCTAGACGATCCCGTCGTCCAACTCTATGACCAGCTCATGAAAACAGTGAAGAATTGATTATCAATAATTACCCTATGAATAAGCGTCTACTCCTTTCCCTGGCAATGCTCTTTAGCTTGCTAGCAGGGACAACCGTCTCTGCCCAAACTTTTGACCAAAAACGTCAACATAAAAAGGTAGCTCCTCCTTCTCAGCAGCAACTAGAAGTAAAGAGTCAGCGGTCATTTGACCACATCGCCACCCCTGCCCCTTCGCGCCTGATGCGCCCCATCCCCGGTTCTCCAGCGCGTGCGCTGGCACCGACATCGCCATCGGGCGTTTCTGTGAAAGCCAGAGACCAGCGCGGTATGCCCATCTTCATCGAAGCGCAATCTGATCCCTTGGTCAAGCAAGGTCAACTCACCCGCACGGGGTGGGAGGCGGCCGCCATTCGCTGCCTAGTTGACGTAACGCCGGCCTTGCCGATCGAGCACCCTGCGCAAGAATTTGAGGTCACCAAGGTGGAAACAGACGAGCTTGGTTTTCGGCACATCCGTATGGCACAAGCCTATCAAGGCGTGCCCGTATACGCAGCGGACCTGATTGTCCATTTCTCCCCGACCGGCGAACGCCTGGTCAATGGACGCTATCACCCGACCCCCACAGGGCTGAACGTAACCCCCTCAGTCAGTGCAGTTGATGCCATCACTACCGTGACGAAAGACATGAGCGTCAAGACTCACTACCGTCCCTTACGCACCATTGAGAAAAAGATCCTCAAATATCCCGATCACCAAGCGGATTTAATCATTTATCCCAATCCTACTACAGACGAACTGCGCCTCGCCTACCACTTGAGCTTCCGTCCCAATTTTGTGGAGCGGTGGGAGTACTTTGTGGATGCGCAGACAGGTGATATCCTTCATAGTTTTGACCATACCTGTACCATAGGGCCTGCGATGGGTTCTGGAACAGATCTCAACGGTCAGATGCGGAACTTCGGCATTTTTGATGCGGGCAATGGAAACGGTCCGTTTTACCTGATAGATGCTTCCAAGTCAGGGATGTACACTGGCAACAACATGCAGGTGCCAGAATTAGGGGATGGCATCATCATCACTGCCGACATGGCAAATACCAATCTCAATAACCCAACTTTTAATTATATCACCTCTTCGAGCGCGAATACCTGGAGCCCTACAGCCATTTCAGCGCATTATAATGCAGGGGAGGTGTACGATTATTTTGAGCAACATTTTGCCCGCAACTCCATCAATGGCTCAGGAGGTGATATTGTCTCTTTTGTCAATGTAGCCGATGACAATGGCCAAGGCATGGACAATGCCTTCTGGAACGGAGAGGCGATTTTTTATGGGAATGGGAAAAACGCTTTTGATCCGCTGGCAGGGGCGCTGGATGTGGCCTCCCATGAGGTCTCTCATGGGGTGGTTCAGGAAACCGCCAATCTGGTGTATCAAGGGGAGCCAGGCGCCCTCAACGAGTCATTTGCGGACGTATTTGGTGTCATGGTAGATCGTCCGGACTGGAAGTTAGGCGAAGACGTTGTTCGTGCCAGTGCTTTCCCTTCTGGCGCGCTGCGCGACATGAGCAATCCGCACAATGGCGGCAACAGCCTCAGCGATCCTGGCTATCAGCCACAGAAGTATTCTGAGCGCTACACAGGCACTCAGGACAACGGCGGTGTGCACATCAACAGCGGCATCGTCAATCATGCCTTTTACCTCATCGCTACCCATCCTAGCGTGGGCGAAGCCAAGGCAGAAGCCATTTACTACCGCGCATTGACCAAATACCTCACGCGCTCGTCTCAATTTCTGGATTGCCGGATCGCTGTCGTCCAGGCTGCCACGGACAACCATGGCGCTAATTCGCCAGAAGTGGCTGCCGTCAAAAGCGCATTTGACCAGGTCGAGATCTTCGATCCGACGGGAGGAATGGGGACAGACCCCTTTGGGGACTTACAAGTCAATCCTGGCCAGGACTATATCATCAGTACTGATGTCAATATTGGAGATCCCAATACGCTGTATCGATCCTCTACCACTGGGAGTAATTTTATTGCCCTTAGCCGGACCGAACATAAACGAAAGATCAGCATCACCGACGATGGCAGCTTTGGCTACTTTGTAGGTACTGATGGGCACATCCGAGAGCTACGCCTCGACCCCAACAACCTCAACGAACGCATCATCTCCAACCAAGCCGTTTGGGATAACTGTGCCATCTCCAAGGATGGCACCAAGCTCGCTGCCATTACCGAAAATATCGATACTTCTATCTATGTCTTTGATCTCGTAGGTGGGACAGGAGGCCGTTATACCCTCTACAATCCTACCTTCTCTCAAGGCGTAAATGGAGCCGGCGTGCTCTACGCTGATGCGATGGAGTGGGATCATAGCGGAGAGTACATCATGTATGATGCATTCAACCAACTCAAAAATAACACTGGCGACGATATTGAATACTGGGATGTAGGCTTCATCCGTGCCTGGAACAATACTTCCAATACCTATGGATCGGGGGAGGTCACCAAGCTTTTCACGCAACTAGACGAGGGAATGAGCATTGGCAATGGCGTTTTTTCCAAAAACTCTCCCTACGTCACCGCATTTGACCTCCTTGTGACCCAAAATGGCAGTACGGACTATTTTGTGGTGACAGCCAATATTGAAACAGGGGATGTCGTACAAGTCGTGAAACAAGGCGTATTGGGCTACCCCAATTTCTCCAAGCGCGACAATAAATTGCTCTTTTCAGATGAAGATTTTTTTGGCAATGAAAAACTGTGGACCGTAGATCTTCAAAACGATAAGCTTACCCCCCAAAACGGCACCCTAAGAGACATCATCCCCGATGCGACCTGGGGAGTCTGGTATGCTACAGGAACTCGTGATTTGATGGTGGATGTGGAGGAAAGCATTGCGCAGCCCGTTATTTCTCTCACAGCATTTCCCAATCCCTTTACCCATGAACTGACGCTCCAGTACCAATTGCCACAGGCCATGCAAGTGAGCATGGCGCTCTACGATCTGACAGGTCGCCAGGTAAGGACATTTGTCTCCGACGAGATGCAGGCCCAAGGGCCACAGAGGGCTCGCTACGCTTTGAGTGAATTGCCCGCAGGCAACTATATCCTCAAAGCCCAGATGGGCGATGAAGTAGTGACCCAGAAAGTGGTGAAATGGTGAAAAATCGTTTATCGGTAGCGTAGGGTCAGGACATGTCCTGACCCTACGCTACCGATAAACGAACTCGGATAATTACTTCTCAGAATCTTTGGCCGCCAAATATTCTTTCCTCAACCACGCAAGATTTGACGTGTCGGTCGCCTGCTCCAGTTGGCGACCGATTTTCTGTAATCGGGTCTGAAAAGCTTCTGGGGCAAGGTCAGGCCGCCGATCTGCCAAGACACTCAAGCTGCGGAGGTACTTCAAGAAGTTGAGGTAATGGGTTCTGTTCTGGGGCGAAACCTGCTTATTTCGCTTCAAAAATCGCTTAAACGCATCTATCAGGTAAAACAAGGCTTCCAACTCTCCGCTCTCAAAGTAGACCTTGCACAACAAAACTTTGGCACTCAACTCATAATACACATCCTCAAAGGTGATGCCTTGCAGCAACCGAATGGCAGGCCGGAATTGCTGCTGTTCAAAATAGCACGCCGCGAGGTTGTAGTGAAAAATGGCCTCCCGAAGAGCGGGCAAGAGGTGCGCTTTTTCCTTTTCCATAAAGGCCTGAACCCACTCAAAATGCTTCAGCCGCAAACCCGTCGTCACGATATTGGTAAAGTCTGAATGGCTCAGCACGCCTTGATGATAGATGATTCCACTCGTGAGTTGGTGTTGGTAGAGGTGAAAAATTTCTTGCAAAAAGGCCCTTTGCCCTCGATTGATTCTCCCAATACAATAATTCTGGGCGTATTTATACATCGCACGTGCCTCATCAGGATCCAGCCGCTGGCCGTTGGCCTCCAACAATTTCACCAATTCACGATAATGGTGGTCCTCTTCCGGAGCTGTCAATGTCAAATAAATCTGATGATAAATTCCAATGGCCGGCAAGTGGTCATAATTGATAGGGGAATCGGCCAAATGATCTTGCAACGCTTGCATCAGCGGCAGTCGGGGCTCCTCCTGAAAGATATTCTGCCGATTGAGCAATTCACAGCTTCCTCGCAATTTGTGATAGAGATAGTAAGCATCGAGTTGATCCATCTTGGCCTGGAGGCTATTATCGACTACGCGGCGCTGCTGCTGGCCGTGATGCAGGTCCGCCTCATGTAACAATTGCATCCGCACATACAGATGATCCTCATGCTGAATTGGGGCCTGGTCCAATTGCTTGGCAAGCGCATTATACTGCGCTCGGAAAACGGGTGCGACATTCCGTTTGCGAAGCTGCGTCAATGTCATTAGCGCCCCTTGGTCGGGATGATCCTCCCACTCTATTTGGGCCAAAAAACCGCGTAACAGGCGATAGAGCGCACTCATCTCATTCTTTAGGTGCTGATGCTGGTAGGGCTGACCAGGAAAAATAGCAGCAAAAGCGTTTTCCTCATGAAGAGATTCGTCGGTAAAGTCGGGCGCAAATGAAAGCAAAAAGGCCAGTAGCGCCTCCCCTTTTTTCCGCGGATTAAAAAAAGGAGATGCGACATATAACGAGAAGCGATCCTGCTCCTTGTCCGTAAGGGAGCGAAGGGTTTGGAGAAGTTTGGATTGCTGCATAGAGGCGGGTTCAAGAAGGTTCAGGGTTCAAAGATACATACCCTTAAACGTTGAACCATTAACCATTGAACCTTTTTGGGCTTCGCCCAAAAAATATGCCTCCGGCCAGCAAGGTATGCTACCAGAGGCACAGCAATGAATATTTTGGGAAAGTTGAAGAGGCGGTCAAGGGGTCAATCCGTTCAAGCGTTCAAGCGTTCAAGCGTTCAAAGGGTGAGGTAGGCATTGAACGATTGAACCTCTTTGAACCCTTGAACCTCCTAAAGTGCTACGCACTTTCCTCTTCCCACACCATGACAAGGTGAAGGATGGTTTCAACAGCTTTTTGCATATCTTGAACGGTGACCCATTCTTGTTTGGAGTGGAAAGCATGTTCCCCGGCGAAGATATTGGGGCAGGGAAGGCCCATATAGGACAGTCGTGAACCATCTGTACCGCCGCGAATACTTCGTTTTTTGAGTTCTATCCCCGCCCGGCGGATAGCCTCTTCAGCATGATCCACCACCTCGGGAAACTGATCGAGGATGTACTTCATGTTGCGGTATTGCTCTTTGACCACAAAATCTACTTTGGAACGAGGGTAGTCCTTCATTACCTCATCTACAATACTTTTGAGATAGGCTTCATGGGCTTCCAGTCCTTCCGTGGTAAAGTCCCTGATGATGAAATCTATGCGGGCATTGTCTACGATGCCTTTTACTTCTACGGGATGAATAAATCCTTCTCGACCGGCTGTTGTTTCTGGCGATAAGCCGTCTTTGGGCAAGCGAGCGAGGATGTCACTGGCGATCTTGACTGCGCTTTCTAGCTTGCCTTTGGCAAAGCCCGGATGGGCACTCACGCCGTGGATATGCAAGGTCACGCTATCTGCGGAGAAGGTCTCGTCTTCCAGACAGCCGAGGGCTTCTCCATCCATCGTGTACCCAAAGTGCGCGCCCAATTTATCAATATCTACCTTATCAGCCCCGCGCCCGATCTCCTCATCAGGCGTGAATAAAAGGCGAATCTTGCCATGCTTGACTGTTGGATGAGTCATCAGATATTGGGCAGCATCCATGATCTCTGCTACGCCAGCTTTATTATCGGCCCCTAGCAAGGTAGTCCCACTAGCAGTGATGAGGTCATTGCCGATCTGATCTTTGAGGTCAGGATGCTCACTCATCCGCAATACCTGACTGGGATCATCTGGCAAAATGATGTCCTGGCCATTGTAGTTTTTGTGAACGATCGGTTTCACGTCCTTGCCGCTACAGTCTGGCGAAGTGTCCATGTGCGCACAAAAGCAGATGACAGGCACCTTTTTCTCTGTATTGGCAGGAATCGTGGCGTAGATATAGCCGTGTTCATCAAGATGTGCATCAGAGATACCCATATCCAATAACTCTTGGACAAGCACTCTCCCTAAATCCTTCTGCTTCTCTGTAGATGGGCAGGTAGGTGAGTGGGCATCAGATTGGGTATCAATCTTGACATAGCGTAAAAATCGCTCTGTGACGGTGTGATCAATATCAAATGAGCGGGTGTCTTGAGATGCAACTTGATTCATGGGAAAAATAATTCAGGAAGTGATACTTTATTCTAGGGAACCATTACAAAGGTAGGTGAAAGACCCATGCAGGACTACTGTAATTTAGCCCAAAAACTTACCCCCTTCTTAGTGGAAAATTCAGGCAAAATACGGAGATAAAAAAGGGACAATCAGCTGTTAATAATGGTTTTAGCCCTAAATAGATATTTTATAAGTGGTCATAAATGATTAAAACCATTAATTTCTGTCAGACATACCTACGTATTATTACCTAAATATTTCCAGTATTTCCACCCAGGGATCACGTCCCATTACCCAAAAGAAAAATAGCGCGCCTAGCCAGCCATGGAAAATACCGAGGGCCCAGAGGTTGCGATATTTGAGATAGAGGGGCGCATAAAAAAGGGCTAACAGGAAGGTGCCCAAGGTAAGGAAAGGAAAGGGCAAGTGTACAATGCTAAATGCCACCGCGGTGATCCCAATCACCACTCCTTTGGGGATTCCAGCCTCCATGTCATGCAGGTTCCCTGCCACAAGACTCATCATCAGAAATTGCTGGATCATGCCCCAGATGGGATAAAGCGCTAGAATAGGCAGGATATGCCAGTTCATGATCATGGACCCTTGCCAAGTGCCGTAGGCATAAAAAACACTGACAGCTACCGCCCCAAAAATCCCCAACGCCAAAAAGCTTTGCTTGAGGTTCTTTTTCCCAAATCCCCAATAAGTCAGCAAAGAAGGTTCTTGCCGCACCCGCCAAATGATATAGCCCAGCCAGAATCCGCCAGCGCCCACAATAAAGGGCAACTTCCAGTTCAGCCAATTGATACACACAAATTTCAATAAGCCTGTGAGGATCACAGCGGCGATTTCGAAGCGACGGGAAGAAGGCATAGGTTTAGGGTTTAGGGTTTAGGGTTTAGGGTTTAGGGTTTAGGGTTTAGGGTTTAGGGTTTAGGGTTTAGGGTTTAGGGTTTAGGGTTTAGGGCATTAATTGATTGATGAATATCGAACAAGGAATTATGATTTTTGATGTGAAAGAACCTTTCTTCCCTTCCAAAATCCTTGTTCTGCAATCGATATTCTGCAATCCATCCAGCCATTTTATTAGCAACATAAAATCGGACAGTTAAATATTCAGATCATGCCCCGCATAATACCCCATATCCATATTCTTGAGGTGCTTGGTGTACCAGGTGATTTGCCCTACGTGATAGGAGAAATGTTCGACGACGTGCACCAAAATGCTGAGGCCATTTTCATCAAAACCTTGAATACGATAGGCGTTGGTGAGGGTTTCGGGGGTGATTTCGGCTAAGACGGGTTTTAGGTCTTCCTGGAGGCGTGCCAAAAGGGTCAACAAGTCTTCCGTAGGCAGTGGGCCTGATGTGGCAAATTCGCGGTCGCGATCACGCACATCGGGCGCGCCGCCGATCCCATGGATGACCCATTGGCGGACATTGCCACAGAGGTGGAGGACAAGGTTGCCAATGCTCACGAGTTGATCATTGGGCCGTTGCCATATCTCGGCTTCTGAGAGCTGAGAGAGGCATTTTTGGATTCGGGGAATCCCTTCTTCAAACAGCCTACGGCGCGTTTCATCTAGGAGTTGGTCGCAGAGTACTTGTGCTAGTATTTGTTCATTCATGAGGAAAAATTAGTCATTAAAAGAAGAACCACAGCCTACTCAGGTTCTCACGGATTTCCTTCCCTAATCTGTGTAAATCTGAGGAATCTGTGGTGAAATTTCCAAATTAACACACACATTCCACTAAATGTCACAGTGCCCTTAAAATTTATCCTTCCGATTTCCCTATTTTTGCAGGATTCAATTTTCTAGCTACACCGCATGCATCATTTATTTGACCCACAATCGATCAGCTTAGAAGAGCTGGACATTCCCTTGACCTCCCTTGTATTATCTGAGTCAGCTCGAAATCGCATTCAAACTTGTCGCGATTATTTGGACCAAAAACTCCTCCAACACGACGCCCCCATCTATGGCATCAATACGGGGTTTGGCTCCTTGTGCAATACCGAAATTGCACCTGATGACCTTCGCCAATTACAGATCAACTTGATGCGGTCCCATGCATGTGGCACAGGAGATGAAGTCTCTCCTGAAGTGGTTCGATGGATGCTTCTCCTCAAAGCCAGATCTCTTAGTTTGGGGTATTCGGGGGCGCAAGTGGCTACGGTAGAGCGATTGATTGATTTGTATGAAAACGATATTCTCCCGGTGGTCTATAGCCAAGGCTCATTGGGTGCAAGCGGCGATTTGGCGCCATTGGCACACCTTTGTTTACCGCTCATAGGAGAAGGAGAAGTGCGGATCAATGGGCAAAAAATGACGGGGGCAGCTATGCTTCAGCAGCAAGGGTGGGAACCCCTGGAACTCGCCTCTAAAGAAGGCCTCGCCTTGCTCAATGGCACCCAATTCATGAGCGCCCATGGCGTCCATATCCTCCTAGGCGCCTTGCGCCTGTCCGAATGGGCCGATACCATCGGTGCCCTCAGCCTCGATGCCTTCGATGGGCGCATAGAACCCTTTGATGACTTGATCCATCAGGTAAGACCTCATCCAGGGCAGGTAGCTACAGCTACCAAGATGAGGGAACTTCTCCAAGGCTCCGACCTCATTTCCCGGCCCAAATCCCATGTCCAGGACCCGTACTCCTTCCGCTGCATCCCGCAAGTTCACGGCGCCTCCAAAGACGCCATCGACTACGCCAAGCGTGTCGTAGAAATCGAAATCAACAGTGTCTCAGATAACCCCAATGTCTTCCCAGAGGCAGACAAAGTCCTTTCTGGGGGCAACTTTCACGGCCAGCCGTTGGCCTTGGCAATGGACTTCCTGGCGATTGCCTTGGCTGAGCTAGGCTCCATCTCTGAGCGTCGCACCTTTCAATTGATCTCCGGCCAAAGGGACTTGCCACCCTTCCTCGCTGCAGATGCAGGCCTGAACTCAGGCCTCATGATCCCTCAATACACAGCCGCCAGCATCGTGAGCCAAAACAAGCAGTTTTGCACCCCTGCCTCTATCGACACGATCCCCTCTTCCAATAACCAGGAAGACCACGTCAGTATGGGCGCCAATAGCGCTGTCAAGTGCTTAAAAGTCCTTGAAAATGTAGAGCGTGTCCTCGCCATTGAACTCCTGACAGCCGCCCAGGCCATGGAGTTTCGTCGCCCCCTCAAAACCAGCCCAACCCTCGAAAAAACAGTAGCGGCCTTGCGGGAGAAAGTGAGTTTCAACCTGCAAGACCGCTATTTGCGGACGGATATGGAGAAGGCGAGGAGCGTAATTCGTTCTAGGTTTTAAGTTCTAGGTTCTAGGAAAAATCTTAGAACGTAAAACATAAAACTTAGAACCTTCCTGTTACTTCGTAACAAAAACCTGCCCGACGGAAGTCGGTTCGCCATCTATTTCAATATGGATGAAATAAATCCCTGCCGCCAACGGCGCGGTAGAGAACGTAAATCGTGCCAGACCATCACGCGCAGCTTCGAAGTCATAGAACGTTTTGACAAACCGTCCCTGGCTATCATATAGGCTGATGTTGAGGTCTTTGGAATGTTCCATCTGAAACTCCACGCTGAAATAATCCTTAGCAGGATTGGGATAAGTGGTGATTTCCATGGCGGGCTTTGGTGGGTCTATAGACGCCGCTGGACCCGGGCGGCCAAACTCGGTGACCCAAGCGCCTTGCTGGTTGAGCGGAGCCCCATAGGTGCCCAGGGTCCAGATCTTGCCTGTCGGGTCATTGTATTTGCGCTGATTTCCCGTATAGTCGCCCCAGCGTTCGCCAGTACCGGTAAGGACATTGATGGACAGCAGCCCCACACGGGCAAACACAATATCGGAATACTGCTGAAGGTTGTCGTAATACATCGCCCCCATCGTGGGCGGGGCTGTCTGTGCCGTGATGTCCATGAAGATAATCGCATCACTTTCGCCATAAGCAGAATCAGCAGAGCCGACATAGCTAATACTGGGGTACCCAAATTCTAGGGTATCGTTGGCGATGACTTGCCCCTCAAGGGTTGGGGTGCCAGACATATTAGAAAACGTGGCGTGGTAAATGGCAGCCCGTCCGCTGGCATGGTCAATCGTATTCCCTACAAACTGTATTTCGTCATTCCAGAAAAAAGCATCCAATACACGCGCGTCATTGGTCTGTAACGAGTCATTGAGGCGTGGCTGCACCGCATTGGGCGGCGCACCATAATCGAAGTTCGCGCCATAAGGTTTGACCTCCAAAGTAGCTGTGGGGTCATCTGCCGTTCCTGTGACTTCAACTAGGAAGAAGGCATTATTGCTCACATCAAAATTCCGATTCGACAGAAAGTAATGGTTGGGACCATAATTGCCTGCACCTCCTTTGACAGGGCAAAGGTTACGAATCGGCAAGGGACCAAACTTGACATCTGTCCAGACACGAAGGCCCAGCGAGTCACCATTATAGCCTGAGTTTTTGTCAATCTGATAAATCAATGTCTCCTCAAATCCCGTCTCCCAAGGCTCTCCCAAGCGCACAGAATTTCCCGTAAGGAAAATCTCCGTCGGACTGATAGATAACATGGGATAGTCAAAGAAGGTGTTGTTCTGGAAGGGATTTCCGTCCATTTTGTACACATTCCAATTGCCTGTGGCATCATTGGTCTGACTGAACGCGATGAGGACATCACTGGCAGTATTTGAAAAACTCAACGCCACAACAAAAAAGCGGTCCGTTTCTGGGTCATAATGCGCTTTGGGATCAAAAACATAAGAGACCGGATTGACACTGGCAAAAAAGGAACCCAACGATACGTTGTACTGCGGTGCCCCTGCCAGGTCTTTCACCAGCAAATTGCTATTCACCACGACAATGATCTGACCACTGTCAGAAACTGCCAGGTGGGTATCCAGGGGCGCGCCTAGGTCGGTAGAGTTTCCACGAAAATTGGGGCCTTTGATGGGGGGATCAGCTTGGCCACGGCTAGCTGGCGCAGTCGCTTTGCCTCCTCTGGGATACATCTGAGCCATCCGACGCTTGAGACGCAAGAGGTAAGCTTGGTAACCTTCTCCGTCTGGTGAGGGCGCTTCCAGCATCTGAATTTGTGGGGCAAAGTCTTCTTTAATCTCAGAGAGATTGACAACTGCCTGGCGCGCCACAGGAGCGAGTTTCTTAGTCGTATAGGTGGTTGTCTGGGCAAATGTCTGGCTTAGACTTAAGAGAAGGACGAGGGGAATGAGGTAGAAAAGGTTTTTCATAATGGAGATTTGTCAGGAAGATCATAAAGTAAAAATAATTAACAAGGAACAAGAAATTTAAAAGGGAAGAATGCCTCCAAGCCTTTTCACTTGATACTTCCTTGTTCTATATTTTTACTTCTTCCTATGTTCAAAAAATGAGTAAAAGAATACGAAACTGAAAATTACAGAAAGTTCCTCAGCCTTTCAAAGGCGTTTTTTATACCACATGAAAAGGCTAGAGACCACGACTAATACTCCTCCAACGAGGAGCCACCAGGAGAGGCTGCTATTGGGCGGCATTTGTGGATTGCCGATCAGCACGTAGTTGGCCCAATAGCTGGGATGGGCATCGGTGGCAGAAGCACCCACAAGGTATTCGCGCTTGGCGTTTTGTAGGGCAGTAGTAGGGTTCAAGCCCTCCGCGATGGCAGCATACATTTTCTCCAAAACCTCTCCTCCCAGTCGCGCATCCGCATCCCAAAGACTCATCACAACGCCTTCTGCGCCTGCCATTCGGAATGCCCTTCCAAGGCTTAACACCCCTTCTCCCTCCACCTGTTTTCCATCCCCGCTACGGCACGCCAGTAGACTTACCAGCGAAGCCGAAAGCGGCGGCATACCATACAAATCAGCGGCAAAAACCAACCCGTGAGGCTTATTAGGAGGCTTGGAAAAGGCCAAGGCTGAGCGTAGCGGATGTTCGTGGTCAGTGAAACCATGCATAGCGAGGTGTAAGTATCGAGTTTGAGAGGCTTCTGCCAGAAATACTGTGGAAGCATGGGTGTCCCCTTGCAAGGATGCATCCGAAAACAGGGCTGCAACGCGCTTCGCATGAGACCCTGCAGAGCGTAAGGGCGGAATGCGGCGACCGCCAAAACTGTCCGTTGCCGTGTAGGCTGGGGCATATGCCTGGAAGGTATTGGAAGAGCGAATATTTCGATGTTCATTGGCCCATAGACTGGCTGAGAAGGCGTATTGGATTTGGTACTGAAATAAAAGGTAAGCCGCCCCCTTTTCACCTGCTCGCTCTTGTCCTTTCCAAAAATTTTCTTGAATCAGTGGATCCATCAACAAACGATGATCAGGGGCCTGCGTCAATAAAGCTTCAAAGGGAATCCCTGCCAGAGGCCCGTCGGGAACAAGGATCAGCGCAGAATCCTTTGCAAGATTTACCATTGGGGCTATCAATAAGCGATATAAATTATGAGCGGTATTCAGATAATTCCCCAATTCTTCTGTATCAGCCTCTTCCAGTAACCTTCGAAAATGCCCGATATTTTCGCCTAAACCAATATTTTCCGCGAAATAGGCTAACCTTCTCAACCTTACCTCCTCACGCCTAATGGCCAATGCAAACGCAGCCCCGTCCCCCACAAAATAATGGATCACCACTTGGCCTTCTTTCAGTTGATCTTGCACCTCATTTAAGGGGATAAATGCAATGTCTGTGGAGACTCGTTGGTAGGCAGGAAAATGGTCCTGAAGATACTGGCGCATTCGCGCTTGTTGATAGCGAAGGCTATCCAAAGTATGCTGTAAGTCGTCTTGGTCCGAGGTGGCGACGGCCAATTGGCCCTCACGGTATCCCAATTCACGTGCCAGTGATCGGCTGAGATCTATCAGGCTATCAGGAAGATGTGTATATCGCGCTTGCACCTCTCGCAACATCTCATTCAGCACTTGTGCCTTGCTTTTTTCCATGAAAAAATACGCATCCTCTATCCGCGTATCGTCCCATGCTGTCAGGCTTAGGGCATTTTCCAATGCACTTCTTTGAAGCGAAACCAGTTGCAACTTAGACGATTCATAATCCTGACAGGAGCGCAGGCGGTCTACGGCACAGATAGCTGCCCTGTAATGTGCTAATGCATCGTCTCTCAGCCTTCCTTCTTTGAAGCAATTGGCTTTTCCGATCAGGGCCTGGATAAATACATTATCACAGTAAAAAGTGCTATCAGGAGGGAGTTGGTAGACATTGGCTGAATCTACCTGATTCGGCAGCATCCAAAAAAGTGCTTGTTGATAGTGCCTGAGGGCAATCGTCCACTTCCGATCAGCAGCGGCCAAATCGGCCTGCTTTAGGCTGACCTGAGCTACTTCGCGGCGATAAGGTGTAGGATAAGCTTCCTTGCTCAAAGCCATGGCTTGTGCGTAATACGGAGCCGCCCTCCGACTGGGATAGTGGCGCGCATAAAAATTCCCTAAAGCCATTAGGCTCTGGAATTGGTATTCTTTGTCTTGAAAGCCTTCAAAGGCCTCATGCGCTTCCTCTAGTCGTTTGCGGGCAATGTCTTTATCTCCCCCATTTGTCACCAAAAAATTGCCCAATGCCAGGCTCGCCAAGGCACGATTAAAGGGATGGGCGCCCTCCGCCAAGCGAGCGCTGTCATAATAGTGGATCGCCAGGTCCTTCTGTGAAGTAAAGGAATAGGCATCTGCCAATTCGATATAACATTGGCGAACTTGTTCGAGGTCGGCAGGGGGGAGCTTGTAGTGGTACAGGCTATTTTTGAGTAAAAAAATGGCTTGATCATAATCCCCTAAGCGGGTATTGATGCTTCCAAGCCCTTTTTGGCAAGCAGCCAATCGTTTAGGCTGATTCAGCGGCATAAGCAAATCAATCGCTTGCTGGTAGTGAGTCGCGGCTTGCCTATAGCTCCCCAAGTCCGAATGGATGAGCGCCATGATGCGATGGGCTCGGCCTTTACGGTCGTCTTCGGGCGCGGCCCATTGAATCACCTTTTTGATCTGCTGCTGTGCACCTTGCTGATTGTCAGTCAGGTAGAAGGAAACGCCTTGCTCAAAGGCGAGGGTAATGGAGTCTTCAAGCGCAGTAGATTGTGCCCATGCTTGGAGGGCTGCCATGCAGCAAAGGAGTAAGAGCCAGCGTCGCATGGCTCAAGTTAGGGAAGTTTAGGAAGAAATGAGAAAATGAATAAATGATAAGATGATTAAATGAAGGGAGAAATTGTCTCTTAATTGTTAATTCTCCCTTTTCACCACCTTCCCTACCCTATCGCCATTTACCCGAATCACATACAGCCCCTTTGGTAGCATCCCAAGCGACAGCGAAACCTCTTTTCCCAATTGAGAATAAGCCTTCACAAACACCCGATTTCCAAAGAGGTCAAATACCTCCACAGAACGAATAGGGCCATCATTTTCTACCTTCAAGACATCTGTAAAAGGATTTGGATACATCTTGATGAAGGATTGTCTCACCGCTTCTTCCAGCCCTACCGAGAGACATTTTGTGGTATCACAGACGTACAGGGCAGGATTCATGTCCACACAGATGGCCATGGTGAAGGTATCACATATCCCCACTTGGTCGCAAGCGAGGAAGCGCACGAGGTCTATACCGGTGAAGCCCCCAGCGACTGGCTGGTATTCCAGGCGCCCATTGGTCAGCAAAGTGGCAGGCTGCCCCATCCCTGCCAGGGAATCCGAAGTCAAGGAGAGGATTTTGGTATTTACTGTGTCAAAAGGAGCATTCAGGGCGCCCAAAGCATATTGCAATAGGTCAAAAGTGACACCGTTGAACCCTGTTGCGCGCTGCTGGCAGCAGAATTTATCGGTGAAGGCCGTATCCGTCTGGACAGAGGCCAGAGAATCAAAATAGACATCAGCGAGGTTGGGGATACGTGCCAAATCATCTTCAAAACAATAAGTCTTCACCCGAAACTCAATCTGAGCAATCGTCTCTCGCTCCACAAAGTCCAGACCCATGGTCGGTTCCATCAGGCCGCGAAGCTGGCCTGTGTCATAAAGCTTCCAGACCACATTAGCACCTGCTTGTTCCATTTTATAATTAAAGGAAAAAGGCGCAGCTGGCACGCCTATCGCTGGCACAGAGACTGCGCCTGCAGCCAGTGGAAATCCGATTTCCTCAAACCCCATACGCACCACTTGGACTTCTAGCGTCGTAGGATCGAGGCGTGGGTCCAGCACATCTACGATCGTGATACTATCAGTAGGTCCTTCCCCGATGTTCTGACACTGGAGAATGTAATTCAGCCATTGGGGTTCATTGAGGGTTATGGTGTCTTCTGCCACCACCTTGAAGTTAGGATCGTAAGGATCGCGCTTATCCGTGATGGCCAGCGTTCTATCAAATACTTCCCCACAATCACTACCTGTGCTATCAGCGAGTCGGGCATGAAAAAAGGAAGAGGTCGTCTTAGTTTTTGCAGGGGTAAAAAAATTCAAGATCAGCTCGCGCTGATCGTTGGCTGCGGCGAAGTCACTGGCGATGCCGACGGTGATCTTCCGCAAAGCCAAATCGACCGTGATATTTTCCCCATGATACCCTTCAGCTTCATCCCAAATCGCTGCGTCCATGAGCGAAAGGTCTGGTTCCAGCCCAAACCCATAATCGACCTCCAGGATTCCCCCATTACGAGCAACATTGCACACAGGATTGGAGGCCACTTCATAGGTAAGGAGGAAATTGGTTGCAAAGTCCTTTCGCGGATTTCGCGTTCGGTCTACACGGACGGACTGGCCGTAGAGGTTTTTGAGAGGGATCGTAGGCGAACCCACCGTTACCGCACTCACAGGCCCCGTAGGGGTCGAATAGCGAAGGTTTTTCTTGTCGGGAGGCGTATAGACTTGGGTCAGTTCTGCCCGCACATTGTGCGGATCGGTGTCGTCGTAGACATGGGTTTTCACCAAATTATACCCCAATCCCACCATCGCTGCTTCAGTATAGGTCTCCGTCTCATACGTCCCATCGCCAAAATCCCAAAAGACACGGTACAAACGGCTGGGATGAGCTCCAGGTAGTATAGGTACACCAGGAATAGAAAACAATACCTCCCCAGGATTGGTGGTGGCAGAACTGGTCATGGGCAATGTCTGGGCAGGAAGGTTCAGACTCACACCAAGTATAAGTAGCCCTAAGCTGAGCGTTTGGAGAAGAAATGATGGATTAAACCGTGTAAATCTATGCATCATGAAGCGTTTTTGGGGTTAGTGATTAAAATAAAGATAGCGATAAAATGCGTCAGGAGCCATTACAGCTCCCAACGCTTCTCTTTCAATTATTAATATCGTGTGTAAAGAGTTTCTGACCATTTCATAACAACACTGTTGTCATTTCGACCAACGGGAGAAATCTAACACGCCCTTTCGCATGGTCATTTCCAGGCTTCTAGACCACATTGTTAGATTTCTCCTTCCTTCGCAAAGCCTCAGGTCGTCGAAATGACCTTTTGAAAAAGGTAATAAAACTTTTTACACACGATAATTAATGCTTCATCACCTTTTTTGTCAGGCGATAAGTCTTACTCTGCACCTCAAGAATATACATTCCTTTTTCCATCTCAGAGAGGTCAATATAGGTTGTCCCCCTTCCATTAGCTTGGTTCGTTTGGCGCAACATCCCTTGAGCAGAATAAAGCCTAATAGTAACATCTTCTCCTACAGTGGCAGGGTACCTGATCATCATAAGGCCACGGCTCGGATTGGGCGATACCTCGATAGTGCGCCCTGCCTTGATGAGGGGCAAAATCGTGACTGTGGTGCAGAAGGTATCTTTGCAGAAGTGGGTTGAATCATTGGGGTCATAATAGTAGGTCGAGTACAGACAGACCGTGTAGACACCTGGAACGGTATAGGTATGGGTCGCGGAGGTGCCTGTACCCCCCGTCACAGCATCTACGCCGCTGGGCGCGTCAAAATCCCATTCGGAGACTGTACCGGCAGTAGACATATCCGTAACCGTGAGGATTTTTCCGTTCACGAGGGTATCAGCAAATCGTGCCAAATGGTTAAAACAAGGAGCAGGGGAGATGATTTGAGGAATAACAACTTGCTTGCAGACGGTGTCTCTACAGGTAGTACCATCGGCGAAGGTCCACTTGCCAATCAGGCATACCTGGTAGACACCTGGACTTGGGTAGAAGTAGGTGGTAGAGTCCATCCCGAGGGTGGTATCCATCGCGCTGAGCACCATGGGGATAAAAGACCAGCAGCCTTGTGTCAGTGGCATATTGGAGATGGGGGTAAAAGTAATCCCATTGGTCCCAGGGACCCGAACGCAAGTCATGTCTAAGTGTAAAGTATCACAAGGATTGGGACCATGCTGACCTATTCTAATCGTCTTATAAGCCGTATCTAGACAGCATTTCACCGAATCCACATGCCAGAAGGAAACCAGGCAGACAGTATAAGTCCCAGGTCCAGGAAAGGTATAGTTAACCGTATGCCCTGGCCCCTGGCCAAAGAAATTTGCTTGAGCGCCTGCGGTATCTATGGTCCAGACACTATGGGTTCCATAATTTGAGCTATCGATAAAGGTATAGCTCAATGGGTCCAAAGAGTCCCTGACACACCCGATCTGGGCTTCGTGGTAGTCACAGGTATCTGATGGGACAAAGATGTCTAAACAGTATTCATCCTTACAGCAGATCACTTGTCCTCGCGAATCCACCCCAAAGGCATACGCCTTTAGGCATACTTGATAGTACCCTGTGCTATCATAGGTGTAGGTCACTGAGCTACCTGCGCCTTGCGTGATCGTGGTATCAGGAAAACACCAGTCGATGAAAGCGATAGAAACGCCTGTACCTGCAGTGGAGATGTCAGTAAACGTGGCCGAAGGGTCGGATATCGTAGGGGAAGTATGGGTAAAGTCCGCATCAATGCCCAGGGCAATACAAGGGTCGATTGCACAGCAATCGTCAAAGACTTCTACATCACCCGTTCGCGATTTGAAGGGAACCCCCACCAGGCCATCGAGGTCGATGATGATGCTATTGGAGGCGTTTCCGCCACCTGCACGCAATCCCTGTACACCGTACCATCTGGTAGCAAAAGGAGCAGGGTGCAAAGCGTCGCCCGTCGACCATACCATGCTGTCACAGATGCTTGGGCCTTCAATCTTGGGGTTAAAGGATTCATAGCCGTAGTCTACGCCGCCGGCGCTGTTGGCCTTGACCACAGCAGCGGTTGGATGACCGCCAATCGAGAATTTTCCAGTCCCAGGAGGTGAAATCCCCCAACTACCTGTGCCTCCTACATACTCCAAGACACGTGAAAGGTGTGCCGCACCGAGGGTACCGACATTATTGTACATAGTCCGCTCACCTAATAGCATACGCCCATCACCAGAAAAAGCAATATCCGAGACTGGATTAGAATAATTGTACAAGGCAGTGCCAAATCCATTGGAAAGGGCGGGCATCAGAAGCTCCTGCTGATCTGTAGTCGCCACAAATTCGCCCGCAGCATCGATCTCCAAGGAACGAATGGAATTTTGAAAGGTATTAACTCCAGTGTTACTTGCATCTTCTTCCCAGACAGCATAGTAGAGGCGGTCCTCCGTGCATTGGTAGCCGATCCCCCAAAGGCGCTCTCCTTTTGGTGCAAAACCTACCGTGCCATCATCCGCTCCCATCGGATCAAACACACTCAAAATCACCCCTGCTTTGCTGATCCGATAGATCTTCCCATCCTCAAAATTGGTCACAAATAGCTGTGCATGATTGGGGTCAAAGCAGATATTGCCCAAGCCTTCTCGCACATTGGGAATCGTAGATGTCCCCACTACTGCGCCACTGCCACTTGGGAGCGTCGTGATAAAAGGCGTAGCCTTCCAAGTGTTTTTATCGATTTTATACACACCTCCAGAGCCTGCATTTCCAAATGGACGCTGTCCGTATACCGTCGTAGCTGTCACATAGATATTGCCTTCATCATCGATCGCGACGCCAAATACCTGGCCCATAGAATCGGCCATCCAGGTGACGGAGTCTGCCGTGGCAGGATGCGCCATCGGCGGCATCCAATTGCTGACATTGCCGAGCGGTGCCGTCCCGTGTTCGCGGACATCTACGATGCCTAAGACATAGTCATTCTTGACGGTGAGAGGAGGCCCAGGATCCAATCCTGAAAAGCAGGTAACTACTGCTTGGCCATACTTGAGAAGGGAACTCTGCGCATAGGCGCTTACGGTAAGACACATTAGTGCCAAAAGGCTCACGGTGAGATTAGATATAGTTTTCATTGGGGAAATGATTAAATGAGGGAAATCAATGATAGAATGAGGGAATGATAGAAGGAGAGAATGGAAGAGGAGAAGGAGAAAATGAATAGATGATAAAATGACTAAATGGTATAGTTGCTTTCTTCATTTTCCATTTTCCATTCTCCATTTTTAATTATTACTCCACTCTCCAAATCCGAAACTGCGACTTCCAGGAGCTGAACCAGTGTGCCCAGTTGTTGTAGACCCAGTTGAATTTTGTGTTGTGGATTTGGACGGTGGAGGGAATCCAGGCGTACCAGTCGCCGCTGTATTTCATATTGCCTGCAAGGTAGATCTGGAGGCCATTGGCGCTAGGGTCACCAAGGTCTTTGAGCGAACGGTTCCAGTCTCTTTCGAAAGTATTCCAGAATACATAGTTGGAGGAATACGGCTCCCAGTTTGGGGCGTGGAGCGTCCATTTGCCGAGGAGCTGTCCGATCTGGCTGGGCTTCACTTCAGCAATCTTTTTCCAGCCTGACCCACTGTAGATCCAATGGACCGTGCCTGAAGGGTCGATGCGATAGGCGACGATACAGAATTCTGACTTATTGCCCCAGCCCGACTCATAGCGGTAGCCATGTTCAATGCTGAACTCATTGGAATGGAAAGACACAAGGGCTTTTTGGCCTCTTGTGTCGTAGACATTTCCCTCCTCATCTACACGCTCCTCCATTTGCACAGCATGGCCCATCGACTTGCCAGTATACACCGCCGCATTATCCAGCAAAAACAAGGGATTAGAAGTCTGGGTGGCCGTTTCTTCGCTTAGGATAATTTCTTGCAATTCGCCCGCTTCTGTATAAAACCACGCGACGATATTATCCTCTATGCTTTCATCGTTTCGGCTGTCAACTTCGATATTAGGCGAGATCAGAGGTTGCTTGTCAGGGTCGATCTGGGCGAGGTTTGGGATAAAAATGGCAGGGAAATACTGCTCCACTTGGGCGGTTTCGGGGAAATCGGGATTGGGGTGTAAGGGACGGTGGGTGAGGTCTTCTGCAATCGCTTTCAGCGACAGGCCCTTGACCCGCAGCGCAGCTTCTATCGCTGCATAATAGGCGGGAGCCTCCGTCTCCAAATCCAGCAAACTGGCCGTTTGGGTAGTCGAAGCATTCGCGAGTTTGATGATGGCTTTGTTAAAACCTGCGTCCTTGATCAATTCTCGTATGGCAAGGCTCAGTTCATAGAGGTGCTGATTGATCTTCTCATCGTCAGCATCTTCAGGATTCAATAGCAATTGGGAAATTTCCTGGGTATTGGGGACCAAAGGAATCTGATCAAGCTGATAGTCCTTCACCTGCTCTATCGTATCTTCAGGAAGCAGTTCTTCTATCTGTTCACACGCAGACAGGAAGAGCAGGGCTAAGGTCAGTAGGAGGAATGTGTTGATAGTTTTCATGATTCGGGGGTTATTAATTAGTGATTGAATGATTATTGATTCAGCTGGTGTTTATCCTCACCATTTGCCCCCTTAGTGCACCCCACCTCCCAGACCTAACCAGGGAAGAGAAATTATTTATTATTGATTGAGTGATTATTGATTAAATTCATGAGTTAAACTCCTAACAATCAATAAATTACACCCAGCATTATTTTTGAATATTTTTTCATTTTCATTTTAATTTTGATTTTCATTTCCCCCAATGGTTATATTCCCCGCCCAACTGACACTCAATGTTCAAGCAATCGACATATAGCAGCGCAGAACTCGTGGAGATGGTCCAGGTAGGTGGTAGCAAAAAGACCAAGGCAATAGCCTATATCTTCCGGCACAATCGCGCCAAGACGCTCACCTACCTGAAAGGCAAAGGCGCGACCGAGAGTCAAGCCGATGACTTACTCCAAGAAGGCATGCTCGTACTTATGCGTCAGTTGGGAAAAGGGGTATTTGAGGGAAAAAATCAGGCGAGTGTGCACTCGTATTTTGTGGGGATATGCAAAAATCTCCTGCGTGCCGAGCAGCGCAAGAAAGTGCGCACCCAGCCCTTGGCCGACGGCCAGGACTTTGTGGAAGACGGGCCCTTGCCCGACGAACTAGAGCCTGACACCCAGCAAGCGCGGCTGCACCGCGCCCTCAAAAAGCTCGGCGATGTATGCCGCCAGATCTTGCTCCTACGGGCAGAGACGCCGCCCGTGCCCTGGCAAGCCCTCGCGGCCCAGTTTGGCTATAAAGACGCCCAGAACGCCATGAATAAGGGCGGAAAGTGTATGAAGCAGCTGAGGCAGGTGTTTTGAGACCGCTCGCCCTGCGGGCTCGCTGCGAGACCGTTCGGGCTTCGCCCTCACTACGAGATCGTTCGTCGCTTGCGCTCCTCACTGCGAGACCGCTCAGGCTCGAAGACTCGCCTTCGCTACGAGATTCACCCTGAGCTTAGTCGAAGGGCTAAAGGCACTTTCTTTTCTTATCTCGCAGCGAGTCTTCGAGCGGTCTCGCAGTGAGCCTGAAAGGCGAACGGTCTCGCCTCTCGCAGCGAGGGCTGAGTCTTCGAAGCCCGAGCGGTCTAATTAACAACAACATGAACACACGAGAATATACCATTACAGCTTATTTAGACGGCTTGCTCTCCGAGGAAGAACGAACGGCCTTTGAAGCCGAGATGGCGGCGGATGCAGCGCTCGCGGCAGCTGTGGACGAGGAACGAACCTTGCGGGGATTGCTCGGGGCGTATCGGGCAGAACAGCCTGAGCGCGAGGCGATTCAGGATATTTATGCTGAGGTAAAGGCGGGCGGGAGTGGACGAGTTCGTCGGTTTTCCGTGCAGCCAGCGCTGTTGCTTGCGGTAGCGGCAGCGGTGGTATTGCTGGTGATGTTTTGGCCGGGGGGAGAGCCAGCGACTATTTCTGCCGAGAACTTGTTTGCGGAGACTTTTGAACCGGCAGCCGCGCCCGAGCGCATGGGGCAAGGGACTGAAGAAGCCCGCATCGCCCTAGCGCAGGGCCATATCAGCTATGGCGATTCGAATTATCGCGAGGCGATCCCTCAATACCAGCTCGCATTAACTGATAGCACTACCCGCTCGGAGGCGGCTTTCTTCATCTCGCAGGCTTATCTTGCGTTGGGCGAGTATCCTGCGGCGACTGCGGCTTTGGCGCAGGTGACGGATCGCGTGCAGGCGGTGCGTTGGTATGGCGCGTTGGCGGCGCTGGGGCAGGGAGATATCGCTGCGGTGCGGCGATTGCTGGCGCCGCTGGCGGCGGAGCCGTCGTATGACTTTCATCGCGAAGCGAAGGCGTTGTTGGAGCGGTTGGGCGATGTGGAGTGAAGGAATTCGGAAGAGATTTATGAATATCGAACAAGGCATGTCCTGAGCTTTGCCGAAGGGATTGAAGATTGATGAAATAACCCCTTTTGCCCATCCCCCTTTTCCGATTCCTCCTACTTCTCTGTACCTTTGTCCTATGGTAAGACTTCCTTATGGCACGAGTAATTTTGAGATGCTGGTCAATCAGGGCTATCTCTATATAGATCGCACTCCCTATCTAGCACAATTAGAAAGACTGAGCGAAAAATATCTATTCTTCCTCCGCCCGCGCCGTTTTGGCAAAAGCCTCTGGGTGTCTGTTTTGCAGTATTATTATGGGGTGGAGCATAAGGATAAATTTGATACCCTTTTTGGCTCCTACCATATCGGCCAAAACTCCACACCCTTAGCCAATAGTTATTTAGTCCTGAAATTTGACTTTAGTGGCATTGATACCGATTCAAAAGAAAAGACGTATAGGGGATTTTCCTTTAAAGTAAGACAAGGAATACAGCACTTTTTGGCTACATACCCTGCCCTATTCTCCAGCGAGGCCACTGAGGATATTTTATCTAAACCTGCTCCAGAAATCATGATCGGGAGTTTGTTTGCCCTTATGAAGCGGACAGATACCCCCAAAATATATGTGGTCATAGATGAATATGATCACTTCACTAATGAGTTAATCTCCTTTCGTCTGACAGAGTTTCAGGAAATCGTGAGTGAAAATGGGTATGTGAGAAAATTTTATGAGGTCATCAAAACAGCCACGGGAGATGGCGTGGTGGATCGCATTTTTGCCACAGGGGTGGCCCCCATTACCCTCGATAGCCTGACGAGTGGGTTTAATATTGGCAGCAATATCAGCCTATCCCCTATTTTCAATGAAATGATGGGCTTTACAGATGAGGAGGTCAAAGGGATATTAGAAAAAATTGAGATCGCTGATTCGGAAATCGCTGGGATGATGGATGAAATCCGCACATGGTATAATGGCTATTTGTTTGAAGCGGATGGAAAAGAGCGGATGTACAATTCAGATATGGTGCTTTATTTTGCCAAAGAATACCAAGCGCGGGGAAAATATCCCAAAAGCCTCCTAGACACCAACATCAGCTCAGACTACGGCAAATTAGGGAAGCTATTTCGGTTGGGAGGCGAGGAATCTCAACGATGGGACATGCTGCAGGATTTGTTGAGTGGGAAAGATATATATACCCAAATAACGGAACAGTTTAGTTTTGCGCGGAAGTTCACGGCTTATGATTTCCAAAGCCTACTTTTTTATCTGGGCTTATTGACCATCAAAGAAGCCTACCGAAGTGGGACTCACCTTCAAATCCCCAATGACGTCATTCGACAATTATACTTTCAGTATTTTACAGAACTACTCCAACGACGCTTAGACTTTCAGTCTGAAACGATCAAAGTAGAAACAGCCGTGGAAGCACTCGCCTGGGAAAATGACCCCAAACCATTGGTCACCCTCCTAACAGACACCCTGCGTCAACTCTCCAACCGCGATTGGCCAGGCTTTGACGAAAAACACCTCAAGACGATTCTTGTAGCCTACTTCTATACCGTAGGCATTTATCATATCCAAAGTGAACCCGAATTCGATCAAAAATATCCTGACTTACTTCTCCGTCGCCGACCACCTTATGCCCCCCCTTACCAATTGATGATTGAGTTGAAGTTTTTGTACAAAAAAGATGCGGAGAAAGCAGATGCTGTCGCCACTCAGGGGCGACAGCAATTGCAAGCTTATTTGCAAGCTGAAGAAGTTCAGGGACTGGAGAACTTGCGCGCTTGGCTGTGGGTGTTCGTCGGGGCAGAGGCCGTAGTAGTGGAAGAGGTCAATAAGTGACCGCTTACTTTCAGAAATTTCATTATCTTTAACATATGACAACAGCTGAATATGTATATCGTTCCATCTTGTCTAAGATTAGCCATTTACCACTTTCTTACCTTCAACAGGTTGACAATTATTTGAAGGGTCTCAATCAATCAATTGAGGGTAGGAAAAAGGATAATAAAGATAAAATTCTTTCCTTAGCTGGAAGTTGGAATGATATGAGTGATGCTGATTTTGATGAATACCTCCAAGAAGCCAAGGCTACTGGCGAACAAATGTTTTCCAACAGAGATTTTGATTGCAGAATATCGAACAAGGAATTAAGATTTAAGAAGGGATGAAACGCTCTCTAAATCTTAATTCCTTGTTCTTCAATCTTTATTCTGAAATCGTTTTTTACCTCACTTCCACCTTCACTACACGCCTGCCCTCTTTCATCCCCACCTCCAGCAAATAGATGCCCGCCGCAAAACCCTCCAAGGCAATCTCCAATTTGCCCCGCTGATTTCCTTCCCACAGTTTGACCTTCTGCCCTATCATTGAGATCAATGCAACCGACTCAAAGGTATGTTGGGGATGTTCCAGGATGAGCTGGTTTTGGATAGGATTGGGATAAAAACTCAAGGCAGATGTGGAAGCATCTAGCAGCCCTGTCTGCGGGTCGGTGTCTATGTCAAATGCACCGGGCTCCCCTGTGATGTCCAGGTATTCACCAACGGAGTCTACGGCGATGAGATCCGAAAAAGAGAGGGTAAAGGGGATGAGACGCTTGGTCAGGTCATCGTCTATAACGACAATGAGGTCGGCGATGGTTCCATAGCCAGTACGGCTCATCTGGTCATTGCGCACAAGGGCCATTTCTACTTTGCTCTGGTTATAAAAATCCTTGTGGATAGTGAGCATGTCTACATCTTTGGAGCCGAGCCAGGAGTTGGCGTAGGATACACGCACGCTGGCGGAGTCTATGAGTGTCATATCATAATTGATGGTGAAGGCAAGCCCATAGACGCCTACGGCCAGCGTATCAAAGGTCCCCAAGGTGATGGGGATACTCACAGTGTCTCCTACACCTACATTAGTTGTCGGCATTTCAAAGCGAACCGTCATGCCCCCTCCACTTCCGCTTGGTCGCCAACTATTGTGAGTCTGGCCGTAGTTGAGGTTGACTGCCACCGTGTCAGACCAACTGACGGTGCTGTCGCCGTCGCAGTCGGCATGTTTGACATTGAAGCCATTCGCCTGCGTGCCTGCCCAGTCAGGGGCGGGCTGTGCGACCCAGGTGAGGCTGGCATTGGGACGAGCAGGCCCTGTCTGATTGAAGTGAATGCCTATAGGCAAGAGGTCTGCGTTGTTGCAGACTTGGTCATGGTTGGCATCACCAGGGAAGACGGTGTGAGGCACACAGGAAGAGTCTATTTTGCTGATATGAACAGAGAGGTTGGCAGGATTATCAATGCTGTTTCTGACAGCAATCGTATCCAGTTCGCACCAGCAATTATCGCTGAGGTTGATGGGCGAAAACGGCGCAGGGTTTTGGATGGCAGGACTGGTGCGGATGTTGGCCACATCACTACAGATCTCATTGTAGTGAATATTGGGTAAGACGATGCTAGTCAAGGCAGATGTAGCAGACAAGTAAATGCCTATATTGTTGTCATGGAACTGATTATGGCTGATGTCATTGGGATGCGTTGTAGCTCCATAAGACCCCATATAAATGGTATATCCCGTTCCATTTCTCCGAAACTCACAGTCCGTCACTTTCATAGGCAGTCGTGAAGTGATGGCGGAAAAATTGTCGAAGAATTGACAGTGCTCAATTGTAGAACTGGCAATAGTTTGGATAGCCCGCAGGTTGTCCCGAAACTCTGAGTGGGTGATGGTGAAATTTTCACTTTCTGAGATGGCTCGATCATGTTCTACAAATAGACAGCTGTCAACGGTTACGGTGCCGATGTTTGGAGCAGTTTGACCCGAAATCCCAAACTCATTGTCATAAAAAGTGCAGTGTTTGACATCTACATCACCAGCCCCTCCAATAGAATTCACCTCACTATTGATGGCTACTTGCATCCAGGTGATATAGGCATACTCAATCTGGGCATACCCATAGACCTCTAAGTCGGAGACTTGATTGGTTCCTACTGGATCGATCGCTCCATAAATTTTGATGCTATCGGTCGCATTTCCTACAGCCACCAGGTTGCCAAATACTTTGAGGAAGGATTGGCGATTGGAACCCAAAATGAAGTTAAATTGTATTTCGACGCCTGGATCTATCGTCAGGGTAACACCCGCATCCACTTGTATAGATGTGGTATCAATGATGTATGGACTACCAGCAGCCGTCCAAGTCGTATTGGAACTAATATGCTGTTTGATAATCGTCTGTGCATGAGAAAGGCCAGTCAGAAGTAAGCAAAGTAAAAGGGTAAAGCTTATTTTTTTCATGATTCAAAGGTTATTTCTTTCGATGATACAAGGTTAAGGCTCCTGCTATGGCTTAAAAAAAACGATTTTCCTAAAATATAGAGGAAAATTTTCAGAGAAAAATTTTATAAAAGTTTGATATACAGATGATTACTTATATTTTTTGTGAAATAAAATAGAAAATATGAGTTTGTATGTGATTGAAATTCTCTCGACATTTTCTAGCAAGGAACACAAAATGTTCCGAGCTTTTCTCTCTGATAGGTGCTTTAACCGCAATGAGAAATTCATCAAACTATATGAAGGAATAGCGGCTCACCAGCCCACCTATCAAGTGGCAAAAGCGGATTGGGAGGAAATATTTGCTACCATGTGGCCAAGACGAAAATTTGACCGTGCAGAACTGAATAGTAAAACATCGCTTCTGCTCGGCCTTCTCAGGGAGTTTTTAGGGATGGTAGAACTCAAGGAGCAGCAGCACCAGCAAACTTTACTCTACCTCACCCAACTTCGAAAAAGGGGCCTGTCACACCTTTTTGAAACCGAAAAACGCAAACATGAAAAGTATTTCAATGCCCTTTCGCATCCAACGGCCGAAGATTTTTACTTTCGCTACCGCCTGGCAGATGAAGCCAACTTCATCTATGGACAGCGCCAGCGTAGGGAGTTTGATGCCAATTTGCAGGGGAAAATCGATCACCTAGATGCCTATTACCTGCATATCCGCTTACGAGAAAGCTGCGAATTACTGAATCGTCACCAAGTACTGAACATAGACTACCAACCCAATCGATTTGACGAGTGGATCGAAAACCTAGCTACAGAGGAGTTGCAACAGCCGATTTGGCAGATATATGCGCAGATCTTGCAATGCTATAAGCAGCCAGCCGACAAGGTAGTCTACCAACAACTCAAGCAGCTCTTATGGGATTATGGCCCTCAGTTGGACCCCGAGGAGGCCCGTGGGGTGTATAGTCACATCCAGAACTATTGCATCCGGCGGATCAATGTCGGGAAGTTGGATTATCTGCAAGAACTATTTGACCTTTATCAACAGCAACTGAATTCTGGTCTGATCCTACACGGAGGGAAACTCGACCATACGAGCTTTAAAAATATTGTCACAACGGGACTTCGCATCAAGGCCTTTGACTGGGTAAGTGATTTTATAGAGAACTATCGTGAACGGGTCCAAGAACGGTATCGAGACAATGTCTACCATTACTGCAAGGCAGATATGTATTATAGCCAGGGCGAAAATAAACAAGCGATCCGCCTGCTCAATACGGTGACCTTCACCGATGTATTTTACCAGTTGAGTGCGCGCACACTGTTGATCAAATTATATGTTGAGATGGAGGAATACGAGAGCCTGTATTATGCCTTGGACGCCTTTGAGCGCTTTTTGCGGCGCGACAAGCGCATCGCCCGCGAGCGGCGCGAGAGCCACCGCAACTTCGTCACTTGCTGCCGCAGGCTCGCCAAATTGCGGGAGCGCAAGGCACTGCTGACGCCGGCTGACTTTCAGCTGCGCCAGCAGAAATTGCAGGCGCGGATGGAAGAAATTGGAAAGGTTTCCAATTTGGTGTGGTTGCAGGAGAAGATGGGGATGGAAGTAGGAGGGTAATATGTTAAATCCGTGGGGAAATTCCCTAGTCCCGATGGTCATATTTTCATTTTAAGGCCTTCCTCAAATCCTTCTGCAAATTCCGAAATACATATTCATGCGCTTGCTCGATCCCCATCGCTTCTAGCGGCTTCCAATACGCTCTTGGATACAATTGCGAGGTGTAGGTAGTGATGCGGGTGAGCTTGCAACCGCCATTTTCGAGGGAATCGAATAGGTAAATGGCTTCTTGGAAGCCCAGCCAGTCTCTACCTGTCAACTGGTAATCGATGACATCCATTCTCAGGATTTTTCCCCGCTGCAGCTCGGTGACCCTTTCTACGATTAGGCCTCCCTCAAAATAGCAAGTACGCAACGCTCCGACCTCTTCCGCTTCCAGGATACATTTTTGGGGAATGGGCAAGTCCAACTTCATCAAAAATGGCTTCTCTGCATCTAGCGTGTCCACAGACTTGATGGCGTCATAGACCTGTTCTGGGGAATATGGGAGAGAAATCTCGGAATGGACTGCTATGACATGGTGGTCATTTTCGGTAAGCTCATGTTCCACCATTCCCACCGTGATCACGAGGAAGAGCGGAATAAGGGTAGCCTTTATGGTGGGAGGTTTTTCTTCTTTTGCATCTTTCTTTTTGAAAAAAAGGTACTTGATCAATACCCCTAGGGCCATGGCGCCCAATACGATAGGCAAGGCCAGGACGATACATACGATTCCTTCAATACGAAACCTGAGGAGCAATAAAATAAAAATGGAAAGGGCAGAAAGCAGTCCTCCCAAGCTCCATTTTCTGACCGTTTCCCCACCATACAATAAGCCCAGCGTAAAGGGGAGCAAAATAAACAGGGTAACGCCGTACCCAATTTGATCATTGTGAAGCAACGCTATCCCTAGTGCGAGAAAGCAAAAGGTGATGATCGCCGCAGGGAAAAAGTGATCTTTCATAATATTAGAGGTTCAGGGTTCAGGGTTCAGGGTTCAGGGTTCAGGGTTCAGGGTTCAGGGTTCAGGGTTCAGGGTTCAGGGTTCAGGGTTCAGGGTTCAGGGTCATACGGAACATTCGAACGCTGAACTCTAAACTCTAAACGTTTTTAGACAGGGACGCCAGGCACCTGCAATTTGTTGGAGAAATAGAACTATCCTATTTCAGATTAGGAATATTGCTCCAAAACTACTACTTTGAAAATAACTATCCATTTCCATTCTCCATTCTGTCCGTTTCCGTGCGTGTGATCATCGCGGAATTATTGATTGACTGATTATTGATTAATAATTCAGCATGAATGCTTATCTCTTTGAATTACTCATCACTCAATAAATAATCAATCATTCCTCATGAGCTACCTCGGTTTCCCTCGCCTGAATTTCTCTGGAAAATTCCAGGCTGACCCCTCCACAGTCAACAATGACCCTTCTCACTTCAACACGGCGACCTACGTCCCCAATGACCAAAAGCCCGAGCAACTGCCCAAGCCAGGTGGCGGCTATTATTATCCCAATGGCTGGTGGAATCCACTAGGTACGGGCTACTTCCGCCTGCGCGACTGCGCCGTCAACAGTGTGAACTACAAAGACGGCTCCTACGTCGCGACCCCTGACCAGGACCCCGTCATCGGTATGTCCATCAACGGTGCCAATACGCGGGTCGGCGGCAAGATCGTAGACCTTGATTCAGAACAGCAGATGGTGTCCGAGTTGTGGGGGTTTGAGATTCATCTCGGAGAAGTAAGTGAAGACAATGGCTTTGCGAGTACCTATGAGGTAGCTGCATTTTCAGATATTTGGGTCCGATTTCTGGCGGGACATCCTGATTCGTTCTTTAGCGCAGTGTACCAATCCATTCTCTCCTCCATTAACTGGTCAGATACCATCACTTCACGTTTCCTGAAAGAATTGACCAATAATGGGCGCAACAAACCACCCAAACTCTCGATCAAATTTACGGTTGACGGCTTGAATCAGGACGATACTTCTCCAGACTTTACTTGGGGACGGATTGTAGGGTCGATCGGGCCTTATGAAAAGGATGAACCCCAGCAGTTTGTGCCAGCACGCTACATACGCCCTCTACCAGATGCGCCTGCCAATCAGGTCATGAATTTTGCTCCCTGTCGTATAGATGAAAAGAACAATTGGCTGTTCCTCGATCTGGGCAATAGCCTTCAGACTACTTCAGCAGGTGGCCCGACATTGGATTATGGCCCATTGGAACTGGTCGTGCAAGAAGGCAAAGGCCCCCAGGCTACCTATCACACGATTGGGTATCCTAACTATTTGGAGCCTGGGTTTTATGAGAATCAAGCAGGCATCGCCATGTTTGATTTGTCGCTTTTGGACAAAAAGGTGCAAAACCTGGTCAAGAAAAACCCCTTGGGCATCAGGACTTATGATGCAAGCAGCAATACCTATTCGATGCTGATGAGTGAAAATGAAGAAGGGCTATTTCTGCGTGCCGATCAATTTGTCTATCGACTCAATGTAGGGGACAAACCCAAGGCGGAGATCTACGCCACGAGATTCGGGCAGCCCGTCCCCAATCAGAAAATCGACATTGCCTATAACAATTCGCCCATGGAAGGGCAAGTGAAGCAAGGGGCAATCGCCGGTCCCCCTGTAGGCATCCCTGCAGATGCCTTGGTATTTAAAGACTCCATTACCACAGATAAAAACGGGAAAGCCACTTTACAGATCACAGGCAAAGATCCCCATAATCCCCGTGGTTATATCGATGGGCAGGTGTATGGCATTGGGTATACCTGGCCAGGCGTCCCACCGGCTGTCTATAATGCCAACAGCACCAACCTCATCAGTCTGCTGCTTTGGAACAAATATGACATCCCCAAAAGGCCCACCTGGGTACGCGATGTCCAGCCAATTTTGGTGCAATATGCAGAGCTATATCCGGTGATGAAATCCGTCCTCGACCTGGGCAATTTCACGAGCTGTGTCAAGCACAAGGAAGCGCTGAAGCTGGTCTTCAGCAAACCGATGACAGACGCCAACTACATGCCCGTCACGCGTGACCTGTCCGAAAATAAGCGGCTCATGCTGCTCAAATGGCTCGAAGACCCCGTTTACATCGATATCGAGACCAAGGAAGACCTCATGCAGGCCTTGCAGATCGCCATTGAACTAGAGCATGCCACTATTCCCCCCTATATCACAGCTTATTTCTCCATCAAACCTGGCTACAATGAACAAGTCTCTGAACTGATTCGAAGTGTGGTAATGGAGGAAATGCTCCACATGTCGCTAGCCTGCAACTTGCTGAACGCCATCGGCGGTTCGCCCGTGATTGACAAGCCAGGCTTTGTCCCAGCCTTTCCTACGGGTTTGCCAGGCAGCCTCAGGCCCGGCCTGACGGTCCACATACGCAAATGTTCCATTGCGCAGATTGAGGACGTATTCATGGGCATAGAAGAGCCAGGCGAGACCGTCGAACCCAAGGAAGACCACGAGATGACCATTGGATGGTTTTACCACTTGATCAAAAAAGGCTTTGAAAAGCTCAATCGCAAGCTTGGAAAAGACAAGCTGTTCTCAGGTGATCCTAGTCGTCAATTGACACATTGGCACGGAACAGGGGACATGATTGAGGTCCATAACCTGCGCTCTGCCAAAGAAGCGATCAAAGAGATCGTCGAAGAAGGAGAAGGGGCTTCTCCCTTCGATCCGAGAGATGGCTATGGAGAATTGGCACACTTCTATAAGTTTGAAGAAATCGTGCGTGGACGCCAGATCAGGATTCACAAGGGCAAAAAGAAGAAGTATTCCTTCACAGGACCCAAAATTCCTTTTGATCCCGACGGTGTCTACAACATGACAGATGATCCTGGAATGGTCGCTATTCCCCCCAATTCTCCTGCGTTGGTCCACTCTCAGGAATTTGACGTCACCTATACGCATTTGCTCAGGTCCCTTCACAACACCTTTAACGGAAGTCCGCATGAACTTGCACAAGCCATCGGATTGATGTTCTCCCTGACCGTGCAAGCCCGCAGGCTGATGCAAACGCCCATCGAGCCAGGCGGAGACGTGATGGCTGGGCCAGGGTTTAGGTATGCCGGGTAAGAAATGATAAAATGATAGGATGAGTAAATGATAAAATGGATGGATTCTTTGCTATTTACTCATTCTCTCATCTATTCATTTACTCATTTCCCTCAATGATGGGATGAGAGAATGATAGAATGGGAGAATTCCTTCACTCATTCTATCATCCTAACATTCACTCATTGTCTTCCAATATTTGAACTTTTCCTCTCCTTCACTCTCACACTTGCCCTGAGCCCCGCCGAAGGGCTCAACCTCACACTTCTTCTACAGGAAATGCTCAAAACATTGTCCATAAAAATTCCCCCACTACGGCCGCTCCTGGGCCTGGGGGGAATTTTATTGCTCAGTGTGGGAAGCCTGCTGTTTGCTGATGTGGAGTTTCGGGCAGACCCCGCTTACCTGGAAGCCCGCGGAGGATTAGTCGTGGCTATTTGGGGGGTGGTATTGCTCTGTGCAGACATGCTGTTGCCTTTGCCATCTACGGTGGTTCTCATCGGCCTAGGCGCGGCTTTTGGGCCGTGGGTAGGTGGAGCCTTGGGGCTCGGGGGCCTTCTGATGGGCAACCTATTAGGGTTTTATTTGGGACAAATGTTCCGTCCATTTGCGAAGCGATGGGTTGGACAATCAGGCTTCCAAAAAGGCCAAGCCTTTTTGCATCGATGGGGCCCCTGGGGCCTGTTGCTTTCGCGGCCCGTGCCCGCACTGGCCGAACTTGTGATCATGGTCGCAGGCCTTGGCGGCATGCGCTTGCGACAGGTGTGGCTACCAGTCTTGCTAGGATTACTGCCCACGGTCATTGTCTTCGCCTGGCTGGGCGACTATGCCCTCCAGATAGACGGCCAATGGCTCCGCTGGGGCCTATTAGGCGGTATGGTAGTTGGCTTTGCAATAGTAGGGAGCCTTTTTGGAAAGATTCGAGTATTTGACCGTTCAAGCGTTGAAGTCGCTCCAGAAAGTCAAGTTTGAATATAGAAACACAAGTTCAAATCCATCTCTTTTTCTTTCTTGAGTTTGAGCTTGAATTTGAACTTGTACGTAATCTCTTTTCAAAAATGCCTATTTCACCAAATTAACCTTCCCCTGCGCTAACAATCCACGCTCACTGCTCAATCTATACAGATAAAGTCCCTGTGGATGACCTTCTGCATGCCATTGCGCTGATTGCTGCATTCCAGTCATGACCCTTCCTTTATAGACTTCTTCGATCAACTGTCCTTTCATATTGTAAATGCGCAAGGTCGCTTGGGTATCATGGTCTAGGGTGAAAGCAAAATTTGTATAGGTGGAAAAAGGATTGGGAAAAACCTGGCAGATACTTTTATTGAGTAAATCATTTTCCCCTAATTCTACCGTTCGATTCCCTCCCGGGCAATTCCCCAATACCGCTCCCTGAGACAATAAATAGCGGGCAAAAAATGGGAATACACACAGATTATTTCCCTGATAACACACCTCCACTCGATGATTAAAAGGCCCACAGCGCACATCGATCACCTCTACGGTGACGTCGTCAGAAGCCGTACAATTGCTTCCTTGAGCAATGACAGTGACTGTATAGGTCGTTGTGGCAGTGGGATTGACCCAAATACTGGCTGTAGTAGCGCCTGTATTCCAGCGATAGCTATAAGGCCCTTGACATCCATTCGCCGTGGCCGTCAACTGGACCCACTGCTGGCCAGGCATGCCTAGGTAGGCGATCTTGTCTGCCCCTGCTGTGATGTCCAATTCGTCCCGATCATCAGGGCAGTTGGGGCCCAATGGATAGGGCACCACAATGTCCACGTCCATGACCGATGATGCCATCGGCCAATTTTTGAGCTGATAGCCACTCCCATAATTATCTGCCCATTTTAAGGCATTTCTGGCGGGGTTCGCGCCGCCAGGGCAGTTGAACCCATTGCTGGATATGTCATAAATAGGGCATGCCCCAAAAAGGTTTGGGATTTGCCATAAAGAACAATCTTCAAAGCCTAGGTGCCGCACTGTCGGCCGTAGCAGTCTGGCCGTTCTTCGGGCCTTTCCAAAATCGGTCAACGCCCAATTGCCCTCACAGGCTACGGCCAGCGGTGTGAAATTGTAGTGGGTCGAAGACTCCACGATATGCCAAATGGCAATGCCTTTTCCGTATATCGCTTCGTCATAATTGGGATCGCTAAATTTGTGCTGACGGTTTTCGAGCAAAAAGAACTCTTTCCCGTCGACGCCATTGATCCGCGGTAAGATCAGGACTTCCTCACTCGTACGCACATCTTCGATAGCATAAGTACCCGTTTGGCGGATAAATCGAGGCGTAGCCCAGCCCAGCGCCAGTTTCGTTCGGCCCTGAAAATGGGCCGTTCTATTATTATTGTGGGCCATCATATCAAAACTCCCAGCCTCGGTGGCCACATTGGCGTCCTCGATATAGATGTCACCAAGATTCAACAGTAAGTGCCCTAATTCATGCGTAGGAGTCGAGAAGGCTGTAGGGGTATTGGCAGCGGTATACCACTCCGCAATCGCAAATATGCGCACCCCATCTACCACAAATTTGCCTTCTGGATTGGCTTGTGTAGGGCAATAGGGGTTAAACAGCCGCATCGTTCCATCTCCCGTTTTTTGAGGGGTAATGATCAAAATAGCCAGTTCGCGGGGATCAAGCAATCCATCTCTATTTCTGTCGTAGGTGGCAAAATTAAATCCCGCTGCATCGGTTTTGGTAATGGCTTCAGCCCATCGCTCCGCATGTCCACCGATGTAGCCATTGTCGATGGAGGTATTGGGATCGCAGTCCTCATCATTGTCACAGTCACAGGTATGGTGGGTCCAATAATGTTCAGGGTCAGCTGCGTCCGCCTGGAAGCTATAAATAGCTACTTTGGAGAGCGTAAAACGCCCGCCCGAAACACGCGCATAATAGTCCTGAGTGCTATGCGCCCCAAACAACTGATCGTCCAGTGCACTCACCGATGGTGCGGGGTGACCAGGACGCCCAGGATCTATCATAATGGCCAGGAGGGGCACATTTCCCTGAAGCGGTTCTATCGTGCTAGGCCCGCCCAAGGGATGGTCCGCTACCCCGATCCGCGGCGCTTCCGCCAAGTCGGGAGTACCTCCCTGCTCCACCATCACACACATGGAGCGATCGCCCATTTCTGCCATCGCTCCCCCCGATATGGGTACTCTCCATTCCAATTGAATATGCTTCAAGGAGGCATTGCTCCGCGCATTGATATGTTTTGCCACAAAAATGTAGGCATGTACCCCGCTGAAGGTATTCCCTTTTGCTAAAGTCACGGCTGAGCCGGCAATGACCTGGTTGCCCACCCGCATCCTAACATTTAAGTTCTTATTATTTTGTACCGCAGTCTCCGTGCTAAAAATGACAGCGATCTCCCCATTTTCAGGGACACTGACGTCCATATCCATGTCTGGGATAGGCTGCCAAAACTGGCTGGTCGTATGGACATTGGGACCGCTACTAACGGTCTTATACTTCATATGCGGTTCGCAAGTCGTCGCCTCGGAAGGCATCGCCGACAGCACCATCGATCGTGCTATCGAAATAGCGGGACCGCCATTTTGCACAGACCACTGAAAGGTGACTGTATGCTGTCCAGCCTGCAATCCCGAGAACCCAAAAGTCATGGTCCGTGCCTGCGTTTGAGGTCCGCGTGCAAACAACACATTCTCGGGCACGGAAGGCATGCCATCCACCAATCCCCTGACAAAGAGGCTTTTGCCCTGATCTACCTTTATTTCCATCGCAATGCTAGCGACCAATACTTCGTCGGCCTGAGTAGTAATGTTCAGAGACATGTCTGGAATATTTGTCCAGGCGTTTTGCGTGGTGATGGCCTGACTCGGCGTTGAAGTAATGCGCATATTGCCGGCGTTGTCAGGGTCGTCTTTGCGGATCAAGATCGCGGCGTCCCGCACATAGGCCGTCCAAAACCGCGAAAGGGTACGCCATTCCATGCGGACAGAGTGAATGCCTTTAGAAAAGACACCTGTAAACACAAAGGCACGGCTTTCGGCGTGGTTGCCAGAGGAAAAAGTGATCACTCCTGGGTCCATAGCAACGCCGTCTACAATGGCACGGACTTCCATGTCTGCGCCTTTGGTCTCTGCGGTGAAGTAGACGGCCACGCGTGTACCATTGGCTTCGGCCAGGAAGTTAGCGGCGACACCGCGATAGGCCGCTGCGAAGCTGCCAGCCATCGGCGTCCAGGTCGTCGATTTCGTAAACAGCCAATTGTCTGAAGAATAAGCGGATCGGCCGAGCCTTTCCTCAGTCCGCGCATCAAACGTCCCGCCATATTCTTGCCCAAGGGCTGGAAACATCGCGATCAATAGACATACCAGGACTACAGGTTTGAGGGAATGGATAAATAGCTTTTTCATGATTTCTCAGGTTAAAAGGTGTAGGGGCTCAGTCCTATCCTCAAATTACCCTGAAATCAGGAAGGGAAAAATTAAGAGATATTAAAATTGATTTAAAAGAGATTAAGGAACGGTTTACCGCTGACATAGTCGCGGATTACCCACCTGCAAGCGCACAAGCCGAAATCCACGACAGCCCGTTAAAAACGCCCTCAATGCGCATCTTTTATGCGCTGGGCTGGATTTCGGGAGGTGGATCGGCCTGTAGCGTAATCCAGCCCCTGTAGAATGTCCTGTAAATAAAATCATATAAGACATATAAGAACATTGAGTTTGAACTTGAAATTGAGGTTGAATTTTCCCACATCATTTCCTCCCAAATACCCACCGCAACAACAACGGCAGCAGCAGCAAGTCCGACAACAACGCAAAGAGAATCGTCAAGGCCGTGAAGAAGCCCGTGTTGAATGTGCCGCCGAAGTCGGACGCCATGAGCAAGACAAAACCACCGAGCAAGACGATAGAGGTCAGGATCATCGCTTTGCCTGTGCCGAGCATAGTAGCTCGGATGGCATCATCTACAGAGAGGCCTCGGTCCCGCTCCAGGCGGAAGCGCGTCAGGAAGTGGATTGTATCATCCACAGCGATGCCGAAGGAGATCACAAAAACGATAGAAGTCGACGAACTCAGCGAAATGCCAAAAAGGCCCATCACGCCGCCTGTCAGCAGCAAGGGCACCACATTGGGGACGATGCTGATCAGGAGCATTTTCCACGAACGGAAGAGCAAGCCCATGATTACCGCCACGATGATAAAGGCGATCAACAGCCCTTGCAACAGGCTGTCGCGCAGGTAGACCAGATTGCGCTCGGTGAGCATGGCATGGCCCGTGATATGGTAGGAAAAAACCGTCGTATCGCATTCGGTGGCGATATAGTCTTCTAGCCCTTTTCTCAACACCTGAAAGGCCCCCGTGCCGATGTCAGGCAGGCGGGTGCTGATCCTGCCCATCTGCCCATCGTCCCCGATAATGCGGTCGAGGATGGGGCTGCCGCCGTTGAGGCGGGAGAGGTTGAGGAGCTCGTCGATGGCCGCCTGGCTGTCGGGAATGGCAAAGTGCTGGGGGCGGTTGTAGTGGTAGACAAAATTGGCGTTCTGGACAAAAGAAGCCGCGGAGAAAAAGGGGCTGAAGAATTGATGCTGGGCCAAATGGTCCTGAATCTTGGCCATTTCCACCAGCACCTCTCGGTCGGTCACCTGAAAATCCCCTTTAGTATGAATCGCCATTTCAAAGGCGCGCATCCCATAAAACTCTTCGTCATAGAAAGCCATAGATCGCTGGACCTTGTCGCGAGGACTCATGTCTTCCATCAAATAATTATCAAGAGGAATACGCGAGGTGTAGAAAATGCTCAAGGCTAATATCCCTATCCACATCAAGACAATAGGCAATGGGCGCTTTAGGAGCAATCTATGCATCCATCCCATGCTTTGGTCCCAGAATGCTGACTGGGCCAGCGCATTTTTGCGCATCAGCCTTCCAGGCTTCATGATGGGTAAGCTAAAGGTCAAAATCCCTACAGCGACCACAAAGGTAAATAGCACACCTATGGCGGCATACAACCCAAAGGCGCGGATAGGTTCCATCCGTGAGATCATCAATGCCCCAAACCCTATCGACGTCGTAAGGCTCGTAAGGAAAGTCGCCAGGCCGATCTGACGCAAAGTCATTTTGAGTGCCTCAAATTTGCCATGCCCTGCCTCTATCATGGCCTGGTACTTGGTCATGAGGTGGATGACATCCGACATCGAGACCACAAATATGATGGGAATCAGAAGGTTGGAGAGTATGCCCAAGGGTTCATCGGTGAATCCCATGAGTCCAAGGGTCCACGCCAACGCCGCAAATGCAGTAAGGAGCGGCAAGGCCACCCCCCAAAAACTACGATAGAGCCAGACGAGGGCTAGCATCAGGAGCAGGGCAGAAAGGCTCATGAAAAGCAGCAGTTCGCTACTCAATTTCTCGATGTATTGGGTACGGATATAGGGGATACCTGAGATTATCGCATTTACCCCAAATGCCTCCACTACCCCATCGATATTGCGGCTGAGGTGATCGCGTTCAGGGGAGTCAAATATTGCTTTATCCAGATAAAAATAGCCGCAAACGTGCTTCAAACTGCGGCCCGCATAAATCCCGATAAAGAGGGAGTCTTTGCTGACACGCTTGCGCGAGGCTTCTAGCTGTGCATCTGTGCCATAGCGCAAATAGGGTCGAGAAGACAAACCTAAACCGCGTCGCCGGACTTCCTTCACCCGCGTCGCTACACTCATAGAATCAATGCCAGGAAGGGCCTCGATTTTTGAAAAAAAGCTATCCACAAAGGCCAGGAATTCCCTGTCAAAAATATTTCCATTTGGCGCCTCCACAGCGATGGGAATCATGTAATTTTGATCCTCAAAAAATCGCTCTCGATACGCCTCGTAATATTGATACTCCACATCTTCCTTCGGGAAAAAACCTTCAAAACTGAAGGAGAACTTAAGCTGAGTGATCCCTCCCACAAATAGCATGGTCAATAAGCCAATGATGAGCAGAATCTTTGTTCTATGTTGGATAAATCGCTCCATGAGGGGGGCAGAAATTATTAATTGCCTGATGATGGATTAATGGAATTTCAATTAATAATCTGCCAAATTAATAATTCCAAAGGAAGAAGCCCCCCTTTTAGAAAGTATATCTAAAAAGGAGGCCTTGTTAACGCTCGTAAAGGGTATCTTAACTAGCTATAGTTTTATGATCGGAATGGCCTTAAAGGGCTGACCATCGGCCTTGCGCAAGCGGAGGAAGTAGGTGCCACTGGCAAGTGACGCCACACTTCTGCTTACGACGCCCGCTTCGCGGACTTCCATGGACCAGCCTGGGATGGCACGTCCCGTCGCATCAAAGAGTTGGAGATGGATCGTCTCTGTGAGGTTGCCTTCCAGCTCTACAGAGAGCTGATCCACGGTCGGATTGGGATAGACAGAGAGATTAACAGTAACGCCCAACTCGTCCTCAATGCCTACGGTTCCAGTTTCAGGTACTTGAAATCCTTCCAAGAAGGCCAGTGCTCCGCTAGTGGTAGTCCCTACAATGGGCTGGCCCATGGTGTAGGAGAAGGATAGAGATCCTGATGAAGTGAAGCCACCTTGCGTTGAGTAGACCGTCCATTCTCCAGTCACTTGGGCTTGCATGCCCATGATTGTCAGCAACAGGACGGTCAATGTGATATATGTTTTCATAATGGTGATTAATTATTTGGTTAAAAGAGTGGCAATTTTCATCACTCAATTTCTCGTTAACCTATGATTACTGGTTGCGGCTAGACTTCAATTGCTCTTTGTCTATCTGAACTTCTTGTGGGGTATTTTTACTCCTGAACACTTGCTCCATATTCTCTTGCTCAGCTAGAAACTTCTCTTCATCAAAATCACGTACGACCTGATAGTTCTCAAATCCTTGGCGGACACATTTCACTTCCCAGTCAAAGCTGTAGTTACCGGCCCCGCTGCGGAGTTCTTTTACTTTGAATCCAGCGGCCGTTTTTTCGATCACTGCCAAGCCTTCAGATGTGGCCGAAAGTGGCGTCAAAATAACCGTCATAGACTGTGGGCTAGCGATCGCTTCGAAGTGATCAGGGAAGTCTACGATTACTTCACCATTGACGAGCTGGGCAGTCCCACGTACATAAGCAGCCGCTTCTGGTCCTTCAAGGCTGGCATACCAGATTTCTTTTCCTGGCTTATTAGGATATGGCGTGCGGAAGTTCTTGATGTCGCCAAAGATCACCCCGTTGTTATTGGCGTCGACGTACATACCTGCTTGTGGGAAGCCTATTGAGTCACTAACAAAGGCACCGCCTTTGTCAGGGTCAGGGTTAGCGCCAAATGGGTTAACGGAAGCGGTGAAATTGCGCTTGCCATTCGCACCATCTGTCAGGAAGGCACCAGTGCCACCGAAGTCACCGCTTATACTGGCCCAACTAGAACCTGAGCCATAAATCTGAACAGCACCTGAACTAGGATCACTAGAAGCTGCACCGAGGCCGACAGTGGTAGTTCCATCTTCTCCGACTGTATTAAAAAAACCAGCGCCATCTGAACCAATAGAACCCCAGACACGTCTTTGTCCTGCGCTATCTCCGAGGGCGAGGTATCCTGCATTGGCATCAAACCCATTTGTGGTGATATTAGAATTTCCATTGGAACCAAATAGCGTCAAGATACCTGAACCCGTGGATCCTGTACGGAGGGTAGCATTAGTCGTGTTAGACCACCCCATTCCGTCCCAGATCAAGAACTGACCATTGGCAGTAGGGGCAGCAGACACGTCGAGCAGGTCATTGATGCTCATATTTGTGGCCGTAAGGGCTGTGGCAGCGCTCCCAGCAACAGCTGCGCTATCTGCAAAGGCTGTGGTTCCTGCCTTGGCAGCACTATCTGCAACACCAGTCCTATCAGCAAAAAAGGCATAAGGGACACTCTCCAGCTTCTTTCTTCCAAGTGAATAAATCGTGCCATTATAAGTGACTTCAATTTCGAATTGAAGACCGCCTTGAGACCAGTCAATATTGTCAAATGTTCCGATGACAGGGGTGCCTGCTCCCAGAACGATCGTCACCTGACCGAATGCGTTAGTCATCGCATTGGTAGATTCTTCATAGAGAATCGCAGCGTTGGCATCTTCGATGGCATAGAGGAGATTCACATTGGCGTTGGATATGACAGAGCTACCGTCCCTTACGACCACTTGATAAGTGATTCCTTGTGGGGCTTGGGCCTGAACGACTTTCAGCGAGAACATCAAGCTGATGATAAGAAAGGTGAGTAAGCTTAACTTTTTCATAATTTTAATAATGGGTTTTCGTTTTTGGTTAATTTTTTTGACACTCAACCAGAATTGGTTGTCGCAGTATGAGTGCAACCCATTAAAAAAGGTAACAGGGAAGGGAGGCTAAAACGGACAATATTTTTTATAAAAAGCTGGTTATCAGTATTTTTTATCGAAGAATTTTACATAAAAAAATAAGGCCCAGGGCAACTTTGCTCCCGAGCCTTCTATTTTATCTGTAATAAGACACTCGCTATTCCACAAGCATCTTGACCGTAGAAGTATGTTGTCCATCATCCACCCTCAGCAGATACACACCGCTCGGCAACTGTCCATAATCCACCTGAATACGATTCTGCCCAAGCGTGACGAGTCTGTCTTCTTGAAAGAGGATTCTTCCTTGCGTATCCATCATGGAGATATGGATGCTGTTGGCTTGAGGGGATACAAATTCAAGTGTGACGTGGCCGTCACTGGTGGGGTTGGGGTAAAGGCGGAGGAGCGGCTCTTGGGCTAGCGCTATTTCGGGGAGGGAAGTGGCAATCTTGCCATTTGAATATAATTTCGAAATGGGCTCCCCTGAATTATCTTCCCCTGTGATGAGTACATCCAAGTCCCAGTCATAGTCCACATGGGCAAAAGCGACAGAGCCCTTTCTAACCCCCTCAAATGGGGTACCTAGCAGCTCAGTAAAATTCCCCCTGCCATCATTAATATATAACTTTGCTATCGCAGTACCTGAACTATCCTCACCTGTAATAAGGACCTCAGGGTCGCTATTTCCCCCATCTATATCTGCGAAGGCGATAGAACCAGATTTTACCCCAGCAAATGGAGCGCTTACTTTTTCTGTAAATATCCCCATTCCATTATTGATATATAATTTCGAAATGGGGATCCCCAAACTGTCCTCACCGGTGATAAGGATATCCTGATCGCCATCTCCCTCCACATCTGCGAATGCAATAGCACTTTTCCAGACAGCCTCAAACGGGACATTTGTTTTTTCCGTAAATGTGCCCATCCCATCATTGATATAAAGCTTTGCATTTGGAATGGAGTCCTTACTTAATCCGGTAATAACGACATCTTCGTCATTGTCCCCATCTACATCCGCAAAAGAGGTAGCTCCTTCATAAACACCCCTAAACGGTGTACCAACCACCTCGGCAAAAGTGCCACCTCCATCATTGGTATATAGTTTTGCAATCGGTAAGGTTCCATTGTCACCTGTGAGGAGGACATCCTGGTCATTGTCTCCATCAACGTCGGCAAATGCAATGGAACTTCTACTAACGCCATTGAATGAGTTTCCAAACCGTTCAGAAAAAAGGCCATCCCAATTACTGGTATATAATTTCGTAATAGGCACATTTGCGCTATCCTCCCCCGTGATAAGGACATCAGGATTTTCATCTCCATTTACATCAGCAAAGGCAATAGCGCCTGAACTAACACCTTCAAACGGAGACTCAAGCTGTTGGGAATAGGTATCCATTCCATCTCCTGAAAACCTTCCATCATGTGTATATAATTTTGCAATTCGCTTTCCATCTCGGTTTATCCCTGTAATAATGACGTCCGAGTCATTGTCACGATCTACATCCGAAAATGCAATTGCGCTTGCAGAAACATTCTCAAACCAAGTGGTCTTTTTGTTAAAATTCCCTAATCCATCATTCATAAATAATTCTGAGGATAATGCATCAAAACGATTTTCTCCAATAATAAGGACATCCTGGTCATTATCTCCATCTACATCAGCAAAGGCAATGGAACTGGACTCGACCCCTATAAATGGGGTACCAACCTGTTCGGTAAATACCCCCAACCCATCATTGATATATAATTTTGCAATTAATCCCCCCGCTCTATACTGCCCTGTGACAAGGACATCCTGGTCATTGTCTCCATCCACATCGGCAAAGGCAATAGAACCTTGGGTAACCGCTACAAATGGGGTTCCAGACCGGAGGGTAAATGTGCCTAGTCCATTATTGATATATAACTTCGAGGTTCGTGTTCCATTACTGTTTCGACCTGTCATAAGCACATCCTGGTCATTGTCCCCGTCCACATCCGCAAAGGCGACAGCACTATGTCTAACTTGTTCAAAAGGGGTGCTCGGTTTTTCTGTAAATACTCCCTTCCCATCATTGATAAATAATCCCGAAAAGGATGTCGCAAAACTCTTATACCCTGTAATTAGCAGATCTTGATCATTGTCCCCATCAACATCAGCAAAGGCAATGTCGCCTTCGACAGCACCTTGAAAAGGAGCGCCTGCTGCAGCAAAATTTCCCATTCCATCATTGGTATATAATTTTGCATGAGCTACAGCATTATTAATTTTGTATGTAATAAGCACATCCTGGTCATTGTCTCCATCTATATCGGCAAAAGCGGCAGAACCCAGTACCCCACCACCAACTGGGAGGGATTGCAGTCCAGTGAAATTCCCATTCCCATCATTGGTATATAATTTGGAATTAAACATATTCGAATTATCTATCCCCGTGATCAGGACATCTTGGTCATTGTCTCCATCTATATCGGCAATAGCGATCGAACCCAAGTCAACGCCAACAAACGGAGTACCTTGTTTTAGGGTGTAAGTGCCAAGTCCGTTATTGATATATAATATCGAAGTCTTCACTTCAAATCTGTCTCTGCCTATGACAAGCGCGTCAAGGTCATTGTCTCCATCGACATCCGCAAAAGCGATATCATTATATTGAACACCAGCAAACGGGGTCACTGGAAGTATCTCCGTAAACGTCTGAGCGAATAGGAATTGGGCAAAAAAGGGAAAGCAAAGAAGTAAGGATAATTTCATGATAATAAGCGGGTTGGTGAATAAATAAAAAGGGCACTCAATGGGTATTAGGATAATTTTTGGGGAAAAATTAAACCATATTCATAGCCTACCCCAAAAACGAATATTTGTCAAAAAAGGTAATATGGGGACATGGGAAATAAAGCAAGGCATTTTTCTCCCTCAATTCTACATTTGCAATTCTTACGCAAAATGAAAACCTTTATCGTTTTAGATGGCCATCAATTAATCTCCTCATGCAACTAGCAACCCTCGACCTCTCCATCATCATCGCCTTCTTTGTGGTGTCTCTGGCTATCGGCGTAGTCGTCGCCAAAAAGGCGGGCAAAAGCGCCTCTGAGTTTTTCCTTTCGGGCAGGAATATGCCCTGGTGGCTGCTCGGCGTCTCTATGGTGGCGACCACCTTCTCGGCTGATACGCCCAACCTGGTGACGGACCTTGTCCGTCAAAATGGTGTCGCAGGCAACTGGGCCTGGTGGGCCTTCCTCTTGACGGGCATGCTGACCGTATTTGTCTATGCCCGCCTGTGGCGCAGGTCAGGGGTCGTGACCGACCTTGAGTTTTACGAAATGCGCTATAGCGGCAAGCTTGCGGAGTTTTTAAGGGGATTTCGAGCTATCTATCTAGGCGTATTTTTTAATATCATGATCATGGCAACCGTCTGCCTTGCCGCCATTAAGATCGGCGGGGTGATGTTGGGACTGACTCCTGTGCAGACCATACTGGTAGCGTCCATTGTGACCGTGATTTATAGTGGATTGGGCGGATTAAGGGGCGTTATTATCACGGACTTCGTGCAGTTTGGCCTAGCGATGATCGGCTCTATCTGGGCGACGATCGTCATCCTGGACATTCCAGAAGTGAATGGCCTTTCAGGCTTATTGGGCAATCCGAATGTGGCCGGCAAGCTCAGTCTTTTGCCTGACTTCAACAATACCGAAATGGTCGTGACCCTTTTGCTCATCCCACTGGCGGTGCAGTGGTGGAGTGTGTGGTATCCAGGCGCGGAGCCTGGTGGGGGTGGCTATATCGCCCAGCGCATGCTGTCGGCGAAGGATGAGAAGAATGCGGTAGGAGCTACCCTTTTCTTTAACGTCGCCCATTACGCGCTCAGGCCATGGCCATGGATCTTGATTGCCCTTGCCTCCCTGGTCATTTTCCCCGAAATCGCAGACCTACAAGCGGCCTTTCCAGACATGCCTGCCGATAAAGTAAAGCATGATTTGGCCTACTCGGCCATGCTCACTTATCTACCCGCAGGGCTATTTGGTCTGGTATTGGCATCGCTTATTGCCGCTTTTATGTCTACCCTTTCTACTCATCTCAACTGGGGTTCTTCCTATGTGGTAAATGATGTATATAAACGATTTGTCAATAAAGAGGCTTCTGAGCAGGAGCAAGTAATGTTGGGGCGAATCAGTACGGTCGTATTGATGGCCTTGGCTGCTCTGCTGGCCCTCGCCCTCAGCAATGCCCTTCAGGCATTTAACATCCTCCTGCAGATCGGCGCTGGAACGGGTCTCCTCTTTATCCTCCGATGGTTCTGGTGGCGCATCAATGCCTATAGTGAAATCACAGCTATGGTGGTTTCTTTTGTGATCGCTTTGGGCTTTGAATTTGTTTTTCCAGACGTCGCAGACCATATCAAGCTAGTCACAGGCGTAGCTATTACGACTGTCGCCTGGGTCGCAGTCACGTTGCTGACGCCCCCTACCGACGAAGAACGCCTTCGCTCCTTCTTCCGCCTCATCCGGCCTTCAGGTCCAGGCTGGCAGCCCGTCATCGACCGCGCCAAAGCCGACGGAGAAGACCTCGTACCGATTGACGGTCCCGGGTGGGGAAAATTGCCTTTGCAGATTCTGAGCATGTTTGTGGGGTGCCTGGGTGTGTACAGTGCGCTATTTGCGACGGGGTATTGGATTTATGGGAAAACCATGCCCGCCTTTGCCCTGACCGTCGTTGCGGCTGTCGCTGGCTGGGGCCTCTTCCGCCTTTGGCGGAAGCTGTAGGGAAGAGTTGATTGCAGAATATTGAACAAGGCATGCCCTGAGCTTATCGAAGGGATTGAAGATTGATGAAGTGAAATCCTCTCTTTACTTCTTCAATCCTTGTTCTGCAATCATTACTCTGCAATCTTCATCAAAAGCGCCTTATTCGAAATCTCTCGAATAAGGCGCTCATCAATAAAAGCGGTTTTTTACCAGATTACCATCTATCTCTACGGAATCCGCCACCACCACGTGAGCGATCTTCCCGAGGCCTCGCCTCATTGACATTCAGCGACCGTCCCCCCAGTTCGTATCTATTCAAAGCCTCAATGGCCTCATCGGCACCGTCTGACATTTCTACAAACCCAAATCCTCTGGGTCTGCCGGTATCTCTATCTGTGATTAAGTTCACAGATTCTACTGTTCCATAAGCCGCAAACATCTCTCTTACTTCCTCATCAGTAGCTGAAAAGGGTAAATTTCCTACATAGATTTTCTTTGGCATAATGTTATCGTTTGTTAAGGTGAAATGTGAGCGATTTTACCCCATGGTCATGATCTGTTTCCTATCAGGTCCTACCGACAAGTAAGTCACTGGGGTTTCTAATTTTTCTTCAAGATATTTGATGTAGCCTTTGAGTGTCTCAGGAAGCGCTCCAGGTGTTCGCATGGAAGTAATATCATCATTCCAGCCTGGCAGGGACTCAAAAACAGGCTCTATGGGTTTTTCGAGGTCAAAAGGGATGGTCTGGGTATCTCCCTGTTCTGTACGGTAATGGGTACAAACCTTGATCTCATCCATCCCAGAAAGCACATCTGCCTTGGTCATGATGAGGTCCGTGACGCCATTGAGCTGGATGGCATAACGCAGGAGCGGCAAATCGATCCAGCCACAGCGTCTCGGGCGGCCTGTAGTAGCGCCATACTCATGGCCTTTATCTCTCAACTCCTGCCCTACTGCATCGTGCAGCTCTGTTGGGAAAGGACCGCTTCCCACACGGGTAGCATAGGCTTTAAAAATGCCAAAAACACTTTTTATCTGCTGAGGGGCCACACCCAGCCCTAGGCAGGCACCTGCCGCCGTCGTATGTGAACTCGTCACATAAGGATAGCTGCCGAAGTCTATGTCCAATAAGGTGCCTTGGGCACCTTCGGCCAGGACTTGCTTTCCAGCCTTCAAGGCATCATGAAGGTACTGATCTGCCTGTACCAGCCGCAAGCCGCGCATAAACTCCACTGCTTCCAAGAACGCAGGTTCCGTCTCGGACAAGTCATAGTCAAACTGGTAAAGATTTTCCAGTAATTGACGGTGCTTGTCGACCAGTGATTGATACCGCTGCTTGAAGTCAGGGGCGAGTAAATCCCCTACCCGCAAGCCGTTACGGCCTGTTTTGTCCATATACGTGGGGCTGATCCCACGTAGCGTCGACCCAATTTTTTTGTCTCCCTTGGCTTGTTCAGAGGCCGCATCCAGGAGTTTGTGGGTAGGCAAAATCAGATGGGTACGCTGGGAGATCAGCAGTCGGTCTCTGATCGGTTCGCCTGAGCGTTCAAGTTCCTCTATCTCGCGTCTTAAAGTGACAGGGTCTAGGACAACCCCGTTGCCGATCAGGCATTCTGTTCTGGGATGGAAGATCCCTGAAGGGATCAGATGCAGGACATATTTTTGGTCATTGAAGATGATCGTGTGACCGGCGTTGGGCCCTCCTTGGAAGCGAGCAACAACTTGGTATTTGGGGGTAAAGACATCGACTACTTTGCCTTTGCCTTCGTCCCCCCATTGCAATCCGAGCAGTACATCTACTGGCATGAGCGTTGGAAATTAGGAATCGTATGACTTCACTGCCGCTTCGACGGCGTCATAGATCTTGAATATGGAATTGAGTTTGGTAATTAATAGCAGATTTTTGATAAAGTCCGAAGGCTTCACAAGGACCAACTCCCCTCCCGCTTTGCGGGATTTTGTCAGAAGGGTCAATAATACGCCAAGGCCGCTACTGTTGATATGCTTCAGGGTTTCAAGGTTGACCACGAAATTTTTGATGCCATTGTCTAATTGCTCTGTGAATGCCTCTGTAATGGCGATTCCGTCATTCTCCCCAATCAGGCTCCCTTCAAGGTTAAAAATTCCGATATGTTGCTGAATACTGATAGTAAATTTCATAGACTGAGATAATTGAGATTCATTCCTTATTACAATTCCCTTCTTGGCAGTGCCCAAATAGCGTGAGGGCATGAGACTCTACTTCAAAATTGAGCATTTCTCCTACCATCTTTTTGATCGCTCCTAAGCGAGGATCACAGAATTCCATGACCTTCCCACAACGATTGCAAATCAGGTGGTCATGCTGCTTATAGCCATATGACTTCTCATAAAGCGCTTGCGTAGAGCCAAATTGATGGCGCTTTACGAGGTCACAAGCTACCAAAAGATCAAGGGTATTGTAGACAGTGGCGCGACTCACGCGGTAATTTTGGTTTTTCATGTGGATGTAGAGGGACTCTACATCAAAGTGATCAGACCGATTGTAAATTTCTGCCAGTATCGCAAAGCGCTCAGGGGTCTTTCGTTGGCCTTTGCTATCGAGGTATTGGGAGAAAATATCCTTCACTTCCTCCACGCGGGTATTCTGATGAGTAGGAGGGACGTCTGGCATGTAGGAATGGTTTGCTGTAGAAAAAAAGCATTGGAATTAATAATGGATAATTCCTCTAGGACTATTTGTCCCATTTCACTAAACCGCAAATATAGCAAAATAAAATTTAAGGATTTCAGGGCATCCTCTATAGATTGTCTGTTTAATAATGACCTTTTCTCTAACGACGCCTACGGCCTTTACGCTTACTGGAAGGCTCATTCAAGACGCGTTTGGTAGCGAAATAAGCTACAGCTATTCCACCAAGGACAAGCAGAGTAATGAGTATTGTATTGAGCATATCGGAAGAAAGTTTGTGGTTTGGGGTTTGTGGTTTGTGGTTTGGGGTTTGGGGTTTGGGGTTTGTGGTTTGTGGTTGCAAACTAAACTACAGACTACAGACCCATAAACTCCAGACCTCAAACTTCCTTCTCAAATTAGTAAATCTTTCGGAGCAAACAAAAGCGGCTGCCTCCTGGGGAAGCAGCCGCTTTTGTATTTAGTATAAGTCAAAATGAAAAATAATAAACAAGAAAGTAAAAAGGGCAGAATGGATTTGATCTACTTTTTACTTCTTACTTCCTTGTTAGTTATTTTTACTTATTCAAGCATTAATGGAATAACTCCATTAAACACCTTGATAAATCAATAATTACTCATTACATCATTCCACCCATACCTCCCATGCCCGCAGGGCCGTGAGAGTGGCCTGCTGGCTCAGCAGCTTCAGGCTCGTCAGTGATCACACATTCAGTAGTGATGAGCAATCCTGCGATAGAAGCAGCATTTTCAAGGGCACTACGTGTCACTTTGGTAGGATCGATGATGCCTGTTTCAAAGAAGTTTTGGTACTCCTCGATACGGGCGTTGAATCCGTAGTCTACCTGCTCGTTGTTGCGTACCTGGTTGAGGATGACACCTGCTTCTAGTCCAGCATTCTGGACGATCAAGCGGAATGGCTCTTCAAGCGCACGACGTACAATGCCTACGCCTACACCCGTTCCACCTTTGAGGAGGTTGTCATTGATTCCACCACGGCCTGGCTCAAGAGAAGAAATGGTGCGAACGAGTGCCACCCCACCACCTGGAACGATGCCTTCTTCGACGGCAGCCTTGGTAGCGTGAAGCGCATCATCAACGCGGTCTTTTTTCTCCTTCATTTCTACTTCAGTCGCAGCTCCTACATAGATGACAGCTACCCCACCAGAAAGCTTGGCAAGACGCTCTTGAAGCTTCTCACGATCGTAATCAGAAGTCGTAGACTCGATTTGGGTCTTGATCTGGCCTACACGTGCTTTGATGAGGCTCTCATCGCCTTTTCCTTCTACGACAGTAGTATTGTCCTTGTCGATAGCGACCTTTTTAGCTGATCCCAGCATGTCAAGGGTCGTGTTTTCCAATTTGTAACCACGCTCTTCAGAGATGACGGTACCACCTGTCAAGATGGCAATGTCTTCGAGCATTGCTTTGCGGCGATCCCCAAATCCAGGTGCTTTGACAGCAGCTACTTTCAGTGAGCCACGGATCTTGTTCACTACGAGAGTAGCAAGTGCTTCGCCTTCTACATCTTCTGCAATGATGAGGAGCGGACGACCAGTCTGGTGTGTTTGTTCCAATACAGGAAGCAGATCCTTCATCTGTGAGATTTTCTTGTCGAAAAGCAAGATGTAAGGGTTTTCCAAGTCTACTTCCATTTTGTCAGGGTCAGTGACAAAGTAAGGAGAGAGGTAGCCGCGGTCAAACTGCATTCCTTCTACCACTTCGAGGTAGGTTTCGAGGCCCTTGGCTTCTTCTACCGTGATGACGCCGTCTTTGCCTACTTTCTGCATCGCATCAGCGATGAAGGCACCGACTTCCACATCATTGTTGGAAGAAATGGTAGCGACTTGAGCGATTTGCTCAGAGTTATCGATAGACTTAGACATCTTTTTCAATCCAGCTACTACTACTTTGGTAGCTTCTTCGATGCCTTTCTTGATCTCCATCGGATTGTGACCTGCTGTCACAGTCTTCAAGCCTTCACGAACGACCGCCTGCGCCAATACAGTCGCAGTCGTGGTTCCATCACCAGCGATGTCAGCTGTCTTGGAAGCTACTTCCTTGACCATCTGCGCACCCATATTCTCTACTGGATCAGCCAGCTCAATCTCTTTCGCTACTGTCACCCCATCCTTGGTGATCGCTGGTGCCCCAAATTTTTTGTCGATAACGACATTGCGGCCTTTAGGGCCGAGGGTTACTTTCACGGCGTTTGCTAGTGCATCGACGCCTTTTTTGAGGCGGTCTCTCGCCTCCATGTTAAATTCTATTTGTTTAGCCATTTTTGGTTAATTATTAATTATTGATTGAATTATTATTAATTGGTTGTTTTGATTATAAATGGTTGATTATCAATTTCTTACTGTGGAATCAATAATCAATAATCACTCAATTAATAATCGTTAGACGACTGCCAAAATATCAGACTCACGCATGATGAGGTAATCCTGCCCTTCGATCTGAAGTTCAGTGCCTGCATACTTGCCATACAATACTTGATCCCCTACTGCAACGGTAGTAGGCTCATCCGTTTTACCAGGCCCTACAGCAACTACGGTACCGCGCTGGGGCTTTTCCTTAGCAGTGTCAGGGATAATGATGCCAGAAGCGGTTTTCTCTTCGGCGGCGGCGGGCTCAATTACCACGCGATCTGCCAATGGTTTAATGTTTAGTGACATTTCTCTTATTAGATTAAGTGAAAGATTGGTTTAGTATAAAATCAGATTAATTTTCTGCCAGAAGGCAGTCGAAAAATATGCCAAGCGCCAAAAGGCTGACAAAGTTACAATTTGGGTGAAAAGTTGACAGTCAAAGTGTCAGGAGGTGAGAAGTTCAGGGTTTAGGGTTCAGGGTTTAGGGTTTAGGGTTTAGGGTTTAGGGTTTAGGGTTTAGGGTTTAGGGTTTAGGGTTTAGGGTTTAGGGTTTAGGGTTTAGGGTTTAGGGTTTAGGGTTTAGGGTTTAGGGTTTAGGGTTTAGGGAGGTTATAATGATTATTTAACATAATAGTTCATCGAGACATTGAGGGGAGGGATATCCTTTTATCCTGAAAGCTGGGGGCTAGTGCTTTCAGCACTAAATAGCTATTGGTTATGCTAAGGCGCGGATTACCCTCAAACCAAAGCTGCAAGTCTGGAAATCCACGCCAGCTTGCGTAAGCAAGCAGCGAAGAAGCGCATATATTGCGCTGGGCCGGATTTCCAGATTGAGACCTGCCCTGAGCTTGCCGAAGGGATGGCTCTTTGCGTAATCCGGCCCCATGTCATAAACCGTAGCCCAAGGCACTAGGGTTCAGGAATCGTGGAGACATTCAGAGATAACCAAGTGACTATCAGCCCCCTTGTTCCACTAATAATTTCCCCCTTTTTGTTGGAATTTCCTTTTTTTCAAAAAATCAGACAAAATTTTTCTTATTTTTCCCCTACAAATTGCAATCAATTAATTCATACCGTACTTTTGAGAAGTAGTGAAAAATGTCGTCTACATGACACTATTTTCACTTGGATAAATACCCCGCTTTGCTCCTACCAGACTTGTTACCCATTGTCTTTTGCTGCTAATTAATCCTTAGCAAGCAACCTCACGTTTTCTCTCTCACATACCTTAAGAAACTCATTTCCCTAAAAAAGGAAATGAGGTGGTTAGGTTTTGCCTGAGTTCTGCACTAAGGTAACAAATGAACTATTGCAACAATAGTGATAGAACATGACACATTTGTGAAATACGCCGACAGCCAAAAAGACCAGCTTTGTAGTGAAAAAATAACCTATTAAACAAAAGACCATGAAACCTTCTGTATTTCGATTAATGACCCTTGTAATATTACCCTTGCTTATCACCCTGACGGCTTGCCATACTGATGAACCCCTTCCGGGTGACACCCTCGACCATCGGTTGGACTGGAAACTGGAAAAAGCCCTGGGAGAAAACGCCAAGGGCACCTTATTACTTCCCAACAGCACAGACCTGAGTCTGATTCCTCAAGACCCCAAAAATCCCCTTACTAAAGAGAAGGTCTACCTAGGGCAATACCTCTTCCATGAGACAGGACTAGCGGCGAATCCCACGAAACCAGAAGGCGTCTATACCTATTCTTGTGCGAGTTGTCACCATGCCGCAGCAGGATTTCAGGCTGGCCGTAGTCAAGGCATAGCGGAAGGGGGCAATGGCTTTGGCATTCGTGGTGAGCGGCGTCACAAAAAAGCTACGTACGCGGCCTCCGAAATAGATGCGCAGCCTATTCGTACCCCCAGCGCGATGAACGCTGCTTTTCAGCAAGTAATGCTATGGAATGGACAGTTTGGGGCCACAGGCATGAATGCAGGAACTGAAGCGATGTGGACTGCCCAGACCCCCAAGGAAACTAATTTCATGGGCTATGAAGGCGTAGAAACGCAGGCCATTGCTGGCCTCAAAGTCCATAGAATGGTAGTGGACACCCAGTTTGTCTTTGGACAAGGCTATAAGGAACTGTTTGACGCGGCATTTCCAGACTTGCCAGTAGCCGATCGCTATACGAGGGAACAAGCGGGCAAGGCCATTGCTGCCTATGAGCGAACGCTCCTCGCCAATGAAGCCCCATTTCAGCGCTGGCTGAGAGGGGAACTGGATGCCATGGCTCCTGCAGAGAAACGCGGCGCAGCCTTGTTTTTTGGCAAAGCAGAATGCTATTCCTGCCATAATGGTCCCGCCTTAAATGACATGGCGTTTCACGCCTTGGGCATGGAAGACCTTGATGGTATTGGTATCTATGGCACTAGTTCCAGCGACGTTGAGCGGCTGGGGCGTGGAGGCTTCACTGGCGTAGCAGCAGACAACTACAAATTCAAAGTGCCCCAGCTATACAATCTCAAGGATTCGCCTTTTTATGGCCATGGAGCTACTTTCAAGTCGCTTCGCGCAGTGGTAGAATATAAGAATCAGGCGATTCCATCGAATCCCAGTGTACCTGAAAGTCAACTGGCAGATGGGTTCCACCCTTTGCAGTTGATGCCTTCAGAGGTAAAGGACCTCGTCGCTTTCCTCGAAAATGCGCTATATGACCCCAGCCTTGACAGGTACCTACCGGATCATTTGTATTCTGGGTTTTGTTTTCCCAATAATGATACCCAGTCACGGAAGGATTTGGGGTGTCAGTAGGGGGTGATGATTTCTGAATAATGATTGATGAACAAGGATTGGAGAAGGATAAAGGCCTATTTATAAAAAATAAAAATAAATGGCGAGATCGGTAAAAACCCTCCGACTAATAGAGATGAAAACGCAACGGCAACGCCCTTTTACCCAAAGAAGTACCCTAAGGAACACATAACAAACACCTCTACCAGTAGACCCACAGGTCTCGCATCTCACAAACAGCCAGAATTGCCCTTTTAGCCCCGTTTAGTTTTCATGTAAGGATTCAAGCCTCAAACCTGAGATCTTATCTCGGGTTTTTTTATTGACCCTTCCTCTAAAAAGATGTATTTTGGGTGCTAGGCTTGAAACTACATGATAAGAGACACCTTTCTTAGTGGGTTGGCTATGGCTTTGATGTGCCTGTTGGGCACAACTAGTATATCAAAAGCTCAATCGCCAGATACACTTACAGCGCATGCAGAGCTGGAAGCTGCATATGCTGCTTTTGATTCGTCCCAGTTTGACCTGGGGGTTCAGCATATGCAGACAGCACTTGCGGGCTTTCATCAGGCAAAGATGTGGCGGCGGTGGGTCACCCTTTCCAATCAACTCGCCAGAAATCATTTGCGAAAAGGGCAACATGAAGCAGGCGAAAAAGTGCTAGAAGAGGCATTGGTTGTAGGGCAAAAACGACTAGGTATCCGCTCTCTGCCCCTGGCCACTACCTATGCCTACCTCGGCATTTGTCGACGCAGAGATAGCGACTGTGACCAGGCCCTCCAATTTTTCCATACTTCCCTTAACATCCACCTCGACAGCCTTGGGCCAGATCACCCTTCTGTGGCGGACAATTATAATAGCATTGGTATCTGTCAGCAAGGCTTGGGCAATTATGAAGCGGCAGCTGATTATTTTGAGCGCGTGCTAGCTGTGAGAAAAGCGGCCTTAGGCGCCAATCACCTTAGGATAGCGGATAGCTACAATAATCTTGGGGGCATTTACCAACTGACGGGGCGATATGAGGAAGCTCAAGCTGTCTATGATAAAAGCCTGAAGATCCGCCTGGATCAGTTAGGGGAAGGTCACCCCCGAGTAGCCCAATGTTATAATAACATGGGCCTCCTGGCTAACAAAATGGGGGATTATCAGGAAGCCATAGACTTCCTCGGAAAGGCATTGGAAATCCAAACCAATGAACAAGGTGCAGGGAACCTTGGACTGGCACGCTACCTCGTCAATTTAGGGGCTTGTCATACAGAAATGGGGGAATTTGAAAAAGCAATGGACTACCATCAATTGGCCCTAGATATCCGGCTAGAGCACCTTGGAGCAGAAGATATCAAGGTAGGCTATGTCTATAGCCAGATGGGCGAATGCCTCAATGAGACGGGGGATTATGAGGAAGCATTGACGAATTTTCAGCATGCCTTAGCGATTGCTAAGAAGAAACTGCCAGCAGACCACCCTTTATTAGCTGAGACCTATCGGGTTACCGGAGAGTGTTATGAGCAAAAGGGAGAATACGATCAGGCATTGGCCTTGTACCAACAGACCCTTGATATTCGCATCAAGAAACTGGGGAAAACCCATCCTGATATTGCAGAGGTATGGGGAAATATGGGCAAATGCTATCTCCGAAAAGGAAGCTATCAACAGGCCCAGGACCTCTTCACCCGAGCCTTGGCCTTGCGCCAGGCCAAACTGGGTGCTTCGCATCCAGATCTGGCTCAGAGCTACCACAGCCTGGGCGACTGCCTGTATCGGGCAGGAGACCATGAAGATGCTATGGCCTATTATGAGCAAGCTCTGGCTATTCGCCTCCAACAACTAGGACCCAGTCATCCAGATGTTGCTGAGTGTTATACTTCCATCGGACACTACTATCGTCGAGATTCTGACTATTCACAAGCCCTGGATTTTTACCAAAAATCCCTCGATATCCTTCTTTCCCGCCTAGGCGATGCCCACCCCGCCGTTGCTACGATTTACAACTACCTGGGCATTTGTCACAAAAATCAAGGCAATTGTGAAAAAGCCTTGGGATTCTATCAGCGATGTCTGGATATCCGAACCTTGAAATTGGCGCAAGACCATCCTCATCTCGCCTCCACAAGAATGAGTATCGCCAATTGTCTGAATAATCAAGGCAAATATGAAGGCGCACTTGCCGCTTATGAAAAGGCGGTAGATATATTTATTGCGCGAGGAGAATTAGAGGCCCCTACCCTAGCGACGATTTATGGAAATATGGGAGTCGCCTTTAAACGCCAAGGCGATTTTGGCCAAGCTCAAAGCTACTATCAGAAATCCCTGGACATACGGTTACGACAGCTCGATGAGCGGCATCCAGCTATCGCTGATATTTATGAAAATATTGCCATCTGCTTGAAGGAACTCAACCAATACGAAGCGGCCGTAGAACTACACCAAAAAGTATTAAGTATCAGGAAGGAGAAGTTTGGAGAAAATCACAGCAGAGTAGGGCGCTCCTATATCAATCTGGGGATTTGTTATAAACATTTAGAACAATATGAGACAGCTCTTGCCTGTTATCAACAAGCTGCTACCTTGACTATTCAGCGCCTTGGGCCTGATCATCCCAATGTCTCCATGGTGTATGACAATATGGCCAATTGCTATAGTGTGATGGGAGACCATGAACAGGCCAAGATCTTTTTCAATAAAGCCATTGCCATTAACCACAAAAAGTATGGCCAATTTCATCCCAGAATTTCTATCACCTATCAATCATACGCTGCGGCCCTACTTCGCGCATCTGTGCCAGACAGTGCCCTTGCAAATATCCAATCTGCCATTTACGCCTTGGTTCCTAGCTACGATCCATCGAATCTCTTCGCTCAGCCTTCGCTTACCCACTTAGAAGCCCCCTATCGACTACTCGACAACCTAGTCCTCAAAGCAAATATCCTACGTACCCTGAATGTCAAGCGTCCTAACCAAGGCTATGGTCACCATTCATTGGCGACTTATGAATTGGCTGCGGATCTCGTCGACAGCTTGCGCATCAGCTATTTAGATGCGAGCTCGAAGGAGACGTTGGCAGCTAGTCTGTATCGGTTATATGACAATGGGGTGGCCTTGGCATTAGAAAGTTATGAAAAAGGGCATCCGTCAGGGGATAGTATGTTGGCAAAAGCTTTTCGCTTCGCTGAACGCAGCAAGGCCGCCCTGCTGCTACAAGCCATTACGGAGCTTGGCGCCAAAAAGGGCGGGCGGATTCCCGAAGCCTTACAGGCCGAAGAACTCGCCCTCAAGGAAGCCATGGCCGCGCAACGGCGAAAACTCTTCCAAGCAGCCCAAGCACAACTGGCCCAAGACAGTCTGACGGCCATCGAAGCAGCCCTATTTGACCTCAAACGCCAACATGCCGCCCTCGTCAAGCGCCTAGAACAGCAGTACCCTCAATATTATCAACTCAAATATCAGATACAAACGGCTTCTTTAGCCGAAACCCAGGCATCTTTACCCGATGAACATGCACAACTGATTGTGTACTTTATGGGGACTGAGCAACTCCACGGGTTCGCCATTATGCGAGATCAGGTGAGCGTGCATTCCATCGATTGGGATGATGAAAAAAGCCAAGAGCTTCAGGCATTTAGCAGAATGCTGGGAGATCGTCGCTTGATCAAAGAAGAAGGGTTTACCCCTGATCATTTCCAGGCATTTGCCACTGAGAGTTATGATTGGTATCAACAGCTACTGGCCCCTTTATTGGTCCCTCAAACCGCTACAGCTCCTCAAAAGCTAATTATTATTCCCGATGGGATATTGGGGTATGTGCCTTTTGATCTATTGCTCCATGAGCGGCCCACCAGCAGCCAGCTAGATTACCATGCTCTCCCCTATCTACTGCACAGATATGTGACGCGATATGAGTATTCAGCGACGGTTTTATTGCAAAAAAATTATGTACATAAAAAACCCAGTGTCGTCCTGGGCGGCTTTGCACCGAGCTATGCCCCCAGCCATGCCCTGGCAGTATCTACTGAAAGGAAGTCGCTTGCCAACGGGATCCCAGCAGGCTTTTCCCAACTGTTTGGCACCCAGCAGGAAGTACAATTCATCTCTCAGATGATAGGAGGCGATGCCCACTTGGGGCTTTCGGCCCATGAAGCTGCCTTCAAAGCCTCTGCCGAGCGCTATCAGTTACTCCATCTGGCGATGCACGCCTTTGTCAATGACCTCGACCCCTTATATTCGGGACTTGCCTTTACGGCCCCTTTAGCCCCCCTCAGCGAGGGAGATACCACTGTAGAAGATGCCATTCTCTACGCCTACGAGATTTACAACCTCGAACTGGCCGCTGAGCTTGCCGTCCTAAGCGCCTGTAATACCGGAAGCGGCAAATACCACCAAGGCGAAGGCGTGATGAGCCTCGCCCGCGCCTTCAAATACGCTGGCTGCCCCAACATTGCCATGAGTCTCTGGCAAGCCGATGACGAAGTCACCGCGGCCATCATGCAGCACTTCTACGCGCACCTGCACGACGGCATGCCTAAGGACGAGGCCCTGCGTCAAGCCAAGCTCGACTTCCTCGCTTCCTACTCCCAGAAAGTGCATCCGCACTATTGGGGGGCATTTGTGCTCATCGGAGATGATGCGCCGATTCAGGCGCCACGGGCGTGGTGGCCTTGGGTGTTGTTGGGATTGGTGATTGTGGTGGGGGGAATTTGGTGGTGGCGGAGGTAGCAGATTGCAGATCAATGATTGCTATGCTGCTTCCCGAAAGAAGCCCATTACCTCCTGCCAAACGTCACGCAATTCTTCTTTCCTTTTGGCATAAAAAGCTTCATCTGCCAATTCCATGGCCTTTTGATGTAGGTCGTCTATGGGGGAGGTGTTCATGGCGAGATCGTTATCTTTTCACAACTCGATAAACTCTCTGAAATTCTAATTCAATACCATATTTCCATAGATTATATTCCTCTCTGATGCGCTCTAAGTTAATGATTCGCTCAATAACGGGGCGGCTTAACCAATATACGCTATCACTAGGTTCTTCCCCTTTTTTATATTTAACCACATGGGTTCGATCAAGTCTTGACTCATTGTGTTGAGATTCATCCTTTATTTCCATAACCCTAAGATACCTAAAATTTACCGCTATCGAAAACGAATGAAAGGGGTATTTGAAGGAGAACGGAATGGAGGGAAAAAGACGCCAAAGGCGTTATTTCTCCTCTATCAGCCGTTTCAACTCTTCTTTACTTGGCAAAATGGTTTTATAACGACTAGCGAATATCTGTTCATTATTCTCTGGAAGAGAATACTTTACGACAGCTTCGCTTTTGTTCTGGCAAAGGAAATCCGCTTCTGTCTAGCTACAAAAGTAAATCCAGTCCCCAACTCCAAAAGGAAATGTTCCAATTTGTCAATCAACTTCTGCTCTAGTTCGCTTTCTGAATAAGTGTTTTGCTCTGGCAATCCAATAAATTCTAGAATATAGGGGTCTTTTATCGCATCCTTGGGCCGATCTATTATCAATCCTTTTTCCGAAAGCTCCTTGACCTTTTCCTTGTCCCTGCTTAGTACAAGCCTTGTATAAAGTGCCGAATTATACTGCCGTTTCAACTCCCTTACAGGCATCCTTCATAAGTCAATAAAGTAGTTTACACTTTGATCTCAAAAAAAGTGGTCATTTCGAATCCCCCTTGAGGCTTTGCGAAAGGGGGTGAGAAATCCAACATGCCCTTTTGTTCTGGCTGTGTTTATGGGTTCGAGACGCTTCGAACAGGCTACTAGGCCACATGGTTAGATTTCTCCTCGAAGACTCGTCGAAATGACAGCTTTGCTGTATGTTTATGACACTTTTCAAGTGTCAACTACTTATGAAGGATGCCCCCTTACACTCCAATTATTTTTTGCAGCTTCAATTTCATAGAATTGTCGTTCAGAGAGGCCATCTATCCGCATAAGGGTCAAATAATGTGACCAGCTGAGGGGGAAAGCAACCGTTTCAGATTTCCGAGACAGTGTCTCGGATTTTGAGTATGCGAGATAAAATCGTCGCATATTTTCTAAATTGTCCACGGAAAAGCCTTTCCCAAAATCCTGAGTCAATCTTTTGGAAATCCCCTTAAGCAACGATCTCCCATACGTCGCCCTTTCCTGCCCGTCTTGCTCAAATTCGACAATAGTCTTCCCTATCACAAAATAGGTATAGGCCATCGTCTGATTCACATAGCTGACGACCTTCTTTCTTGCTGTTTGGAGCAATTCTTCAATTTGGGAATAGAGGATATTTTCGTTTGGGATATCGGGGTTCATGGTTTGGGTATTTGCTTAAATTAAATGGAGGAAAAATAACGGCTTGCAGGTTGAAGGGTATGGGCAGAATGATCCGTTCTGAACCGTCTCGGGGGGGGGGGGGCGACCCTACTATTCTTTGTCACGGAAAATAGTTAGACGCGGTAAGGCTGCTTTTAATTGAGCCACCTCCGCATCGCTCACCTGCGTCTCATTGAGGGAAAGCCTTCTCAATCGAGTCATCGCCGCGAGGGGCTTGAGATCGCTCACCTGCGTCTCATTGAGGGAAAGCCTTCTCAATCGAGTCATCGCCGCGAGGGGCTTGAGATCGCTCACCTGCGTTTTTCTTAGGTCTAGGTAAACACAGTTAAGGGCTTCTTTCAGCCCATTCAGATGGGGCACTTCTCCTGATGATTTCACCCATCGCAAGGTTTCAGGGGCGGATGGAAAGAGATGTTTTGGAGTCAGTTCTGTGTAATAGCCATTTTTCCCTCCCCAAGTTGTTAAATAGGACCTAGCATTGTTTAGGTTATAAATAAACAACCAATCCAAGACCCCAAACCGCTCCGCCGAGGAAAAGCTGTCGCTGATATACGCATCCGTCAGGACTTTGGCGGCGGCCATTCCACGGCGCCATCTGACTGCTCCTGTCTCTTTTTCCCACTCAAAAATCTTTTCAAAGGCATATACACACTCTTTGGCACTTCCGCCTAGGTCAGGGTGAAAGCCCTCAAAAAAGAGGACGATGGTCTCATGCCAGCTATCGGTTTCCGCATAGCCTTGCATGCGCTCCCAGAAGGCATCTTCTGCCCCGTCTTCCGCCCAGCGGCTGGTCACTTCTCGGAATTTGTCTTGCAAAGCTTCGGCGGCGAAGTACTCTTGGTAAGAGAGGTGGAAGAAGCCGTAGGAGTCGCTGGTTTTGGGGATCAGGATTTCGCTGCGGTAGTGCAGGCTGCGAAAGTATTGGGCTACCTGCTCGGCGATCTCGGCTTCGGTGTGGTTGCGGCTGGTGGCTTGGAAGGTCTGGCAAAATATCTCCACGGCCCTGTCTTCAACTATGGTCAGTTGCACATGTTCTTTTTCATCGGATGCAGCACGCATGGCCTGCATCTCTAGGGCCAGGGCGGCCATACACTGGAATTGGATGGCGTAACTAAGGCGGTGTTGCGCTTTGATATTGCGCTTGCGGTTGATGCCGTCGAGGTATGCCTTAGCGATTGTTTTGAACAGCTCGATGCGCCCATCGGGGAAGCGCTGGTTCATGCGGAAGAAGATGGCCATCATGGTCAGCAGGTTGGGCGTGCGCGCCAGGTGCTGGATGCGCTCGTGGTCCGCCAGGCTCTCCATAAACTTTTCTAGGCCCTGCTGCCGCATCATCTCATTGGGTTCCTGCACATCAAACCATAAGCTCATAAAGCGGCGAATATGGGCATTGGAGAAGGGGGCGAGGTAGAGCTGGGGGTAGGTTTGGTTGACTAACGAATCTTCATATTGATCACGAATCATTTTAAGTTTCGTTCCATCATTATCTACTACTACTATCTTATAATTCTTTTCCCATTCCCCATACTCCACTTCCCTCAAAAACACCGCCTGATTGAACCCCACAATGCGCGAGGTAAACCACCACGTACAGTCGGGGAAGCGTTCCATGCCTTCTAGGGCCAGGTCGGAAAGCAGTTTGCGCAGCGCAGGCGCGTTAACCTCGTCCAGCCCGTCCAGAAGGACAAAGGCTTGGCCTGATTCAAACACTTTCAGGATCAGTTCGGGATCGTAGGTCAGCTTTTGGTAGGGGGGTAAGGTGAAATAGGCGGCCAGCAGCTTTTCCCAACTGTCTACGCCAGCGAAGTTGATCTCCCGCAAGGTGAGGGGAAAAGGGACCATCGGGGTACCATCGGGGCTGAAGGCTTTGTTGCTGGCGTTGCTCATGAGCGTCGCGAGGCGACGGACGAGGGTGGTTTTGCCCATGCCGGGGTCGCCGAGGAGGAAGAGGCGTTTATAGCCTTTGGTGAGGTCATTGAGGCCCAAGACTTCGGGCCACTGGTCTTCCAACGCCTGCGGATCGATATAGGTCTCGGAGAAGTCGGGGACGACGTAGAGGCGGTCGCTGTAGTGGGCGGAGGCGGCGGATTCACGCGTGGCTATGCCGGTATCGATGAAGTCGATGGTGCGGTGCGCCTCGCGCACGGCGCGGAGGTAGTCGAGGAGAAAGCTATGGTTGTTGGGGTCTATCAAGGGGGTTTTGGGTTTTGGGTTTTGGGTTTTGGGTTTTGGGTCTGTCGAAGCAGGGGTTTGGTGGAAATATGGGGATGCTGATCGTTTTTTGGGGGGCTGAATTCCTAACAGATTGAAGAAAATCTGTTAGGAATTTGAGGGTCATAGACACGTAACAGGTTTTCTTCAACCTGTTACGTGTCCGAGAGCTCCCGAGTGCCCCCCTTCTCCCAATCTACCCACATTAGAAATTGCTGTATTCTCATCAGCCAAATTATGAATTTATTATTCAAAAGGAGCCTCCATCGTCAGTTTTCGCCGAAGTTCACCAGTCAGTGTCCCCGTCTCCTTCACTAGTTTGCCTATCCACAGCACGCGGCGGAAGTTGCGGTCGGGGTAGCGGTTGCGGAGCATCTTATTTTTGAGGTCCTCAGAAAGTTTTCCGCTTGCCAGTTGTTCGGCATCCGCAAAGTCTGCGGGGATTTTCAGGCTGCTCAACACAGGATATTCCCCTTTTTCGTCCCTAAACGTAAAGGGATTCTCACAATATCTCAGGAATAATTCATTATAAAAGTCGGGATACAGCACGCTGAGGTGGTACACTTCGAAGTGAAAGGCGTAGAGGTAGGTGATGATCAAGAATGCTTTTCGCCGCTTGGCGGGCTCCTCTTTTGCCTTCAAAAACGCCTGAATATGGGGTTGGGAACAGAAGGAAATAATGACATTCGCCCAGATTTTGATGGAGCGGGGAAAGGGGGGCAAGACTTTATATTTCTTGACGAGATCGAGCAGGGAACCCAGGATGCCTTGGCAGCCACTCATGCGGTCTTTGAGCAATGCCTCGAAGTAGGCCACTTTTTGCGCTTCGCTCGGCAAGGGCAGGTGGTAGATGTCTTGGCAGATTTTTTCGAGGTAAAGACGGGAGGTGTTTTTCACATAGGCCGCTTTGTCGGCCTCATCAGCGAACTGCCGTTCGTGGTATTGCATGAGGATATGCTCCACCTGCTGGAGGTCCATGCCCAGGACAAAAACGCAGTTGTCGAGGTTGAGGTAGACTTTGATGGATTCGAGGATTCGAAAGGCGGTGTCCGGCATGCAGCGGTCGAGGTCATCGATAAAGATGACGGCTTTGCGTTTTTCGGCAGTTTTTCCTGGGCGAAATAGGGGATTCAGTTTTAGCAATTGGTCAACTGCTTCTTTCAGCATTTTCTTCTCCAAAACCGTGTCTAGCGGCTCTGAAATTCGCTCTTTTTGAGCTTGTTGGAGATTGGACCTAAGATTATTGACAAATCCACCTGTATCAAACTTTGCTCCAAAAGCACTGAATTTAAAGGAGACCGTCTGGAGCAAGGAAGTGATGGTAGCCAGCGCATTTTCGCCTAAGTCATTCCAAATTTTGGTGGGCAGGGTAAGCTGATCACGGATTTCCTTAAGCAAAGCAGCCAAAATATTGGGTTCGTGCTGGTACTGCCATGCCTCAAACCATATAGGGAGGATTGATCCCGCTTCTACGCCAAAATCTTTAAAAAAAGCTTCAGCAAATTGCGTTTTGTCCCTCTTTTCAGGTTTATGCACATGATCACCTCCCAAATCCGTGTACATCTGGGCCATAAGGCTGGTTTTTCCCGTCCCCCAGGTTCCGTGAATGCCGATGACTTTTGGGGGTTCGGCTTGAATGATCTGACGCATAATGGACTTGCGCCATTCATTGCGGTCTAGCTGGCACGCGACGACGGGGTTGTCATTATGGGTATTGCTCATGGGAGAGTTGGGCGATGAAGGATTTGGGTAACAAGTTAATCATTTTTGCACAAAGCAATTGGGCAGTTTCTGCTGAAAAACCTATTCATCCATCACAGCTTGCCTATACAGCATTTCTTATATTTCTTTCCACTCCCGCAAGGGCAAGGGTCATTTCTTCCTGCCCTTTTCATTGAAATTACTCTTCGTGTATTGAGAGGGGGCAAGAAATCAACTAAAGGAATGGGATTCCCTTCTATTCCAAGTTCCATCTGCTGTTTTTCTTTAGGGACAGAATCGAGATCAATGATCCCCGCTACTCCAAACTCAAGGTTCTTGTCCCCTCTAATCCCTAGCCGAGCAGCTTGCTCAATACGTGCCCTATCAAATACCGCCACAGGACATACCAAACAGAATTGACTCCCCGTAGAATTTGTCATAAATGATGCTTCATCTGTGGTTGACCTTGCGTCTAATAAGATCGCGCAACTATCCCCTACTAATTCCCCTCCACATTCTGGGCAGGTATTCGGTTCACATTCATCGCTAAAATACTTTCGTTTTGGGGCTGATAGGTCTACTTTTTTACTGAATTTCATCAGGATAATGTTTGTTGATTTTTTTTGTAAAAAAAGCTTCTAATTCTTTCCTTACAGCAAAGCTGTCATTTCGAACGCAGTGAGAAATCTAACAAGCCCTTTCGAATGGTTATTTCCAAGCTTCTAGACCACATTGTTAGATTTCTCCTCCCTTCGGCGTTGCTCAGGACAGGCTCGACTCGTCGAAATGACCTTTTTGAATATGTGCAATAGCTTTTTGCACATAATACTTTTCTCAATGATTCTATTTTTCGCAGCTTATCACCTCCCCACCCGATACACCAAGTCCGCCCCTGATGGCCGCATCAGGTGCGGATACATCGCCGCCGTGACCTGCTCCCCACCGATCTTCTCCACCGCCTTCTGAGAGCGAATATTATCGGGATCAATATAAAAAATGATGTGATCAACCAGGGTTAATGCATAGCCCATCATCAAGTCCTTGAAGGCTTTATTGTAAGTGCCGCCCCAGAAGGCTCGCGCCAGGAATGACCAGCCGATCTCTATCGCTACTGGAGGTCCTGCCAAGGGCTTAAACCGCGAGCTTCCGATGATCTCATTTGTGGCGTTATCGATCACCACCAAGGCGCCTTGAGAGGCAAGCGATTCTTCGAAAAATGCTTCAAAAACATCTCGTCGCCAGCGCTCGATGGGATGTTGTTCCCAGATCAGGGGGTCTGAAGCGACGCGGTAAAGAGAGTCCAAATCTGCGGCAGCTAGGGGGCGCAAGGTGACGAGGTCATTTTGTAAGGTAGGTTGGAGATTCATAGAAAAGAAGAAATTATTAATTTGATAATCAATAGTTCCATAGCATCCTACAGGGTCAAAGGGAAACATTTTTCCTCAATTTTGCCTCCAAGGCCACATCCTCTTCCCACTTTGCTACCTTGTTCTTATAAGAGGTTCGGGTTTTGGTGATGCGTAGGGTATAGGGACGGCCTTTTCTAATGATCTCCATTTCAAGGTCGATTTTCTTATTTCTGATATCCCTAGAGACTTCATCTCGCAAATTTTGATTGGCAACGTAGTCAAATATCTGATCGGTAGGAGAGCGTAAGAAATCAGCCAAAAGCTCCCAAGTATCTACGCCAAAACGAGAACCATAATAAGACGATTTCGGCACCTTCATCTTCCAATTTTTGGGTGGTTGTGGTTTGGCTGCTACACGAGCCGCGAGTTCACGGATACACAGTTCGTACAGGCGTAGATATAAGTGGCTGGTTTTGTCTGAATGTGCGAGAAGGGAAGCGGTAATGAAATCATTCACATAAATCCGTTCATGAGACATTGACAAGCTCTTGAAAGCTCGTTCGCTCCAAGCTTCGTCTTCATCTTTCAGGCGGCTGAAGGTGAGGGTTTGGGCAAAAATGCCTTTTATAGCCAGCATGATCTTATCATTAGAGATATAGGTATACGGCTCTCTTTCTGTATGATGAAGCTGTGCTTGTGTCAAATAGTCAGGGAGATGGCTGACTTGCTCTAGCACAAAATCCTGATAATCAGCCGATTTCAGTGCTTCTACAATACAAAGCAAATGGTGGAGCTCAAATATATTTCCCAAATTTCCAACTTGCTCAAAAATAGGGGAGATAAACTTATGGGCATAAACAGCAAAAAGCTTTACCCATTGGGATACAGGAATTAGTTTAAATGTGCCTGCCAAGATTCTTTGCCCATCCGATTGAAATACCTCATTACTGTCCAACTTAATGAGTATATCGACGATTACTCCAAAATCGTCTTCTTGGTACCCCGTTCGTTCTAAATTTTCTTCCGTAAAAGTTGTCAATAATTGCTTGGATTCTTTTTCCACATCATACTGAGCATTGTCCCAATGCTTGAGGTAAAATGCTATCCAATCCAGTTTGACACCTACAGGCTGCCTTTCAAGCAACTGATAGTGCTGGCTATGCGGCCACAGCACAACCGCCCCGTAATGGTACCAATACTCCATCGTCATGCCAGCATTTCCTGTATAACCTTCGGCCTCTTGCTCCGAAGGCTCGCCTTCCCCGATTTCAATTTCAGCGATCACCTCATCTGGTGAGAGGGACAATGCGCCTAATTTAGGCCCTTCATCCCCACTCCAATGTTCGATGGAGGTATATTCCTCATATATTTCGTCCCCCATAGTACCTGTAACTTCTTCGTCATCATACCTATCCCACGAACGATACCTCCCACGCCCATAACCGCCTCCATAATAGTCGACGTCGCTCTCCAACTCTCCCATTTGATAATGAGTCACTAATCCCAAAACGGCATGCCAACCTGCCTGCTCCGCAGCAGTCACCAAGGCTTCCACCCGTGGAAGGTCGTGGTGTTTCAGCGCAGATCGGGAGAAATTGGTGGGGGTGTATTCGTGGTCCAAGAGGAGCACTTGGGGAAAAGGGGCATCGCTATACGCCCACTTTTTCAGCACTTCTGCAATGGCTTCTGCTTGTGAAGAAAATTGGGGGCTGGGAATATAATCAGCCTTGCTTTTTTGGATCAAATTATAAACCAAACACACCCGATAGCCCGAAGTCACAGGCTTGATTTCATGCTCACAGTCAGCATAAAATGCCACATAGGGCATTTCGAAGTCATCGGCCGCATGTGAAAAATCTACCACCTCCTCTCGTCCGTCAAATCGGACGTGAAACTCGCCACCTGTATGCGCCGACGGCAAGGCCAGTACCAAAGTAGCAAACATGCCTTTGGCCTTTTCAGAGTCCTTATGTGGGAGGAAGAAGCCCCCTTCCTCATAGATCAACAGCTTATATAGCTCAGACTTCACTTTTTTGTCTTCAATCCCTAGCTCCTCTTTGACTTCTTTAAGAAGCTTTTTCAAAAATGACTTCCATTTGGGATTTTTGAAGGTTATTTGATCTGCATCAATCTCCCAGGCATTTCTTACCTCTATGTCTGTGACGGTCTCGCTGCCCTTGCCAAAGGGGGCTTGGTGCGCTACACGGATCAAGGCTTGTGCCTGTAAAGGGGTAATGGGTAAACCGATGTCTTCTTCCCCAACTTGTAGTCCTGGCAATATCAAGTCTTTTGCCCCAATAGCTGCAAAAGAACCATTGCCTTCAATGGTTTTGAGGAGAGAGAGGATTTTCTTGCCGTGTTTCATATCTATTGCTGGTATTTTTTAATGTATTACCTCCTGGTTATCAACCACTTAAGATCAATCAGTAATCTATCAATTAATCATTTTCTCTACTTATACCGCTTCTTAAACGTCTTCTTCCCCTGCTCATTCCACTTCTTCCAAACCCCTGTTTCTTTGCCATCGAGGTAGAACTCCACCGCCGCGAGCTGGCCATTGGCATGCCAATAGGACCAATCGCCCGCTTTCTTGCCCGAATGAAAGGTGCCTTCCGTCTTCTTTTTGCCTGTCTCATACCATTCCCTGTAAGGCCCATCCTGTACGCCTGATCTATAATTCGTTTCTAGCTTCTGGTTCCCGTTTTTATACCACTCGATGTAAGGCCCATCCTGTACACCCGATCGGTAATTCATTGTTAGTTTCTGAGTCCCATTCTCATACCACTCCTGCCAAATACTATCTTGGATTCCCTCCACGAAAATGGCCTCTAGTTTCTTCTGCCCATTGGCATAGTACTTTCGCCAAAGGCCTTGTTGCTTATCCTCTTGATAAGGACCTTCGCTCACCAGATGGCCATGGAGATCCCACCTTTTCCAAAGACCGTCCTTAATGCCAGCCTTATAGGGGCCTTCTTGCAATTTCTGGCCTTTTTCGTCCCAAAACGTCCATTTTCCTTCTTTTTTGTCCGCCTTATAAACGCCTTCACTTGCCTTCTGCCCGTTTTTGTGCCAAGAAACGCTGGGGCCGCTGCGCACATGAGCGACATAGGTCTCTTCCTGTTTTTTGTCACCGTTTTCATACCAATCGGTCCAAACGCCCACTTTCTGGCCTTGTACATATTTGCCTTGGGCTGCTTTCTGGCCGTTTTCGTACCAAAATAGCCAAATCCCTTCCTTGCGCCCATCGGAGCAGGCACCAGAACCAGCTTTTTTGACATACTGATCGCCAACTTGGAGGGTGAGGGAATCGGGCGTAAGGTTTCTATAAAAAGTATGATGCACATAAGTGAGCAACCCTGAAAAAGGCTTATCTAGGCTACCATCTGGCTTGAGGCTCATGATTCTGGTCCCCTGATTTCCAGATTGCTTCATCTCTAAGAGATTATAGTCGTTGAGCGCCATCTTAAATGATTGGCCGAAGCCATTGAGAAATAAGAAGCAGGTAGCAAAAAGGAGGAAATAATTACGTTTCATAAGGTTGTGTGAATCTATTCCTAAAAATATACAAAAAGCCCCACAACTGTTATGTTGTAGGACTTACTCTGAGAAAGTTCAAGTTCAAAAAAGAAAGTTTGAGATTGAACTTGTACTTGAATTTGAACTTCTCCGCTCCCTAGTGCCTTCGGCACGAAATAGCTAGCAGTTATGCTTAATCAAGACCCAGTAGTACAAAAGGGGGTGTTAGATTTCTCCTCCTTTCGCAAAGCCTCAAGTCGTCGAAATGACTCCTATTCTTTTTGGCTTATGCCAAAATTTCCATACAGCAAAGCTGTCATTTCGACCGAAGGGAGAAATCTAACAATCTGGTCTAGTAGCATATTCGAAGCATCTGTTGTTGTGCAAAACCACTAATCATTAAGTGCCGAAGGCACTAGCTCGCCATCGCAAGCTCCGTCCGCTCCGTCTTCACATCTGAGACATACAGCCTGCACATACGCAGCGTCTCATAGTCAAGGCCCAGCACTTCATATGCTGATTTGAGGTCGTGCATCTCCACTTGCTTGAAGTACTCAGCGCCTTTGTGTAACGCTTTGGGGTCAAGGCGATTTTCGATCCACCCTGTGAGGTCCAATTCTCCTGCCAGGTGGAGTTCTTCCAGACAAGTGATCACGGTCGAAGGCTTGACATTGCGTTGTGTAGCGATTTCTTCGACGGATTTACCAGCAAGGAATAGGGTCTTGACCTCTTGACGGCTCGGCCATTTCGCCCTTAGCTGAAGTAAAATGGCCGAACCATCTTCCTGTACCCGCTTCACAGCCTGGATGACGGCATGGCCGAAGCGGTTGATCCGCTGGTCGCCGATCCCTGGAATGGCCTTGAGCATGGTGACATTGGTCGGTTTCTCTTCCACAATCTTCTGAAGGGTGTAGTTGGTGTAGATCTCGTAGGGCATGATATCTGCCTGCTCGCTCAATTCGGTGCGAAGCTGGCGGAGTTCTGCCTGGAGCATGCGGTCTAGCTCTGGCGTCACGAGCTCCTTTTCGGGAACGACCAGCTCAGTGGGCGCATCGAGAAAAGCTTCTCCTTTGGGGGTGATGGCAAGGTTGCCAAAAGCAGGTTTGCTGATGCGGAGGAAGCCTTGTTTCACCAAGTACTTGATGATGTTGCCGATCCGCTCCCGGTAGACCTTGCGCATCACCCCAAAGGTTTCCAACTCTTTGTGCGATTCATCGCGCATGCCAAATCGGTCAAAGCCTTGCAAGATTCGGCCGATGTAGTCTGCGCCGTAGTGGCGTTCTAGTAGGAGAACTGTCTTGAAGATGTAACAGGCTGTTTCCTGTAAGTTCACGGTTTTGGGGGCTTGGGGGGTTGTCATGATGATGAATGATTAAATGTTAAAATGATTAAATGAAATGAGAGAATGAGTGGAGGAGAGAATGAGTGAATTTTGAATTTTGAATGATTGAATTTTGAATGAGGGTTGATTGCTTAATTTTCCATTCTCAATTTTCAATTCTTCTTCATTCTCTTCGTTTCCGCTACTGACATCACAAATATGTAGGGATATAGGTAGCCCAGCATGGAAATGTTTCTATTTCCTTCCGAGCTAAAAAAAGACAGAAGTATAGGGGAATCCCGAGGGGGCTACAGTTGTAACTTGCTCGTTATGAATTGATTAAGTCAAATCAATACTGAAAGAAAAGTAACGTAAAGTGGGCGTAAAATACGTTTAGACCTCGGAGGTTTAATCAGCATAATGGCTAAAACCTCCGAGGTCTTTCTTTATTATTTCAATACAACACGCGAAACTTGATCGTGCCTTTGATCCCTTTCAGCACCTCCAGTAGTTCCTCACTGTACTCCTTGTCTATATCCGTGATGACATAGCCAATGTGTTCATTGGTCTTGAGGTGCTGGCCGACGATGTTGATGTGGTAACGGGCGAGCAAGCCGTTGATTTGGGCGAGGATGCCAGGTTTGTTCTTATGAATGTGGATGAGGCGATGAGCCTTTCCTTGGGCGGGAAGTTGGATTTCGGGGAAATTGACGGAGCCAAAGCTACTACCCGTATTGACGTAGTCCATCAAACGGCGGGGCACATAAGCGCCAATATTCGCTTGGGCTTCCTGGGTGCTACCACCGATATGGGGCGTCAGGATGACGTTGGGGAGTTCCATCAGTGGAGAGTCAAATGGATCCGCATTGGTTTTGGGTTCTGTTGGGAAAACATCAACGGAAGCACCGCCAATCTTTCCTTTTTTCAGGGCACTTGTAAGGGCTTTGATGTCCACGACGAAGCCGCGACTGAGGTTGATCAGCATACTTCCCTCCTTCATTTGCCCAATTCTTTCCTTGTCAAAAAAGCCTTTGTTTTCAGGGCGTCCATCTACGTGTAGGCTTACCACGTCTGCCTTTCCCAATAATTCCTCCAGGCTGTCGCACTTTGTCGCATTGCCCAGGGCTAGGCGCTCCACGATGTCGTAATAGTACACATCCATGCCCAGCGACTCCGCCAGTACAGACAACTGTTTGCCGATATTTCCATACCCTACAATCCCCAATTTTTTGCCTCGAATCTCATAACTATTGGACGCGGATTTATTCCATTTGCCCCGATGCATGCCATAGTTCATCGTCGGGATGCGGCGCATCAGCATGATGATTTCTCCTATCGCCAACTCCACGACAGAGCGCGTGTTGCTATAGGGCGCATTGAGGACCACTACCCCACGCTTGGCGCATGCCTTAAGGTCAATCTGATTGGTACCAATACAGAAGGCGCCTACGGCCATGAGGCGCTTAGCGTGTTTGAGCACCTTTTTGGTGACATGGGTTTTGGAGCGAATGCCTAAGAGGTGGACACCTTTGATCTGCTCGCAGAGTTCGTCCTCCGATAGGGCTCCGCTCATCAAAGTAACGTCATAGCCTTCAAGGCTCAGGGTCTCTTTGGCACTAGGGTGGATATTCTCCAAGAGGAGTACTTTAATACGATTTTTAGGGTATGATATCGCCATGGGCATTTTGTTTACATATAAAAATTCATCCAGGCTTGGTGTCACGTGATCTGCCTTTTCAATGATATTTTCTCGCAATACATTCTCCGTAAAGGCAAAAAACTTGTGGGCGATGCCTGCTTCTTTCATCTCATAATCGGTATAGGCATCTCCTATCACGTAGATCTCGCCCTCCAGGCCAAGCGCCTTGAGGGTACGGGACTTGCCTTTGCTATGCGCCAGCAAGTTCTCTTGGTCGAAGCCCGTCACATTGCCTTTGGCATCGAAGGTGAAGGTATTGGCGCAGACGTGGTCGGCGTCGATATGGTAAGGCGCGACCACAGGGGCGATAAATTCCTTGAAGCCATTGGAGATAATGTAAATGCGGCCTTCGTATTTTTTGAAGAATTCCTTGTTTCGGGCAAAAGAAGTCGATACCCGCTTTTGCAGACGCTTGACGAGCTTGTCAAGCTGCGAGCGATCGACCTCTAGGAGGGCGAGGCGTCGCGTCAGGGAATCATTGAATGAGATCTTCCCATCCACGCCGAGGTTAGTGATGTCCTTGACTTGTTGAAGGACTTCCTTCTTGCGGCCTGTGCCTTTGAGCACGATTTCGGCGAGTTCTTCTAGGGCTTCTACTTGGAGAAAGGTACTGTCAAAGTCGATGACGACGTAGGGTTTTTGCTGTGCCATTTTGTGGGGTTGCGATTTAGGGCGCAAAGGTAAGGAGTTTGGGGGGGAAATGGTAGAGGGGGCATGATATTTGACCAATTAGGGGAATGCCGCAATATTTAATAAATGAATAGGCTAAAATATTATCATTATATCAAAATAAGGATAGATAAACGAATATGTTATTTAAAGAAATAAACTTCAATGATCCATTAATTAAAAACGCACTTCAATTAGACATAAAAAGGCATCAGTCAACGTGGAGTCATTATTATGATTCTTATAATTATGCCGTATCAATTATTTTCGATATGGGATTAAAAGAAAGTTATGCTTTTAATCCGCGAGCATACGGGCTTCTTTTTCTAATAAGACATAGCTTTGAATTATCTCTCAAATATAATCTTGAGATAAATAATTTACCAATTCCCCAATCTCATGTATTTGATGCACTTCTAAAGGAACTAGAAGAAAAAAACCTTATATCCATACGTCTTAGGGAAATATTAAATCAAATAAATTATCATAATGATGACAAATGTGATGGAACTTGCTATAGGTATTATATAAATAAAAATACTGGCAAGTCATTCTTTAACACAGAACAGATTAAGTTAATAACTTTAATAAAGGATTTTAACAATTTTTCCTCCTCAAAATTCTCCAAAAACGATCTTTGTGCACCTTTCGACTATAATGATAAAAGTATCAATTGGGCACTAACCTTGCATATGGGAGAATGCCGTGGGTTAGGAACCCTAAAAACACAGTATGACAGTACAATAGAGTTCCTAATAGATGGAATAATTCATAAATCATATGATATAAATCGATTATATTTGCCTTTGTTTTTCTTAATTAGGCACTCATTAGAACTAGCTCTAAAACATAATTTATATGAAGCCGAAAAAAATTCATCTACTGTTTTTTTAAAGAAAAAACTTAACCAAATTCATTCTCTTTCTCAACTATACAATCTATTTGGAGGTGAGAAAGGGTACCTATCAAAGTTAAAAATTGAGGAATTACCTATTGAGACTAAACAGGAATATGATTTTTACAAAGATGAATATGAAAAACTGAATAATCAGATTCACTTTTTAGATAAAAACTCTCAATTTTTTAGATACCCAGACCCATTAGGTAAAGGTAGCAGTTCAAATCCTTTACGTTTAAACGATAAAAATGAGCTTTACAACGTGTTGAAGTTGTATTATTTGACCGACCCATTTATTACCTTTACTAATGCTGTATTAATTGATGCGGGTTTACTCGATTTTGATCTCTCTATTTAGGATATTAACTATCGTCCCCCTCAATAATAGTCTCTACAAGATGTTTCCTTTACCCCAAAACAAAAAATGGTATCTTAGTACATGGTATTTTCCTAGAACAAACAGTAATAACGACGATCTCAAGCAATGAAGTCATAAACCTAGTCAAGGGCTTCAGCCTAGCTGAACGACTATTGATTGTGGAAGAAATCTTGCGAAATATCCGTGAAGCAGATGTAAAAACAAGAAATGGCAAGAATTCAACGATAGATTCCACGGAACCTACAATTTTGAATTTGGCAGGGATCATGGATGAAGAAGAGGCTAATGTTTTTGAGGAAGCTATTGTAGAATCACGTAAAATTGACAACGATGAATGGTGATTATCTTCTTAATGCCTCTCAATACAGTGTAACAGAAGTTTTTGGCCCTTTCCCTACAACACAGTTGTCATTTCGACCAACGGGAGAAATCTAACAGTCCCTTTTGAGTGGTTATTTCCAGGCTTCTAGACCACACTGTTAGATTTCTCCTCGAAGACTCGTCGAAATGACAGCAGAGCTGTTATGCTAGAAACTTAATTTACAATGTACTCAATGACAGCACTAAAAATAGACTACGCCCGCTCTGTCGAAACCCGAAGAATCGTCTTTGACCAATCTAAATGGGCAAAACGATGGGGCCTGGTCTTTCCCCTCTTTTTTGGGATGGCAATTCTGTATATCCCTAGCACCATGCTTTGGGCATCCCTAAGTGGCTTCGAACACGCAGATTCTCTACAAACTTCATTAGCCTTTTTGATAGGCGCCATTGCCTTCATGGCGCTATTAGCCTTACGGTTCCGGAAAGTACTCCGATTAAGGACCATTATTGGAACAGATGCAGCATCAAACAGGGCGAAAGTCCAAGAAATCTTCCAATCTTCAGGTTGGAAACTGTCCTATAATAATCGTCAGTTTTTAGTGGCGACGGCTCCTGCAGGATTCACCCATTGGGGCCGACAGTTTTCTGTTATTTTTGTAAAGGAAAAAATCTTGATTAACTGCGTTTCATTTGGGCTATTTCACTTAGTGAGTCCATTTCATTTTTTTTCCGACGACATTGCCTATATTAGCTTTCAAGATAGTTGGAAAACCCAACATGAAACTATCTCCCAAAGCACATGATCACCTGTCAAAACTGCGAATCGGTTATCGCTGCCGAGGCCCGATTTTGCCCACATTGCGGCGAAAAGACCGACAATGAGCGAATTACCCTCAAGAAACTCGTTATTGAGATCTTCACCCGGATTTTTGGGTGGGACAATAAGTACTTCCTGACTATCCGTACCCTGATCCTCAGGCCGCGCAACCTGTTCACCGAATATATCGGTGGCATCAGGTCGCGCTATGCCAAGCCCTTTGGCTTCTTTGCGATAGGCGCTGCGATTGCCGTATTGGTCTTTAGCCAATTCGAGGAGCAATATCTCTCACTGATGACAGAGATGAATAAGGGCCAATTTGAAGTCATGGACGAAGCGTTGGTCGAAAATTTTGGGGATGATCCCGCAGTACAAGCCGAGATGAGGGAGAAACAGCGGCAGCAATATGAAATGAACATTCAGGTGCAGAAATTCATCCTCAAATACTTTAACCTATTTTCATTCCTCCTCCTGCCCTTGTATACCTTGGTCGCCTTTTGGGTATTTGGCAAACCCTATAATTACGGCGAGCACCTCGTCATCAATGCCTATATCCAAGGGGTCACATTCTTATTGAGTGCCATTTTTTTCCTGACAAGTATCTGGGTAAATCCTCATCTGTATGCCATCAGCATGCTCGTCATGATTGGCTATTATACCTATGCCTATTCGAAGCTGTACCAGTTTACCTTCGGGCAGGCTTTGTTGAGAGTAGGTAAATTCATCCTGGTCCTACTGGCTTGTGCCATCGTACTGCTGATCATTTCAGTGGGCATAGGCTTCGTAATAGGGGCTATGATGAAATAGAAAAGATTGCTCGAAAATTAAATTCAAGGCAATTTACTTAAAAAGCAGGTAGTCTTATTTAAGTAAACTTTATTTTATTAAAAAATAAAGGCCCTTTATTTAAGTAAATTGCAATTTACTTAAAAATTAAGTACCTTTAGTTAAGGTTTATGACATAGATTTATGAAAAACTTTAACGCAGGCCAGTATATCAACCAGGGTACTTACAAAAGTTTCCAACCTACCCATATCAATCGACAATGGCATGTCGAAAATATGGAAGTGCTAAATCTTTTGAGTCAGGCTGACAGGCAATTAGGCCGACTAGATATGTATTCTGAATACATTCCTAATATTGATCTGTTTATTAGAATGCATGTATTGAAAGAAGCCACTCAATCAAGTAAAATTGAAGGGACAAAGACAAATATCGAAGAGGCTCTACTAGTAAAAGAAGATTTAAAGGAGGAAAAACGAGATGATTGGGAAGAAGTCCAAAATTACATTTTAGCGCTAAATTCGGCTGTTGAAAGCTTGAGCAAATTGCCGTTTTCTTCTAGGTTGATCAAAAATACACACCAGACCCTGCTTCAAGGTGTAAGAGGAAAACACAAGCTTCCTGGTGAATTTCGAAGAAGTCAGAACTGGATAGGGGGTGCAAGTATACGTGATGCTATATTTATCCCTCCTATTCATACTACGGTAAATAATTATATGGGTGATTTGGAAAATTTTGTCCATAATGAATCCCATTTTTTACCTGATCTCTTAAAAATCGCCATTGTCCATTATCAGTTTGAAACGATCCACCCATTCCTAGATGGTAATGGTCGTGTGGGTCGCTTACTGATTACCTTGTATCTTGTAGAAAAAGGAATATTAAAAAAACCTGTTTTATACTTATCCGATTTCTTTGAAAAACATCGGACCTTGTATTATGATAATTTGACTCGTGTCAGGGAGAAGAATGACCTCATACAATGGGTGAAATTTTTTCTGGTGGGGATAATAGAAACCGCAAAGAACGGGATTACGACATTTGACCAAATACTTAAACTAAAAAGAGATGTTGAACAAAAACTTCAACAGTTAAGTAGCCGCTCAAATAGCCCACAGCTCATCTTAACGTATTTATTCCAAGACCCCATAGTTGAAGTCCAAAAAGCCAAAGCGCTTACTCAATTGTCTTTACCTTCTGTCTATAAGCTCATCTCTGAATTTGAGAAATTGGGCATTCTTGAAGAAATAACTGGTGAAAAGCGCGGCAAACTTTATGTATTCAGGGACTATATCGACCTTTTCAACTAAGTTAAACCCATTCAAAATTCAACATTCCTTCATTCAACATTCCCCCCCATGCACCAACGCCTCGCCCACATCGCCATTGTCGTCAATGACTACGACGAAGCCATCGACTTTTACACCAATAAGCTTCACTTTGACCTTTTGGAAGACACTGCCCTCAGCGAGACCAAGCGCTGGGTGCGCGTCCGCCCCAAAGGCTCAGATGGATGCGAACTGCTCCTCGCCAAAGGCGCCAATGACCTCCAACGTAGCCGAATCGGCAACCAAACAGGCGGCCGCGTATTCCTTTTTCTCCACACTGATAATTTTCAGCGTGACTACCAAAACCTGCTCGATCATCAGATAGAGATCGTCCGGGAACCGTCTTACGAGACTTATGGCACTGTCGCGGTATTTGCCGACTTATATGGCAATCTGTGGGACTTGATAGAGCCGAAGGGGAAATGAGAGGATGAGTGAATGATAGGATGATAGAATGGAGAAAAAGGTTCCTAATAAGAAATCCGCAAGCTGGTCAAAAACCACTTGCGGAAAGAATGAATAGCGGCAGACTTTAGGGAGAGAAAAATTAATATCTGATCAAAAAATTAATCCTCTCTCTCTGCTGGCCAATTCATGGCTATTTCATCGCAAAAAACTTCCGTGATTTGCGCAGCAATTGATAGCGCAGGCCAAAGGACCCATTCCAACTGTAGAGTTGGCGGTTGATAGGTGCGTCTATTTGGATGGGCATCAGTTGATGGTCAAAGGAGGAGGCCGCAAAAGCGCCCCATCGCTTGGAGAACTGCCAGTGGACCCCAAAGCCCCATGAGGCTGACAGTTGGAATTTGCGGGTATTGGAATCGATCAGTCCATCTTCGCGGTATTCAGTAGCGCCAAATAAGTATTCAAAGGCACGGGTTGTATAAGCATTGTACAGCCAGCTAGGGGCGACGCCTCCCTCGACAAAAAGGCGCAGTTTGCCTTTTTTGACATAATAGCGTGCCTCGAAGGGCGTCTCCAAGCTATAATAGGTATGGAAGGATTGGACAGAGATCGGGTCATCTGGCGATGGATCGGGCATGATCAAGCTCTGCTTCCGATCGGCGAAGCCACGCGTGGCCCAGCGTCCCCCTATGCGCAACTCCATCCGCGGAGAAATCCTGCGACCAATGAGGATTTGGGTTTGTGCTACTGTCTGGGGAATCTCCAACCAATTCCAGGTATTGATGACCTGGCCAGACTGGCTGCCATCTGGAATCAGGGTGCGGTAACTTTCTCCTACTTTTGCACCAGCCTCAAAAAACCATGATGATGGGACTTTTGCGATAGGTGGGGAAATAGGCCCAAACCGGTGTTTCTTTGGGGGGTTGGCTCCCAAACCGATTCTATATCCATCACCGATACGAACAGCCGTGACTGCTGGAAGTTTCACGTCAGCCGCCGCCAGGCCCCTAAGCGTAGGCCTGGGCGACGTAATTTCAGGCGCTTCCATTTCCTGGCTGCTGACGCTATTTGAAGCAACAAACACACTATTGAGTTCCGCAGAAACAGTGAGCGGTCGCCCGGTAGGCGAAGCTGTCCGTGCTTCACCCTTCATAACCACTCCTGCCTGTGGTAGGGGAACCGCTACCACAATATGTTGGGCAGCAGGCAATGAAAGCGCTGCAACTTCCATTTTTTCTCTGCCCAACGGATTTTTTATTACCAAAAACACGACGACACCTACCAAAGATGCCAGGAACATGCCCCAAGCCCATGCCTTCCACCAAACGACCGTTTTCACCAGCCCATGGGCTGCTAGATTCCCCTCCATCGCTGACCACAGCGCAGGGTCATAAGGCACAGGAGCCTCTGCTATTTGCTGCTTTACAACTTCGTCTATGGGGTTCATAATAACGGTTTAGGGTTTAGGGTTTAGGGTTTAGGGTTTAGGGTTTAGGGTTTAGGGTTTAGGGTTTAGGGTTTAGGGTTTAGGGTTTAGGGTTTAGGGTTTAGGGTTTAGGGTTTAGGGTTTAGGGTTTAGGGGAATAATTTCGTTTTTGAGGTTGTCGAGGGGTTCTAGGGAGAAGGCCATTTGAACTGTTGCACTTTTGAACTTTGAACTCTCTTCTTTTCTTTTGGTAAAAGTGCTTGCAGCCGTTTTCTGGCGGTCGATAAGTGCCATTGAGAGGTCCCTTCACTCATTTCTAGCATCTTTGCGATTTCTTTGTGCGCATATCCTTCTATGGCAAATAGGTTGAAGACAGCACGGCTCATAGGTGGAAGGGCTTGAAGGTGATGAAATACGTCCTCGGCTTCTAGTCGATTGACTGCTTCATTTTTCATATGGGTATCACCGAGTTCTGCTTGATATTGTACTAAATGTGCTTCATAGGTCTGCTGCTGACGCAGGCGGTCGATAGCTGTATGGACCATGATGCGCCGTATCCACCCTTCCAGGGACCCTTTTCCCCCAAAACTCTCAATTCGTTTAAAGACCTTGAGAAAGCCGTCATTGAGCATTTCTCCTGCATCCTCCGGATTCTTCGCATAGCGCAAACAGACCCGCATCATTGTACTGAAATATTTTTCGTACAATGCCCGCTGTGCCTTGGGCTGCTGCCGCTTGCAGCCCTTGACCAAACGATGGTCTGAATCAGATTTGCCTACGCCCATAGGGGAATGCTTTTGTCTATAAGACGAATCACAAAGGGAAAACCTTGGGAAAGGAAAGGAAAAAATTAAAAATGGAGAATTGAGGAGAGAAAAGGGAAAAGGGAGCAGGGAAAAGATGGGTCTTACTTTTGCCTTCGGCATTAAATGATTAGCGGTTTTTGGCAGAGGGCCGGATTACGCAAAGAGCCAACCACTATCCGGAAATCCGGCCCAGCGCATTATTTATCATGCGTTTCTTTGCAGCTTGCGAAAGCAAGCTTGAGCGGATTTCGGCTTTTTGGTGTTGGTTTGTGGGTAATCCGCGCCTCAGCATGGCTGCTAGGTGCCGAAGGCACTAGGGGCGAGAACTCCCCATTTTCTCATTTTCTCATTTTCTCATTTCATTCTATCATTCTCTCATCCACTCATTCTATCATTTCCCCCAAAAAAATCCCCCAGCACCTAAAAGGTACCAGGGGCAATCCGGATTAATACATCTTTATACCGAAAGGGGTTTTGGCTGTTGGCGGTAAGTGATTGACAATAGATTTCAATCACCTAGTTGTTACTTAATGGCTGATACCCATAAAAGGTAACCGATGAAAAAGCAAAATGCGTAATTTATCCCCTCATTTACTCAACATCTCTTGATTCATTTTTTCTATCCAAAAACTATTCCAGATGAATATCTCGACAAGCTATCAACAACTGTCAACCCATATTTGGCAAGTTCCTGTTGACATTATGCGGTTTTCAGAAGCTGAATTGACGAAAAAACCTCTACCAGACAAATGGTCTAAAAAGGAAATAATGGGGCACTTGGTAGACTCTGCCCGATATAATCTCATGCGCTTTACTGAAGTGCTATATTCATCAGAGCCTTACTCATTCCCGCGCTACCGTCAGGCAGACCTTGTGCGAATCAATGCTTATCAACTTCAGCCGATCGATAATATTGCCTTGCTCTGGCAATCACTGAATCAGCAAATTTTGCATGTCATGGGGCAGGTTCCCACAGAAAGTTTATTGAAGCCTATCATCGACCCTGACGGTATCCAGGAGACACTGGGATGGCTGTTCCAAGACTATGTGGTTCATTTGGAGCATCATTTAACGCAAATTTTCGGAAAAAATGGGGAATTAATACCCGACTCATCCGGCCTATCGACAAGGCGGGTCTCGGAAAAAGAAGCCCTTAGACTTTTAGAAACCGTAGCGCCTGCACGATTTGAGACCGTGATGCAACACGGTCCCATGAAAGTAGAATACTATATGCCTGTGGGCGAAGACCTCCAACAACCTCACGATCAGGACGAACTATACGTCATTGCGGAGGGAACGGGTATGTTTGTGAATGGAGCAGATCGGCATCCTTTTGGGCCAGGAGATGTCCTTTATGTCCCGTCAGGTGTCGTCCACCGATTTGAAGACTTCTCTGAAGGCTTTGCGACGTGGGTGATATTTTGGGGCGGGAGGAGGGATCGCTCGCCCTTCGGGCTCGCTGCGAGAGGCGAGACCGTTCAGGGCTAAAGCCCTTCACTGCGAGACCGCTCGGCTCGAAGACTCGCCTTCGCTTCGAGACAAAGGCAGCTTTTTCTCTTGTCTCGCAGCGAGTCTTCGAGCGATCTCGCAGTGAGCGACAGCGAACGATCTCGCAGCGAGCGACAGCGAGCGATCTCGCAGCGAGGGCCGTCTTCGGCCCGAGCGGTCTCAGAGCGATCTCTTTCGCTTCTCCCCTTGCGTCTTTGCCGCTTTCATACCATTTTGCAGCTCTGCTTCGTTTGGAGGCAAAAACCCTGATTTTTTTCTTTTGAAACGCACAATTCCATCTTTTTTCAGCCTACTTGTCATCCTATTGGCGATTATTCCTATTTGTTGGGGGCAAAGCTTCAATGACCCTATGTATGTGGGCCAAGGGCTGCCCAGGGACGATCAGGCGCTTGAGATGATTGGGTTGGGGAAGCATTATTTGGAGCAAAAGGCGTATGCCGATGCAGTACGTGCCTTTGAATCGGCTACTCAACGGGAGCCACACCAAGCTACAACAGCTGCGATCTACCTGGGCGGACTTGCCTATTATCATCTTGGAGATGACTACATGGCGATCCAGCGATTTGATCAAATCATTTCCAACTATACACTCTCTCGCTATCTCGATGATGCCATTTACCATAAAGCCCTCATTTTTGCCCAGAACTATGATCTTACGAAACAAGCCCAGGGCCTGGCAGACTTCTTTTTCCTCATCGACAATTCCCCCCGGATAGACATTGTCCAGGATGCAAAGAGCACAGCGAGGTCATTTCTTTTCTACTACCTGAATACATCAGTAGTGGAGCAATATTATACAAGGGCACCTTATCGGCATTTGCCGCTCGTTCTGGAAGCAATGTGCTATCGCAAACTAGAATCTGGCAACAGATGGGAAGCGCAAGAGCTTTTTAACAGCTTTGTGGCGCAAGGCGGGCAGCCCTCCCCTTTTTTGATTCGACTTTTTGACGAGCGCCAGGTCATGCATTACTATGAGCCCAATGTTACCAAGATTGGGCTAATGCTGCCCCTGTTTCTACAGGAGACCTTGCCTGGTGGTATGGACGCCATTCCGCCCAAAAGCAAAATTGCCCTTGAATTTTATGAAGGCTTCCAGAAAGCTGTGGCGGATTTTGAGCCGTATGCGCGGAAAAAGATCTTCCTCAAAGTCTTTGACACGGCACGCGATAGCTTTGTCATCTCTCAGCACCTCTACGAGATGGACCGCTTCTATCCTGACCTCGTCATCGGCGAGGTCTATAATAGTGCTTCCAAGGTCATCTCAGACTGGTCAGAGCGGCGAGGGATCCCACAGATAGTGCCCTTCAGTCCTACCATGCCTTTCCATGACAAATATTACCTCTTCCTCGCCCATTCGGGTGTGGCGACTCATGGGTTGCGCATGGCAGAATTTGGCCGCCACCAGATGCAGCTGAATAAGGTAGCTGTGTGGACAGATGGTCGACGGGTGACAGAGCAGTTGGTAAAGGCATTTACCGCTACATTTGACACGCTAGGCGGGGAGGTCATTCTTGTACCGATTGACTCAAATTTTGCCAATGCCAAGAATCAAATCCTGGAATATACGCGCAATCTGCGCCTCCAAGGCATCGATGGACATTACATCCCGCTTTCCAGCGAAGAATCTTCAGGCCTGATTCTCAGCGAATTGCAGTTTTTGAGAGAAAATGTTCGCATCATGGGTTCTCCTGCCTGGCAACATTTCGATGCGATCGACCGCGCTGCCAAAGAGCGCTATGGCGTAGTATTCAGCACTTCTTATATTAACAAAAATGACAGTGCCCAATATCACGCCTTTTCGACAGCCTTTTTTCGCCACTACCATGTCCCACCCAGTGAATACCATGTTCAAGGCTATGACATGGGCATGTATCTGCTCCAATTGCTTGACCGATATGATTATCGGGAAGGCATTCCCCTCACCACTTATATCCGTGGATACGGTATCCATCGAGGGATCCACCAAGATTATTATTTTGCCAATCATCCCGACAACCAAATGCTCCATATCTGTCAATTCAGAGGGGGCGGTATTTTCAAAATAAATAGGTATTGACATGAATCAAATCCTTACCCTGATCTGTGTAGCGGCCCTTCTCGCGCCTGCTTGTACAGGTACCAAAATGATCCTCCAAAAAGACCCCTTGGCCACCGAGATGGTGGAACAAGGCAAAGACCTGTTGCGCACCAAGGATTATGGCAAGGCAGCCACTGTATTCCAGGATGCTAGCAACCGACCCAACAATCAACAAACCACTACAGCCCTCTATTTTTCTGGCTTATCCTATTTCTACAAAGGGGAGTCGTTTCCTGCTGAGCAAGCCTTCAAAAAGCTGATTCGGGAATACCCAAAATCCCGCTATTTGCCTGAGGCACAGTATCATCACTCGATTTTATTGCTCAAAAAATATGATGACAGGCTCAAGACGCAGGCGCTCAATACCTTGCTCACTTTGGCAGAAAATGCCAAAGATACGGGCCTCAAAGAAAATGCATTGAAGGCTGCCCAAGAGTTTCTTTTTTATACCAATAAGAAAATCTCCTTCCTTCAAGGATATCTCGCCCAAGCGCCTCCTTCCTATAAGACTACAGTATTGGAAGCGTGGGTGCATCATTTGGTGTCCAGTGGAAAAAAAGGCGAGGTCGCGGGGCTATACGAGCAGCACTTGGCTGCAGGCGGAGAGGCTTCTGAATACATTGCCTCTATCACAGAAGAGCAACAGGCTCAAGCTGCTGCGATCCTCGATCCCGATATTATCAAAATCGCGCTGGTCTTGCCTACTTACTTGGATGATTACATCACTTATTATGGCCTCGATGCCATCCCTCCCAAGAGCCAGGATGGTCTGGAGTTTTATGAAGGCTTTAAACAAGCGGTCGATGACTATTCTCTGAATTCCAATAAAAAGATATTTGTAGAATATTATGACAGCCGCCGTGATACCGCCCGCCTTCGCTCTCAGCTTGATGGGCGCATAGCCGCTCGTCCAGACATTGTAGTTGGAGACGTATTCACAGATGCATCCCTTGCCGTAAGCGACTGGGCGCGTAAGCACCAAGTCCCACAGATGGTCCCCTTCAGTGCCAATCCTATCCTGATGGAGACTGATACTACTGGTCTCGTCTTTCTCGCCAGGCCCTCCGCGAGTACCCATGGAAGTCGCATGGGTGAATATGCTTCTACGACCCTGGGGCTCACCAATGTCGTGGTCTGGAGTGACCAGCGGCGCATCACAGAGACATTGGTATCTAACTTCAAAACAGCTTTCGAAGCGCTACTAGGCACAGTGAAGGTTGTCTACATTGACTCTGTTTATGAGGACCGTGCACAAGATGACATCATCGATTATTTCAAGGACCATGTGACAGACTGGGACTCTATCGATGGGGTTTACATCCCCATCAGCAATGAAGAATCTGCGGGATTGATCCTCAGCAATCTGGCTATTGAGACCAAGGGAGAGGGCATTCGCGCCCTCGGAACTTCTGCCTGGGAGTCTTTCAAACTGATCTCTCAGTATGAGAAAGAGAAGTTTGGGTTGACCTTCACTTCAGCGTATGATGAGACCAACGATCCTAGTGCTTTTCGGCAATATTATAGCCGTTTTGTGAAGGACTATCGGCTGCCCCCCTCTCGCGCCAATGTCCAAGGTTATGGCCTCGGCAAGTACCTGCTGCATTTGCTCGACAACTATGACCCAAGGACCATTTCACTTCCTGATTTTATCCGAAACAATGAGCCATATAAAGCCCTACAAACGGACTTTCACTTCCAGCAGGCCCAAGATAACCAGGCCGTAAATATCCTTGAGTTCTCTAATGGAGAGATCGTGAAGGTGAAATGAAGAAAATGAGAGAATGATAGGAGGATAGAATGAGTGAATTGGGGAAAATTGGCAGATACAAATTGTCATGCTGCTTTTTGCCCAATCTACTTGTTACAAGTTTTTTTGACAAACATCATTCTGTCATTTTTCAGAAAGCTAAAATTGAATATTTTTGACACCACATTCTATCATTCACTCATCCACTCATTCTCTCCTTACTTCCCTCCTCGGCGCAGGCCTCATAGCCCTGTGCGCCCAAATATCGCTTGATATTCCAGGGTCACCAGTACCCGTAACCCTACAAACTTTGGGCTTGTTAAGCCTGGCATTCCTGTTAGGACCTGTAAGGGTGGGGCTTGCTGTCGGATGCTATTTGCTCGCTGGCGGATTGGGCTTGCCTGTATTTGCAGGGGGGGCGTTTGGATGGGAAAAATTGATGGGACCAAGTATTGGTTTCTTTATAGGGTTTGGGATAGGTGCTGTTATTGTCAGTTATTTGTATCAGGCAAAAAGGAGGTTTCAGGGCAAATTATGGTTCATTTTTGGCCTTTTTGTGCTCGGACATGCCATTATCCTCGCCTTGGGCTGGATAGGGCTTATAGCTCATTTTGGTGCCGAAGGATTGTGGGGAAGGGTATTTGTTCCATTGCTTCCAGGCCTTTTCCTCAAAAGCCTTGTCGGGGCCCTGGCAATAATGGCTATTTTCACCTTACGAAAGCGATTCTTTCCATAGTCTTTCCACCTATATATGCATGCTTGAAGAAGTAAGATAGCCAGGCTAATCAGATTGAGGGCGGGGCAAAAGATTGCGTTCTTCGTCTATCCCCTAGGGTGATTATAAATTGATTGATTATTAATTGGGTGATTATTCTTCCAATTCATTAATAATCAGTCAATTAATCAATTACTAATTTTTGTGTGTTAGATGAAGAAGTCATTGCTCTTGATAAGTGTATTGGTCAGTGCGGTTGCCCTCACGCTGATGGCCCGATCTGGAGGGCCTGCTGCCCTCCTCATGCTCCAGGTATCGGGTGCCCCCAATGAAGGCACCTGTTCTGGATGTCACCTCGGTGGCAATGCAGGTGGCACCATCACGATTGAAGCCCTCAACCACAATGGTCCTTATGTTCCAGGCACTACCTATTCCCTCAAAATCACCCTGGTAGACGCTGACGGAGCTGTGGGTGGATTCCAAGCCTCTGCCCTCAATGCGAGCAACCAGTCCATTGGTACCTTTATCCCTTCGTCTGGTACCCAAACCGTGACACTCAGTGGCAGGACCTATTTGGAACACAATACCCCAAATATGTTTGCAGCAGGTCCAGAAAACAATGCAACTAGCTGGACAGTAGGATGGCAAGCCCCCGCGACGACTTCTGGAGATGTGACCTTCTATGTAGCAGGCGTAGCTGCCGATTGGCTAGGGACCCCTGGCGGAGATGATGTGTATAGCAACACGTTTAGCTTTGCCGCCTTACCTGTGGATTTCAGTTCCTTTGAAGCTACAGCAATCAAAGGGGGGCGTATCCAGCTCCATTGGCAAACTGCCCAAGAAGTCAATAGTGATCGCTTTGAAGTAGAGCGCAGTTTGGATGGGGTATTTTTCAGTAAAATAGGAACAGTTTCTGCCGCAGGCCATTCGACTACCACAGTATCCTATTCATTTCAAGACCTGACACCGGCTTTCAACCAGACGTTTTTCTACCGCCTTCGGGAAGTAGACCAAAATGGCCAATACATGTTTTCTGAGATCATAACGGTACGAGTCCCTGTGGGCGAAGCAGGCGTGACGCGCCTTTATCCTTCACCAGCGATCCTTCAGGATCACATATCCCTTGAATATGCCATGATTGAGCCAGGGACCCTGAGTGTCAGGCTCTTGCGCCTGGATGGGGCTTTGGTATACACACAGTCCCATACCTTAGGAGAAGGCCTTCATTTGCTCGAAGTCCCTACACGAGTCCTTCTCAGTGGACACTATTATCTCGAAACGCTTTCAGGCCAGACCTACGAGCGGCATAAGCTTGTCATCGCTAACTGAGACCGCTCGGTCCGAAGACGGCCCTCGCTGCGAGAGGCGAGACCGTTCGCGCCTTCGGCACTCACTGCGAGACCGCTCGGCTCGAAGACTCGCCTCGCTTCGAGACAGAAAAAGATGTCTTGCCTTTAGTCTCGTAGCGAGCCTGAAAGGCGAGCGGTCTCGCAGTGAGCGCCAGCGAACGATCTCGCAGTGAGGGCGCCAGCCCGAACGGTCTCGCAGCGAGCCCGCAGGGCGAGCGGTCTCTTCTCTACCTCACTACCACTTTCCCCATATACGCTTTCTTATCAGTATGAATGCGAAGGAGATACGTGCCAGCGGCCAATCCTTCAAGGGTCACGCGATGCTGGTAGCCTTGGAGGGTGCGGTGCTGAACCAATCTGCCTTGCATGTCGATGAGTTGGAGGCTAGCCTGCGGGCTGCTGAGGTCTTCAAAATCCACGTGGATGACCCCATCACTTGGATTGGGATAGACAGTAGCTTCTAGCGGTTCCAAATCGTCTTCGATACTCAAGGTAGGAACCCCTTCTCTGAGAGAATCCCTATACGTGACTTGAGTCACTATCTCTAACCCACCAAAGGCTGTGGTATTGATCTGAAGGATGGGGACATGCTCTTCCTTGGCGAGCCATTTGTACTCTACGCTAGGGATGGCGGGGAAGCCGATGTTGATGCTATCAAATGCAATGGAATCATACCCTGTGATATGGGAGCGGATGCGTAGCGCATCGAAGGTGCCAAAAGGCGTGGTGATGCTGCCCCAGCCATCCACTTCGTTGATGCGCTTGCGCTCCTGGCGGACATAGATGTCACCTATGCCAGGGATAGAGAGAGCTAATTCACCTACAGACTCTGAAGAGTCCTGGTCAGCAAAATTCATTGGAAAACGATAAACGGTATCAATGGGATCCTTTTCCAGAAAGGTCGGAAGCAATCCTCCCAAGACGGCTACTTGACCCAAGCTCTCAAAGGCTGCTGGGGAAGTCCGAAAAAGATCAAATCCGCCATCGAGGATGCCACCAGCTGGAGAAGTCGTATCGCCGCCTCCAGGCGTGTCAAGATAAGTAATGACACTCACATCGCTAGGGGCAGTAAACTGCAAGACAAAAGGCAGGTCACTCCTACTCAAGAAGCTATCCGAACGCTGGAACATAGGCGTCAGGTCGCTAAAGTCCCAGATATGATTGGCGCCAGTAGAAGTATAGTCTACCGACATAACCGTATCAGCAATACTATGACGCTGCATTTCGCCCGGCTGAGGCATATCTGTGTGGTCTATTGTGATTTGGGCCTGGGCAAATAGTTGTCCACATATAAACGCCAACAAGCAGACGATACATAATAAATTCTTCATAATTGATAATTGGGGTAAAAAAATGTTATTGATTATAAAAACTAACTAAAGTCCTCCACATTGTGATAACCTGTTATTGGAAAAGGAAAAATTTTAATTATTTTTAAAATTCGGTTCCTCTTTAGGTACCAAGAACATCACGAACATACAAAAATACAACAATTGTTTTGGACAGGAGATTGGTTGACGCGACGCGACCTTTTAAAGTAATTTATTCGCTCTATCATCATGAATACCTCCATTGTTTGATCTCGGCACATGCCGTTCAAGTAATGCCCAACGGTCAGCTGAGTTTTGCGCACCAGGGGTTGTATGAAGATAATATGGAGCAATTTGCGTGTAATCTGGATGATCAAGATCGAGAGATTATTGCGCTGACGGATAAATTGAGGCCGCGTAAACTTATAAAACGCTTTGGAGGAGACCCCAAAGATGAGCATAAATTTTTCACTCAAAAATTTACAGGGCAACTCAGTGAATTGATGTTGGACTTTGTGCAAAAGCGCATGGCCAAGATCTTGCCACTGATGGAAGGGCGTGAATTTTATAGCATGGCCAATGACGGCTATCCAGCCAGGAAACCGATCGAGTTTGTAGCAGAAAAAGCAAATATTCTGTTCCATGTCATTCCAGACGAAGAATTCAAAGGACATGTCCGTTATTTTCCGACCATTAAACAAGGCGGTTCCTTAGTAAAATTCATTTATAAGGGCGCGGTCCTTCCCTGTGAAAAGCCCGCGTGGCTTCTAGTGGAAGATAAACTCTATAACTTTAACGAGTATTTAGATGGTAAAAAGCTAAAACCCTTCCTAAAAAAACCTTTTATCCGCATCACACCAGCCCGCCAGGAAGAGTATTACCGTAAATTTGTCTCCCAGTTGATTGAAAACTATACGGTCCGCTCTAGGGTCTTTCCCATCAAGACATTGGCACATGCCCCCAATTTTTCGCTCAATGTACAATCTCTTGATAATCAGACCTTTTCCTTCCAGCCTGAGGTCAACTACGGCGATTACACCATGAACTTGAAAGATGGTGCCAAGTTCAAAGCGGTCATGGAAAAGGAGCAAAACAATGGCTTTGTCTTCTACCGTGTAAAGCGTGATTTGGAAGCAGAAGAATCAGTAAAACAATTATTAAAAGAAATTACCCCAAATCCCAGCAGCCTCACGCCTTGGGAATATATCGCTCGTGAGGATGGGCTGATCTGGCTATCTAAATTTTCTCAAAGACTCGAAGATGCTGGCGTCAACATTATCCAAACAAATGCTGACCAGCCCATCAACCTGGGAAGGCCCGAAATAGAACTGGTCACGGAAGATGCTGGTGATTGGTTTGACATCAAGGCCGTCGTGACGATCGGCAATTTCAAAATCCCATTCCTCAAATTCCGCAAGCATATCCTCAGCGGCAAGCGCGAATACCGCCTGCCCGACAATACGATATGCATCCTGCCTGAGCATTGGTTTTCTGATTATCGGCACTTGCTTGAAGTGTCTGATGTCAAAGAGGACGGGGAATTGCGGATTCGCAAGTACCAAGCACCGCTGCTGAACTTCCCCTCTCAATCCAATGGGAAGAAGCTCGACTTGATGACTATTCTCAATGGGAAAGAAAAAGCACCGGTTACGGCTGTTCCAAAAGGGCTAAAAGCGGAATTGCGCAGCTACCAGCACGAAGGATTCAACTGGTTGTGTTTTCTGAAAAATAATGGCATCAGTGGCATTTTGGCGGATGATATGGGATTGGGAAAAACGCTCCAAACCCTGACCCTGCTACAGCATGTGAAGGAAGAAGGGAATGAAACGCCCTCTTTGGCCGTAGTGCCAACTTCCTTGATCCACAACTGGCGGAGTGAAGCGGCGAAGTTTGTCCCTGATATCAAGGTCTATGTCCATACTGGGGTCAATCGTTCGCGAGACCTTTCTGTATTTCAGGGCTATGACCTGATTTTGACCAGTTACGGGATTATTCGCCAAGACCTCGAACAACTAGAAGCTTTTCCTTTTCACTACCTCATCCTCGATGAGAGTCAGATGATCAAAAACCCTGCTTCTAAGACCTCCAAGGCGGTCAAAAAACTGGTGGCTCGCCATCGCCTTTCGCTTACAGGTACGCCCATAGAAAACACGGTCATGGACATTTGGTCTCAGATGTCCTTCCTCAATCCAGGATTATTGGGCGGAGAGAATTTTTTCAAAAAATTCTATGTCACGCCGATAGAACGGGCCAAAGACCCCAACCGCGTAGCGAAACTCCGCAGGATCATCTATCCTTTTATTTTACGACGTCGCAAGCGACAGGTGGAGAAAGAGCTACCGCCCAAGGTGGAGCGTCTGCACTTCTGTGGCATGGATGAGAAGCAATTTGACCTATATGAAGAGACGCGTAACCAATACCGCAATTACTTGCTAGAACTGGTCAATGCAGGTACATATCGTAAAAATAAACTCAACCTCCTCACAGGTCTACAGCGTCTGCGCCAGATCGCTATTCACCCCAAACTGGTGGAGAATGGGAATTATGAGCTGAAGGAGTCAGGAAAATATTTGGAGGTCAAACGCCTCCTCAAGGCTGTGATCGCCAAGCGATCCAAAGTCCTCATTTTCTCACAATTTGTAAAAATGTTGCACTTATTGCGAGACGACCTGATAGAAGAGGGCATCCGCTTCAACTACCTCGACGGCAGTACCCGCGACCGTCAAGCGCAGGTAGATACCTTCCAAAATGACAAGGACATTCCTGTCTTCCTCATCAGCCTCAAGGCTGGTGGCGTAGGCCTCAACCTCACTGCTGCTGACTACGTCTTCATCCTCGATCCCTGGTGGAACCCTGCCGTGGAAAATCAGGCCGTAGACCGGTCTCACCGGATCGGTCAGAAGAAAACGGTGTTTTACTACAAATTCATCACCGAAGAGACCATCGAAGAGAAAATTCTAGGCTTGCAAGCACGCAAAGCCAAGCTCTCCGAGGACATCATTTCCATCGAGGAGGACATGTACAAGAATATGGATGAGATGGACTTTGAGGAGTTGCTTAAGTAGGAGACCGCTCCCTGCGGTCGCTGCGAGAGGCGAGACCGTTCGGGCCTGAAGGCCCTCACTGCGAGACCGCTCGGCTCGAAGACTCGCCTCGCTACGAGACAAGAAAAAAATCCTGCCTTTAGTCCCGCAGCGAGTCTTCGAGCGATCTCGCAGCGAGCCTGAAAGGCGAGCGGTCTCACAGTGAGGAGCTCCGCGACGAACGATCTCGCAGCGAGGTCCGTCCTCGGACCGAGCGGTCTCTTACCCCTTTTGCCGATCAGCGAAGTCGAAGACTTTCTTCATCAGCTCAGTCGTACGATTGATGGGGTCCTTGCGAATGCCAGCTTCGGCTTCGGCGACTTTCAGGAAAAGGCCTGCCAAGGCGCGGTCGGTCGCATATTTCACCAAATCGGTCTCGACTTTTTTATTGGTAAAAGGAATGGAATTGTACTTGGTGGTCAGTTCTGTCCAGATTTTGGCGGCGCCTACTTGGCTCAATACGCCGTCTATCTTGGGCGCGAAGGCATTGTACAATGCCGTAGAAGAAGCGGCCTTGAAGTAGTCGGTGGCAGCATTTTCACCGCCGAGGACGATGTTCTTCACATCGTTGAAAGACATGGCCTTGATGGCATCTGTGAAAATGGGAAGGGCGAGTTTTGCCCCTTCTTCTGCGCCTTGGTTGAGCTTTCTTTCAAAATCATCTACCAAACTCCCAAGCCCAATGTCTCTTAAGGTATTGGCTGCAAATTGTGCCTCTTCAGGGAAAGGAATCTTGAGAATGGGATCATTGAAATAGCCGCCTTCTTTGCCCAAGAGGGTGACAGCTTTACCGATACCTGAGGTCAGGGCGTCTTTCAAGCCGCCAGCCATCTCTCCTGTTGTGGGATCAGGGTTGGTGACGACAGTCTCTGTGATCTGGTTGAGGGTCTCACAACTGCTGTTAAACAGCCAAAAGCTTGCGATAATGAGTAAAAAAACTGGTCTTTTCATGGAATATTAATTTTGAATGATTGAATGTTGAATTTTGAATGAAAAATATTCTTCCCTTTCTACTTCCTTGTTACTTATTTTTCATTTTTACTTTCTCCCCCTCCCTCACTTTCTACACCTTCTATAAAACTCTCGTTTGATGAGTTTGGGGTCATTGATGATATCAAAAAAACTATTGAGGTACTTCTTGGTATTTGCTTCTATTTTGGGTTCTAAGTCAGGCAATTCGTCGATTAGGGCAAAAAAGGCCTCTTTCCTACTTCTAAATTCCTGAAATCCTTTTTCAAACTCCTCCTCCGTCCGGCAGAACCCACGAAAGAGACGGGTTTTCACGCTGGGAAGCTGCAATATGGGATTGGGTTTGGCATAGGGAGCGGCGATGAGACCACTCCAATCAAAATCATAAGGAACAGCTACAGGCAAGCTCGTGGCATCTTTGGTGATCAGCCTTGCATTGTGCTGCTTGCCTATGGAGAAATCTGTATTGCCAATCATAAACATAAATGTAGCCAACATATTGGCCTGCTCACGTTGCGCCTGTTCGGGGTGTATCACTGCCCGCTTGAGGTAAACAGAGCCATTTCTGGCTGCCATATCTTTAACATCTTCTATCATAAACCCATATTTCATGATCGGCTCCTCCTTGCCTGTGATATCATAATAGGTGATATGTGCCAACCGTACCCTAAAGCTCGCCGCTGTCAGTTCATTGTACATCCGATAGATCAAATACTCCAACAGCAGGTTCTGCTCATATATAGACTTCTTGTTCTGGCAATGGGTCACTAATTTTACCTTTTTTTGTCCTTCAAAAGGCGTCCCCACCACTTTGGCGGAGTCAAATTTCATCCGCAGCGGCGGACAATTGCAGTTGGAGCGGTTGCGGCGAAAGTTGCCACGCGCCTTGAGCTTGACAGGCACCATCGCCGTATCACCGGCGGTAGTTTGAAAAAAGAGCTGGCTCTTGTGGTATTTGCGCTCATCCCCAATGTCCTCCAAAAGGTCATTCAGGTCAGTCGCGATCCGGATATGCAGCATATCATGGGACTGAAAGAGGGGCTTGGCAGGCTGCTCTTGGGCAACTATTCCCACATTAACCGCTAATAATAGCCATAAAATGAGGGGGACTTTGTGTGATATCATGGATGAAATATTTTGCTAAAGATACGGGAAAAACGAACTGCAAAAAAAAAGGCTTCTGGTAGTTATTTATGCTATTTTTGCCCCAAATATTGTATTCATGTTCAAAACACATCTCGCAACACTTCGTTTACTCGCCTTGGTAGAAGGCATAAGTTATTTGGTCCTCTTAGGATTGTGTACGAAATAAGTTCGTAATTTAGCAAAAAGAGGTTATGTTGTTTTTTTGGGAGCTATTTTTTAGGAAAAAGATATCAGCGCAGCCATGGGTTATTATTCGTCAGAGATAGAGGA
>JAUIKF010000085.1 GCA_030430575.1 Bacteroidia bacterium | reverse complement strand
ACAAGTGAACTCACTAAACCCAGATGATCCATCCGCTCGGTAGTGTATTTTGATGTTTCTGGTTCCATTGAAACACAAAGTCCGAAATAATTCACACTTTTGACAATTCACCCTAGGAAGACGGGTTATAAGCTGCCAACCCCAGACAGAAGGTACAGAAAGTACTATTCGCTTTGAACTGTCTGTCTCGCCAGACCTTGCTGATGGGCCGCTGGATGGACGCTTGTTACTGCTGATTTCTAACAATGCTGAAGATGAGCCAAGATTTCAGCTCTCTGATGGCCCTCAAAGCCAGCTAGGGTATGGGATAGATGTGGAGGGATTAAAGGTAGGAGAAGTGGCTGTCATAGATGGCAATACCTTTGGGTATCCGATAGAACGTTTGGCGGACTTGCCTGCGGGAGACTATTATGTGCAGGGCTTATTGCACAAGTATGAGACATTTAACCTGTCTACAGGCCATACGGTGAAGCTCCCGATGGATCGAGGGGAAGGGCAGCAATGGAACCGCGCCCCAGGGAATCTGTATAGCATCCCACAGAAATTACACATTGATCCAAATAGTGCTTCCACCCACAAAATCATGCTGGATCAGGTGATTCCCCCCATCGACTCGCCCAGTGACACGAAATACATCAAGCATATCAAGCTGAAAAGCGAACGCCTGACGGCGTTTTGGGGCCGACCTATGTACCTCGGTGCCCATGTGCTTTTGCCAGAAGGTTATGATGAGCACCCCGAAGCGCGTTATCCCTTGGTCATTATGCATGGCCATTATCCGAGCGATTTTTCGGGCTTTCGCGTCGATCCGCCTGATCCCAATCTGGAGCCAGATTCAAGCGCACGCTTCAGCCTGAAAGGGTATAACCGTATCGTGCAACAAGAGGCACACGATTTCTATAAAGCATGGACTGGCCCTGATTTTCCCCGCGTTATTTTGGTGGAAATACAGCACCCTACACCGTATTACGATGATTCCTATGCCGTCAATTCGGCGAATATGGGCCCTTATGGCGACGCCATTACCTATGAGCTGGTGCCTTATATCGAATCCCAGTTTCGGGGATTGGGGGAAGGCTGGGCACGTGCGATGTACGGCGGCTCGACAGGCGGCTGGGAAGTATTAGCTGCGCAAATATTTTACCCTGACGAATACAATGGCTGCTATGCCGCATGCCCTGATCCCATAGATTTTCGAGCCTATTGTTTGGTGGATATTTATCAGGATAAAAACGCCTACTATGTAGAAGGGGCATTCAAACGCACCTTGCGTCCGGGCCATCGCGACTATCTCGGTCGTGTCAACTCCACGCTCCGCGACATGAACCACCGGGAACTCGTTCTCGGAACCCACAGCCGCTCAGGCCAGCAGTGGGACATCTGGGAGGCGGTCTATTCGCCCCAAGGGCCTGATGGCTATCCCAAACGTTTGTGGGACAAGTACACGGGAGAGATCGACCAGGAGGTAGCAGCCTATTGGCGAGAAAACTACGACCTGCGCTATATCCTTCAGCGCGACTGGGCCACCCTGGGGCCCAAGCTCGAAGGCAAGATCAATATCTACTGTGGAGACATGGACAATTATTACCTCAATAATGCGGTCTACCTCATGGAAGACTTTCTACAAACGACGGATGCTCCGCCTTATGGAGGCGAAGTCACCTACGGCGACCGTGACGAGCATTGCTGGAACGGCGACCCCACCCAGCCCAATGCGATCTCGCGGTTGCGCTACCATCGGATGTTTATCCCACGCATCGCCAAGCATATCGATGCTACTGCCCCTGCAGGAGCAGATGTGAAGAGTTGGAGGTATTAAAGAAGGTTTTATGTTCTGGGTTTTAGGTTGGTAACGCCACATGGTTTATGATTTATTTTTGCCTTGAATGGAGGGAAGGGGTGGGGTAATTTGTTGACCTTATCCTTCAATTCCTTTGCGATATGCTTATCAGGCTATTCTTTTGGCTATTCGTGTTAATTTGTCCAAGCACTTATGGCCAAGTCCCAAGATATGTCGAACGGCTGACAGGGGCACCGCTTGCCCTGGTCAATATGGATGCGCAAAGTACCAGTTGGGGACTGATTCAGAGTGTGGCGCCAACATGGCGAAAGGGTCTCTCTGCTGAAGGCAATCCCGCTTTTTTTACCCCGAGTCATTTTCAATCGACTTTCCATGCGAGCCATTGGGCTTTAACGCCTAGTCAGGGTTCTGACACCTTTCGTATCTGGCAATATCAGGGCAGTTATGCATTTGCTGATAAGCATCAGGTGAGTTGGGGGGTAAAGACTTTTTTGCTTGATACGACGCGGTGGATGGAAGGAAGTAGTGGACGAGGTAGCTTTGTCTTAAATCAGGTACAGTTAAAAGCACAACAATATTACTTGAATTACAGTCACTTGTTGAATAATCATTGGCAAGTAGGAGCTACTGTACATTATCATCGATGGCCATTTATTGCACAGAATGCCTCGGCTAGTGGACAACTTGTATCGCAGTGGGCGCAAAATGTTCCAGTCTCAGATATTGGAACAGGCTTTTCCTTGGATGTGGGCACTTTGTACAAACAATCCATATCGCTAAAAAAAGGATGGAAATTGCACCTACAAACAGGTGCGGCTCTCGTGCAGGTAGGTCCGCCTGTACGCTGGCATTTTGAGACCTTTAGCTTGATAGATTATTTACCTACCGCAATCCGAACTGGCAGTATGGGAAGTATCAGTGGAAAACTGCCAGAATCTGAGGTTACGTTACACTTAGCCTTGGGCTATGAATGGGAAAAGAGATTAATAGATCAAGCGCTTGTACCCAATAATTCTTCCTATCTCCAAACCCTTAGTCAATCGTTTTTCAGTCACTCATCATGGCCAGGAGGGCTCCATAAGGGAGGTTTTGAAATAGGCTATGCTTATAAAGATATTCTCTATATGACCGCCCGCACAGGTCTTGCCACGCCTGGCGTATTCACGATAGGCGGAAGCCTTGAGTTGAAAGGGTTCCACGCCCATTTCGCCTACCAAGACCCTCCCTGGTCCCGGCAATCATGGACGTATTTTGAGAATCGTTGGAAATGGAGCTGGGGCTATCAGAAGGTATTTTGAAAATGTGGAGAAAGTACGAATAAAAAATAAGGAACAAGGAATTGAAAAGGAAAGTTACCCCCCTCTTCCATTTTATCATTTATTCATCTACTCCTCTTATCATTTTCTTCCCATTCTATCATTCCCTCATCCAATCATTCTATCATTGCTTCCACACTCTTGGCTACCGGAATCCCTTCCGTCAGTTTCTCATCGGCAATAGGTGCTCCTGGAACCAGATTTAGGGGTAATACGCCTGCCCAGATGGGCAATTCGTAATCTTCTTTGTCATCGACAGGACCGCCTTCACGCACCTTCGCAGAGGCCTGCTCGATGTCCACGGCTAAGACAGTCGTCACCCGAAGTTCCTTCTCCGTCGGCGGACGGGCTTCGTCCCAGCGGCCAGGAATCATATTCTCTGAGATCACCGTGAGCGCGTGGTTCTTATCGGCATCGGCGACTTTGCGCGCCTTGCCAAAGACCACCGCAGAGCGGTAGTTCATGGAATGGTGAAACGCCGATCGCGCTAGCACCAGTCCATCGATATGGGTGACGGTGATACAGACTTGTGGATTTGCCTCCAATTGCAGCATCAAGCGACTCTTCACAGAGCCGTGCACATAGATCGTGTCTCCCTCACGCCCATAGAGCGTCGGAATCACAAATGGCTGACCATCAGCCACAAAACCCATGTGACAGACCATGCCTGCGTCCAGGACGTCATAGACATCTTGTTTGTCATATTGTCCGCGGTAAGGCACGCGCTTCACGCGGTTTCGATCGTCGATTTTGTAAGAAGACATAGGAGGAGAATTAAGGATGAAGAGGATCGCTCGGGCCGAAGACGGCCCTCGCTGCGAGACCGTTCGCTGCGCTCACTGCGAGATCGTTCGTCGCGGAGCTCCTCACTGCGAGACCGCTCAGCTCGAAGACTCGCCTCGCTTCGAGACAAAAGGCATTTTCTTTCTCTTATCTCGTAGCGAGCCTGAAAGGCGAGCGATCTCGCAGTGAGTGCCGCAGGCGCGAACGATCTCGCAGCGAACCCGAAGGGTGAGCGGTCTCGCAGTGAGGAGCGATAGCGACGAACGGTCTCTTGACGGACGGTCCCTTTCAACTAACACTTCAAATCTATAATTTTATCGGCCTATCAGAGTCATCCATTTTTGAATAACTAGATGGTCCAGTTATGTATCCTTGGAAAACCGTTATCCATATCGACAAAGCCGCGCCCATGGCGGTGTACTTGCAACTCGCCAAAGGCGTGATTGAGGAAATAACGGCGGGGCGCCTACAACCGGGGCAACGCCTGCCTGGCAGCAGAGCCTTAGCAGGCTTGCTTTCTCTCAACCGCAAGACGGTTGTCTTGGCGTTTGAGGAGCTGGCAGCTCAGGGCTGGATAGCCCAGTTGCCTGCTAAAGGTACTTTCGTTTCCCAGGCTTTGCCGATCAGCCAATATCAACCCCTTGACAATCAGGCAAATGGAAATGAGGTAAGCCCTGTTGAAACGGGATTTGACCTGTATCCTTTATCCTATCTGCCTGCCCATTCCCCTGAGAGGTATTCAGGCATTGTCTTGACTGACGGTTCGCCAGACGTGCGTTTGGCCCCGATGGATGCGCTTTATAAGCATTGCAGGACATTTGCCCAAACACAAGTCACCGCCCGCTACCTGACCTATGGGGATGTGGCTGGAGAACGGACACTTCGGCATGAATTAGCCCAATACCTTCAACAAACACGTGGCCTCGTAGGGAAAACTGAAAATATCCTGATCACCCGAGGAAGTCAGATGGCTATCTATTTGATATTGAGTGCTTTGCTGCGAAATGGTGACCATGTATTGGTAGGGGAAAGTAGCTACCCTGTAGTCAATGATGTGGTGCATCGATTGGGCGGAAATGTCTTGACAGTTCCGGTAGATGATAAGGGGATAGATGTGGAAGCGATAGAGGCGGTGTGTCAAAAAACGCCTTTTCGCGCCCTATACCTGACGCCACATCACCACTATCCGACGACGGTGACGTTAAGCGCGGAACGGCGAATTCGCCTGCTTCGACTGGCAGAGGAATACCGCTTTGCTATCATAGAAGACGACTATGATTATGACTTTCACTACGCCAGTAGTCCTTTGCTTCCTATGGCGAGCTTGGACCGTCATGGCGTGGTGATTTATATCGGGTCTTTTAGCAAAATCATCGCTCCCGCCGTGCGGGTGGGGTATTTGGTGGCGCCTGTGAAGATGATCGAGTCGCTAGTGAAGCTGCGCAAAATCGTAGATCGCCAAGGTGACTTTGTCATGGAACGCGCCATTGCGGAGATGATTCGCAGTGGGGAATTAAATCGTCACCTCAAAAAAGCGCTCAAGACCTATCGCGAGCGGCGGGATTACTTCTGTGAATTATTGGAAAAAGAATTGGGCGAATGGGTGACTTTTCGGCAGCCCGATGGAGGCATGGCTGTCTGGGTAAATTTTTCTCCTACCATTAACCTTAAAACATTAGCCCAAATCCTTATCCCCAAGGGCATCATCCTCAACCTTCATGAAAACTGGCTGGCTGGCGAAAATGGCTTGCGTATGGGCTTTGCATCGCTCACAAAGGCGGAAATCGCTCATGGATTGAGGGTGATTCGAGAGGCGATCATTGAGCAGAAGACCTCGGAGGATTAATAGGCAGTTTTGGGTGAATCCTCCGAGGTCTTTTCATCCTTTACCTCAAAAACAGAATCGTCACAATCCCCGTCACGATCAGGTACTTTAGGTACCTGCTTTGAATCGTGAAGTCACTGGGTCTAAAAGACTTTCGGAGAATCGTCAGGATGTAGAGGGTAGGTAGTTGGACTAACAAAATAGAAAGAATGAGATAAGTCCAGAGCAGGCTGCCTTTTTGGAAATAGTGAATAATGAAGGGAAGGTAGCAGGAAATCAGGAAAAAGATGTACAGCCCCCACAAGACGCGCTTGGTGGCGCGGATGCCTATTTGGATCGGAAGGGTTTGCAAATTGAATTGCAGGTCGCCACGAATGTCTTCGATGTCTTTGGTGATCTCCCGCAGCAGCGTGATCTGGAAGGCAAAAGCGATGGTGTACATCAATTCAGAATTGATGTGGTAGAGGTATCCTGCCAAGATGATGACCAGGGCTACCAGAAAAGCAATGACCAGATTGCCCACCACACTGATGCGCTTCAAGTAGCTGGCGTAGACAAATAACAAAAATACCGAGAGGAAATTGACGAAGGTAATCTGGTAGGCTTTGTGGTACCAGGCGAAGTAAATCAGCGAAAAGCTGAGTATCAGAAAAGTGACGATGAAATAAAAGGTCAGGACCTTTTTGACGGATAGATATGCATTGACGATGGCCTTGTCAGGCTTATTGATACGATCAATGCGAAAGTCATAGACATCATTGATCCAATAACCTGTAGCGGCAATCAGGGAGATCGTCAGGGCAGTCGCATAGAATTGCACATCTCCCAAAAACCCCATCCCACTCTTATAGAAGGCGATATAACATGCCACTGCAAATGCCAGGAACGCAATCCCTACGTTGAGGGGGCGGGAAATCAACCAAAAATATTTCAGGTCCCTTAGCATGTGTGAGTGGTTCGGTGGTGTTGTGCACACCAAACTTACGAAATATTCGGAAGATCAGAAGGAGTACTATGGGCGGAGTGTGGGAGGTGTATCCCCAGAATTGGGGATGTGGGAGAATATTAGGAGTATGAGATGCTTAAAAAAACATGATAAGGTTTTATGTAAAAGGGTTCTCTTTTTGAGAACTTTTTTGTAATTTTGCTACTTGAGAATTGGAATAGCTCAAGTTTTTGACAAAAACCTTTAAAAGAATATAGTCTTTCATATGAGAATATTAATACTAAATGCTTCGAATCATCGCAAAACGTACGCTGAGGGAATTTTGGGAAGAATATCCTGATTGCGAACAACACCTAAAAACCTGGTATGAAACAGCCAAAAAAGCTGATTGGGAAAACCCAAATGATATTAAAGAAATTTACGGAAACGCTAGTATTGTAGGAAACAACAGAGTTGTGTTCAATATTAAAGGAAACCATTATCGTCTGGTCGTTAAATTTAACTATGAACGAAAATGGGCATTTATTCGATTTATTGGCACCCATAAAGAGTATGACAAAATAGATGTCACAAAAATTTGAAATGCGTATCAAACCTATCAAAACAGACGAAGACTACTATGCTGCGCTAGCGAGATTGGATGAAATATTCGATGCGCCAGTGGACAGTCCTGAAGGGGATGAGGCAGATATCCTTTCTCTTCTTATAGAAAATTTCGAAGATAAATATTACCCCATTGAAGCACCAGATCCCATTGAAGCGATTAAAATTCGGATGGAAGAAATGAGTTATAAGCAAAAAGATTTGGTTGGGATTATCGGAGGAAAAAGTAGAGTTTCTGAAATTCTTAATCGTAAAAAGAAGCTTACAGTAGATATGATTCGGAAACTCAATGGATTATTAAAATTGCCTACAGATATCCTCATTCAAGATTATCAGCTTTCAAAGTGAGGGCCTGATATTTTCCAAATATTCATATTGCGCATCATACAAGTTAAACTCAATCTCTTTATTGGGAAAAGTCTTACAGTATTCCTTAGCCAATTGAATGTTCTCAAAAACCCTATAGGTTTCTCCCCAATAGGATGGAGGATTTAAGTTCGTTGTCAATACATGACCAGTTGAGTAATCAATGTGCATTACAGCTATCTGGCTCCCTTCCATTTTGGGTTTATACACTGATAGACTTTCCGTTCCTATTAGCGAAGTTATCCAGTCATCCACTAAGTCAGCCACCTCTTGTTTATAGTTGTTAGAGAAATTGCTTCGATGAAATGACTGACTGGATTCAGGGGTAGAAATGATGATTTGCTTGGGAGAGGATTGAAAGGAAACCCACTTTTTGTCATCTAGGGGATGAAATAGGACTATTTTGTGTTCTTGGAATGAAACGAATCGTCCCATCTCAGGATCATATTTTATCCGAAGCTTTAAATTCTTTTTTATAGCTCTGCCAATATGCAAAAGAAATAACCACATATTTTACTCCACTTTAAATCCAAAGCGAATCAAACTCAATTTACCCAAAACTCTCGCTAATTCCTTCTCGTTTTTCTATCCCATTTGATAGGCAGCCATTTTTACCCAATAGAACACCGTCAATATCTACGTACAAATTAGGAAGAGCCATCAATCAAGGTTGTATTTAGGAGTACTTCCATAAAAGAAGAAATTCAAATCTTGAGATTCTGCCCACGTTGAACCATCTTTCTGATAAAACTGTGCTTTATTGATTTTCCCCTCAAAAGGCGTACTCACAAAAATACTCTCGCCATTTTGCATCCTAACTCGCAGTTTCGTTTCAAAGTCGCCTTCGTATTTTGCCATCAAGAAGACCAAAAACTCTTTGGGTTTTACAGTCATCCCCCATCTACCTATTCCACAAAAATCTACTCCTCTTTGTTCAATTGGATACCAATTCCCCCTAGAAGAATTTATATCAGTACTGGCCTCTTGTATCCCAAAACCATGACCTTCCTTCCCAAAAAACACTTTATCTGTTTGTGTGGAATTGATGATATAGATAGGGTAAAAGGGATAAAGGGTAGAGTCCTCATAATAACGCCAATCAGGATAAAACACTTCTGTTTCGTAATCAACAGCTATCTCAAACCCATTAACTTCAGATAGGTGCTGATTTTCTATGAAGGTAGATCGACGATCAATAAAATCATGATAGAACGCGGTATCTTGCCTTTCTTCAGCAATATCTATGGTATCGCTGAAGGTGAATTTCCCTACATATGGAGGGAAAACAATTTGTAGATAGGCAACCTCATTCACGCCTTTTTTCGCGGAATCAGCATATTGGGAATTAATGACGACAGGCAGTTGAAATTGATCAAATGCCTTTATGGGACGTTCCTGGGTAGCACAAGCTGCACATAAGAAAATAAGGACCAGGAAGGATATGCTAAACCGTTTTTTCAAGATTCGTTGAGGTGGCTTTTTGTTATCAACCACAAACTACAAAATTTCCCTGTGGAATTGTCTCAGGTTGTATTTGCTGCTCGCCAGAAGTATTTTGAGTTTGAGCTTGAATTTGATTTTGAACTTTTCTTACAACCCTCCCACAAAGGCTTTCACCCTTTCCCTTGAATCCTTCTGCGCCTTCAGAATCCCCTCAGGCGTGCCGCCATATTCAAACTCGTATGCTATCCCCTCGATATACATCTGCCCTGTGGTGACGGAAGCTTGACTGTGTTGGGCGGTGATGGTATGGCCAGCGTTTTTATAGATGATGTTGTCAAAAGCATGCGAAAAATGATGCGCCTCCAACCGATCTACGATCATTTGACTCATCCTATGCGAAGGCCAGACCTTGTCGTCCGCTGGCGTGAGCAGGAGGATCGGCCCAGCGATCCTTTCGACGGGAATGGCTGCTTGGGCGACTTGTGCAGAGTCGTCTAGTCCAGTATTCCAATAACTCAGGGTCTCAATCACGTTGGTCTCATTGCCCTTAAGTTCCTTGCCCTTGAGCTTCTCCATAGCAATATAGGGAACGGGTTGCCCTTTGTGCGTCCATTTGGCCATGACTTCTTCGGAACTCCATGGGTAGACTGTATTGGACCAAGTGACTGAACTGGGGCAATAGGCGATAACCCCGCTTGCTAGCTTGGGAAAGGTCGAGGCGACCAGCAAGGCCAGTTCGGCATTGACGGAAGCGCCCATGACAATGATTTTGTCAGGATTGACCGAAGGTTGCTGGGCTAGCCAGTTGAGGGCTTTCTCTACGTATTCCAACGGAATCTTTTCGATCAGCGGTGGAAGCCCTTCCCTTCGGTGATAAGGAAGAGAAAGGCCCACATGGCCCATTTTGGCCAATTCACTTGCCCAAAAATCGCCCCAATCGCCGCCTCCAATAAGCACAACTGCCGTTTTGTTGGTCTCATCGCCTTTGTTGAAATAATTGGCTTGAAAGCCGTCTTGGTGGATGACTTGGGGAGCCATGCCGCCAAAGAAGGTGTTTTTTGCCCACCAGATTCCGAGGAGGAGGAGGGCTGTTGCGATAATGAAGAGGAGGATTTTTTTCATGGAAGAGAGTTATGAGGATTGCAGAATATCGAACAAGGCATGCCCTGAGTCTACCGAAGGGATTGACGATTTATGAAATAAAAGAGGTTTTTCCCATCTGAAATCCTTGTTCTGCAATCATTATTCTGAATTCATTTGGTTCTCTGACAATTTTTGTAGGAAGCTTTAAGCTTGCCTTTAAAACACCCCCGATCGCACATGCCCCAACCCCCTCAATGGGGGTTTTCGCGCAGATTTAGGCATTGCGCGAAGGTTCCCTTGAGGGAACCAGCTTGTGCGATGGAGGGTGTTTCACGGAATCTGTCAAAGATTCAATCATTTCTACACCGCATTTCCCTTTTTATCCAAAGGCAAATAAGGATTAAAAGCAATCTCCCACAAATTATCATCAGGATCTGCAATATAGCTACTATATCCCCCCCAAAAGACCTCTTGGGGTCGCTTGACAATGCGGACGCCTTTTGCTTCCAATTCTGCGATTACATGGTCCACCTCTTCTTTCGAGCGGGTGTTGTAGGCCAAAGTAAAGCCTTTAAAACCCGTCCCTGCGGCATCGACGGTAGCGTCTTCTGCGAGCTTCTCCCTTGAATACAGGGAGAGCAGGATGCCATTTAGCTGAAAGAAGGAAATGTCATTTGTACTGGCAGGGAGCTTTTCCCAGCCAAATTTTTCTTCATAAAAAGCTGAAGAAACTGCTAAGTCAGCGACGCCCAGGCCAACAATCGTGAGTCTTTGTTCCATGAGGGGAATTATTGATTGATTGATTGATTAATTGAGTGATTTCCTGTTTCTATCTGTGTTAATCCGTGAAATCCGTGGCCAATTTTATCCTTCAAGTGCTGAAAAATCTTTCCCCGTCAGGCACTTCACATTTCGCGTGATTTTCTCAACCTCCCAATCCCACCATTTAAGCGCCAAGAGCCGCTCAATTTCTTCATCAGAAAATCGTTTCCTGATCTCTTGGGCGGGATTTCCACCTACGACGGCATAGGGCGCGACATCCTTGGTGACCGTCGCATTCGAGGCGATGATGGCCCCGTCGCCTATCGTCACGCCAGGCATGATCGTGGCGTTATAGCCGATCCACACGTCGTTTCCGATGACGGCGTCTCCTTTTGTGGGATAGTCCTTTCCTTCCATGGCACCTTCCCAGCCCTTGCCAAAAATGGCAAAAGGATAAGTCGAGATTGCATCCGTCAAATGGTTCGCGCCATTCATGATGAAGGTGACATCAGAGGCGATCATGCAGAACTTGCCGATGATGAGCTTATCGCCGATAAAGTCAAAATGGTATTTGACATTTTTCTCAAAGTTGTGGACATCCTCAAAATCGTCATAGTAGGTAAAATCGCCCACGATGATGTTGGGGTTTTGGATGATGTTCTTGAGGAAGCAAAGCCTGTCGTAGTTGGCTAAGGGGAAAGTGGTGGTGGGAAGTGGGCCGTTCATGGAAAGGGAAATAATTTTGAATGAAGGAATGGTGAATTTTGAATAAAACTACCAATCATATTGCCAAAAGATTAAGTCATTTCAAACACTTCAAAAAAGCGATTCCAGATGATTTCTTCATATTTATAGGCATAAGACTCCGCATAGTCCTCGCCTCGGGGCGCGTTGTCTACTTTGTCCTTGGTGCTGATCCTATCGTGATGGTGTCCCAATTCATGTAAAAGAATGTGGAGAAGCTGATAAGCGATGATTTGATTTTCGGTAAAATGGCAAACTACGGCATTGGCTTTCACTTCGCAAACTACGTTTAACCGTTCGAATAGGGCTTTATGTGCCAAATAATAGCTTTTGTGCACAGAGAGAGTCTTCGATTTCTCCCAGGCACAAATGGCAATAACGCCATCGCTGTACCAGCCGTCAGGCCCCCCGCCTTCTGCCAAGAGGATCGTATCCAGCTCGATATTCAGCTCTTCCCAATTGGGAAGGATTTGTAGAAACTTCAGGATATCTCTTTTTTTCAAAAAGTGCTTAAATCCTTTGCTGGGCTTTTCTATATCCAATTGGAGTTCATCCTGTCGGGTGTTCCAATAATTGGGCGTCAGCTCATGGCGATTCTTCTTCTGAACCTTCCCATTTTTGACTTTAGGGGTTGTTTTTCTATGGCTTCTCATGATGAGGAATTATTTATTGATAAATTGAGTGATTATTGATTAAAAGCAAAACTATTGGCTGGTTATGCGCATTTTTATATTTCGCCGATTTATGGCATCCTTGAAAGTTTGTGCGGCTGAGATGAAACGGGCGTGGGCGGACGGATTGTAGCGAAGGCCTTGGTTGGCCCGTTTCGATTTTTTGGTTACTTTTTTCTAAAAAAAGTAACAACACAAAGGCAAGTCAAAATCAATAATCTCATCAAATATGCACATCCGTCTCGGCTTCAGTACCTGCCCCAATGATACCTTTATGTTCGACGCCCTGGTCCACGAACGTATTGACACGCAGGGAATCACCTATGAGGTGACATTAGCTGATATTTTTCACCTGAACCAAATGGCCCTGGGAGGAGAACTGGACATGGTGAAGATCTCTTACAACACCTACGGCAAGGTCCTTGACCGCTATCATTTGCTAGACGCAGGCAGCGCCCTGGGCTACGGATGTGGGCCCTTGCTCATCGCACGCGAGCCGATGACTTTGGAACAGATCGCTGCCAGTGGTCGCCCCATTGCCATTCCTGGTCGGAATACGACAGCGAATCTATTGATGGAATACTTCGCCCCAGCACTTCAGCACAAAGAAGAAATGATCTTCCACGAGGTCATGCCAGCGGTAGCGGCAGGGGATGCGGTGGCGGGGGTTATCATTCACGAAAATCGATTCACCTACCAAGAAATGGGCTTGCATTGTATACAGGATTTAGGCGAATATTGGGAGCAAAAAACACAACTCCCGATCCCTTTGGGGGCGATTGTGGCGAAGAAGGAATTGGGCGAAAGCGTGATTCAACAGCTCGAACGCCAGATGTATGAAAGCGTCAAATACGCCTTTGCCCACCCAGACGCTTCGCGTCCTTATGTCCAGCAACACGCCCAGGAAATGGACGAAACCGTGATGCAATCCCACATCAAGCTCTATGTGAATGACTATTCGCTGTCTCTCGGCACCAAAGGCCGTGAAGCGGTAGCGAAATTGCTGTCGATTGCAGATTGACGAACAAGGAACAAGGATTGTGGAAGTAAAAGAGTTTTTTTCAAATCAACAATCATCAATCCCTTCGGTAGACTCAGGGCATGCCTTGTTCGATATTCTGCAATCTTCAATTCTCCATTATTCCTTCCCTCCTTATCCCTATCTTGCGTATCTATTTTGATTTTTACTTTCATTTTAATTTTCATTCTGACCTTGAACTTCCTTTCCGCAGAAAACATCTCCCTCTCTTACGGCGTCAAGACCCTTTTTGAAGGGCTGAATTTTGGTATAGAACAAGGCCAGAAGGTCGCTTTAATCGGCATCAATGGCAGTGGGAAGTCTTCTTTGCTCAAAATCCTCGCAGGCATACAAGCACCTGATACGGGCAAGATCAGCGTGCGCAAAGGCATCAAGGTGACCTATATGCCGCAGGAACCGAAGTTGCCCATTGACAAGACGGTGTCAGAAGTGGTCTTCAGTGCGGATCTGCCTGCGATGCGGCTGATTCAGGCGTATGAAGCATTGACTAGCAAAGAATCCCTTTCTGCCGCCGAGCAAGCGCGCATGAGTGAGCTGATGAGTGAAATAGATGCGATTCAGGCGTGGGATTATCAGCACAAAATTCAAGAGGTGTTGAGTAAGTTAGAGGTAGAGTTTTTGGATAAAAAAATTGGAGAACTCTCTGGCGGTCAGCAAAAGCGTGTCGCCATTGCTCAAGCCTTGATCGAGGAACCCGAGCTGCTCATCATGGATGAGCCAACCAACCACCTCGACCTGCGGATCATCGAGTGGCTCGAAAAATTTCTCTCCACCTCCAAACAAAGCATCGTCCTCGTCACCCACGACCGCTATTTCCTCGACAGCATCACCAACGAGATCCTCGAACTCGACAACCAACGGCTGTACCAATACAAAGGCAACTACGCCTACTTCCTCACAAAAAAGGCAGAACGGGAAGCGCACGAAGACGTGACCCGTGAAAAGGCGGCCCGCCTCTACAAAGGCGAACTCGAATGGCTCCGCCGTTCGCCCAAGGCGCGAACCACCAAGTCCAAGTCGCGCATCGATGCGGCGGTAGACCTCAAGGCCAAGGCCCATACCTTTCGCGATACGCGTACCGTGAGCCTCAAAATCCAGAACCGACGGATCGGCGGCAAGGTGATGGAGATCAAAAAGCTGCGCAAAGCCTTTGGCGACACCAAGATCGTCAACGACTTTACCTACACCTTCAATAAGCGCGACCGCATCGGCATCGCTGGTCCCAACGGGGTGGGGAAAACCACCTTCATCAACATGCTCCTGGGCTTTGAGGAACCAGATTCGGGGAAAATACGTGCAGGCAGCACGATTCACTTTGGCTATTATAAGCAAAGCGGTTTGTCCTTTAAGCCCGATCAGCGCATGATCGAGGTGATAACGGAGGTTGCAGAGACGGTACAGTATTCCGTGAAAGGCGAAGAAATTTCTGCCGCCCAGCTCTTGGAATACTTCCTCTTCCCGCGTTCCACGCATTACAATCGCGTTGAGACCCTCAGCGGCGGCGAGAAGCGTCGCCTTCACCTCCTCAAGGTCCTCATCACCAACCCTAACTTCCTCGTCCTCGACGAACCCACCAACGACCTCGACCTCGTGACCCTCCGTCTGCTGGAAGAATTTCTCCTCCACGACTACCACGGCAGCCTGGTCATCGTCTCTCACGACCGCTACTTTATGGACCGCCTGGTCGAGCACCTCTTTGTCTTTGAAGGCGATGGGGAAATCAAAGATTACCCGGGGAGCTACTCCCAGTACCAGCGTTGGCTGATGGAGCAAGAAGCGGCCAAGCCTGTCGAAAAGGCTACGCCTCCGGCTCCCAAGAAGGCTTCTTCCAAGCCCGAACAGCCAAAAAAGAAAGTCAAACTTTCTTACAAAGAGCAGCGCGAATTCGACGCGATTCAGGAAGAGATTCCTGCGCTGGAAGCGCGCAAGGCAGAGCTGGAAGCCCTCCTCGGCTCAGGCGAATCCGACTACCAGAAACTCACGGAGTGGACCGCCGAGCTGAAGGCGACGGAGGAGACGTTGGATGAGAAGATGATGCGCTGGATGGAGCTGGAGGAGCTGGTGGAGCTGGTGGAGTGAGCGTTGAGGAATAGGCCAAAATATCTTATATTGAGAAAGTGTTGAATGAGGCTTGATGAGTATTATAGCTTTGGAAAAGAAATCCGTAATTTCACAAAATGGCAGTCAATAATCTATTAGATACTAGCACAGTAAGCCTAAGCGATATTATAGGGAATGGAAAGCGATATACAGTGCCTCCATATCAACGAGATTATTCGTGGGAAAAAGACCAATGGGAAGACCTGTGGAACGATATATTAGCCATTGAGTCAACAGGAGGTGTACATTATATGGGGTCTATCGTCCTTCAAAATATGAAGGATAAGCAATATCATATTATAGATGGACAACAAAGGTTTTCAACGCTTACGTTAATTGTCCTTGCTACCATTCGTCAGCTTAACAAGTTAATAGAAGACAAGATTGATGTAGCAGACAATCAAGAAAGGGTCTCGTTGCTTCAGAGAAAATTTATTGGAGATAAAGATCCTGGATCGTTGACCTATTTTTCTAAACTGAAACTCAATGAAAATAACGACAGTTTCTTTCAATCCAATTTGCTTGTATTTAGACCTCCTTTAAATGTTAGAACATTAAACGATTCTGATAAACTCATTTGGGATGCTTATAATTTTTTTGTGGATAAGGTTGCCACTAATTTTAAAGGAATTCAACATGGGGAATTGATTGCCAATTTTCTCAATAAAATTATTGCTGAGAACCTTATGTTCATCCAGATAGTGGTTGAGGATGAGTTGAGTGCTTATACGGTATTTGAAACCCTTAATTCCCGAGGAGTTGGCCTGACAGTAACTGATTTGTTAAAAAATTACCTTTTCTCTATTTCATCCAAAGTAGACTTACCTCATATAAAAAATAAGTGGCAAAAAATTGTGGATGTGATAGGACTTGATCTTTTCCCCACTTTTCTTCGGCATTATTGGATTTCAAAAAAGCCGTTAATCCGACAAGAATATCTGTTTCGGGCAATAAGAGACTCTATTACCAATTCAATAGATGTAATTTCACTATTAGATTCATTAGAGGAAAATGCGCTTCTATACAATGCATTATCAAATTATGCGGACAGTTTTTGGGGGGGAAAGCGAGAAATAAAAAAAAGAATTAGAGAGCTTACCCTATTTAAAGAAAGGCAGGCTTACCCCATTCTGATAGCTGCCTATAATAATTTAAGCGAAGAACATTTCTCTAAAGTATTAAAACTAGTAAGTGTTATCACTTTTAGGTATACAGTAATTGCTAGGTTGCACACCAATCTCAAGGAAGATATTTACAATAAAGCAGCTATCCAGATCAGTAAACAAAATGCTGCAACAATTAGTCAAATTGCAAATCTGATTCGCCCATTATATCCTCCTGATCAAGATTTTAAACGAGCCTTTTCATCAAAATCCATTAGTACCAAAAGAGGTAAAAAGGTAGTCCGATACATCCTATTTAGCCTCGAAAATCACCTGAGTCAGGCAGACTATGACTTTGAAGAGAATCCTGGAACAATTGAACATATCTTACCTGAGAACGGGAATGAGAATTATTTGGAAAACTTCCCTCAGTCTGTGCATGATTCAGTTGTTTACAGGCTTGGCAATTATACCCTATTAGAAGATGACAAAAATAGAGCTTGTGAAACCCTTCCATTTGATGAGAAAAAGAATATTTTCCTCACAAGCCAGTATGAATTGACTAAGCAAATCCAATCCACTATATGGTCTCCAAATGCCATAGATAATAGACAAGAAAGACTGTCAAATTACGCTTCTTCGATTTGGCGAATATCACAATATGATTGATGCCTCATGGGTGAATAATGAAGAAATATTTGGAGTAAAAGAATCAGAGTGGAATAGTCATTGAATACTTCTTATATGGAGTTCCTTCTTGAAGCCAACCTCCCCGATTGGAAAGCATCTCAACTAGACGCCCTTGACCAAGGGTTGAAGCAGGTTATTCAATTTTACTATAGGAAATCCTGTCCCTGTCAGTTTCCGCGGTTTCGCCAATTCGTGGCGATAGACATGTATAATTTCAGCGGATCGTTTTATTGTTATGAATCAAATATTCTCAATATGCTCACAGTATTGGGGGGATTTGAAGGAGGATTTGATTTACATCAAATGAAAAAAGTAGGAGGTGACCAGTTTTTAGTGCCATGTAAAACTTGCAAAAGTACCTTCATTACTGAAGCCGAGGAGTTTGGGCATGCCGTCAAAAGAAGGGTGCTAAAACTAGAGGAGAAAAAAGGAATTGACATAGGGGCAGATATGGAGGCAAAGTTTCCTGTCTTCATTGGACCTTTAGGATATGAGGTGCCTGAATTGGATATTTTTGAGGAACGGGGTTTGGAGGAAGTGTTGGCGTATTTGCTGGAGTTAGCCTAGGGCCATGATATATAAAATCAGTTTGCATTATACTACACAGTTTGTAGCCTTGCGCAACCTAATTTTCGTGAATGACAATAAGAAAAATTGAGTTTGAACTTGATCCTTCGACTGCGCTCAGGACAAGACTTGACACTTGCACCTCTCCCCAAAACTCACCCCCCATACCACTTCCTCACCACCGCCTCGGCGGGCTTCTTGTAGGGGATGAATCGACGATCACCTGGCTCCATATCGTCCAGGAAAGTGGACCACTTCCACCAAAACAGCCCTTTGCACCATTCCTTGCCTTCCAGTGCCTGGAAGGTGGCTTCGTAGGCGCGGGCCTGGTCTTCGGCGTTGAAGGTGCGGTCGCCAGCCTCTTCGTGGGGGTGCTGCCAGGGGGCAGTGACGCTGCGATAGCCGAGTTCGGTGATGAGGAGGGGTTTGGGAAAGCGCTTGAGTACTTTCTCTACTTTCTTGGCGAAGGCGGCGCAGCCTGCCTGGAGTTCCTCGTCCGTAGGGTCGTCGGACGAGGTGAGTGGGTAATAGCAATTGAGGCCGATATAGTCGAAAAGATCCCAAAAACCTACTTTTTCAAATTCCTCGCCCCAGTTGGCGGCGTAGGTGAGCTTGCCTGTGTAGATGCCACGAATCTTCGCGGTGATCTTTCGCCATTCGGCTTCATGAGAAAGCGTCGCTTTCTCAAACTCCACACCCAGGCACAAGATGTCTACTCCGTGAATTTCCGCCATCAGGGCATAATGGAGAATCCATTGGTGGTAGTAATCAAAAAACTTTTGCCATTCCGCTTCTTCCTCAAAACTGACGGATCCAGGCCAGCCATCATTTACCCACACCTGAGGCTTGAGTAGTGTAGTCATGCCCAAGGATTTGGCCTTCGCCAAGGCATGGATGATGCTCTCATCATTCTCTCCCCCAGCCCAGTCGTTAATTCCCAAAAACGACGCTTCATTCTGGCGCATGCCTGTATAGGGCACGATGGCGGCAGCATTGGCGCCCATGTCTTTCAGGTAAGCGAGGGATTCTGCTGCTTTTTTAGAAATGTAGCCATTATAGATTTGATAGCCTTCATGGGTGAAGTTGAAGCCCTTAAGGTAAGGGGGAATGGAGGCCTGTCTCGGAGGCGGAATGATCGGTAAAGAAAGAGAGAGGAAAGCATCCCATTTTCGCGCTAGTTTGCGGGTCTCGGCTTGTGTAGGTACCCAGGTGGCATATTTTTCCAAAAAAACTTCTTTGCCCCATTCCTCAATCAGAAACGATACAAAACTCCCTGCCACGGCACTTGTGACCAACTCTGACGATTTTTCAAACCACTCATTGTCCAGTAAATCTGCCAGTGGAGGCATATTGTCCGATTGAAAAAGCCTTCTTGCCCAATACAGATGGCCTTTCTTCTGCCAATGTTCGGTGAAGGTGAGGGCCAGTCCCTTTTCTAGCGCTAGGGTCGCAGGCTTTCCCAGTCGCTGGCGCAGCAACAACCGATTTTCCCCTTCCTCATCGCTATGGGTAAAGTGGTCATTGAAGACAGCATGCACACAGTTGTTTTTCACATCTATTTGGGCACAATCGGTATTGTTGAGCATCAGGCCCTTCATCTCTGCGGTGGGGTAGATATGATAATCGATCCGTTCCTCCTCCATTTTGTGAGTTCCAACAAATGAATCTATCGCCACATAGTTTTCTTCGCATGCTTCCATCAACGCTTCCCATTCTGCCTTGGAAAGGTTTTTATCGTGTGTGATAAATCGAAAATGTTGGCTTTGCTTCTCCGTTTGGGTGAGTTGACTCATGTCGAATCGCGTATCGCGATCGACTTCCCAGCGGTGCGTAGAATCGCTCCGAAAGCGCCCCATCAGCACGCGTTGCTGTTTATTATAGACTTCATAGTCCCATGAATTCCAGATCAGGCGTTGCCACTGCTGGTCATAGAGGTCGCAGAGGGCACCTTCACTACAGCCTGTCACGAGGCTGATCGGGAGTTGGGGATTGAACGGGTTGGGGTAAAAGGAAAGGCAAAAAACGTTGCTGGAATCGGTGAATGATTGCTTCTCAAATTCAAACCCTAGGCGCTGAAACTGGACAGGAAGATCGCTAGCAATTTTTCCAATAACAGAATTGCCAGTTGGGCTACCTACGACTATCAACGGAAGCGAATCCAGCTCCGCTGGCGTGACTTCCTCGTGGCTGCGCACCAAGACTTCAAAACGCCCGTCTGAGAAGCGCTCTTTGAGCTTCAGCGCAGCTTCGCGAAAGCGATGTCGGAACTGGTGTACGGATGCTCCATAGACCACTAATACCTTGTTTTGTTGGCGAAAAGTGCGAATCAATTCGCGACGTGTGGGGAGGAGTTCCTCACTTGAATGGGGGATTTCTTGACCACTGCAGGCACATAGCTCCAGCGCCAATAAAAGGGCGAGCCAGACATGGGCTTTTCGAAGTAAATTCAATTCATTGAGAGTTGAGGGAGGCCAATGGTGAGGCTTTGGTGAAACATCAAGGGGATGATAGCGCCTTGCATGTATTCAAAAAGCGGAAATGACTCAAATACCTTCTGTACCTCCTCTTCCGAGGCAGCTCGAAGCGTCACCCACAACTTGGATCGGTCCATCGAGAGGCTATAGCCACTGATGACTCCATCTGCCATGAGCTTATTGACCTGCTGCCGCTGCGCAGGGATAAGTGACATGAATTCTTGATCCAGGTACAAGGGGAGATCGATTTCCAGAATGTATTCATTCATAGCGACAAGATACGGAATTAATGAAGAATTAAGAATGCTTGTTCATTCATTTTCAATTCTCCATTTTTAATTATCACTTCCTCTTCCCTATTTCCGCTGCTGCTACTTGGCCTGAGATCAAGGCAGGAGGTACGCCTGGACCTGGCACGGTGAGCTGCCCTGTGTAGTACAGGTTACTGAGTTTGGAAGAGCGCAGTTTCGGCTTGAGGAAAGCCGTCTGTTGTAGGGTGTTGGCAAGGCCGTAGGCATTGCCTTTGAAGGCGTGGTAGTCTTTCTTGAAGTCACGCATGGCGTAGCTGCGTTTGACTACTACAGCATCTCTGATGCTTTCGCCTGTGAGAGCTTCCAGCCTGTCCATCACCATGTGATAGTACCGCTCGCGTTCCATATCATTATCTTCCAGGTCTGCTGCCAAGGGGATCAAGACAAAAAGATTTTCTTGCCCTTCAAGCGCTACGCTGGGGTCTGTCTGGGAAGGGGAGCACACATAGAATAAAGGGCTGGTAGGCCATTTGGGGTCAGTGTAAATCTCTTTTGCATGCAATCCGAAGTCCTCATCAAAAAATAGGTTGTGGTGCTTCAGCGAGGGCAGCTTTTTATTTACCCCTAAATAAAATAGCAAGCTAGAAGGAGCCATCACGCGCTTGTCCCAGTACTTGGGGGAATATTGACGGTCTTTAGGGGCTAGTAGTAATTGGTCGGTGTGATGATAATCGGCGTTGGACAGGAGAATATCGGTGCCAAAATCGCCTTGATTGGTGACTATTTTGGTGACCTTATTATTGGCAGAAATAATTTGTTTTACCTCTGTATTTAGCTGAATATCAACCCCTTGCTCCTCAGCAATTGACACCATGGCTTTGACGATTTCATGCATGCCGCCCATAGGGTACCAGGTCCCGAGGCCTAGGTCGGCATGGTTCATCATGCTGTAGAGTGCAGGCGTATTTTGGGGTGTAGCACCCAGAAACAGCACAGGAAACTCAAGCAATTTGATGAGGTGTGGGTGGGTGAAAAAGCTGCGCACGTGTTTGCTGAGGGAAGAAAACATCTGTATGCGAAAACTCTCGCGTATCAAGCGGAAGTCCATAAACTCGCCTATAGAATGGCTGGGGCGGAATACATAATCGCGCATGCCGACCTCATATTTGTACGCGGCTTGCGACAAGAAGGACTGAAGGTGCTTGCCGCTGCCCGGTTCGTATTGCTCAAAAAGATTAATTTGACCTTCTAGCGTAGCGGGCACGTCTATTTGATCCCCTTTTCCAAAATATATCCGATACCCTGGGTCCAGTAGCCGTAAGTCGTAAAAGTCGGAAACTTTTTTGCCAAACAAGGCAAAATACGCTTCAAACACATCTGGCATCCAGTACCAACTCGGCCCCATATCGAACGTAAAACCGTCCTGTGACCACTGGCGTGCGCGGCCGCCAGGCTGATCATTTTTCTCTAAAATGGTAACTTGGTAGCCTTTCTGAGCCAGTAAACTGGCAGCAGCTAATCCCGCAAAACCTGAACCGATTACAGTTATTTTTTGATCCATGACTTAGCAAACATAAATTGGCTGAAAAGTGTTTGAGCCGGTGACTTATAGCACTTTTTACAGTCATAAATGCGTTTTTAAATCACACTACCTTACAAATTAGCACTACCTAGTGGGTCGAGTCCCCAGTTTCTTAGCAGCACACATTGCCATGGTGATGGTAGCGCTATTTTATGCGCTTAGCTATTTCGTGCTGGTTATTTGGGTGTTCGATGACATCGACCCTTTCACTCTTCTTGCCCTGAGGGGCATATTTGGCTGCCTGTTTTTTGGTCTTTTTGGTTTGACGATTATCCGTCAGCCTATCGAAAGAAAAGACATCCCGCGGTTCATTGCTTGTGGCGTGTTTGGTATCGCACTCAATCAAATGTTCTTCCTTTGGGGGATGTCCATGACTATCGAGGTCAATGCCTCAGTGCTCATGACAACCACCCCCGTATTCGTTTTTTTAATCGCTTGGCTGATCCGACAAGAACAAATGACGTGGCTGAAAGTTGTAGGACTTATCTTGTCATTTGTAGGAGCAGGCCTGTTGAGCCTCAATGGAAAATCCTTTAGCCTGAGCTTTGGAACGGTGATGGGAGATGGCCTAATAATTGTAAACTCAATGTGTTATGCCATCTATTTGGTCCTTGTACGTCCCTTAAGTGTGAAGTACCATACAGGTACCCTGATCATGTGGGTTTACTTTTTTGGCGGGATCGTAAGTATCCCGGTGGGGATGCCTGCCCTGATGGATACAGCATGGGCCACTGTGTCGACAGAAGCGCTTCTAGGCACGGTTTATGTTATACTATTTATTACCATTTTGGCCTATAGCCTGAATGCTTGGGCGCTGAAATTAGTTCCATCATCACAAGTAAGCGTGTATATTTATCTGCAACCGGTACTTGTCACGAGTATCGCAGTGGTAGCTTATACAGATGCTGTAACCTTCTCAAAATTGGCCTATATTTCCCTCGTTCTTTTAGGCGTGTTTTTAGTTAGCCTAAGAAAAGTTAGATAGATTAGGCAGTTTCTTTATATATTTGACTGATCTGCCTTTTAGTTATTCGTTTTTTTATTCAGTCCAAACTACACTTCGATCAGCGAAGAAAGCTCATGCAAGATCAATATGGACGCGGCCATTTCGAAGAACCTCATGGTCACAAAAGTGCCCGAGAGTTTGAAGAAATGCGCAGAAACCGCGACTTCTATTTTATCGACTTGCTCAAAGTAGATGAAATTTTCCATTACTACCTTGACCAGAATGATCTGGTCAAAGCTCTGTCATTGATCACTTTTGCCCGTCAAAGTCACCCGCAAAGCGCGGAGCTTGACTTGAAGATGGCCATCATTGAACTGGAACAAGGCAATTGCAATTTTGCCTTGCAATTTGTGGAGGACGCCTTAGCGATAAGTCCCATGCATTTTGAATGCAGCCTCCTCAAGGCCGAGATACTGGCCCAACTTGATCGCTATGATGAAGCCATCAAATTGCTTCACCACCTGCGGGCTGTCGCCCACTCCACCGAGGAGGTCCTTCTCCAGATGGGCAATGTCGCTCAGCTATGTGGGCACACCCAACACAGCGAGCAATACTATCGCCAAGCAATCAAAGAAGCCCCTGATTTTGTCGAAGCCACCTATGAACTGGCATTTTTGCTGGAATCCCTCGGGCGACATGAAGAAGGGATTAAGATATATGAAAATTTCCTCGATGCGCATCCCTATACAGCTGATATTTGGTATCAATTGGGTATTCTCTATGCAAGGCTAGAGCACTATGAAAAAGCGATTGAAGCTTTTGACTTTGCTACCGTTGTAAAAGATGATTTTGGGCAAGCACATTACAAAAAAGGCCGAACCCTCCTATACCTGGACCGTCCAGAAGAAGCCCTTCGCGCCTTCCTGGAAGCGGCCACCCACCAGCCCAAAGATGTACACACCTTATACTATATCGGGCAGACCTATCGTGAACTCGACTCCCCACAAAATGCCATTCGATACTTCCACTATGTAGGAAAAATAGACCCTGACTACGCCGATGCATGGTTAGGAATTGGATACTGTTTGGAAAAAAGTAAAAAGTACCTGGAAGCCGTTCATTACTTCCAGAAAGCTTTTAGACTGGATGAGGAGAATGAGGAAATCTGTTTTGCCATCGCTTCTTGTGAATTTCGCCTGGGCAATCGCTTCTCAGCACTCGAATACCTACAGTATGCATTAGACATCAAGCCAGATGCGATCTTTATCTGGAATGGCTGGGCAGCCATTCTCGCTGAAGAGCAAGGCGCACGCGCTGCTGCCGAATTTCTGGAAGAAGGTATCAAGCGAAATCCTAAGAACTCTGCGCTATATTACCTCAATGCGGCCTATGCCTATGAAGCAGGGATAGAAGATAATTAGACTTTGGACAGTCTTTGCCAATTAGTTCTGGCATTTGAAAAAAAGCAGAACAGTTCTAGCTTAAGATTATGGTATTAAAAAAAGCGAACTGTTCTGCAAAGAACTATTAGGATTAAAACTACG